>CAKTWK010000005.1 GCA_934630735.1 uncultured Collinsella sp. | reverse complement strand
CGATCATGCGCGGAATCATGTGGTTGGACTGCATAAAGAACACGATGGCGAACGCCACAAGGCACATGGCGTACGTGACAAAGTCGTGACGCGTCTGCTTGTCTTTAAGAAACTTCATAACGCTCACCTACACCTTCTCGGGGACGTACTTGCCCAAGAGGCCGGCAGGCTTGACGAGCAGGACGATGATCAAAACACCAAAGACGATGGAGTTGGCAAGGCTCGTGGAAATGTATGCCTGCGCCATCGCCTCGATGATGCCGATGAGGATGCCACCGACAAAGGCACCGGGGATGGAGCCGATGCCGCCGAAAACGGCGGCGTCGAAGGCCTTGATGCCAGGCATGGCGCCCGTGGTGGGCTGCAGGACCGGCGAGTAGGAGCACAGGAGCACGCCGGCGATGGCGGCAAGGGCAGAGCCGATGGCAAACGTCATCGAGATGGTGCGGTTGACGTTGATGCCCATGAGCTGAGCGGCGGCCTTGTCCTCGGACACGGCGCGCATGGCCTTGCCCATCTTGGTCTTACCTGTAAAGAACATCAGGCCGGCCATGATAACCAGGCAGGCGACGATGGTGACGAGCGAGACGGCGCTTACGTTGAGCTTGGCCAAGAACTCCGGCACCGGGAAGGCAACGAGCGAAGTGAAGTTCTTGGGCGTGGCGCCCCACAGAAGCTGTGCGGCATTCTGCAGGAAGTAGGACACGCCGATAGCCGTGATCAGAACGGCCAGCGGGCCCGCCTGACGCAGTGGCTTGTATGCCAGACCCTCGATGAGAACACCGAGAACGGTACAGACCACACAAGAGAGAATTACAGATGCCCAGCCCGGGAGGCCGAGATACGACGTGGCGCAGAACGAAACATAGGCACCGACCATGATGACGTCGCCGTGAGCGAAGTTGAGCATCTTGGCGATACCGTAGACCATGGTGTAGCCCAACGCGATGATGGCGTAGACACTGCCCATGGACAGGCCGTTGACCAGGTATTGGATAAAGACCGTCATGTTCCACATCCCCCTTTCGAATAGGTTTCCAGTTGATGTATGAAACAGGGACGTTACATCGTCCCTAGATACCAAGCAAGCAGGGAAGGCCAAAACCTCCCCTGCTTGGGATCAAAACCGCTCTATGTAAGGCGGCCTATTAGGCCTGTACGTACTTGCCATCGGTGATAACGTACGCCGTGGGGTCCTTCTGGACCTGGCCCTTATCGTTCCAGGTGAGCTTGCCGGTCAGACCGTCAACGGTAATCTTGAGCATAGCCTTGGGCAGCTTCTCGGCGACCTCGGTCGGGTCGGCGTCGACACCAAGACCGGCCTCCTTGAGGGCCTCAGCCACCGCGTGCACGCCATCGTAGGCGTCGGCGGCAAACTGGTCGGGGGTATCGCCGTACTTATCCTTGTAAGCGTTGACGAAGTCGGCGTTCTTCTCGTCGTCGGCGGAGAACGGGGTCATGAGCAGCAGGCCCTCGGCAAGGGAGGTGTCGAAGCCCTCAACGCCCAGGATGCCGTCCATGCCGTCGCAGCCCATCATCTTGACGTCGTAGCCCATGTCCTTGGCGTTCTTGAGCAGGACCGAGGCAGGCGTGTAGTAGATCGGCGCGAAGATCATGGTGGCACCGGCCTGCTTGGCCTTGGTCAGCTGGTTGGTAAAGCTCGTGGCGGAGTCGTCCTTAAAGGTCTCCTCGTCGACAATCTCGAGCTTGGATTCAGCGGCCTGGGCCTTAAAGGCATCCGCGACACCCGAAGAATAAGCGTCGCCGGAGTTATAGAACAGCACGAACTTCTCGTCCGCATACTTCTGCGCCAGGAACTTGGCAGCGTTGACGCCCTGGTTGGGGTCGGTAAAGCAAACCTGGAAGACGCAATCCTTGCCGTCGGTGACGTCCTCGGAGGACGCGGACGGGGTGATCATGAACGTCTTGGGGTCGTTACCGCACTCGGCGGCAACGGCAACCGACGCACCCGTGGTGGTCGGGCCGACAAGGGCCTGCATGCCCCAGTCAAGCAGGGTGTTGAAGGCGTTGACGGCCTTCTCGCCGTCGGCCTGGTCATCCTCGGCCTTGCTGGCAAGCGGCAGCTCCTTGGTCGAGAAATCCTTGCAGCCAAGCTCGACAGCCTGGGTAACGGACTTGCCGTAGGACGCGTTGGCGCCGGTCAGCGGGCCGATGGTGCCGATCTTAAACGAAGCGTCGCCCGAAGCGGAACCGCTGTCGCCGCCGTTGGAGGAGCAGCCAGCTAGAATGGACATCGCCCCCAGACCTGCTGCGCTCGCGATAACGCTCCTGCGATTCATAACAGGGTTCAATGACTTACCGGTGAGGCTCGACATGCGGCTCTCCTCTCAAATCTCGTCGGGTTTCGGTTACCCGACAGGCCATCCTTCGCCGTGTTCGGCGTTCGCAAAATAGTAGACGCTTTAGTTGAGAAAAGTGGCGATTATTTCAACTTTTCTTTTGTTTTGTCCATTTATCCATATTTATGCGTATTCCTATTAGTTTATGCAGTTTAGCCACTTTATTGTGTGAAAGTAATGTTTCTGTTCTGTTACAAGCGCTCCTGCCCTGATTAAAACTGCCTCACCGATCGCGTTTTGTACGCACCTAGGCGGCGATGTACTTGCCGCCCTGGATCACATAGGCTGTAGCGGGCTTCTCGACTTGGCCCTCGTCGTTCCACGTGAGCTCGCCCGTCAGGCCCTCGATCTTGATCTTGCGCATGGCCTTGGCAAGATCGCCGGCGATGTCGGCACCGTCAGCCGTAATGTCGATGCCCGCCTTATCGATGGCCTCGACAATCGCGTGGACGCAGTCATAGGCATCGGCGGCAAACTGGTTGGGCGTCTCGTCGTAGGCATCCTTATATGCCTTGACGAAGTCGGCGTTCTTCTCATCGTCGGCAGAGAACGGGGTCATGAGCAGCACGCCCTCGGCAAGAGAGGTGTCAAAGCCCTCAACGGAGAGCAGGCCGTCCATGCCGTCGGTACCCATGAGCGTCATGTCGTATCCCATGTCCTTGGCGTTTTTGAGCAGAACGGACGCCGGCGTGTAATAGATCGGGGCAAAGATAAGCGTGGCGCCGGCCTCCTTGGCCTTGGTGAGCTGGTTGGTAAAGCTCGTGGAAGAGTCGTCCTTAAAGGTCTCGGTATCGACGATGTCGAGCTTGGATGCCTTGGCCTGCTCGGCAAAGGCATCGGCAACGCCCGAGCTGTACGTATCGCCGGAGTTGTAGAACAGGGCGATCTTGGCGTCCGCATACTTCTCGGCCAAGAACTTCGCAGCGCTGGCGCCCATGGTGGGATCGGTAAAGCAAACCTGAAAGACCGTGGTCTTATCCTTGGTGACGTCGAGCGACGAGGCCGAAGGCGTGACCATGAGCATATCGTCGGCGATCTCGCCCGAGACGGCGACAGCGGCACCAGTTGTGACGGGGCCGACGAGCGCCTGCATGCCCCAGTCGCACAAGGTATTGAAGGCGTTGATGGCCTTCTCGCCGTCGGCGACATCGTCCTCGGACTTAAGCGAGAGCTTGAGGTCCTTGGTCGAGAAATCCTTGGCGGCGAGCTTGGCACCCTTCTCGGCCGAGACGCCATAGGTTGCCGCGGCGCCGGTCAAAGGGCCGATAACACCGATCTTGAAGGTCTTGCCGTCATCGGCGGAGCCGCCGTCCGAGCCACCCGACGAACAACCAGCGAGTGCGGCGGCGGTACCGAGCGCCGCGGCGCCGGCAAGAAAGTTCCTACGACTGAGCGTGCTGTTGATGTTGAACATGGTGTCCCCCTTTTCGCTGGCCGCGGTGCGGCCGTCTTGCGGTACAGGGCAAACCTTATGGTGCAAACGTTGACAGTTTGTTACGGAGTTCCGTTTGTAGCGAGCATGTTTCCAATATTTCCGCAGCGTTTCGGGGGTGCCTTTTTGTGCGACTCCTGTTGCCTGGCGAGCACGCGCCCTCGGTTCACGCTAGAATGCACTCAACCTTTAAGCGGTTAATCCATCCATAAGATGCACGAAGGAGCTATCTATGAGCGAACCCCTGCGCACCGTGAACGTCGGTCTGATTGGTCTGGGAACCGTCGGCGGCGGCGTGGCCCGTCTGATCAAGAGCCACCACGATGAGTACCTGGCCGCCTACGGCATCGACCTTAAGCTGACCCGCGCCTGCGCGCTTGCCTGGGAGCAGGCCGAGGCGGCAGGCATTGAGCGCGAGGCCTTTACGAGCGACTGGCACGATGTCGTCACCGACCCCGCCGTCGACATCGTCGTCGAGCTGATCGGTGGCGAGCACCCCGCAACCGAGATCTTCACCACCGCCTTCGAGAACGGCAAGCATGTCGTCTCCGCCAACAAGGCCCTGCTGGGCCGCCATGTCGAGACGCTCGCCGAGAAAGCGCGTGAGTGCGGCGTGCAGATTAAGTGCGAGGCCAGCTGCGGTGGCGGCATCCCCATCGTGAGCACGCTCGAGCACGACCTGGTTGGTAACAAGATCCTGACCATCGCCGGCATTCTCAACGGCACCACCAACTATATCCTGTCGCGCATGGACGCCGAGGGCGCCGATTACGCCGACGTGCTTGCCGACGCACAGGCCAAGGGCTATGCCGAGGCCAACCCGTCCGCCGACGTCGACGGCTTCGACGCCGCCAGCAAGACGGCGATCCTCGCCTCCATCGGCTTTGGCACTCGCGTGACCACCGACGATGTGTACCAGCAGGGTATCCGTACCATCGGCGCCGAGGACATCGCCCAGGCCCGCGAGCTCGGCTACACCATTAAGCTGCTGGGCATCGCCCGCAACACCGACGCTGGCGTCGACGTCCGCGTGCACCCCACGCTGATCCCCGCCGACCACATGCTTGCCAAGGTCAACGGCGCCATGAACGCTGTCTACGTGGTAGGCGACGCCGTGGGCGAGACCATGTTCTACGGTGCCGGCGCAGGCTCCTTCCCCACCGCGAGCGCCGTCGTAGGCGATATCCTGTCGCTCTCCGAGCAGATCAGCCGCGGCGTTGCTCCGCTGCCCGAGATCGAGCCCTACGGTCACAACCTCGCCTTTAAGCCCATGGACGAGCTCCAGACCAAGTACTATGTGCGCCTGAAGGTCGCCGACCGCGTGGGCGCCCTGTCCGAGACGGTCGACATCTTTGCCAAGCACAACATCTCGATCTCGCTCATCAATCAGGTCGAGGATGGCAAGTCGGGCGTCAGCGATGCCTGCTCGGTTATCTTCCTGACGCACCGCGCGCTCGAGAAGGACGTCCAGGCTGCCGCCGCCGAGCTTGCCAACGTCGACTGCGTGGCCGAGGTCGCCAACGTCCTGCGTATCGAGGACGTCGAGGCCTGGACCGAAGGCGTTATGGCCAACTAGCCCAACGCTCGCCTAGCAATACGCGCCTTGAGGGCTCCCGTCCGATGTGGGACGGGAGCCCTTTTGTCTCCTGCCCCAAGCACAACGGCAGAGCATATTTGCGCGAGCCGCTCATCGGTAACGCGGGCTACCGTTCACCGATATGCAAACGCGA
This sequence comes from uncultured Collinsella sp., assembly GCA_934630735.1. Classification (GTDB taxonomy): domain Bacteria; phylum Actinomycetota; class Coriobacteriia; order Coriobacteriales; family Coriobacteriaceae; genus Collinsella. Next base: position 80,376 of record CAKTWK010000005.1, on the reverse strand, counting down.
CCGATTCCGGCTACCGCTACGCTGTGCTGCGAATGTCCGCCCGCGATGAGAGGAAGCACCATGTTGCTCGAGGGCAAAAAAGCAATCATCACCGGAGGCACGCGCGGTATCGGCTATGCCATCGCCTGCCGTTTTATCGAGGAAGGCGCTGCCGTCACCGTCTTTGGCTCGCGCCAGGAGACTGCCGACGCGGCCGTTGAGAAGCTGGCAGCCGCCTATCCCGACGCCAAGGTCTGGGGCCGCTCCTGCGACCTCACCTCGCTCGAGGCCGTGACCGGGGCCTTTACCCAGGCTGCAGCCGACATGGGCGGCTTGGACACGGTCGTCAACAATGCCGGCATCTCCCAGCGCTCACCCCTTTTGGACTACACGGCCGAGGAGTTCGCCAAGGTTATGGACCTCAACGTCGTCGCCGTCTTTAATGGCCACCAGGCTGCCGCCAAGATCATGACCGAAGCCGGCCACGGCGGCACCATCACCACCACGAGCTCGATGGTCGCTAAGTACGGTCAGCCCTCCGGCGTTGGCTATCCCACGTCCAAGTTCGCCGTCAACGGCATGGTCCAGTCGCTCTCGCGCGAGCTCGCCCCCATGGGTATTCGCGTCAATGCCGTAGCACCTGGTGTAACTAAAACCGACATGGTCGCCAACCTGCCCGAAGAGGTCATCAAGCCCATCATCGCCACCATTCCGCTGGGTCGCATGGGCGAGCCCGAGGATGTCGCCAACGCCTTTGTTTTCCTGGCGAGCGATATGTCCTCCTACGTCACGGGCGCCATCCTCCCCGTCGACGGAGCCGCCCGCTCTTAAGGGGCCACAAGCCTCAGCTCCCAGCCTCAACATAGTCCAACAAAGAAGGCGCGCCGCCCGCATCAATTGCAGGCAGCGCGCCTTCTTCTGTTTGAAGTGGAAGCCGTGTCCCAGAATTCCGGCCCAAACCGAGACGCAGTTTCCCTCAGGACCATGTTTCGGAAACTGCGTCCCGTTTTGAACGCCGATTCTGGGATGTGCTTTCCGCAACGGGCCTCTCGCGGAAACTGCATCCCGTTTCGGGTCTTTAAAGTGGGACGCGCCTTCCCCTGGGGAAGCATCTCGTTATTTACCGTCGTCGTCCCGGGCTTCATCGCTCGCATAGAGTTCCAGCATGCGGCGGCGGTATTCGCGCACGGCGAGCTTGGCGCGCTCCAAGCGGCGACGTTCGCGCGGAGTCAGCTCGGACGGGTCGACCTCGTCTCCATAGGTCTTGTCGGCAAGCAGGTGTGCCGCGTCCACGATGCGGGCATCGATGTGGCCGCTCGCCGCCTCGGCGGAAAGACGCTCGGCAATCGTATCGAGCGTAGGCAGGCCCTCGAATACGCGACCATGGCCATGCGAGGTCAGCAGCTCGTGCTCTCGTGCGAGCAGACTCGCCAAATCGTGATGGGCACGCAGGATATCGAGTGCCTCGGCAGGGTGCTCGGCAACCTCTGCCACGGCGGCGACCGGCGCGGCGTCGACCACGCGGTAGAAGAGCTGCGCGAGCAGCGGCATCAAGAACACCGTGATGGCACCGGCGGCAACCATGACCGACGCAATATCTTGCGACAGCGCGCCCGCGTTGACGGCCACGCTCGTCACGGCAACGATGATCGGTAGCGCCGTGGTGCAGTACAGGGCCACGGTAATGCGACCATACGCCGACACATCGCGCGTCGCAGGACAAATGCTCATAGAAATAAGAATGGGCACAGCGCGAATAATCAACAACGCCACGATAAAGCCCACGAGCAGCCCGGGGCGCGACACCACGGCCGTCAGATCGATCTTTGCGCCCGACACGGTAAAGAACACCGGGATCAAAAAGCCGTAGGCCAGGCCGTCGAGCTTGGTCTCAAGCGTATGGTTGCCCTCGGGGATGATATAGCGCAGGACGAAGCCGGCGGCAAAAGCGCCCAACACGATATCGAGGCTAAAGATGGCCGAGAACGCCACGAGCGTGACCAAAATAAGCACCGTCAGGCGCACGAAGGTCTGCGACGTGGTATCGGCGCGCTCCTCGACAAACGCAAAGAAGCGGCTGCCGACGCGTTTGGAGCGGCTGGGGACCACGGCAAGCAGCACGCACATGGCGGCAAATAAGCCCAAGATCAGCAGCGTCTCGATACCCGTACGGGCAGACAGCAGTACCGACATGGCGAGCACGGGGCCGAGCTCGCCCCACGTACCATAGGCGAGAATCGAATCACCGACGCGCGTTCCGGCAAGCAACCGCTCGCGCAAGATGGGCATGAGCGCTCCAAGCGCCGTCGAGGTCAAGGCGAGCGTCACGGCGATACCGTCGAAATGGCTGACCGAGAACCACGGGGTAAAGCGCACGGCAAGCCAGGCGATACAAAATGTAACAACCCACGTGGCCATACCGTAGCGCCCCTCGACGCCCGTGATGTTCTTGGGATCGATCTCAAAGCCTGCAAGCAGGAACAAAAATGCCAGACCAAGCTCTGACACGAGCGAGACCTCGGCATCTACATGGATAACGCCGAGCATATGAGGTCCCAGCACCGCGCCGAACACGAGCAAAAAGACCGTTTCGGGAACGGGTTTTCCAGGAATCGCCGAGGCGATGAAGGGGCTTGCAAAGGCCACGAGTGCGATGATGGCGAGCGAAACGAATGCCATGTGATGCCTTTCTCTTGTTTGCGCTTCACTGTAGCACCCTCGCCGTCCTCTACGCGCCGCGAGCTGTCGTATCATAGTGAGGTTTACAAACATGTGGCTCAAGGCGACCGCAGGGCAGGCCCCGCAAACCGACCGCTGCCGCATACCGTACCGTACGCCCAACCGATCAGGAAGGCAGGAACCAATGGTCTCTCGTATCTACGTGGAGAAGAAACCCGGGTTCGACGTCGAGGCTCAGCAGCTCAAGGGCGAGCTGACCGAGATTCTCGGCATCAAGGGCATCGAGGCCCTGAGGATCATCAACCGCTACGACGTCGAGGGCATCGACGAGGAGCTTTTCCGCTCCTGCGTGCCGACCGTCTTTAGCGAGCCCCAGGTCGATGTGACCTACGACGAGCTCCCCGCAAGCGACGGCGCCGTCTTTGCCGTCGAATTCCTGCCTGGCCAGTTTGACCAGCGCGCCGACTCCGCCAGCGAGTGCGTGCAGCTCATCAGCCAGGGCGAGCGCCCCGCCGTGCGCTCCGCCAAGGTCTATATGATCTCGGGCGCCCTGGACGAAGCCGCCATCGAGGCCATCAAGCACTACGTGGTAAACCCCGTCGAGGCGCGCATCGCCTCGCTCGACCTGCCCGAGACGCTGTACATGGAGACCCCCGAGCCTCAGCCCGTCGAAGTGCTCGACGGCTTCCGCGAGCTCGATGAGGCCGGCCTTGCCGCCTTTATTTCCGAGCGCGGTCTTGCCATGGACGAGGCGGACATCGCCTTCTGCCAGCAGTACTTCCGCGATGAGAATCGCGACCCCACCATCACCGAGATCCGCGTGATCGACACGTACTGGTCCGACCACTGCCGCCACACCACCTTCGGCACCGTCCTGGACGACGTGACGATCGACGACGCCGTGGTGCAGCAGGCCTTCGACCGCTACATGGAAATGCGCCACGAGCTCGGTCGCGACGCCAAGCCCGTCTGCCTCATGGACATGGGCACCATCGGCGCCAAGTACCTTAAGAAGACCGGCGTCATGACCGATGTCGACGAGTCCGAGGAGATCAACGCCTGCACCGTCAAGGTGAAGGTCGATGTCGACGGCGAGGACCAGGACTGGCTGTTCCTGTTTAAGAACGAGACCCACAACCACCCGACCGAGATCGAGCCCTTCGGCGGTGCCGCCACCTGCGTGGGCGGCGCCATCCGCGATCCGCTCTCGGGCCGCAGCTACGTGTACCAGGCCATGCGTGTCACCGGCGCCGGCGACCCCACCGTCCCCGTGTCCGAGACGCTCGAGGGCAAGCTGCCGCAGCGCAAGCTCGTAACCACCGCTGCCGCCGGCTACTCCAGCTACGGCAACCAGATCGGCCTCGCCACCGGCCAGGTCAACGAGCTCTATCACCCCGGCTACGTGGCCAAGCGCATGGAGGTCGGCGCCGTCGTGGGCGCTACCCCGGCAAACCACGTGCGTCGCGAGTGCCCCGCCCCCACTGACAAGATCATCCTGCTGGGCGGCCGCACCGGCCGTGACGGCATCGGCGGCGCCACCGGCTCCTCCAAGACCCAGAACACCGAGTCCATCGAGACCTCGGGCGCCGAGGTCCAGAAGGGCAACGCCCCGGTCGAGCGCAAGCTGCAGCGTCTGTTCCGCCGCGGCGACGCCTGCCGCCTGATCAAGCGCTGCAACGACTTTGGCGCCGGCGGCGTCTCGGTCGCCGTGGGCGAGCTTGCCGACGGCCTGTATGTCGACCTGGACACCGTGACCAAGAAGTACGACGGCCTGGACGGCACCGAGCTCGCCATTTCCGAGTCCCAGGAGCGCATGGCCTGCGCCGTCGCCGACGGTGACGTCGAGGAGTTCATGGGCTACGCCGCCGAGGAGAACCTCGAGGCGACCGTTATCGCCGAGGTTACCGCCGAGCCGCGCATGCGCATGGCCTGGAACGGTGTCGCCATCGTCGACCTGTCCCGTGAGTTCCTCAACTCCAACGGCGCGCCCAAGCACCAGGTCGCCCACGTCTGTGCCCGCAGCGTGTGGCAGCCCAGCTGGGCCGGCACCACGCTTGCCGAGCGCATGACCTCGCTCGTCACCGACCTCAACGTCGCCTCCAACAAGGGCCTGTCCGAGCGCTTCGACTCCACCATCGGTGCCGCAACCGTGCTCATGCCCTTTGGCGGCAAGACGCAACTCACCCCGAGCTCGGCCATGGTCGCCAAGTTCCCCGTGGACGGCGAGACCACCACGGCAAGCGCCATGGCATGGGGCTTCAACCCCTACCTGATGGAGGCCGACCAGTTTGCTGGCGCCTACCTGTCCGTGGTCGAGTCCATCGCCAAGCTCGTGGCCGCCGGCTTTGAGCACAAGCGCGCCTACCTCTCCTTCCAGGAGTACTTCGAGCGCCTGCGTACCGAGGCCGAGCGCTGGGGCAAGCCCATGGCAGCCGTCCTGGGCGCCCTTATGGCCCAGGTCGATCTGGGTGCCGGTGCCATCGGCGGCAAGGACTCCATGAGCGGCTCGTTTGAGGACGAGGCCGGTGAGCTCAACGTTCCGCCGACCCTGATCAGCTTCGCTGTTGCCGTAGGCCGCGCGGCACGCGCCGTCTCCCCTGAGTTCAAGGGCCTCACGCACCGCGTCGTGCGCATCGCCCCCGCCACCTACGGCGAGGACTACCGCCCCGACGCTCAGCAGCTGCTCGCCGCGTTTGACGCCGTCGAGGCGCTCACCGCCACCGGTGACGCCCTGGCCGTCTCTACGCCCGGCTACGGCTGCGGCGCCGAGAGCCTCTTTAAGATGTGCGTCGGCAACCAGATCGGTATCGAGCTTGCCGAGGATGTGGACGTGGAGAGCCTCTTCACCCCGCTCTACGGTAGCTTTATCGTCGAGCTCGCTGATGACGCCGAGCTGCCCGAGGTCGCCGACGGCGTTGTCGTCGAGCCCCTGGGCACCACCGTCGAGGGCTATGTCATCGACACCGGCTCCGAGGTCATCGAGCTCGCCGAGCTTCAGGAGGCCTGGGAGAGCGGCATCGAGGGCGTCTTCGCCTACCGCAGCGCCGGCGAGACCCCCGAGGTCGAGACCATCGACTTCCGCGCCAAGGATATCCACGTGTACGGCGGCGCCAAGATCGCCCGCCCGCGCGTGATCATCCCCGTGTTCCCCGGCAACAACTGCGAGTACGACAGCGCCCGCGCCTTCCGTGCCGCCGGTGCCGAGGCCGACACCTTCGTGATCAACAACCTCACGCCCGAGGCCGTCGCCGAGAGCACCCACGAGCTTGCCCGCCGCATCCGTGCAAGCCAGATCGTTATGATCCCCGGCGGCTTCTCGGGCGGCGACGAGCCCGACGGCTCTGCCAAGTTCATCACGGCGTTCTTCCGCGCTCCCGAGGTCACCGAGGCAGTCCGCGACCTGCTCAAGGCCCGCGATGGCCTGATGCTGGGCATCTGCAACGGCTTCCAGGCCCTGATCAAGCTCGGCCTGGTGCCCTACGGCGACATCGTCGACGCCACGCCCGATGCGCCCACGTTGACGTTCAACACCATCGGTCGCCACCAGAGCCGTCTGGTGCGCACCCGCATCTCGTCCAACTTGTCCCCGTGGCTGTCGCAGTGCAGCCTGGACGACCCCTACACCGTCGCCATCAGCCACGGCGAGGGCCGCTTTGTCGCCAATGACGAAGTGCTCGCCCAGCTGATCGCCAACGGCCAGGTCGCCACGCAGTACGTGGGCGAGAACGGCAAGCCCAGCATGGATCTCTCCGTCAACCCCAACGGCTCCGCACTCGCCATCGAGGGCATCACGAGCCCCGACGGCCGCGTCCTGGGCAAGATGGGCCATGCCGAGCGTCGCGGCGACAACCTGTACCGCAACGTGCCCGAGCATGTCCCCGGCGATAAGTTCATGCCGATCTTTGAGAGCGGCGTGGCCTACTTCGCTTAAACCTTTCCCATCGGGTACAATCCCTTCGGGTAACAACACCCGCCACCGACACATCCGGTGGCGGGTTCTTTTTTGCTTCGCGCATGCAGGAAGGACATCATGGAAAGCCGCAAGCCGTATCTCGCCACCCTGCCCGGACTCATCCTGGGTTGTCTTGTTTGCTGTGCACTCTGGGGATCGGCCTTTCCCTGCATCAAGATCGGCTACGCGCTCTTTGGTATCCCGGCGCACGATAGCGCCTCGCAGCTGCTCTTTGCGGGCTTGCGCTTCACGCTTGCCGGCGCCCTGGTTATCGTTGGGATGAGTGCGGCCCAACGCCGCCCCCTCATTCCGCAGGCTCGCGACATCAAGCCCATCTTTGTCTTGTCGCTCTTCCAGACTATCGGGCAGTACTTCTTTTTCTATCTGGGCCTCTCGCGCGCCAGCGCCATGTCGAGCTCCATCATCGAGGCCAGCGCCAACTTCCTCGCAATCCTCTTTGCCGCCCTGGCATTTCACACCGAGAAGCTCAATACGGCCAAGGTGCTTGGCTGTGCGCTGGGCTTTGCCGGCGTCGCGCTCGTCAACCTCTCGGGCGCAGATGGCACCTTTGGCTTTACGCTCGACGGCGAGGGCTTTATCCTGGCCTCCACTGTCGCGGGTGCTCTTTCGACCTGCCTGATCGGCATCTTCTCGCGCAAGCACGACGGCGTCTTGCTTGCCGGGTGGCAGTTCTTGGTCGGCGGACTGGTCCTCACCGCCATCGGCTTTTTGATGGGCGGCGCGCTCTCCCCCACTGAAATCGCCCCCGCCATCGCGCTCATTATCTATATGGCACTCATTTCCGCCGTCGCGTACTCGCTATGGTCGCGTCTGCTTGCCGTCAACCCCGTCAGCCGTGTGTCGGTCTTTGGCTTTATGAATCCAGTCTTTGGCGTACTGCTGAGCGCGCTGCTGCTCGGCGAGGGCGCTGGCACGAGCCCTGTGACCGTACTTGTTGCCCTGCTGTTGGTCTGCGGCGGCATCATCATCGTCAACAGGCCCAAAAAGGCCTAATGAACTGCCCTTATTTAGCAGAGCGGATTCACATACTCTAGTTTAATGGAGTACATCGGAGAGCCGAGGGCCGCCATGCACGCCAGCGTGCGCCCCTTTTTCTAGCGTATCTGGGTGCCGGCTTTCTTCTTCTCGCGCTTTACGCGGTAGAGCTCCGCGTCGGCAGCACGAAGCAAGTCTTGCCAGGTATCAACACTATCGCCGACTCGCGCGTAACCGATGGACATCCGCAATGCATACGGCACCTCGGCACGAGCGAGCTCGTCGTTAATCGCCGAACACAGGTCTATGATGTCCTGCTCCGCAGTCGCCTTTTGAAGCACCACGAACTCATCACCGCCATAACGTGCGATAAAGCCACCAGACGCCGAGCAGACCGCTTTGAGCGCAGCAGATACGACCTGGAGGGCATGGTCGCCCTCCACATGTCCATAGCGATCGTTAATCTGCTTAAAGCCGTCAGCGTCCATCATAAGCAGATACACATCTTCGGCCTGATCCACATTTGAGAAGAGCGACAGCATATAGGTCTCAAAACGGTTGCGATTGTTGAGGCCAGTCAATGGGTCGGTCGAGATTAGCTGCTCCTGGTAGACGATGTAGAGCAGCAACATGCTAATCATTATGCCGACGCAAAGGCCGGGCACCGAGAACGCGACCTGAAAGGTGCCACCCACCAGAGCGGGAATAGCGAAGAATGCCAGTGTACGATAAATGGCCTTCTTTTGCAGGCTTTCAACCCGTAGGGAATGCACAAAAGCGTGCAAGGACGTATATATGACGTAGCAGTAGCTAACGATAGGCTGAATCATATAAAGCGCTCCGCGACGATATACGCCCTGCGCATCGATGTAGAACAAGGCATGGGTCCAGTAACTGGTAAACGCCAGCGCGACCACCAAGACCGTAGGCAATGTTACAAGCGCCACTCTAGAGCGCGCGGTCAAAAGGCGAGAGCCCTGCACCGTCTCGGAATAGATAAACCAAATGAGACACGCGATGGCAAAGAGCGAAAACGAAACCGCGTTGGAAATCCAGTTGACAGCAATGCCCAACGTGCCGTCCAAACCGTCCGAAAGCGTCCAGATCATATCGAAGAAAACGTACGCCGCAGACGTATAGCCGAGCATGCTAAACAAGAGCTGCTGGGTGCTCGAGAACAGGGAGCGACGGCTTCGCGCGGCAAGCCCGATAAGAATAATCATGCACAGCAGGAATATCTCGATCTTGAGTGCCTTAACCACTAGACGCCATCCCTTCAATATCCAAGTGGTCAGAATCGTCCAATTCGTGTCTGGGCAACAAACACCCCCTACTCCGCAGGGGTAATGGGAATAATAGCAGAGCGCCCGAACGTTACCGCAAGACAGCTTTCGTTCGGGCGCTCGAACGGCGCGAATTGCACGCCGGAATCTATTATCGGCAACGGCCGTTACTCACCGTCGATATCGGTTGCGACAGCCTCCTCGATGGCCTCGACACCGGCGGGCGACAGGTTTTCCTTGCCCTGACAGAACTTCTTGTCAACCCAGCCGGTCAGAATCGGAGCCATGATTGCCGTGATGATAACGGCGGTGGCGATCTGCGCATACGCGGTGGGCGCAAGCTCGGCATAGCGCGGGGCGACCTCGGCGAGGGCGACCGGCGTGGTCATAGCCGTACCGGCGATGGTGGAACAAGCCACGGCAGCCTTGCCGTTACCACCGCACAGGCGCTCGAACGCAAAGGTGATGGGACCGACGACAAACAGCGTGACAAGGCCCAGCAAGATGCCGGAAATACCGCCGGTGATAAAGCTCGACAGGCTCATGGACGCACCGAGCTGAAAACCGATGACAGCGATCGCGGGATTGGCGCCGGGGACCAGCAGGTTCTTGATAAACGGGAACAAGTTGCCCAGAACCATGCCGATAACAAGCGGCAGGATGGATCCGATGATGGTGCCGACGGGGATGTTGGCGAGACCCGAGACACCGAGGATGATCATCGTGACGGCGGGGCCGGCCGTAAAGAACAGGATACCGACGGCGCCCTGCTCGGACTCATCGCCGAACTCGCCCATGATGCCCGTGTAGAGCGCCATGTTGCAAAACGTGATGCCGCCGATGATGGACACGGAGCTCAGGCCCAGGAAGTTGTCGTTAAAGAAATATGCGACGCCCAGGCCCAACGCGGCTGCCACCACAAGCTTAGGGACCAGCACGACGATACCGGTCTTGATGGCGCCCGGCGTGGACTTAAAGCTAATGCCGGCGCCCACGAAGAGCAGGATCGCAGCGACGATGGTATTGGAGCCACCGCGGCAGGCAGCCGTAAAGAAGCCGCCGATCTCAAAGACCTGCGGACAGAAAGTGTTGAGCAAAAGGCCAACGATCATGGGATAGATCATGATGTCGCCCGGGATACGCGGTACCTTGAATTTCTTTTGCTCGTTGGCGGTTGCTTCCTGTGCCATGAAACCCCCATTTCCGTTGACGAGGCACAAAAGCCCACGTCACGCTTTGCTACAGTAAAGTTTGACCATGGTACCAGAAGAAGCAGACCGGCTCGGTGAGAAATTCGATTCGTTGGGCCGGGACGCTAAACGCGCCCTTGCTTTTATACAAGGCTCAGAACGATATAGAACACGATGCCCGAGACGCAGCACCACAACATCGACTTTGTCTTGATTGCCACCGCCACGACGCCGGCGGCCGCAATCCAGGGAACCAAGCCCTGCCACAGCCCGGCTTCGAAAGCGCCAGGGCTTATCAAATCGTTAGCAACCAGTGCCGCAAAGGCTGCAGGTGGAATATAACCCAAGGCCTCGGTAACGCGGGGCGACAGGGTCCGTCCGCGCAGGGCGAACGCCGGCGCGATGCGAAAGAATGCGATGGCCGCCCACGACGACAGCCACAGAACCAAAAACTCATTAACGGGCATCGCGAGCGTCCCATCCTTCAGCGAGGACATCGCACACAAGCGCCGCGGCAACGCCGACGAGCACACTTACCGGCACGGCGATATTCGTCCACCCTAAGAACTTGCATATGGCGACGAACACCGCAGCCAAACCGGCAGCTACGACATTGCCGCGCGACAGTCGCTGCGAAAAGAGTAGGCAGATAAAGAGCGATGTGCAGACAAAACCCGCAATAGCGGTGGGGACATCGACAACGGCGCCGACGATGGCGCCCGTCGTGCACGAAACGCCCCATGTTGCGATGAGGATCGCGTTGAGCACAAAGGACTCGCGCGGGCCCCAATCCTCCCCTTCAACCAGCCTGGCAAGCGAGATGCCATATGCCTCCTCGGTAAGTGTCGCGGCAACAGCCAGCGTCTGGCGCCTCGAGGCACCCGTCAGATGCGGTGCAATCGATGCCGAGTAAAGAGCAAAGCGCGAAGAGATTGCGGCGACGCTTGCGATAATCGACGCCGCAGGCACACCTGCCAGCCACAGATTGCAGACCATAAACTGGCCGCTGCCCGTCACGAACGTGCTGCTCAGAGCAAAAACCATCCAGGGTTCCATTCCCGACTGCGCCATAATCATTCCGCACGGCGCGCCTATCGCAACATAGGTAAGCATCACCGGCCAGACGGTTTTAACGATTTTGAGCACCATAGCGTTCCTCGTTCTGCCAATCTTTCCGAGCCGCATTCAACGACACGGCAGAATCATCGCCCGACAGCAACCGAGTTCACCTACAATTGCCACCGGATCGAAAGACACAGAAAGACACAACTTTTTTAGGAAGTCATTATGACAGCTATCGATCGAACGCGGGCCGCCGCGGCCTTCAAGACCTACACCGATGCCTACGACGCCACCAACCCACGCATCGCGCTCAAAATCGAGCATACGTACCACGTGGCCGAGGCATGCGATACCGTGGCGCGTGAGCAGGGCTGGTCGACAGAGGATATTGACCTGGCCTGGCTTTGCGGACTGCTGCACGATATGGGCCGCTTTGAGCAGCTGCGGCGCTGGGACACCTTTAAGGACGCCGAGAGTATGAGCCATGCAGCGTTGGGCGTCGGGGTCCTCTTTGGCGAGAACCCCGACGACGCGCCTGCCACAACAAGCATCCGAGATTTTATCGAGGCCGACGAGCACGACGAGCTCATCCGCGCGAGCATCGCCTATCACAGCGATTTCCGTCTACCCGCGCAGCTCGACGAGCGCACGCGGCGCTTCTGCGATATCGTGCGCGATGGCGACAAGATCGACATCATGCGAACCATCGCCGACAGCACCGTCGAGACCATCCTCAAGGTGGATGAGGACGCGTTTCTTGCCAGCCACTTCTCGGCACCGGCGCTTGCCGCCTTTGACGAGCACCGCTGCGTCGCACGCGATGAACGCGACGAGTCCGCCGACTACCTGGTGGGACTCATCTGCTTTATGTTTGAGCTCGTCTATCCAGCGAGCCGCGCGCTGGCGCGCGAGCAGGGCGATATCTACCGCCTGCTCGACGCGCCCTTTGGCATTACGCGCCCCTTTACCGATTCCGCCACGCAAGCGACCTGGGAGCGCCTAAAGGACGAGATGCGCGACTGGCTGGCGCGCGCCTAGCACTCAAGCTGGGCCAGCAGCTCCTCAACGACCTCGACGGCGTCGCCGACGACCTTGTACTGGGCGGCGCCAAAGATGGGAGCATCCGGGTCCTCATTGATGGCGACAATGCACTCCGCCCCACCGATGCCGGCAAGATGCTGGATAGCACCCGAGACACCAATGCTTACGAGGAGCTTGGGTGAGACCGACACGCCCGTCTGGCCAATCTGGTGGCGATACTCCAGCCAGCCCGCTTCCACGACGGGTCGCGTGCAGCCGAGCTCGGCACCTAGGGCTTCGGCGAGCTTTCGCATCAAGGGCAGGTTTTTCTTGGAGCCGATACCGCGACCCACAACAACTAGACGCTCGGCATCGGCAATCGAAGCCTGCTGGCCCCACTCCTCGGCGGGAATCGAAATCTCGACACGAGCCTTGGCGTCTTCCGCAAGGAATACCTGGGCAATCGTTCCGGAGCGGCTATAGTCAAAGTCAGGCGCCTTAAAGATGCCGGGGCGCACCGTTGCCATCTGAGGACGGTGGTTGGGGCAAATGATGGTGGCCATCAAGTTGCCGCCAAACGCCGGGCGCGTCTGCTGCAGCAGGCCCGTTTCCGTATCCATCGAAAGCACGGTGCAGTCGGCCGTAAGGCCCGTCTGCAGGCGCACGGCAACGCCAGGCGCCAGCTCGCGGCCAAAGGCGGTCGCACCGTACAGAATGGCCTCGGGCTTGCGCTCTGCCACCAAATCGCAAATCAGCCGGGCGTAGACCTCCGCATCGTTCTGGCGCAGACGTTCGTCGCGACAGACCAGGACCTCGTCTGCACCGGCGCAAACCAGATGCTCCAGGGCCCCGAGCGAACCCTCGGGGCCCATGCCGACCAGCGCCACCAGACGACAGCCGCGTGCATCGGCAAGCTCGCGGCCCTTGCCCATGAGCTCGTAGGCAACGGGAGTCACCGTATCGCGCTCGTCGGTCTGCACGAATACCCAAATGTCTCGATATGCATCAAGGTCCACCGCGCCAGCGGCCTCGTCACGCTCGATCGAGATAGCGTTGACGGGGCAGGCGTCGACGCACCCGCCGCATAGGATGCAGCCGTCGGTTACGCGGGCGCACCGGTTGGGCCGCTCGCCTTCCACTACGATGCCGCCCGAGGCACAGGCGCGAACGCAGCGACCGCAGCCGATACAGGCTTCGCTATCGATCATCAGTCCGCTCATCTATGCCATCTCCTCGATAATCTTGGCGAGTTTTGCCGCCTGCTCGGACGCCGTGCCCTCAACAACCTCACACGTTTGGTCGCGGTCGGGCACAAACGATCGCACGACCTGTGTCGGCGAGCCGGCAAGGCCGCAGCGCGCGGGGTCGGCGTTCACGTCGGCAGCGTTGACCACGCGCACGTCCGCCTCCTCGGCCGCACGAATACCGGCAATGCTCGGCATGCGCAGCTGGCCGATCTCCTTGGCAGTCGTCATCGCGCACGGCATCTCCAGATGCACCGTCTCCTCGCCGGCATCGCAGCCGTGAACAAGCGCCAGTGAACCACAGGTCGTAAAGCCCACGCTCTGCACGCAGCTCACGTCGGTCACGCAGGGAATCTCAAAGGCACCGGCAAGCTCGGGACCAATCTGGGCCGTATCGCCGTCCACGGCCATCTTGCCGCAGATGAGCAGGTCGAAGTCCTCGTCGAGCGCCTCGATGCCGCACTTGAGGGCATAGGTGGTTGCCAGGGTATCGGCACCTGCAAAGGCGCGATCGGTTAGCAGCAGTGCGTCATCGGCGCCGCGGGCGATGCAGTCGCGCAATAGCGATTCGGTCGCGGGGATGCCCATCGACACCACCGTTACGCGCACGTCCATGCCAAAGCCGATAAAGTCGTCCTTCAGCGCCAGCGCGCATTCCAAAGCGCTCGCGTCAAAGGGATTAATGACCGCCTGTTTGCCATCGCGCACGATGGTATTGGTCTTGGGGTCCATCTTGACCTCGGTGCTGCCCGGCACCGCCTTGACGCACACCACCATATGGAAATCGCTCATCTTCACGCGCCTCCTTTCTGGACGAGCTCATCCAAGAGCTTCTCCGAAAACAGGTTGCCGCGACCCAACTGCCCGGCAGGATCGAGCTGGAGCTTGAGCCGCGCCGACTCGACCATGGCCTCGTGACCGTACATCGTCTCCAAGAAGCCCGCCTTGATCTTGCCGACGCCGTGTTCGGCGGAGACGGCGCCGCCCATGGCCGTGACCTCGGAAGCCCACTGGGCAAAGAGTTCTCCGCCGCAGCGGTAATCCTGCGCATCGCGCGGCAGAATGTTCACATGCAGATGGTTGTTACCGATATGCCCCCAGGCGGCAGATTCAAGCCCACTTTCGGCCAACGTGCGACGATAAAGGGCGATGACATCGGCCAAGCGTGCGTTGGGCACCGACATGTCCGAGCCCAGTTTGGTGATGGTGGGATCCGTGCGGCGACGCTCGTCGATGAGCATGTTAACGCTCTCGGGCACCGCATGGCGGAAGAATCGCTGACGCTCGCGATCCGCCTCGGTGCGCGCGACCCATGTCGCATCGTCGCTGCCGCCCGCAAGCTCCAGTACCCACCCCAAGCGATACAGCTCCTCAGTCGCCTGGGCTTCGTCGTCGCAGTCGAGCTCCACGTAGACACAGACCTTGGCGTCTTTGTCGAGCGCCGGCAGCGAGGCGAACGCGGTCGACTGCTCACGCTGACGACGCAGGATATCCAGAGCGCCCGCATCGAAATATTCGATGGCAGCCGCGTGAGACAGGACAGGACGCACAGAATCTGTGAAGGACACGGCCTTGTCTTCGCTGTCAAAGAAGCAGCTCACGCCCCAAACGACCGCAGGCGCCGCCTGCAGGGCAATCTCGAGCTCGGTGATGACGCCGAGTGTGCCACACGCACCGATAAACAGATCGATGGCATCCATATCGTCAGCAACGAAATAGCCCGAAGCATTTTTGGTCTTGGGCATGGTGTAGTCGGGAAGGTCGAGCTCGAGCGTGCGGCCCTGCACCGTGACGAGCGAAAGGCGACGACCCTGTGCAAAAACCTCGCCACGGTGAAGCTCGAGCAGGTCGCCATCGGTCAGCACGACATGAAGGCCCGTGACGTGAGGGCGCATGGGGCCGTAAGCATAGCTACGGGCGCCGGAAGCGTTGCATGCCGCCATACCGCCCAGGCAGGCAGATGCCTCGGTGGGATCGGTGGGAAAGAACTGCTCGGGGGCCTCTTGGAACTCCTCGTAGGCCTCAAGCGATGCCTGGTCCCAGCCGGCAGTCGGTAGCACTTTCTTGCCCAGTTGCTTGCGCAGCTCAGACAGCACGACGCCGGGCGCCACACGCAAAAGAAAGCGGCCCTGCTCATCGCGGCGAATGCCTAGGTAGCGATTCATGCGGGAAGTATTGAGAATGTGACCGCCGTGAGGCACGGCGCCGGCGGCAAGACCGGTCCGGGCGCCCTGAACCGTCACCGGGACACACTCGGCATGGAGCTTTTTCAAAATGGCGCGGACCTCGTCCTCCGTTGTCGGAAACGAGATGCTCGAGGCCTCGCCCGATGTGCGAGACTCATCGCGACCATACTCTTCGAACTCATCAGTGAAGGGTTTGATGGTTGCAGACACGCGAACTCCCCCTTTAGCTAACTACAGTGTTTGCAGGGAGATGTTACCGCATCGTTTCGTCGACGTGCTCGAGACCGTCTCCATAATTGGCGATTTTTACGTTCGTGCAATTCGGCGAGCGGCAAGGTTTCCTCGGCAAACGATGCTTTTGACACATGTCGCTTTACCGCCAGCGACCACGCAATTGTTGCTCGAAAAAAGTTGAAGTAATTTTTAACACCTTTTACCTGCGGAGATGTCAATCCGTCAAGCATTTGGTCAGAAATTGGTCAAGTAGTGACTGATACGGTCGGCATCAACAGCCAAAACCAATGGAAGTTTTGGCCCCAGAAGCAGGGAGGTTCCCATGGCATATTACTGGCCCCAGTACGGCGTCGCCATCGAGGTCGACGACGATCCCTATCTCCTGCCTTTCGACGAAGAGGCGTTCCCCGATACGGCGGTCTACCACGTCACCACCGATGTTATCTGCGACCCCGAGTCGTTCTCGGCGCTCGCCCACCACATCGCGCGCATCCACAACATCGAGCTCCCTCACGACTTCGACGAGCTCATCTACTCGCGCCGTCTGATGCTTCATATGCTCTTTGGGGCGGACCCGTCCACGTTCGCACGCATCTACACCACCAAGGACGCCGCATGAGTGCGAAGAAGCCGCCCCGCCTTGCAGGGCTGGGGCGTCGCAAGAAACTCGTCGTTGTCTGCCTGGCTATCGTCTGCGCCCTCATCGCCGTAGGGCTATACGCCTGGCAGTCGCAGCCCGTGCCCGAAGCGGGCGCCTCAGTCACGACGGCAGAGGGTAAATCGCGCCAAGAAATCCAGGATGAGCTCGACGCCATCGTCCGCGACAACATGATGACGATCTCGGTCGCGCCGGTCGCACAGTTGCAGAAAGGCGGCAAGTTGCGCGTCAACGTGCAAAACGTCCAAGACAACAAGTTTCCCCAGCGCTTCCGCGTGATTCAAAACGACGAGACCATCTATGAGTCCGGTGTGGTCGAAGCCGGCAAGACGGTTGAGACCTGCCCCGCCGGCGATATCCAAGAAGGCGAGGCATATATCGAGATTCAGGCACTCGATGCCAAGACTTATGACACCCACGGCAATCCGACGCGCGTCAAAGTGCGGGTGGCCCAGGCAGAAGGCTAATGGCCGACGCGCTCGCAGGGGCAGCATCCTGTCCCCATTCGTCCAACCATCACGGAAACAGTCCGTGACGAGCAGAAAGGATCGATTATGAACACACCCATGAACCTGAGCGGAGCCAGGGCACTCGCCGTGGGCGCAGGGCTTGCGCTCGCACTTGCGATGGGCGCCGCGCCAACGGCGGCCATGGCAGAGGTGCGCGTTGGAACCACCGATGTGACGGTGAAGGCCGACATTAGCAATGTTTCGTTTAAGGCGCCAACGGTCATCCCCTTTGCCGCCAAAGCCGACGGAACGCTTGTAGGACCCTCCGACAAGACGATTACCATCGACAACCTCTCGGCATATGGCATCCACGTCACCAACATGAAGGTCACGGCCAAGAACGACTGGACAATCGTTGCAGACGCAAAGACGGGCTCGGCCCAGAACTCCATCGATTTTAAGGTTGGCCCCGATAAGGGAGAAAAGGATGCCAGCTCGGCGACTCAGACTACGGGCCTCGATCTTTCCAAAGACGCAAGCTTCGACATGAAGTACCAGGGCATTACCGACGGAACGGACAAAATCAAGCTCAATGTGAGTGGCCACGTCGCCCGCGTCACGCGTGACATCTACCACGCCACCGGTACGGGAGATCAAGTGGCAAGCATCACCTGGACGGTCGAGCCCGGTGCGCACGCCACGTCCTAAGGCGATTGCACTGGCCGCCATCGTCGGCATCTTGGCGTCCGCACCTGCCATGGCCTTTGCTCAACAAGAGCAAGCACAGGCGGCCACAGAAGTGACCGTCGACCTTTCGGGCCTTAATCGCGACAGCCGTCACGAGCCGCTCGCTCAGACGAGCGACACCCGGCAACTCATTGCGGTAGGCGTCGCCACGGCGGGAACAGGACTGACGTGCCTTGGCCTGCACATCAAACGCAACCAATAGCCAAGCACGACCGGAGTACGCGGAATAGATAGGAGAACCATGGCACCCAAAAACCTTTTGCCCGTTGCCGCGCTCTGCAGCGCACTGGCGAGCGGTACGCCTCTCGCCGCTTGGGCGACGCCCGCCACGGCAAACTCCTTACCGCAAGCTCTGAACCCCGTGGCGAATTCGTCGGGCATCGTCGCCTGCCAACGTTTTTCGCTCGCACACGCCACGGTCCGAACCTCGGGATGCCTTCACCGCAATACGGCCGACTCGATAGTCGTGGATATCAAGCGACCGGACAAGGAGAACGGCCCCCAGACAGGTTGTGCCATCTGCACATGGAAATCGGCCGCAGTCGACGCCGATGGCGACCCATGCGACCTAGAGCTGCGCATCGATATTGACTCGGTCGATGACTCGGCGAACGGGGCGAAGGTCGTCTTCGACAGCGCGGCCTATGAAGAAGAAGGGGGTGTATGCCTGGGCTGCGTTCCTTCGAATGTCGATGGCGCGCAGCCCATCATCTCCTTTACGGCATCGCTGCGACTGACCAAGGCGGACACCGAAGCCATCGCAACGGGAGATGCGCCTTTGCTGTTCTACGCCGGCGACGCGGACGACCAAGAGGCTCAAAGCGCCAGACAGAAGGGCTCGCTCATCCTCACGCGCGGATCAGAACCCGCCCCCATCAATATCGATACCCAGGCGCAAGGTGTGCAGCGCATTCTCGCCGATCCGGCGCTGCTCCAAATGACATGGCACGGAGTGGGGTCCGTCGGGATTGCTGCTCCTATATCTAGCGATAATGACAAATCCCCCAAAGACGAGGTCGCAGACGCACCGGCACATGTTGACGATGCAGACGATGCATCATCAGAAGACAACGCTGCGGCTCCTCTCGAGAAGCCAGGCGGCACCGCCACCGAACTAGGCGATCCCCAACCGAAAGACGGCCTGGACTTTGCCGCTCCCCCAGATGTCGACGAAGGCAACTGTTGCATGATGGTCGCGCTCGACCACACGGAAACCGTCGATGCCGCAAGCATTGAGCCAGTCGCTGCCGGTGGGCCCCGCCGCAAAAATATCCTCATCGCATTCCCCAATACCGTCGAGCTCGTCTTTTTGCCTTCGGGTGAAGTCGTCGCGCCTACGGCACTTACAGCAATGGGAGCAAGGAGCGCATCGAACGATATCCAAGCTATCTCGGCACTTGATGCCACAACGACCGCCAAGTTGCACCTTTATTCCGTTGCAGCAGACGGAACGCGAACCGAAGAATTCGACGGAACCAAGCTTTTGGTTCCTCGTCGCATCGGTATCCAAGAAGACGTCCCCTATCAAATGGAACTTGAAGGGTTCGATCGTGCACGAGATGCCGACATCATTGCCGCAGCCATCGAATCCCCGCAGCACCTCATGACGCTGCGCTTCGACTTTAGTCCCGTCCTGTCCTAGACCGCTAACCGTCGCTTGGCTCGGATGCTGAGCGTCCCCCTCCCCGTTCTGCTACGATTGCCGCGTTGGCATCAATTACAGGAGGGTTCATGCCGGGTTTAGGAACGATCATCAACGTCGCGCTTTTGATCGCGGGCGGTCTGCTGGGCCTCATGGGTGGGCGCTTCATTACGCCCCGCATCCAAGACACGCTCATGAAGGCGTCGGGGTTGTGCGTTCTGTTTATCGGCCTGGGCGGCACCATGCAAAAGATGCTCGTTATCGATGGAGAGGCGTTGACGACCACCGGTACCACCATGCTTATCGTCTCATTTGCCCTCGGTTCGCTCATCGGCGAGGCCATCAACCTGGAGGCCGCCATCGAGAACCTCGGCGAATGGCTCAAGCGCAAAACCGGCAGTGAGGGCGATAACGAGTTCACCAACGCCTTTGTCTCGGCATCGCTCACCGTGTGCATCGGCGCCATGGCCATCGTAGGATCGATTCAGGACGGTCTGCTCGGCGACTGGTCCACGCTTGCCCTGAAGGGCGCGCTGGACTGCATCATCGTCTGCACCATGACGGCCTCGCTTGGCCGCGGCTGCATCTTCTCGGCCCTGCCCGTTGCCGTATTCCAGGGCACGATCACGCTTTTTGCCGGCGCACTCTCCCCCATCATGACCACCGCAGCCCTCGACAGCCTTTCGCTTGTGGGCTCCATGCTCATCTTCTGTGTTGGCGTTAACCTTATTCGACCTCAGACCTTCCGCACGGCCAACATGCTTCCCTCCGTCGTCATCGCCGTCATCTACGCCCTCCTGTTCTAAATCTATCTACACAGCGGTATCTCGAACATCTGTTTGATGCTGTGCTATGATATGGGGTCACCGACACCGTATAGGGAGAGGAGAGGGCGGTGGCCGACCAGGACGTCAAGATGCTCATCGAGCGCATTATGGCCGAGGCCCGGACCCATCAGTCCGCCCGCTTCTCAAACGAAATCTATGCTGACGAGCCGATTCTCAAGACCGGTCGTCAGATGCAGAACTTCCTCCCCGACCAGTACCGCAAGATGCGCGAGATATCACGCTGGCAAGATGATCCCAAAGGCGGCGCGGGACGTTGGCTATCGGAGGCGGAGCTCTTTTACCGCCAAGGCCTGCTGATGGCCGACTTCGAGGACGATTGCCCCTACAACGGCACCTTTAAGTCGTACTTTCCCACCTACAATGCCATGAGCGATCGACAGTTGCGCGGCTACTTTACCTGGCGTGCCCAAGTGCGCCGCGGCAATATCGAGGAGACATCGACCTCGTTTGCTTTTCTGTATCTCTACGAATTGATTTGCGGCATTGGCGTCGACAATCCGCGTGACGGCTATGACAAGATCAAGGCATTCTGGGATGCCTATCGCGCCTTTGAACCCGGCATCGACCGTTTCGCACGCGTGTGGCTGCAGGACTACGCCGTGTTCCATGAGCTCGACCCCAAGCTGCTTCGCGACTCTAAAACCGTCGCATTCGACAACGCCCTCATCGAGCTGCGCCGCGCAGCGCGAGACCTTGTACCCGCGCCGGCGCCGTCGGACCTGCCGCCTGCGCGTCGAAAGAAATCCGAGCCCACGCTCCCCCTTCCGCCCGATGAGGCGCATGAGGAGCGGCTCATGGCTGCCATCGACGCGCTCTCGACGTACAACTTGAATAACTCACGGCTCGACCGTTCCCACCATCGCGACCTGCGCCACGTGGCATGCGCCGTGTATGTCCGTATGGCGCGCTACTATGACACGCACCGAAAGACCGGCATCGTAGCGAGCTTGTTTGGGGAGGAGACGGCCATGCCCTATACCATGTTTGCCTCGGCCGTATTCTTTGCGCCCGAGCGCCATGAGGACTGCGAGTACCGTCTGGACCCTATCCATATCTACCGTTGCCAAAACGGCTTTTGGGAATGCATGCGTATCCACGGTAGTAGGCAAAAGAGCAGCAAGCTCGGTGAAATGATGCGCGCCTGCGACCAACGCCTGCGCCTGGCGCTGGACCCCGCCCATCCCCTTAAGGAAGAAAAGGTCCCCAAATATCTGGCCAAGATTATCGATGACGAGATTGTGGCATGGCTTTCGTGGGACGCCGCACACCAGCCCGTCAAGATCGATATCGATTTGAGCCAGCTGGGGCACATTCGGAGCGCTGCCGCACAAACGCGCGAAGCGCTTTTGATCGACGAGGAACGCGAGGACGGCACGCTTGCGGATGCCGAGGTGGCAGTTGCCGAACGACGGGAAGCCGAGCCCGTGGCCGACACGATCGCCGAACCAGTCGCGACGACCATGCAGCAGGACGAGGCTAGCGATCCGACCATCTCCACCGAGCAGTTTGGCGTCGTAGCCCCGCTCCTCGCGCCAACGCCCGCGCCCGCCGACACCGCGTCCGCACTCGATCCCGCCGCAGACGCCTATCTTCGAGCACTACTCGAGCAAAACGCAGCGCAGACGGCGTCGGCGGTGGCACAGTCGGGCAAGAGTGAGGACATGCTCGTCGATAGCATCAACGAAGCGCTCTTTGACCTGGTGGGTGACACCGTAATTGAATTTGGCGCGGCAGGACCGCAAATTATCGAGGACTACGAAGCAGACGTGAGAGGATACCTAGACTATGAGTGATACCGCATCCGCAGCACCCCGCGTACCCAAGCGCGTCGCTGCCGTCATTCTCAACTCGCTCAAGGGCGGCGTGGTCCCGCGCATCGGTCTTCCCTACATCACCGTAGGGCGCGAGGTCGAGATCCGCGCCCTGCTCACCGATCTGAGCCTCATTGCCGATGGTGGCGCAAGCTTCCGCTTTCTAGTCGGTCGTTACGGCGCCGGCAAGAGCTTTTTGCTCCAGACCATCCGCACGCACGCCATGGGTGAGGGTTTCGTCGTCGCCGATGCCGACCTATCCCCCGAGCGCCGCCTGCAGGGCGGGCAGGGACAGGGCCTTGCCACCTACCGTGAGCTCATCCGCAACATATCGACCAAGACGCGCCCCGAGGGCGGTGCGCTCAACCTTATCCTGGATCGCTGGGTCGCCTCGTGTGCCGATGCCAATGAGTCTGCCGTCAATGCCCAACTGGCCCCGCTCGAGGAAATGGTCCACGGCTTCGACTTCGCCCGCATGCTCCGCCGCTACCGCGCGGCCGTATCCGAGGGCGACGAAGAAGCTATGAGCCGCGTGACCAAATGGATTCGCGGCGAGTACCGTACCAAGAGCGAGGCACGCGCCGAGCTGGGCTCCTCGACCATCATCAGCGATGACGACTGGTACGACTACGTTAAGCTCATTGCGCGCTTTTTGGTCTGCAGCGGCTACAAGGGTATGCTGGTGCTCATCGACGAGCTCGTGAATCTGTATAAGATTCCCAACGCCATCACACGCCAATACAACTACGAGAAGATCCTGACCATGTACAACGACACGCTCCAGGGCAAGGCGCAGTACCTGGGCATGATCATGGGCGGCACGCCAACCTCCATCGAAGACCGCCGCCGCGGCGTGTTCTCCTACGAGGCCCTGCGAAGCCGACTCGCTCAGGGCCGCTTTGCGCGCGAGGACCTTAAGGACATGCTCGCGCCCATCATCCGCCTGCAGCCACTCACCTATGAGGAGCTGCTAGTGCTCATCGAAAAACTCATGCAGATCCATGCCGGCTACTTTGGCTGGACGCCCACGCTTACCGAGAACGACTTGGTGGACTTTCTCAAGATTGAGTTCGGCCGCGTGGGAGCCGATACGCATTTGACGCCGCGTGAGGTCATCCGTGACTTTATCGAGCTGCTCGATATCCTGTGTCAGAACCCCGATGCAAATGTGGCCGAGCTGCTGCAAAGCGTCGGCGGCGACGCGCTGGCGCCGGCAGCCGCAACAGACGGCACCGGCACTGCAGGCGGCGACCGCAACTTCGCCGAATTCACCATCTAACCTGCCAAAAAGGGACAGGTTTATTTTGGCAGGTTTTATCTGGGAAAACGCCAATATTACAAGATATCGAGCCGTTGCCCGTTGCGTTGATCAGCCCGTTGATGAGAGGAGGTCCCATGAACGCCTTTGACCGATATGCCCCGTTTATCCAAGACTTCATCTACTCCCACGATTGGGAGAGTCTGCGCTCCATCCAGGTTGCGGCGGCAGATGCCATCTTTAACACGCAAGACAATGTACTCCTGACGGCATCCACGGCATCCGGCAAAACCGAAGCGGCCTTCTTTCCCATCCTCACCGAGTTTTGGGAGAACCCGCCCGCAAGCGTTGGTGCCCTCTACATTGGCCCCCTCAAAGCGCTCATCAACGATCAGTTCGTCCGTCTCAATGACCTGTGCGAAGAAGCCGACATCCCCGTCTGGCACTGGCATGGCGACGTCTCGCAATCGCACAAGGCTAAGCTCATCAAAAAACCGAGCGGTATCCTACAGATTACGCCCGAATCGCTCGAGGCGCTCCTGATCCATAAGCACATGGCGATCCCGCGCATGTTTTGCGACCTGCGCTATGTGGTCATCGACGAGGTTCATTCGCTCATGCGCGGTGACCGCGGCGGGCAGACGCTCTGCCTTATCGAGCGCCTCTCGCGCATGGCAGGCGTGCAGCCCCGCCGCATTGGCCTTTCGGCCACCATCGGCGACCCGGAACGCACGGGTGCCTTCCTGTCGCAGGGGACGGGACGCGACTGCGTCATCCCCCGCTTTGAGGAGCCGCGCCGCGTGTGGCGTATCTCCATGGAGCACTTCTACAACTCAGGTCCCCAGGCGCAGCAGCGAGGATTCACGAGCACAGGTCCGCAGGAAGCTGAGATGCTCGCTTGCGAGCGCATTGAGTCGGCACCACCCGCGGCACTGCCCGTCAGCACCCAAGATATGCGCCATAGTGGACAACTCACACAGGAGGAACGCCGCCAACGTCGCGAGCAGGCACGGGGCAAGGCTGCCCCCAAAGACCGTCGCACTTCCTCGGCCCCCGAGGGCGAAGTCGACATCCCGCAGGCAACCGAACAGACGCTCCTCAACCCCACCGACACCGCACCCGACAACGCCGACCCCGGCATGGGCTACATCTTTGAACACACCCGCGGCCGCAAGTGCCTGGTCTTTGCCAACTCGCGCGAGGAGGCAGAGGCCGTGTGCTCCATGTTGCGCAGCTACTGTGAAAACCGGCACGAGCCAGACCGCTTCCTCATCCATCATGGCAACCTCTCGGCATCGCTACGCGAGACCGCCGAGGAGCTCATGCGCGACGAGGAACAGGCACAGACAACCGTCACCACCTCCACGTTGGAGCTCGGCATTGATATCGGTCGCCTGGAGCGCGCGTTCCAAATCGATGCACCGTTTACCGTCAGCTCCTTTTTGCAGCGCATGGGGCGCACAGGCCGCCGCGATCTTCCGCCCGAGATGTGGTTTGTCATGCGCGAGGAGGAGCCCGAGCCGCGCACGATGATGCCCGAGACCATTCCGTGGAAGCTCCTGCAGGGCATCGCGCTGGTACAACTCTATCGCGAAGAAAAGTGGGTCGAGCCACCCGAGCTCGATCGACTCCCCTACAGTTTGCTCTATCACCAGACCATGTCGACGCTCGCCAGCACCGGCGAGCTCACACCGGCCGAGCTTGCTCAGCGCGTGCTCACGCTCAGCTATTTCCACCGCGTCTCGGCCGATGACTATCGCGTACTGCTGCGCCACCTCATCAAGATCGACCACATCCAGGTCACCGAGGGCGGTGGACTCATCGTGGGCCTCGCGGGCGAGCGCATCATCAACAACTTTAAGTTCTACGCTGTGTTCCAGGAAAACGAGGAGTTTACCGTTCGCAGCGAATCGGCCGAGTTGGGCACGATCGTCAATCCCCCACCGCCCGGTGAGCGCATCGCTATCGCCGGACACTGCTGGATTGTCGAGGAAGTGGACTGGAAGCGTCATACCGTCTTTGCCACGCAGGTCAAGGGCCGTGTGCCGGCCTACTTTGGCGACTGCCCCGGCGACATCAATACACACGTACTCGAGCGCATGCGCAAGGCGCTCAACGAGCACGCGGCATATCCGTACCTCATGGGCAACGCACGGGCCCGCTTAGCGCAGGCTCGTCATACTGCCGAGATTTCGGGCGCAGGAACTAAACCGCTTATCAACCTTGGCGGCGACACCTGGGTACTCTTCCCCTGGCTAGGCAGCTACGCCTTTCTGGCGCTCGAACGTATGCTCAAGATTAAGTGTGCCGCGGAGCTGGGCCTTCGCGGGCTCGATCCGTCGCGTCCATACTTTATGCAGTTTAAGATGAAGGCCGACGAGGAGACGTTCTTTGAGGTGCTCGCAGCCGAGGCCGAAAAAGACTTCGACCCCATCGAGCTCGTCTATCCCGGCGAGGTGCCTTATTTTGATCGCTACGACGAGTACGTTCCCGAGGAGCTCGTGCGCAAAGGCTTCGCCGAAGGCGTGCTCGACATCGAGGGTATGAAGCAGCGCGTCCTCAGCTGGCGCGACCACGCCTAAGACCAGTCTTTTTTGGGACGGGGAGACTTACTTGTCGTGAAGGACGGTGCCGAGGAAGCCGGCATCGAAGGGCACGGCTTCGGCAAAGGCGTAGTCGCCGTCGCTGGCGATGAGCAGGTAGTTCTCCTCGCCGCCGAACTCCGCATCGCCACATGGGACCACCCAGGCGTGGGCGAACACCTCGAGCGCCGTAGCGGCGCAATCGCGCAGGAACGACACATCGCTCCCCTCGTTCGCGCTCACAATATTAGCCACGTAGATGCCACCCGGGTTCAAGCTGCCCCGCACCAGACGCAACGCCTCAACCGTCGCCAGCTCGCGCACGGGCTCGGCACCGCCAAAGCAATCGCTCACGACCACGTCGTAGCGACGATGGCCCACGCTCGTCACGCCCAGGTACGAGCGAGCCTCAGCGGTAATCACTCGCAGGCGATCGCCCACCGTGCGCTCCAGCTCGTCCAGGTAGAACCAACGGCGCGCCAGGCGCGTAATCTCGGCATCGTACTCAATGACGTCCATGCGCAAGCTCTCGTGCGACATCAGCGCAAACTTGGGATAGGCAAACCCGCCGCCGCCCAGCATGAGCATCCGGTCGATACCATGCCCGTAAGCATCACGCATTGCGTCCTCGGCCTCAAACACATCGTCAAATGCACGATAGTACGCAAAGACCGGCTCCGCCCAACGATCGCCAACATAGCTTGCGCTTTGGTAGACGCCGCCCTGCACGAGCACGCGAATCTCATCGCCGCCCTCATCGTGCACGCGTTTCACGCGCGCCAACCCATTGCGGGTTCGCGCAACCTGCAGACAGGCAGCACGAACAGCGACAGCGGCCGCACCAAGCGCCGCGGCTCCCAGAGCAACGCCGGCAACGACGCCGGCAGAAACACTCGGCTTGTTCATTTAGAGCTCCTTTTGCAGATAAAGGCCATGGTCGTAAAATCCAAGATGGCGATAGTACTCGCGTGTGCCAATCGCGCTAATCACGTTGATACGCGCATAACCCGCATCCCGGGCAATCTCGCACGCACGCTCTACGAGCAAACGCCCCAACCCATGGTGCTGGGCTGCCTGGCCTTGATCCCCCACGCGCGCCGCCATGCCATACACGTGCACCTCGCGAATCATCGCCTCGTCCGGCGTCGTCGGCAACTCGTCCGCATGCGCGGCAACAAACGAATGGTCGGGCAGCGACAGGCGCAAAAAGCCGGCGATCTTGCCTTCGGGCGTCACCCACTGCAAAAAGCGTTCACGCGTCACCGGCGTCTCGTACGCCACCTCCTCGTCAAGGGTCAGCTCATCCAAGTCGGCACCCGCCGTGCTGATCTCGCGATAGCGAATCTCACGCACCGTCGCACCGTCACCCCGAGCAGCTAGGCGGTTCTCGACGAGCTGACGCAGGTTGGGCTTCTTGTTGCCCACCATAATGTCGTCGGAGCTAAAGTCGCGAATCATGCGGCTGATACGACAGAACGCCGGCGTCACCACGATGTCGTCGGCCAACACATCGAGCAGCTCTTCCTCGGCATAGGGGCGCCACTCGCCGCGCTCATAGCAGCCCACCAGACGCGAGCCCTCGATGAGCGCACACGGGTAGACCTTGACCTCGTCGGGCATAAAGGCTCCCTCGGTCATAAAGCGCTCGTAGTCGCGTTTGTCCCCCTCCGGCGTGGCGCCCAGCAAGTTAAGCATAAAATGCGCATGGATCTTAAAGCCAAACAGGCGCGCAAGCGAAAACGCTCGCTCGATCTGCGCCACCGAAATACGACGCTCGTTGATATCGAGCAGATGCTGGTCGAGACTCTGGATACCCATCTGAATCTTGGTGCAACCCAGGCGGCGGATGAGCGTGAGGGCCTGCGGTGTTACAGCATCGGGGCGCGTCTCGATAACGAGACCCACCACGCGATGCTTCGCCGTCTCGTTGATGCGCTGCTGACGCTCAAGTTCCTCCATCGTTGCCGCCTGCCACTCGGCAACCTCGCCCCACGGCGTGCCAGGGCCGTACAGACGACGCACCGCGCGGTTGTAGCCGCCCACGCTAGCATCCACACGCCCCTGCTCGTCGGCAACGCCGGCAGCGAGCTCGGCCTCGTCGGTCGCAATACCGGCAGCCCGATAGCGCTCGCGGCGCTCCGCTACCACCGGCGGCAGGGCATCGGCAGGCGCATCGTCGAGCAGGCGCCCCGCCTCGGCACGGCTGATACCCGGACGCGCCAACATGGGATTGGCCGCCACGCCGGCCACGGCATCGTCATTGAGCGCGCGGAAGAGCTCCGACATAAACCATGTCTGATAGCCTTCCGGATAGTCGCTCCAGGTACCGCCAAGCACAATGAGCTCGATCTTATCGGTCGCATGCCCCATTTGCGAAAGCGCCGTCAAACGGGCGCTCACCTGCAGATACGGATCGAAGCAATTTTGCTCCGCACGGGCGCACGCCGGCTCGGCGTGCAGATAGCTTTTGGGCATGCGCAAATCGTTGGGGCAAAACAGGCAATCGCCCGAGCATGGCCAGGGCTTGGTGATAACGGTAATGGTCGCCACGCCCGAAGCCGTGCGACGAGGCTTCATCCTCAGCACCTGCAGCAGTTGCCGCTCCAGCTCGGCATCGACATTCCACGCAGCCCACCGGGCCGGCTCCTCACGTTTTACCCGCTGGTAAAACGGCAGCAGACGGCGCTTGGCCAAATCGCGTTTGTCGGCACCCTCACGGCGCGCCTCGGCATGTATCAGTTTGACGAGCGCTTTGTCATCCACGGTCTCGCCGCGACGCAGAGCCTCGAGTATGTTCAAGATAATCTGTTCCATACCCCCATTGTAAAGGCAAAGGCGCCGGAGCCGATCTCGGCTTCGGCGCCTTCATCAAACAGCGCGTCTATATCTGCGCCTAGGCTTTCGTCTGCCTCACTACTCCGAATCAAACGACATGTCGCCCGAACCGACCTCAAAACGATACGTGGCAGACTTGTCACCGTTATCGAATTCAAGATTCAAAATGGTCTCGCCGTCGTAGCCAAGCGGAAGGAAATCGCTCTCGAAGTCGCCGCTGCCCAAGGTGAGGCTCGCCTTAAAGCCCGTCGAGTTCGGAACCGTCATCTCCACATCGCCCGAGCCCACACTCACGTCCATCGACTTCGCGGGGGCCTGGTAAAGCTCGAACGTCACATCGCCCGAACCGACCTCAGCGCTGAGCGCATCAGTCACGCTGCCCGTAAACTCTACATCTCCCGCACCCAGGAAAAGGTCGAAACCGTCACAGATGACACCGGCAATCTGCAGATCACCCGAGCCCACGTGCGCGTTGACTCCCTTCAGATGTTCGGCAACACGGCGCGGCAGCTCGACCGTAACTGAGCGATCGATTGCCTTACCGTCATCACTTCCAAACTGGGAAACCTTGAGCGTCGAGTCCTCGACGGATGCGATGTTTTGCGTCGCGGCCTTGGAGGCATCCATACCCTCGGCAACGCGCCCCCGCTCGATAACGCGAGCCTTGTTGCCATCAACAACCCTGACGTCCACCGAAGCCGCATTGATATCGAAATCGAGGTAGCGGAACTCATCGGCATCAAAAGTCGTGCTCGAAAGCTGCTGAGGCTGAGCGGAATAGTTACCGTCATCCAAAAGATCGCCCTCGTCCGCCACATCGTCCCTACCGGACAAGCCGGATACAACATCGTCGAGATCCCACGGGCCATCAAAATGAATCAATGTCCGCGAAACGCCAAATACAAGCCCAACGATGAGCACAAACGCCCCGATGCCAACGCCCAGGCGTACCTTGGATTCATGCGAAAGCTTCATCATTCATCACCCTCTTTGGCAATCGGCTCAGCGGTGGTCGCGGTAGCCACGTCAGCATCAACCGAAGCGGAAACATTCTGAGCCCTAGTTGTCACCGGCGCCGGACCAACCTGGATATTCCCACGCGCCCAATCGCCATCGAGCGCACGCGCCACCCAGTGATAAATGGGAATCGTAAAGAAGATCAGCGCGGCCAAGGGGCCGGCACCAAACGGGAACATCAGCAAAAAGAACAGCAGCCAACACACGGCCCAATACGGGAACGACTGGAACGGGCCCTTCACCGGAGTCGAGCCAACTGCGCCGCCACTCGTCGCCTGCGCCGTAGCAGCATTGGCGGCCTGCGCACTCCAGCTTGCCGCTTGCGCCGCCTTGGCGGCGGCATCACTCGCCTGTGTTGCCGCCTCGGTGGCACGTGCCGCCGCCTCATGGGTGCGTGCGCGCTCTGCCGCCTCGGCCTCGCGCTGGCGGGCGCGGTCCTCGTTCTCAAACTCGATATCGTCCTCGATCTCATCGCTCGGATTGAGCAGCTCGTCCAGGCTCACGCCATAGAGCTTGGCGAGCGAGATCAGGTTCTCGGTATCGGGCGAGCTCTCCGCGCGCTCCCATTTGCTGACCGCTTGGCGCGACAGTCCCAGCTTTCGTGCCAGCCCTTCTTGACTAAAGCCTTTGCTGCGGCGAAGGTCGGCGAGCCGCTGCGCAGTTTCTACATTCATGGTTCCTCCTATGTGATGCCAGCCGTGCCGCCGGACCGTTTTTGTTCTTAAGGCGCCTTGCACAGTTAAAAATCTATCCGCCACCGCCAAAAGCACGCCACCTATTCTAGTGAGATTTTTGACAACCGGCGGTTGCGAGTGCATATGAGCTGCGGAAATGTGTCCAAACAAAGCAATGACCCGTAGCTTGGTTGTCCCCGTTGCGGCGTTAACGGTAGTATGGTCGTACTGTTTATTCCGCACCGCCAACGAAGGGAGTTCCGCGCCGTGAACCGCGATTTCGCCTCATCGCTCATCCAGCTCAACAACACGTTCTATCGCGAGCACTCCGCCTCCTTCTCCGATACGCGACAGGCCCCGTGGCCCGGCTGGGTGCGCACCATGGACATCGCGCTCGAACAGCTCGATGTCGCCACGATTGAGCATCCCGTCCGCGTCTTCGATCTTGCCTGCGGCAATATGCGATTCGAGAACTTTGCCGCCGGCGGCGCACTTGCCGCCAAGGGCGTCGACGGCGCAAACCCCTCGGCAGATGCCAGCTGCCCGTTTGAGTTCTATGGCGTCGACTCGTGCCAGGACCTGGCCATCGATGCCCGTGGCCACGCCCTGCGCATTCCCAACCTGCACTTCCAGGAACTCGACGTGCTCGATGCCCTCATGAGGCTCAACCCCGCCGAGACGCCCGATGCGCTCTTTGACGCCCCGCTCGCCGACATCTCGGTCTGCTTTGGCTTTATGCACCATGTACCGTCATGCGAGTACCGTGTACGCGTGCTCGACGCCCTGGTGCGCCAGACGCGCCCGGGCGGCATCATCGCCATCAGCTTTTGGGAGTTTATGAACGACGAGCGCATGGCGCGCAAGGCCGTTCGAGTCGAAGCCCGTGCCGAGCTCACCCCGCCGTTTGAGGGTTACGATTCCGCGCAGTTTGAAGCCGGCGACCATCTCATTGGCTGGCAAAACGACCGTCATGCCTACCGTTATTGCCATCACTTTGACGATCAGCAGATCACCGACCTGGTGCGCGGCGTCCGTACGTTCTACAAGAGCGGCGAGGTCCCCGTGCGCGAGCTTGAGCGTTTCCATGCCGATGGTCGCAGCGGCGAGCTCAACCGCTATGTGATCCTCAAGCGTCTGTAGGCGTCAGCGACTCGTCGCTGAGCCGCACCGCAATTTTCGGGCAAATCGCCCCCTTCTAACCCATCGCCGGAACGTGCAGCCATGCGTTCCATACTTATGACCAAGGAGCCTCATGGGAGCCGTCCACGTTCGCACGCCAAAGAACTTTGTGCTCGAAGAGCGCCTGGAGCGCTACGCCGATGCGATCGAGACGAACCCCGAGGCCTATGCCGGAGATTGGCGCAAGTCTTGCGCACCAGTTGGTGGCGCGTCCTTCACCCGCCTTCATCTAGATCTGGGCTGCGGCAAAGGCACCTATCTGGTTGAGCGAGCCCACTGCGAACCCGACACCCTCTTTATCGGCATGGACCAGGAGCCCATCTGCATCGCCTATGCCGCACAGAAAATCTGCGAGCAGGAGCTGTCCAACGCACTCGTCCTGCCCCGAGGCGCCGCATCGCTGCCGCAGCTGTTTGCCGCAGGCGAGCTCGATGCCATCACCATCAACTTTCCCACGCCGCAGCCCAAGGCCAAGTACGCCAAAAAACGACTCGTCCATGTCGACCATCTGATGCTCTACCGCCCGCTCTTTGCAACCGGCGCCACCGTCACACTGCGCACTGACAGCAAACCGCTGCGCGACTACGCCCTGGGGCAGTTTTCCGCGGCCGGCTACGACACGCTTTGGGTAAGTGACGACGTACGCCGCGACCATCCCGAACATCCCGAGACCGAGTACGAGTGCCGCACGCGCGAGATGGGTGCCGTCGTCTACGGCATTTGTGCCACACCCGGCGAGAAGCCTACCGAAGAGCAACTTGCAGCAGGCCGAGCGCAGGAGCAAAGCCTTGCCTGCTACCTGCCCGACAATCTCGATGAGCTCACCTATGTACCTCTGGGTATGGAAGAGGCCGTCGAGAACTTTAGAAACCGCGCCCGCAAGGGCAAAAAGCGCCTTCCGCAGGAGTCATAGGGGCTTTTGGCGGTCGCTACGCAGGCAACCAAGCGGCAAATAGGCGCCGACGGACGGTCCTCAAATCTAAGTGAGTAGACTTTTATGCAATAGCCAAGCACAACCCGCATAGCGAAAAATAAAACCGCAGGTAGAGATCTTGCGTAAAAGCCATGTGCTCGCGAAATCGCAAAAAGTCTACTCACTTAGCTCGCGGCTGCACCAAACGGCTGAGCAGAACGCCCATTTCCTGCATTTTCTTTCGCGCTGGCGCCCCGCGCCGCCGCTACGCCATAATGGATGGCGGACAAACGGCGAGAGAAAGCAACCACATGGCACAGACCACGATAGATACCGCCGCCAGCACCGTCTCCGGCGCCGGCGCCGCCAGCTCATTCTCGGGCGGCACGGGAACCGAAGCCAAGTTCGGCTCGCTCGGCGCGCTCTCCCCCACCTGGTGGGAGCCCGAAGACGGCAGCGAGCCCGAGCCATGGCTCACGCCCGACCAGGCCTTCGAGCGCTTTTTTGAATGGACGAGCGACCGCGGCATTGAGCTGTGGGATCACCAAGAAGAGGCCCTCATGGACCTGGCCGCCGGTGACCATGTCATTTTGGGAACACCGACCGGATCGGGCAAATCGCTTGTCGCGCTGGGCATGCTCTTTATGGGCATGGCGCAGGGCAAGCGCTGCTACTACACGGCTCCTATCAAGGCTCTGGTCAGCGAGAAGTTTTTCGACCTTGTGCAGGTGCTCGGCCGCGATAACGTCGGCATGATCACCGGCGACACGCATATCAATACCAAGGCGCCCGTCATCTGCTGCACGGCCGAAATCCTTGCCAACGATGCACTGCGTGAGGGCGAGGACGCCGACGTGGGCTGCGTGGCCATGGACGAGTTCCATTACTTTGCCGACCCCGACCGCGGCTGGGCCTGGCAGGTGCCGCTGCTCACCCTGCCTCACACGCAATTCATGCTCATGAGCGCCACGCTCGGCGATGTCACCGCGATCGCCGCCTCGCTCGAGGAACACACCGGCGCTACCTGCGACTTGGTCGTCGATGCCCCGCGTCCCGTTCCGCTGAGCTACGACTATGTGACGACCTCTCTCGAGGGCACCGTCGAGCTCGCCATGCGCCGTGGCGAGGCCCCGCTCTACATCGTGCACTTTAGCCAGGACGCCGCACTTGCGACGGCGCAATCCCTCGCCAATTTTGGCATCGCCAGCAAGGAGCAGCGCGAGGCCATTAAGGAAGCCGCCAAGGGCACGAGCTTCTCGACGGCATTCGGCAAGATCCTCAAGCGTTTGCTCGGCTGCGGCGTCGGCGTGCACCACGCCGGTATGCTGCCGCGCTATCGTCTACTGGTCGAGCGCTTGGCACAGCAGGGCCTGCTGCCCGTCATCTGTGGCACCGACACACTCGGCGTCGGCATCAACGTACCCATCCACACCGTGGTGCTCACCGCGCTCACCAAGTTCGACGGCTATAAGATGCGTCGCCTGCGCGCCCGTGAGTTCCATCAGATTGCCGGTCGCGCCGGCCGCTCGGGCTTTGACACCGAGGGTATGGTCATCGCCGAGGCCCCGGAGCACGAGATCGAGAACGCTAAGCTCATTGCCAAGGCGGGCGACGACCCCAAGAAGCTCCGCAAGATTAAAAAGAAGAAGGCCCCCGAGGGCTTTGTCACCTGGAACAAGCAGACCTTTGAGCGCCTGATCGAGACGCAGCCCGAAACGCTCAAGCCGCGCCTTCGCATCACACACTCCATGGTGATTAGCGTGGTCGAACAGGGCGGCGACGCCCGCGCCCGCGTGCACGACCTCATCGAGACAAGCCTGCAGACCCCCGAGGAAAAGACCAAGCTCGAGGTTCGCGCCGACGAAATCTTCGCCACGCTCATCGACTCCGGCGTCGTCGTTCGCACCGAGGTGCCGCCCGCGCCCGACGCCCCGACTGACGCCGCGCCGGACATCGACTATGCACTGACGGTCGATCTGCCCGAGGACTTTGCGCTCGACCAGCCGCTCTCGCCGTTCTTGCTTGCCGCATTGGAGCTGCTCGATCCCGAGAGCGAGACCTATACCATGGACCTGATCTCGATGGTCGAGGCAACGCTCGAGGATCCCAAGCAGGTGCTGCGCGCACAGGAGCGCACCGCGCGCGACCGCGCGATGGCCGAAATGAAGGCCGACGGCATTGAATATGAGGAGCGTCTGGAGCGCATTCAAGACGTTACGTACGAAAAGCCGCTCGAGGATTTGCTCGACGCCGCTTTTGACAAGTACTGCCAGGAAGTGCCCTGGGCCAACGACTACCAGCTCTCGCCCAAGAGCGTCCTGCGCGACATGCTGGAGAGCGCGAGCGACTTTAAGGGCTATATCCAAAAGCTCGGCATCGCCCGCTCCGAGGGCATTCTGCTGCGCTACCTGGCAGAGGCCTACCGTTCCCTCGATCGCACCGTGCCCATTGAGAAGCGCGACGAGCGCCTGCGCGACATTATCTCATGGCTCGGCTTTGTGGTGCGCTCGGTCGACTCGAGCCTGGTGGACGAGTGGGAGAACGCCGGCAATCCGGCTGCCCTCGACGCCGCGCCGCCGCAGGGCATCGACGAGGTCGTGGCGGACCGCCGCGGCTGCACGCTGCTGGTGCGTAATGCGCTCTTCCGCCGCGTAACCCTTGCCGCTCGCGAGCACGTTCGCGACCTGGGCGAACTCGACGACGACTGGGGCATGAGCGAGATCCGCTGGCAAAAGGCGCTCGATGCCTACCACGAGCAGCACGAGGAGATCCTCACCGACGGAGATGCCCGCAGTGCCGCGATGTTTTCCATCGATGAGTCCGACGAGAAGACAGCACACGTGTGGCACGTGCACCAGATCTTTGCCGACGAGGATGGCGACCACGATTTTGGCATCATGGGCGATGTCGATCTGGACGCCACGCAAGACGGCGGCGAGGTCATCTTCAAAAACTACCGCGTCGGCTTTATCGAGGACCTGCTCGAGAACTAGCCAAACAAACTGGAACGGAATAAAACGGGGCCGTTGGCACTATCGCCAGCGGCCCCGTTTTTTGCACTATCCGCTATGCCTTACTCGGCATCCTCGACCTCATACGAATCCGCCTCGGCTGGCTCATCGTTTGTCTCTGCCGCAGCCCCGCGTGCCTCGTCAAACGCCGCCTTCATGGTCTTGTTTCCCCACGTGAGCTTGCGAATGGTAAGCTCATCGGCCTTGTTGTGGGCCAGGCGCAGGTTCTCGGTGCTGCGACGCAAATCGTCCTTGGTCTTCTCGAGCTGCTTGATGGCGGCATCGATTTCCTTGATTGCCGACTCGAATTGCTTACTCGCCAGGTTGTAGTTGCGCGAGAAGCCGTCCTTGAACTTCTCCATCTTGGCCTCGAAGTTCGTGACGTCAATGTTCTGCTGCTTGTACTCCGCTAGCTCCTGTTTATAGCGCAATGAACCCATGGCGGCGTTGCGCAGCAGCGTAATCATGGGAATAAAAAACTGCGGACGGATCACGTACATCTTCTCGTAGCGATAGCTCACGTCCACGATTCCTGCGTTATAGAGCTCGCTCTCGGGCTCGAGCAGTGTGCAGAGCACCGCGTACTCACAGCCTTTCTGGCGACGATCGTGATCGAGTTTCTTAAAGAAGTCCTCGTTTTTATGCTTGGTCGCGGTCTCGTCGTTCTCGTTTTTCATCTCGAACATAATCGAAATGACCTCGTTGCCGCTCGCGTCGCACTCACGGAAAATGAAGTCTCCCTTGGTGCCCTCGGATGCATCGTTATCTTTCTCGAAGTACGCATTGGGAAACGCCGTCATGCGCAGACGGTTAAACTCGGTCTCGCAGTGCTGCTCGAGCGACTCGCCCACCATCTTGGTGGACAGGCGAACCTTCATGTCCTTAAGGCGCTCAATCTCTTCATCCTTGTAGCGGATCAACTCGTCGCTCACGCGCTTGGTCTGCGCAAGCTCAAGCTCGTGGGCTGCCTTGGCCTGTTCCTCGCGAGAATCGCGCACCGCCAGCTCGCTCGTCAGTTTGGCACGTGCCTCATCGCGCTCTCGCTCCGCCGCGGCGACCGCCTCTGACAGGTTCATTTTTGCCATCAGTTCCTGCTCGCGCAGCTGGGCACGCAGGCCCTCGGCCTCTTGCTCGGACTGAGCCTTTGCGGCGGAAAACTTCTCTTGCACCTTCGCGCGATAGTCAGTAAGCGCGCGCTCGGCCTCGCTGCGAGCGGCATCGAGCTCACGCTGCGACTCTGCCGCGGCGGCGGCAAGCGCCATCTCCTGGGCCTTGTCCGCCGCGGCGATCCTGGCCTGCAGCTCGGCAATCTGAGCGTCGCGCGCGGACAGGTCGTTTTGAGCAGCATTGCGTGCCGCCGCTTCGGCAAGCCTGGCTTCATCATCTTTGCGCTCCAACTGCGCACGTAAATTGTCGATCTCGCGCTGAAGCTCGGCATTCTCCTTTTGAGCATCGGAACGGGCCTCAACCGCCGCGCGCTGACTTGCACTCTCGCGCTCTGCGGCAGCGCTTTCGAGCTTGGCGCGCAGCTCGGCAAGCTCAGCGTCGCGCTTGGCAACCTCTTGTGCCAGCTGCTGAGCCGCAGCGTTTTTCTGCTCGACAAGCTGAGCGTCGCGCTGAGACTCTGCCTTTTGCAAAGCAGCCGTCGAGCGCGAGCGCTCAAGCTCCAGTGCCTGCTCGCCCTCGCGCTGGACCGCCTTCACGCGCTCGTCCAGGTCGCGCGAGAACTCGGCATCGCGCACCTGCTTGACGATATCCGCATAACCGGACGCATCGACCTTAAAGACTTCGCCGCAATGCGGGCACCTGATCTCGTTCATAGCAGCTCCTCGATGGACGCAAATTTCAACCGTCTACACTCTACCGCGCCGCGCGGACAAAAAAGGCGCCGCTGCCATAATGGCAACGGCGCCAGAACCACCACAAAGGCGACTGTCCCCTTTGTGGTGACTTGGGTCCTTACAGGTCGCGGTAGTCGATAAGGCGAAGATCAGGTTGAGATTCAAGCCAAGCGCGAAGCTCGGGGTCGATCAGCGCATCGACTTCCTTGGTACGATCGGTCGTGAGCGAGCTGTTCTCCAGGATAAAACGATCGAGATAACCCGGATGGCACACAAAGACGACCGTCTCGCCGTCCACCATCTCGCGAACCGTCTGCATGATCGCCTCTTTGGGCTCGTAGCCCGGCTCCATCGAGCGCATCACCATGCGCAGATCAGTATCTCCGCAATGCACCACAGCCGCGGGGTCGAAGCTCGCCTTTTGCTCCTTAAGGCCCAGCTCCTGAGCAACCGCCGAGATCGCTCGGTTAAGGTTTTTGCTCATGACGGCATGGGCCTCAAAGTAATCGGGCTCGCGGCCCACGATCTCGACAAAGCGGTCATGCTGCGCGCGGATCTCGATGCAGGCCTCGTCGAAGTCTATCAACTCCTCGCCGCGCTTAAAATGCTCGCGGAAGGTACGGCTGCTATGGAACTCGCCGTTCTCGTTGAGCATGCTCGGAATGAGCGCCGGGTCGGCACACGGCTTGCCCAGGCACACGTTGGTATGCTGACCCACCGCAATGCCGACATCCGCCACGAGCGACCAGCCACGCTCGGCCTCGGGCATATTGGGCATAAGTCCCGCCGAGCGCACCAGGCCCTCATTGATACTGCGGGCAATCCCCAGGTTAACGGCATACGAATAACCGATATCGTCGGCACGAATGAGCAATTGCTTCATATTGACCCCCATCTACGGAAAGGGGCACTTGCAACGTAACCAAGTGCCCCAGATAATTGTCCTACCGAACAGGTACTTTAGGCCTTGACGGCAGCAGCGTCCTCGTCGAGCTGCTCCTTGGTAAAGCCAAAGAGGTAAGCGATAACGGCTGCGGAAACAAATGCAGCGCCCGATGCAACGCATCCCCAAACGAGATTAGCAGTTCCGCCGGCAACAAATCCAGTAACGCCCAGAATATTAGTCGCGCCCAAAACATACGTGGTCACATTGGTGAGAGCCGCGATCAGGCCGCCGATGGCACCGCCGGCAACCATGGCACCCAGGCAGCGGGTGTACTTAAAGCCGCAGCCATACAGCGCGGGCTCCGTCACACCACCGACAATGCCGGAGAGCGAGAAACCAAGCATGGCACCCTTTTCGTCGGTCTCCTTAAGGCGCAGGAAGGCGCCGAAGGCCATGCCCCACGTAGCGAACGAAGCGATACCGCCCGCGACCATAACGCAGGAGTCAGAACCCGAGGTGAGCAGCTGCACAATGCCAAGGGCAAGCAAAACCTGATGCATACCGGTCATAACCAGGAACTCCCAAAGCGCGGCAATGGCAACGAGGGAGAGGATCGTGACGATGCCGCCGGCGTTACCAAGGCCGAACATAAAGTTGCCGACCAGGTTACCCAGAATGGAGCCAATCGGAGCCAGAGCGCACAGAGAAACGGGGATCATAACAGCCATGGTGCCCACGGGCACAAACACCGTAGAGAGCATGTCGGGAACGATCTTCTTCATGAACTTTTCGACGACCATCAGCACCGGCATAGATAACACCATGGGAAGCACGGTCGCAGAATAGTTATTCAACTGAGCCGGGAGCACACCGTAAACCATCGTGGTCGTAGCACCCGAATCCGCGGCGGCGTTGACCAGCGTCATGAACTCGGGGGCAATGAGCACGCCGCCGAGCATCATACCGAGCGGCTGGCTGCAGCCGAGCTGCTTTGCGGCAGCCCAACCCAGATAAACAGGAAGGAAATAATAGCCGGCGTTGTAAATCCAGTTGTAGAAGAAGTTGTAAATGTCAGAATCGGCAGGCCAGATACCGAGCATGCCGTCACCGCAAAGTACGGCAATGGTGCGGAACATGGCGGCGCCCATGATAATGGGGATCGTCATGACCATGGTCTTGGACAGGTAGTTGAGGATCTTGTTGCCCGCGGTCTTGAGCGTCAGCGGCTCCTTGGTGCCGCCATCGAGGTTCTCGTCAATGGAACCTTCGCCCTTAACGCCCAGCGCAATGGCGGCGTCATAGACCTTCGGTACGTTCTGACCGATGATGACCTGATACTGGCCGCCAGACCACTGTGCACCCAGTACACCCTTGATCTTCTTTACTTCATCATCATTGGGAATGGACTGATCCTTGAGGTTCAGACGCAAGCGGGTCATGCAGTGCGTCGCGTTCGTCACATTGGAGGCGCCGCCGACGGCAGCAAGCACATCCTTGGCAATCTTCTTGTTATCGACAGCCATGTCGAATCCCTTCTCTTCCAACTAGAGGCCCGTGGGGCTCACGGCACCAAGACGCACGATTCCGCTCGCGCCTGCGCAGCGCGCGATATCCGTTGGCAAGAGATTTCATTGCATGTGATTCCCGGGTAGATCGACATGAAAAAAGCCCCGCGCACAACCGACAGAGACCCAATAATGGCCTCGGCAGAATCGGTAGTGCCTCTCGGAGCTGCGCCGTGAGTAACACCCAACATACGGCGAGTATATGCGGCAGATGCGTTCGCTGCGGCTCAGATTACCGATGAACGGTAGCAAACGACCCGCAAACGGTCGCCATAACGGAAAGGGGGCGCCAGAGACCCTATTTATCCAGACTGGTGGGAGCCACACGATTCACATGCATGATCAGATAGACGAGCTCTTCTTGGGCCAATGGCTCGCCAAAGGCCTCTTGAATCAGATCGTCGATACGATGAGCACAGCGCGATGCCGCCGGATATTGCTCCACGAGCACGTCGTAGAGACCTGAGTTCTCGGTATCAATCGGCTCTTTCTTTGCCACGCGGTCGAGCAGATAGCGCACATGAGTGGCAAAGCGAGTAAAGGCAAACGACGAGCGATCGACCGTCACGCCCAACTCTTCCTGAATAGTCTCGACCGTCATATCGAGGAGATGCTCCTCGTGCTGCTCGGCAAGCACGCGCCGCTCGCTCGGCTTAATCGCCGCATTGATAATCGACATGGCGATACCCGCGGCCTCACTCTGGGGCATGCGAACGGCAAAAGTTTTCTTAATGCCGCGAACGGCTAGCTCGCCCAATCGATACTCAATAGGATGCAGCTGCTCCAGATCGCGCTTGAGCGGCAACGACACCACCATATGTTCGCGGGCGCGCTTAATGGCAAACTGGATATGATCTGCCAGCGTAATGGGCAGATTAGGACTCAATTCGTACGAAAGCTGTCCGGTTGCGATATCAGCCAGCTGAGCAGAAAACTCCAGCACCTCGGGGTCGACCTCATCGATAAACGCCAGGTACTTTGAATCGATGCCGTAAAAGGTACGCGTGATGACATCCAAGTCGACCTCGTGCGGCATATCACCAAAGCCGATGCCGCGACCCAGCGCGATAAGCTGACGCCCCGCGCCATCTTCGCAGATGGCAGCGTTGTGGTTAATGCGCTGGATAGCCCTCATGGAATCATTGCTCCTACTAAAACGCGCCACACAGACCGTCTGCGCGACGCGTTCATTCTACCTGCACTTGCAGCTACAGTCCAAAGAAGCTCAAGATCTGGTCGCGGCTTACGGGCTTGTAGTCGTTGGCATCGAGACCGACATCGTAGCGAAAGATAGGGCGCTCGCGATCGCGGTTGCGCGCGTTGGTACGGTCTCCCCTGCTGTGGATGTGCCCATGAAGCATAATGGCGCCGCGCGCCTTGCCATTCCAGCTGAGCATGGGGTAATGGCTCATAACCAGACGATGACCCTTGGCATAGCCCGGAGCAATCTCCAGGTAATCGCGCACGTCATCCCAAATCTGCGGTACATCGGGATCTTCCCAGTCGCCGTCATGGTTACCGCGGATGAGCGTCACGTTCTTGCATTCGATACGCTCGCGCAAGTGCATGGCATCCGCTAGGGGCAAACGATAGGTAAAGTCTCCCAGGATGTAGAGACGGTCATCCACAGCCACGCACTCATTGATGGCATCGATGACCTTGCGATTCATCTCCTCGACCGAGCCAAACGGCCGGTCCATGTCGTGCAAGATATTCGTATCGCCCAAGTGCAGGTCGGCGGTAAACCACATCATCGTCTGTGTCCTCATTTCGCAATGTGTCAAACTCGTGCTAAGTATACAGATGCAGCGATGCGGCGGTTATCCAAAGAGCCCGCCGAACAGGCCGCGGCGGCGCTTGTCTTGCTTTTTCGAAGCGTTGCCCTGGGCGTTCTTGTCCTGCCGCTTCTTCCGGTCCTGCTCCAGCTCATCATCGTCGATCAGCATATCCCACTCAAACGGGTCGTCCGTCAGATCGAACAGGTCATCGTCATCAAACATGGCCGCCTCCATTGCCGACTAGCGAGCATCCACCACATAGTTGAGAAGTCTACGGGTTCGTGCGGACACAAATTCACCCCGTCCGTGTCTTTCAATCGCTTGCCGCAACGCTTGCGCGACGGGACGCTTGCAGATAAGATAGGAACACGGATGACACCCGTGGCAGCGGGTCTTGCCAACTCCGATACACGTTTTCATCGTGAGAAGTGGCCGTCTTCGCTTACGCAGAGGCGGCCACTTTTATCCCTATCTTCTATCCCATTTTAGTGTACAAACATACGCACGAACTTGTGCTTCCAGCTTGCGTAGGGCGCATACCGAAACGGCACGTCCAGCCAGGTTACCTTGTTCACGATGCTCTTCTTATGGCTAAACGTATCGAAGCTCTCGCGGCCATGGTACTGCCCCATGCCGCTCGCGCCCATGCCGCCAAAGCCCATATGGCTCGTAGCCAGATGCATGATGGTGTCGTTAACGCAGCCGCCGCCAAAGGGCACGTAGCGCACAAAGCGCTCCTGAACTGCGCGATCCTGGCTAAAGATATACAGGGCCAGCGGCGTCGGACGATCTGCAATAAACGCCTCGGCCTCATCCAGGCTCTCAAACGTCAGCACCGGCAAGATGGGACCGAAAATCTCTTCCTGCATCACGGCGTCCTCAGGCGCCACGCCGTCTAGGATCGTCGGCTCAATCTTGAGCGACGACTCGCGCGCCGTGCCTCCCAGCACAACCTTGTCGGGATCGATCAGCCCGCGCACGCGCGCAAAATGCTTGGCGTTGACGATATGCCCGTAGTCCTCGTTATCGAGCGGATGTTCACCAAACATACGGCGAGCCTCTTCCTTGATGAGGCCCAGCAGCTCGTCGTGCACGCGCGCATCGACCAGCAGGTAGTCGGGCGCCACGCAGGTCTGCCCCACGTTGAGCCATTTACCAAAGGTGATACGCCGTGCCGCGACCTTCAAGTTTGCCGTCGCATCCACGATGCAGGGGCTCTTGCCGCCCAGCTCAAGCGTCACGGGCGTGAGGTTTTTGCTCGCGCGCTCCATGACGAGCTTGCCGACCGGAACGCTACCGGTAAAGAAGATCTTGTCCCAGCTCTCGTCGAGCAGCGCCTCATTCTCGGCACGCCCGCCTTCGACGACCGTCACCAGGCGCGGATCAAATGCTTCCTCGCAAATCTGCCTGAGCACCGCGCTCGATGCCGGAGCATAGGCACTCGGCTTGATGACCACGGTATTGCCTGCGGCAAGGGCGCCGGCAAGCGGCTCGAGCGTTAGCAAAAACGGGTAGTTCCAGGGCGCCATAATGAGCGTGACGCCATAGGGCACGGCTTGCGTTTTGCACACACTCACGGCGTTGGCGAGGTCACACGGACGCAGGCGCGGACGACTCCATCGAGCCACATGCGCAATCTGATGACGAATCTCGGAAAGCGATGTGCCGATCTCACACATATAGGCCTCGTCATGCGACTTTCCCAAATCGGTCTTGAGCGCATGGGCGATATCGGTCTCGTGTGCCCGCACCGCCTCGCGCAGGCGCACGAGGGCGCGACGTCGAGCATCGACATCAAACGTGGCGTGCGTCTTAAAGTGGGCGCGCTGTTCGCCGACAATGCGCGCGATTTCCTCGGTGTTCATGGGCCCTCCTAGTTCTCATCCTCAAACATACCACCCGCGACGACCTCGTACATACGCTCGAGCTCCAAACGGTCCATCAAAAGTGGAACGGGGTATAGCGGATTGGCCTCGGCATCGGCATGGGCCGCCATTTGCGGAATATCGGAGCGGCGAATGCCCGTCACATATTTGGGAATGCCCAAGGCGGCATTCATGCGGTCGACCCAATCGATAAAGGCCTCGGCCGCAAGACTGTCCTGCGCGTTAGCCGGCGCGATACCGGCCATGCGAGCAAGATCGGCAAGCTTGGGGGCGGCGGCGTCACCATAAGCGCGAAGCATGTGCGGCAGGATGATGGCGTTGGCCAAGCCGTGCGGAATTCCGTATCGGCCGCCCAGACTATGCGCGATGGCATGCACATATCCGACATAGGAGCGGGTAAATGCAACACCCGCCTTATACGCCGCCGAAAGCATGTTGCGACGAGCGCGCATGTCGTCGCCATGCTCATAAGCCTCGGGCAAATTATCGTGGATGAGCTGGACCGCCTGACGCGCCATCTTGCGCGTGTAGGGCGTGGTGCTACGGCCGATAAAGGCCTCGACGGCATGCGTCAGGGCATCCATGCCCGTCTGCCCCGTAATGGAGGCGGGCAGGCCGCGTGTAAACTCAGGGTCGTGCACCGCAAAGCGCGGGATAAGCACGAAGTCGTTAATGGGGTACTTGTAGTGCGTCTCGTCATCGGTGATAACCGCCGCGAGTGTGACTTCGCTTCCCGTACCGGC
The DNA here is from genome assembly GCA_934630735.1 of uncultured Collinsella sp. Classification (GTDB taxonomy): domain Bacteria; phylum Actinomycetota; class Coriobacteriia; order Coriobacteriales; family Coriobacteriaceae; genus Collinsella. The sequence goes on along the minus strand of CAKTWK010000005.1, from coordinate 36,228 downwards.
GGTAGTGGGAACCGCAATAAGCAGCGGCAGGCGACGATGAATCCGCAGCAGCCCGCGCATCTTGTTGATGGGCTTATTGGGCTGTGCGATGCGTGCGCCCACGCCCTTGGCGCAGTCCATGGCCGAACCGCCGCCAAAGCCGATAATGGCCTGGCAGGCGCTCTCGCGATACAGGGACGCCGCTTCCTCCACGTTTGAGACCGTGGGGTTCGCACGCGTTTCGGCATAGACCGTAACGCCAATCCCCTGAGCCGTAAGCGCACGCTCGAGTGATGCCGTGAGCCCCAAACGTGCAATACCAGGGTCTGTCACGATAAGGACCTTCTGGATCGAGCGCTTTTGAAGCACCGCGGGCACATCCTCGGCATGCTCCAAAATGCGCGGCTCGGTATAGGGCAGGATCGGCAATACGATGCGAAAAACCGTCTGATATGTTCGGCACCAGGCACGACGGGCTAGATGCATAAAGGAAACTCCTTCATTTGTTGATAGGTCAACATTTGCTCGACCGATTGTACTCATCGGAGGTCGCACGAGGTCTAGCAATCGTTAATCAATCAACATCTTCACATGCCCAAAATTGTTTAATTAAAAATCATTCCTAATAGGCTTCACATTCGGTCTCATTTATGGATAATAGAACTCGTCAAGACGCACGTCCGGAGAGGGCCCTTACGGGACCGGACGAGCGCACCATCGCCATCGATCGAAAGGATCGAATCATGAAGTTTGTTTGCCCCGTTTGCGGTTATGTGGAAGAGTTCGACGGCGACCAGCTGCCCGAGGACTTCAAGTGCCCCCAGTGCGGCGTTCCCGGTTCTCGTTTCCTGAAGCAGGAGGAGGGCCAGCTCGAGTGGGCTGCCGAGCACGTCGTGGGCGTCGCCAAGATGGAGGGCGTCTCCGAGGACATCGTTGCCGACCTGCGCGCCAACTTTGAGGGCGAGTGCTCCGAGGTCGGTATGTACCTGGCCATGGCTCGCGTTGCTCATCGCGAGGGTTATCCCGAGATCGGCCTGTACTGGGAGAAGGCTGCCCACGAGGAGGCCGAGCACGCCGCCAAGTTCGCCGAGCTCCTGGGCGAGGTCGTGACCGACTCCACCAAGAAGAACCTCGAGATGCGCGTTGAGGCCGAGAATGGCGCCACCGCCGGCAAGACCGATCTTGCCAAGCGCGCCAAGGCCGCTGGTCTCGATGCCATCCACGACACCGTGCACGAGATGGCTCGCGACGAGGCTCGCCACGGCAAGGCTTTCGCCGGTCTGCTCAAGCGCTACTTTGGCTAAGCCAGCCGCCTGAGAGATAATCTCTAGCTCGATGAGGCCCGGACCGCATGGTTCGGGCCTTTTTGTGTCTCGAGGACTCGTTAACTCCCTGAAATAGGACTGCCTTTGGCATCGGTTTCTCGTCAAAAACTAAGTGAGTAGACTTTTTGGAACTTACCGAGCACACCATCCATATTGCTTTATAAAGCCGCAGGTAAATGACTTGTTGCAAAACGGCCTGGTCGCCAAAGCGCCAAAAGTCTACTCACTTAGAACCGCAGCCGTCCACGATCGAGCTGTTTTGTGTCTAACGGGCATCTTTCCGTCGATTACTCCCAATTTTGTCCAGTCAACGAATAGTTCAGACCGGAGTAATGTCTCAGCCCTTTGCTCATCTGAACTTTTATCACGATATTCAGCATCGAGCATCCTGCATACGGCCTTAACGATCGCGCGGAATCTATCCTCATCGGATATCTGTCTGTGTGTCAGGAGAAGTACATCGTAGCCCATGGCCTGAAGGGCCGTCATGCGGTCAGCGTCACGCAAGCCATCCCCTGCGCGTCCGTGCGAGGCCTTTCCCTGACATTCAATGGCCACCTGTCGCCTGCCGTCCGGCGAAGACAGCAGTAGGTCGATATATACGCGGGACTTTCCCACAATCGATCGAGCACTTGTGCTTAGCGTCACTTCGACATTGAGCTCTATGCCGCAAAACCCTTCGCCTCCCAGGGCTCTCGGCAGTCCAAGCAACAAATACGCCTCGACCTCAAAAGGCGACGCGGCGCCCAATGGAACGAGATGCGATACCGCCATAAATCTATTGCCGTAACGCATCCCGCAAACATCTGAACAAAAACGGTCAAGGTCTCTGCCCAAAACCAAAGCGTCTCGACGCCATAAATTTGAAGTGGTACCGTCCTCGGATGGGCAGCGCACCCAACCCGACGTTGCCGAAATCGCGCCCGAATCAATTGCGCGCGAAAGCTCCGCCTCAAGTGCCGCCGGCAGGGCACACACCGCAAACAAGCCACACATCTCCGCCAATACCAAAAGAAGCTGAAGATCCGTCAGATGCCGCGACATGATGAATGCCGTCAGTAGAGGAGACGTAACCAAAAATCCATGCTCCGTTTCCAGCACGGATTCCCTGGGGAGCTCACCAAGGAACAGCCGCTGCCTAATGCCGGCAGGACAAGTCCGCTTGTTTCTCGTCCGAACCAATGCATACAACGGAAAGCCGAGCGCAACTGCAGCCGTCGGGTTGCGGGCGAGGTTATATCGCTGCCGGTCCTCTTCCGGTCGTGGAAGCGGCGGACACAAAGCGCGGACTTGAGGAGGTAAACGCCAGTACCTAAAAGCCGATATGTCACAAAGTAGATCCTTCATAGGCACAGGAAAACATGAATTTCAACCCAGCCTGTCTCGCATTGGCGCGAACGCACCAAAAAAAGCGCCGAACGGACTGTTAAGTTTTCAACAGCCCTCCCCAACTGGCCAAAAGCTTGCCAAGGACTGGACGAAGCTCTGTTGAAAACCCCATTTTTTTCTCGTGCGGAAGCTTTGCGCGGCAAGTGAGTAGACTTTTTGGAACATCCCGAGCAGACCGGTCATCCTGCTTTTCAAAACCGCAGGTAGATAGCTTGTTACAAAACTGCCTGGTCGCCAAAGATCCAAAAGCCTACTCACTTAGGTTGCAGAGTGCTCCCATGAGCTGCAATTCCAAGGTATTAAGCACTTTTAGACTCAGGTCGTCATATTGGACAAGAATTTGAGTTGAGTTTTCAGGGACAGACGCGCCATCGGCACACCAATAACAGTCACTGAAATCGACAAACGGAATACCCGAGCGCGTGAGGGCCCGCACAAAAGAGCTTCCGCCCGCTCCGCACTCCGCAACCACGGTGCAGTAAAGGCCGGCGTCCGCATGTTCAATCGAGACCTCCCCTGCTGGAAACGCTTTCCGTACAAGCGACGCTAGGCCATCGCGTGTCTCGCGAGCACGAACGCGCACGCGGTTCACATGCCGCTCGTAATCACCCGATTCCAGCAAGCGCGCTAAAGCGACCTGGTCAACAGAACTCACCGACGAGGCGTAAAAACCAAGGTTGCGCCTAAACCGTTCCATCAGCTCATCGGGCAGGACCATATACGCCAAACGCAGGGCCGACGACAGACTTTTTGAAAAGGTGTTGGTGTAGATGACCGATTGGGCGGCATCGATCGACGCGAGCGCGGGAATCGGCTTACCGGCAAGGCGAAACTCACAATCAAAGTCATCTTCGATGAGATACCGGTCCGGCTGCTCGGCGGCCCAGCTCAGCAGGGCATAGCGACGCGCAATGCTCGTCACAAGGCCGGTCGGATACTGATGGGACGGCATCAGGTGAAGGACATCGGTCCCGGTTTTCTGTAGAGCGCTCAAGTCCACGCCCTCACCGTCCAACGGGATATGACGCACTTCGCAACCCATAGCCTGATAGATGCGCGTCAGGCGCAGATAGCCCGGATCCTCAACGGCATACACCTTGTCGGCCCCAAGCAACTGAACCAACATGGTATCGAGCAGCTGGGCGCCCGCACCGATAACAATGTTGTTGGGGTCGACATTCATACCCCTCGTCCCGCGTAGATGGTGAGCAATTGCGCGTCGTAGCCGAGCGGTGCCTTGCGCGGGCGCGGGCGAAAAGATTTCGCGTTCGTCTTCGGACGTCAGTGTCGCCCGTAGCGCGCTTTGCCAAAGCCGCGCCGCCTCCAAAGCGGAAGGAGAAAGAGCGTCGAACTGCTCGGTCTGTCCGTCGGAATCATGCGCGTTGGGGCCCACGGAGGCGGCATCTCGGTCGATGCCCTTCGCAGCCGAAGCCAAAACCGGTGCATCCGGAAGTTCGCACGCGTAGTAGCCGCGCCGCGGCTTTGAGCAAATATAACCCTCGGCAAGCAACTGGCTATATGCATTTTCGATTGTAATGACACTAATTCCCAGATGACTGGCAAAGGCGCGCTTAGACGGCAGATGCTCCCCCGCCGCAATGCGTCCAGCAACGATATCATCTCGAATTTGCTGGTAAACATACTCATAGAGCGACGCTTCGCCGCGTTGTTCCAAATTGTAGTCGAGCATGAGTTTGTCACCTGACCTTATCGAGTCATTTAATCTGGTATTAGTCTGACCTTGTTATTATCTCGAAAACTGAGTATTTCGCCATACCCAGCTCCCCGATAGGATGTTCCGTCAAGCAATGCACATGCCAACCAAGGGAGCAACCATGGCAGAACAGACCAGCAAGGCCGATCGCGTCAAACTCAACCGCGAACTCGCGCAGATGCTCAAGGGCGGCGTCATCATGGACGTCACCACGCCCGAGCAGGCACGCATCGCCGAGGAGGCAGGCGCCTGCGCCGTCATGGCACTCGAGCGCATCCCGGCCGACATCCGCGCCGCCGGCGGCGTGTCGCGCATGAGTGACCCCAAGATGATCAAGGGCATTCAGGAGGCCGTCTCCATCCCTGTTATGGCCAAATGCCGCATCGGCCACATCGTCGAGGCGCAGATCCTGCAGGCCATCGAGATCGACTACATCGATGAGTCCGAGGTTCTCTCCCCCGCCGATGACGTCTATCACATCGACAAGACCCAGTTTGACGTCCCGTTTGTCTGCGGTGCCCGCGACCTTGGCGAGGCGCTGCGCCGTGTTGCCGAGGGCGCCACGATGATCCGCACCAAGGGCGAGCCGGGCACGGGCGACGTGGTCCAGGCCGTGCGCCACATGCGCAAGATCCAAAAGCAGATCCGCGACGTTGTTGCCCTGCGTGACGACGAGCTCTTTGAGGCAGCCAAGCAGTTGCAGGTTCCGGTCGAGCTGGTGCGCGAGGTCCATGCCACGGGCAATCTTCCCGTCGTGAACTTTGCCGCCGGCGGCGTAGCGACCCCTGCCGACGCCGCGCTGATGATGCAGCTGGGCGCCGAAGGCGTCTTTGTCGGATCGGGCATCTTTAAGAGCGGCGACCCGTCCAAGCGCGCCGCCGCCATCGTCAAGGCCGTGGCCAACTTCACCGACGCCAAGCTCATCGCTGAGCTTTCGGAGAACCTGGGCGAGGCCATGGTCGGCATCAACGCCGACGAGATTGAGATCATCATGGAGGAGCGCGGACGCTAGTCCGGCAGAAAGGATCGCACATGAGCGATTACGCAGACCAGACGGTCGCCGTGCTGGCGGTCCAAGGCGCTTTTGCCGAGCACGAGGCAAGGCTATCCGAGCTGGGCGCACGTTGTATTGAGTTGAGGCAGGCAGCCGATTTGCAGCAGAACTTTGATCGCCTGGTACTTCCCGGCGGCGAGTCTACCGTTCAAGGGAAACTGCTTGATGAGTTGGGCATGCTCGAGGAGCTTCGTGCCCGCATCGCTGAAGGCATGCCCGTCCTGGGCACCTGCGCCGGCCTGATTCTGCTGGCTCATGACCTTGCCGCCCATGACGATAAGGGCACGCCGCGTTTGGCAACCATGGATGTACTTGTCGAGCGCAATGCCTACGGCAGGCAGCTCGGCAGCTTTCGAACCAAGGGACAGGTAGCCGGCATCGACGGTGAGGTGCCGCTGACGTTTATCCGTGCGCCCCGCATCGTCGAGGTCCACGGCGACGCCAAGGCCCTGGCAGAGGTCGATGGCCGCATCGTCGCCGCCCGCCAGGGCAACCAGCTCGGCGTAACCTTCCACCCCGAGCTCGACGACGACGCCTGCCTCCACGAGCTCTTCCTCCAAATGTAGGCAGAGTAGAAACGAGCGTGGATTTTCGGACACAGAACAAATGAGAGTGGATAATCTCCCACTTTGAGCTTGAGTGCAGGCTCAAACCGGGAGATTATCCACTCTCGTGCTATGTAGTCGTTGGGGACGTTCTTAAACGACTAGTCAAACAAGAACGTCCCCAATGACTACTCATTTAAGTCTGTCCCCAATGAGTAGGCAACGATGCAACGCCGCAGGTAGAGGGCGGACAGCGAAAACGCCCCTAAGCGAGCAAGGTGACGTGAAAGAGGAGGGAAGCGTACTTGGGTACGCGACCGACGATTGAACGTCAGATTGCCGCTTAGGGGCGTTTGCAGCGTCGAGCCGTTACGCGGTTTGGTAAAACCGCGTAACCCAATTAGAAACGGTTGCCGCGGAAGCCGCCACCGTTGCGGCCGCCACGGTCGCCACCGCGACCGCCGCGGTCGTTACCACGGTTGCCGCCGAAGCCACCACGGTTGCCACCGCGATCGCCATAGCCACCACGGTTGCCACCAAAGCCGCCGCGACCGCCACGGTCGCCGCCACGGTCGCCAAAGCCGCCACGGCCACCGCGATCGCCACCGCGACCGCCGCGGTCACCGCCACGGCCACCGCGATCGCCAAAGCCGCCGCGACCGCCACGGTCGCCGCCACGGCCACCGCGCTCGTCACGGCCGCCGCGAGGACCGCGGTCCTCGTCCAGGCCCATGGCGACGAGCGGAGCGATAACCTTATCGAGAGCGGCCATCAGCTCGGTGGCCTCCTCGTAAGAAAGCTCGGGCAGGAGCTTCTCCTTCTTGTTGGCAAGCTCGGTCAGGCCCTCAGCGGCATCCTCGGCAGCGAAGACAACGATCTTGCGCATATCGCCCTCGGCGTCGTCGATGCGGCCGACCAGATCGGCAGCCTCGGCCTCGGCCATCAGGCCATCGAGCTCACGAAGGCGCATGCCCAGCAGGTCGGACATTTCCTTCTGCTCCATCTTGGGCTTGAGGTCAAGAAGCTTGATGGCGCGCTCGATGTTCGCCATGCGCTCGGCCTTGGCCTCCTCCTCCTTGGAAATAGCAAAGCGACGGCTGCGCAGCAGGCGGGCGGCCTTCTGCATCTTGTCCATCAGCTCTTCGTCATCGTAATCAGCGGCGGCCTCGACAACCTCGGCCTCCTCGGCGGAAACCTCGTCAGCAGCCTCAACCTCAGCAGCTTCGGTCTCCACGGTCTCGACTGCCTCGACCTCGGCAGCCATGGTCTCGTTCTCGGTCTCGTTCATGATCTCTTCGTTCTCAGACATGAGACTCCTTCTTGGCCCTCTCGGGCATCATCGCCCCATTCGCGGGGCCCGTCGCGCACTCTTTGCGCCTTATACATTCATGCCTCTCGGCAAAACGTTCATTAGTTTATGGTGTCGCCATCCAATCTAGCTGCAGAATCTATGTGCACACATTAATGCGACATGTGCGACTCGCGGCGAGCGTACACCAGCGACACCGCGAACCCGACAACGGCAATCACGGCCGCCACGCGCACGGCGGCTGCAAATCCTATCGCCTGGGCAACGTCCGACGCAACGCCCGCGGCGCCAGCAGCCACCGCAGAACTCGAAAGCAGGCCGATAAACAGCGACGGACCAAACGACGCGGCAATCATGTTCCACGTGTTAAGCAATGCCGTTCCGTGAGGATGCTCAGCGGCGGGAAGCGTCTCCAAACCGGCGGTCTGCGAGGGGCTCAGTACCAAACCGACGCCGGCATACACCACAACGGTCAGCAGCACGACAACGCCGATGTTCATGCTTGCCGCGGTCATCGAGATTGCCGTCTGCCCCACAGCGATCAGGGCAAAGCCGATCGGCAGCAGCGGCCAAGCGCCACGGGCATCCATCACGCGTCCGCCCACAATCGAGGTCACGGCGTTGCAGGCAATCGCCGGCAAAATGAGCAGGCCCGCAACAAGTGCGGTCATGCCATATGCGCCCTCAAAATAGAGCGGCAACAAAACACTCATCGAGAACGTTGTCATCATCGACACCACCACAAGCAGGCACGCAGGCCAAAAACGAACGCTCGCCATGGGACGCACGTTGAGCACCGGGCACTCGAGCTTGAGCTGACGGGCCGCAAACAGGCCGAGCAGCACAACAGCGGCAAATAGCGTCACGATACCGGCCATCACATTGGTCGAGAACTCGCCCACGGAATACACAAACGCCGTAATGCCGGCGGCGAGCAAAACAACCGACAGAATATCAAGCGTGGCGTTCGAGCGCTTTCCGACATTCCGAACGAACTTTGCGCCCGCAGCGGCTACCACGACACCGCCCACCAGCGGCACTACGAACACTGCCCTCCAGCCAAACAAGGTGCACATAAGACCACTGATCACGGGGCCAAACGCCGGCCCCAGCGTAATGCAGGCACCGCCCAGGCTCAGATACAGACCGAGCTTCTCGCGCGGGGCGCAAGATAGCACCACATTCATCATGAGCGGAAACAAGATGCCCGATCCCGCAGCCTGCAAAATACGACTTGGCAGCAAAACGGTAAACGACGGGGCGACCAGGCACAGGACTTCTCCGGCGACCATGCATCCGCATGCGAAAAACAGCAGCTTGCGCGTCGAGAACCGGCCGGACAGAAAGGCCATGATGGCCGTAAAGATCGACGTCACGATCATGTAGCCCGAAACGAGCCACTGCGCCGTGGTGGCACTCACCGAAAAGGCCGCCATGATGTCGTGCAACGCCACGTTAATGATGTTCTCGTTAAACGCGGCGACAAAGGCTGCAATATACATTACAGCGAGAAACGCCGAAGTGGCCGATGGCGTTGCCTGAACTTGTTGCTGAGATTTGCTCCCCATGCATTTCCTTCCTCTTGGAACAACAGTCACATCGCCCCAGAGGAACAGTCCAGGGCGAGTATGAGCCCTAGACTTACGTCAGACGCCGCACGCGACGAATCTGACAACATGGTCCAACATCGAAAGATTGTAACGCGGACGCGCAGCTTTCCTTCCGCGCTATTATTAAAAGTCCACGAAAGCATGAGACATGAGGAGCCCGCCATGATTAAGCCCATCATGAAATCCGAGTTCTTTTTGCGCCTGCCCTCCGAAGACGCGGGCCCCGATGACGCCATGACCGGGCAGGACCTCCTGGATACGCTCCAGGAGCATGAACACGAGTGCGTGGGCCTTGCCGCCAACATGATTGGCGTGCGCAAACGCATCATCTGCGTAAAGGACGGCAACAGGGCGCTGCTGATGTACAACCCTCAAATTCTTGAGCAGGTCAATTCCTATCAGACGAGCGAAGGATGCCTCTCGCTTGCCGGCGAGCGCCCCTGCACTCGCTATCGCCGCATTAAGGTTGAGTATTTAGACGAGAACTTCGTCCACCGCATCAAAAACTTCTCGGGCTACACCGCCGAGATAATCCAGCACGAAATCGATCACTGCCAAGGAATCGTGATCTAGGTCACTTGCCGACATGAGGGAACCGGAGGCTACCCTATGGATATCAGCCGTTTTGGTGAGTTCACTATCTTGGCGCAGTCGCGTACGTTTCTCGATGCGGCGGAGCTGCTCTTCATGTCGCAGTCGACTCTCTCCAAGCACATTATGGCAATGGAGCGCGAGCTCGGCTGCAAACTCATCGATCGGAGTCAACGCCACGTTACGCTCACCGCGCAAGGCGAGGCGCTCCTCCCCTATGCACAAAAGATAGCGACGCTCCAGCATCGCTATCTCGCTGCCATCCAGATAGCTGCAGATGAACCACTCGAACGCATCACCGTGGGCTCCATCCCCATCATGGCTCCCTATGGAATCACGGACGCCGTCATCGATTTCCAGCAGGCGAACCCCTCGTATTCCGTTGAGCTCATCGAGGGCGAAGGCAGCGCACTCAAGCAGATGCTCCTGCGCGAGGACATCGACCTCGCCTTCATCCGCGACGACGGCGCCATCGAGCCGGAGTTTAAAAAAATCCCCTTTACAACCGACCGGCTCGTGGCCGTTATCCCGCTCGACCATCCACTCGCCGAGCGCAACGCCATCGAGATCGACGACCTTATCGATGAGAATTTCCTTATGCTTCCCCAAGGCTCGTTCGTGAGCGAACTCACCCTCTCCCTTTGCCGCAAGGCAGGATTCAGCCCACGTGTCACGTTTACCGGCAAACGGGCAGAAAACATCATCTCGCTTGTCGCGCGCGATGCCGGCGTCTCGCTGCTCATGCGCAAGCCTGCCGAATCACTCGCCGGCGGCAAGGTGGCCCTCGTGCCGCTCGAGCCTGCAACGACCTCCGAGGTCAGGCTCTACCTCAAACGGAGCGCTGCGTACTCGCAAGCCGTCGTCTCGTTTATCGGCTTTCTCCCCTATCGCCAGCTTCTACAGGGCGGCCGCATGACCTCCGAAGCGCCGCAGTCGTCGTAATCCCAGCACACACCGCCACTTTTGAGATGCCCCACAAACCAACCGGCAACGGTACAAAACGCAAAAGGCCTCGGACAGCACAGCTGCCGTCCGAGGCCTTTTAAATCAAAGCGGGTAGATGGACTAGTCCACCGAGATGTTGAGGGTCTGACCGCCCTCGTCCTTCTTGGTGCCGATCACCATAGCGGCGATAAGCGCCAAAATAAAGGCGACCAGACCGGAGATGACAAGACCGATAAAGCCCGAATCGATGCCAGCGGGGTTGATAAAGCTCGGGAAGCCGAGCGGACCGGAGGCACCGAAGGCATAGAGCTTGGCACCCATAAGGCCGGCAATGGCGCCGCCGACACCGGCGGAAATGAAGGTCGCCCACATGAGACGCTTACGCGGCAGCAGGATGGCGTAAAGCGCGGGCTCGTTGACGCCGAAGATCGACGAGACGAGAGCAGGGATGTTGATGACAGCGTTTTCCTCGGAATCCTTGGTTCGAATGATCATGCCGAGCACGGCACCGGCGATGGCGCACCCACCTGCGTATACGAGAGGGTTGATGAGGTCATAGCCGTAGGTTGCGACATCGATGAACCACAGCGGAATGACGCCCCAGTGCAGACCGAACATGACGAGCAGGCTCCAGAACGTGCCGATGACAAAACCGGCGATGGCGGGCTGGAAGTTGATGAGCGCCAGGATGATTTGGGCAACGATGTTGGAGAGGACCGTCATGACCGGACCGACCACAAGCAGGCCCAGGATACCGCAAATGAGAAGCGTCAAAATGTTGGAGAAGAACGAGCTCACAAGCGCGGGCAGTGTGCCAGAAAGGAATTTGTGCACCTTCGAGGCGATCCAGACGATGAAAATCGCAGGCAGAATCGTCGATGAATAGTTCTGCATAATCAAAGGGATGCCAAAGATATCACCGTAGACATTGGACTCAAGGACCGTACCGGTGCCGAGCGTGTAAAGCGGGTCTCCACCCATAAGGGCAACGAGCGTCGGGTAGACGAGGATGCCGCCGAGGGCCATACCCATAACGGGCTTAAGTCCGAACTTCTTGGCAGCCGTCCAGCCGATGATAAGCGGGAAGTAATAGAAGACCGAATCTCCGATTGCCGAGAGCGTCACATAGGTATTGCTGTCCTTGGCGAGCCAACCGGCAACCGTGCAGAGGGCGAGCATCGACTTGATGAAGCCACCGGCCATAAGCACGCCAAGAACCGGTTGCAGGATCTCGGAAATGATGGCGAGTAGGCGCGAGAACGGATCGCCCTTCTTGACATTGTCGCCCTCATCGATATCAAGCGCGGGCTTGGCGTCAAACCCGCCGATCTGAACGAGTTCATTGTAGACGGACTCGACGGTGGCACCGATTACGACCTGATACTGTCCACCGGCCTGGATGACGTCAACGACACCCTTCATGGCCTTGAGCTCATCGGTCTGGGCGAGCGATTCGTCCTTGAGGTGAAAGCGGAGACGCGTAATGCAGTGACTCACGTCCAGCACATTGTCTCGGCCACCGACCTTTGCGATGATTCCATCGCAAAGCTGCTGGTATTTCATGGTATTCCTCCTTTTTCTGAGCGGGGCATGGCATTGATTCCAGACCCCCGTAGTCGACGTGGGGAGCCACAGAACCCGCCTCCCCTTTAAAATCCGCGGGCGCATATACGTCCGGGATGGGAGATAACAAGGGAAATAAGAACGCCGATCACACGGCCGCGACCCTCATGGGTCCCATGCCGTGGCGGCAAAACTACAGGCGCGAATCTGGCGCGCCGAGAAGGCGCGCGGTTTGACAGAACTTATCGCATAGGCGCTCCGGTTCGCCTTGGGGAATCTGGGTACGCTCGGTCTCAAAGGAGAGGCCGTATTCACGCGCCGGAAGGAAGTACTCGTAATAGCCGTTGGTATAACCACAGACAATCCCCTCAACCGGACATTCGCGCTTCATGCGAACGCCAAGGTCGCTGCCGAGCTCGCTCGGAAACACAAAGAGGTGCATACCACCCAAGCTGATAACGGCGCACTTGAGCGTGAGCGAAAAACCGTCATGGGCGACGGTGTGATAGAACGTCTGGGGCTCGATACGGTCGAGTTTAACCTCGCGATCGAGCTTGATTTGGGAAATCGCCTCGGCAAGACCGGTCGACACGCGCTCGACCTCGGGGATGCCACGACCTTGGCGAAAATTGCGATCGCTGCAGTCACCAGCAGCGCCCACGACCATGGCAGGATAGTACCCGAGGCTCGGGGCGAGCTTTTTACCGGTAAGGCCGGCAAGCTCACTCGTGAGCTCCGTACAATCGGGCCCGACGCAAGCGGAATGCACCGCCCAGTTCACAAAGCCCGCAAATGGCTTGCCTTCGGTATCGAAGAACGAAACGACAATGACCTCATTGTCGGCGAGTTCGCCTGGGATGATGCGGTTGTCATAGAAACCGGTGACGACCTGCTTGCCCAGGCGGCAAATCGCGGGCTGCGCATTGGCGCGGCACTCCTCAAAGCATTGGCAAATGGTATCGAGGAGCCAGCGATAGTAGTTCTCGTCGAATTTTCCCGTCCACCAGCTGCGGTGGTAAGCGACGATTGAAGTATGGTCGTGCGTCGCCGAGAGCAGGACGCAATCACGGTCAATGCCGTAGCGCTCGGCGAGCATTGTCTTGACTTCCTCGGCCATGCTTTCCTCGAACTCGAGGACATCGGCATTAAAGAGAAACACCTCGCGTTCGCCTTGCTGGAAGAGAATGGCGTTGGCGTAGACGTCGTCATGGATGCCCGTCGCAGGCTCCAGGCGGTTGGGAAGATTGCGATAGCCAATCAGGTAGATGTCGCCCTGTGGGGTGATTTTGCGGCGCGCGTGTCCAATGTTCATGCACGTTCTCCTTCTGTGTTACGCCGCATTCAAGGCGGCAATGATGATATCGACGAGGCGCTCATGGGAGCCGGCGGCAAAACCGGAGTTCATGGCCTCATAGGTGATCTTTTCGTACGCGTCGGGGGCCGGTAGGTATTTCTGTCCGCCGTTGACGAGCGTGGCAAAGAGCACAGAGCCGGACCGGGCGACGCGCACGGTGGCGCCGAATGTACTCGAGACCTCGGGCTGCACGCCGACAAGCTCGACGTTTCCCAGCCGAAGCAGATAGACCCTCGTGTGCTGCTCACCGGCAGCATGAAACTCATACGTTCGATGCGGAGCCAAAGAGTAAAAATCGGCGCGTGTCTGAGCGGGCAGGAGGACGTCGACCGTGCGAGCATCGATGCCGGCAGCGCTATCCTCACGTGCCATGCGAGCGGCCTCAATCAAAGCATCGCCCAAGACCTGCCCCTGCTGGTGCAGCATGCGGTATCCGTCCTCATGGGCATCGACCGTCCGCTTCACGCCGGCGGCATCGAACGTGACGTTCATGGCGCGTTCCGCCGGACCTTGGTCGCCCGCGGCGCCCGGCAGCAACAGGGCAACGCCGCCCAGCTCACGCTCGAGTGACATGGCGGCAAAACCAAAGAGATCTCCGCTCGCCACGCGTCTCCCCTCGGAGTCGCGCGACCCGTCGAGCACGGAGGACTGGACGTCCGCCGCCGCAAGTACGGCAACGTACTCGCCCCCGGCATCCCTCATGGCGAGCACGGGCATCGCGTGGTCGGCAAACCCCTCGGGATTCGAGCCCAACCACCAGCCGGCCGGCGTCTCGATGTCGCGATTAACGTTCACGGGGCAGTCGCCCTCCGCCGTGGCGAGTGTGACGGAGCGAATGCCCGCAACAGCCCGCTCGACAGCCGTGCGGGCGGCGGCGATGAGCGCTGCGCGATAGCGCTCGTTGCGATCGCGGGCAGCAGCATCGGCAAGATGCCCGGGAGTGCGAACGTGAGGCATGGAAAACGTGTGGGTAGGAACCACCCAAGAGTAAGCGCCACTGCAGCCGGCGGCATCCTCGACGACCTCACGCAGATCGGCGAGCAGAGCCGGAGCAATCGATGTGACCTCAAGCGAAAGAATGCAGGCGCGTCGCCCCGCCCCCTCGATGACAAGAGCACGGGCAAAGACCTCATGGCGGAGTTCGTCGAAACCGTCAAACGGCAATACGCCCCCAAGATCGATGGCCGCACGGGCGGCCCCAGCCCTCATCTCTCCTTTGTCCATGGCAGACACCCCCTCTGATTGCCGCTCACTCGACACCGTACAGTCGCTGCGCCGTGCCGCCAAGCACAAGATCTGTGTCTGCATTGCTCAGACTCGCGGCACGAACGCAGGCGACACCCTCGGTGAGCCACTCGCGTTTAACCGGATAGCTCGTGCCAAAAACAATATGGTCTGCACCCAACACGTTAACCGCGCAGGCGAGGAGTGTCTTGCCCCAAGGCTGGGCATGGGACATGTCGAAATAGATGTTGTTCTCGAGGCGCTTGGAAACGGTCTCGGTATCGACCTGAAAACGTCCAGAGGCATCAGGGCGCTTGGGGCCGTGAGGCAGCAGCATCTCCTTGAACGCAAAGTATGCGCCACCGAGCATGGAGTGGACCATCTTGATATTAGGATAGCGCTCGAAGAAATCACCAAAGATCTCGCGGCCGATCGCCGTAGTTTGGTCGACGCAGCGACCATAAGAGCGGCGAAGGTTGTCGTACGCGAGAAGCGACTCGTTCTCGACCGGTACGGGAACATGGTGGACGTAAACGGTGACGTTGCGCTCGTTCAGGTGCTCGAAGAAGCTCGAGAAAACCCGGTCGTCGAGATAGCGCTTGCCGTAGTGAGCGCAGAGCTGCACACCCGCAAAACCATCGTCGAGCCTGCGGTCGAGCTCCTCTAAATTTGCCTTGGTGCCAAAGGGTGGCACAGCGACAAGCGGAATCAGGCGGCCATTTGACGCCTTCGCGTCAGCGGCCATACCGTCGTTGAAGCGCCGACACATCTCGAGCGACATCCACTCGTGGCAGCCGGGGAGCTTGAGGATCGCCTTGTCGACCCCCGCCTCATCCATATCGGCCAAGCGCTTCTCGAGGGTGTAGTCGCCCTCGATGTAATTAAGGCCCGGAGAACCGGCGGGCATCTCGATCACGATCTGTCGCTTGCCGACGGAATTCACGGTCAGATAGCCTTCGGTGTCGTAGGCGCGGGGCACCTCGGCCAAAAACTGTTCGCAGAGCGTCTCGTCATGAAAGATGCGCTCGTCGAACCAGTAGGAATTTGCATCGATAATCATTGGTTGGAACCGCCTTTCATCTTGTTGAGAACATTCTAGAAAAGCGGGTACCCGGGCATCAATTCCAGCTTAAGCCTACTGTATTCCATTTTGGAATAGAACTTACCGCTCACACGCGAACCTTGCTCGCTCAAAGAGACAAAGCGTTAGCAGCACGGGCTTAGACAGAAAACGGCCGGCCCGCATCCGTTGCGGGCCGGCCGTTTTAGTACAGGCTACCTTTGTCGTTACGACTGGCGGTAGTGATCGAAGAAGTCGGCGAGATCTTCGAGGGACTCTTTGAGCACTTCCATGCGCGGCAGGTACACGATACGGAAGTGGTCGGGCTCAGCCCAGTTGAAGCCGCCGCCGCGCGTGATCAGGATCTTCTTCTCGTGCAGCAGGTCAAGAGCGAACTGCTCGTCATCGGTGATGTTGAACTTTTTAACATCCATCTTGGGGAAGATATAGAACGCCGCACGCGGCTTGACCACCGAGATGCCGTCGATCTTGTTGAGTGCCTCATACACAAAGTTGCGCTGCTCGTAGACACGACCGCCGGGGCGGATGTAGTTGTTAACAGACTGATGGCCGCCGAGCGCCGTCTGGACGATTGACTGAGCCGGCACGTTGGAGCACAGGCGCATGTTCGAGAGCATGTTGATGCCCATAATAAAGTCGCTCATGCAGCGCTGGTTACCCGAAAGCACCATCCAGCCAATACGATAGCCCGCGATCATGTGCGACTTGGAAAGGCCGCTAAAGGTGACGCAGGGCAGGTCGGGAGCGAGCGAGGCAATCGAGACGTGCTCGTAGCCGTCCATGCACAGGCGGTCGTAGATCTCATCGGCAAAAATCATGAGCTGGTGCCTGCGCGCGATCTCAACGATGCCCTCGAGTACCTCGCGCGGATAGACCGAACCCGTGGGGTTGTTGGGGTTGATGATGACGAGGGCCTTGGTCGCGCTCGTGATCTTGGACTCCATATCCTCCAGGTCGGGATACCAATCCGCTTGCTCATCACACAGATAGTGAACGGGATGACCGCCGGCAAGGGTTGCGCACGCCGTCCAGAGCGGATAGTCGGGGCTGGGGATCAGAATCTCGTCGCCATTGTCGAGCAGCGCGTTCATCGAAAGCTGAATGAGCTCGGACACGCCGTTGCCCGTGTAGATGTGCTCCATCTGAACGTTGGGCAGGCCCTTGATCTGCGAGTACTGCATAATCGCCTTGCGCGCGGAGAACAGGCCGCGCGAGTTGGAATAGCCCTCGCAGTCGGGCAGCTGCTGGCGCATGTCCTTGATAACCTCGTCGGGCGTGCGGAAACCGAAGGGCGCCGGGTTGCCGATATTGAGCTTGAGGATGCGCTCGCCCTCGTCCTCCATACGGGCAGCCTCGTCGACGACGGGACCGCGCACGTCATACAGAACATTGTCGAGCTTGGTGGATTTAGAAAAAGTACGCATGGTGGTGCTCCTTGCTATCTGAGCTGAGGGATGGGGTTCGGGCTTGGAAACGTTGCGGGGCGATGATTCCTCGCCTTGATCGGCGTCACCGGCGATCAGCCAGGTAACATCGACCTCCAAAATACGGGCGAGTAGCTCTGCCACATCGCGCCGCGGGATCGTCTTGCCGCTCACATATTGGCTCATCTGACTCTTGCCGAGTTTTTTGCCGAGCATCTCCGATGCGCGGATTACGTCCGACTGGCGAACGTCGCGATCGGACATAGTCTGTCGCAGGCGATCGCTAAACGTCTCTTGGGCCACAGGAACCTCCTTGCTGGCAAAGTTCAATTTATAGAACACGAATTGAACCTGAGTTCAATTTAGGCAGCAGTATAGCGCGGCGCATTATCCGGAAGTTCAATTTCACAATAAAATGTACCGAACCCCGAGAATTGTCCCAAAGTGGACAACAGGTACGCGCTTTTAGAGATATTCAAGGAAACGAGCCGCCGCAAGCGAAACGTCAGCGGTGCGATATATGGCGTTGATCTGCCGATGAGGACGTCCCTCGAGCGAGCGCACGGCAACATCGAACTGACAGCGGCGCAAGATGAGCGCCGGAAGAATGCTCACGCCCAGGCCGTCCTCGACCATAGCCATAATCGCATAGTCATCCCAGGTCGACAGTTTTGAGCGCACTGTCAGCCCCGCGCGGCGAAACAGCGGCGTAATCTCGTCGTCGCTACCGCGTTCCAGCAGAATAAACTGCTCGTTGGCCAAATCGGCAAGGGAAACGACCTCCGCGGTGGCAAGCGAGGAGTCCGCTGGCACCACGGCCATCAGCTCGTCTTGCACCAACGGCCGCGACGCCATGCCGGCGTCGCGTGGCTCGCGCGGAATAAAGCCCAGGTCGCAGCGGCCTTCCGCCACCCATTGTTCGATCTCTGAGTAATCGCCCATCAGCAACTCATAATCGACGTCCGGATGATCGGCGCGAAAGCGCGCAATCACTGGCGGCAGCACGTGGGTCGCCACACTCGAAAACGTACCGATGCAGATTTTGCCACGCATGAGCCCCCGCATCTCGTCCACGCGTCGCTGCAGGCGGCCAAACTCTTCGCATAACGCCTCGACTGCCGGCATGACCTGCCGCCCGTCGGCAGAAAGCACCACGCCCTCGCGGCTGCGGTCGAGCACCTTAAAACCCCAGTCGGCCTCGAGATCGCCCACCATGCGGCTCACGCCCGACTGTGAATAGCTCAGCCGCTCTGCAGCACGCGTAAAGCTGCCGGCACGCACCGTCTCGAGCAGCACCTGCATCTTTTGAATATTGGTCTCCACGGCACGTCCCTATCTTTGCATGAGTTTTTGTCATGTTATCCATGCATTATATTCGCTTTTCTTCTAAAGCCACCTCACCCATAGTGAAGATGTTCGGATATAGAGGGGATGTCAGCGCATGAACAACGGACTGTTTACGTACTTAGCAGCATTGCTATTGTTTGGCTCCAACGGCATCATCGCCGCTGCCATCGCGCTGCCGAGCTCCGATATCGTGCTCCTGCGCACGTTTTTGGGAGCCCTCTCGCTTGTCACCATCCTCGCCATCACCCAACGCCATAAGTTGCAGGCGCCATCCCGCCCCCGCGAAGCCGCAGCCCTCCTCCTCTCGGGAGCCGCGCTGGGCGCCAGCTGGATTTTCCTGTTCCGCGCCTATCAGACGATCGGCGTTGGCATCTCCTCGCTGTTGTATTACTGCGGCCCCATCATCGTTATGGCCCTCTCCCCGCTCATTTTTGGCGAAAAGCTGACCGGCGGCAAAATCGCCGGGTTTATCGCCGTTGCCTGTGGCGCCTTTCTCATTGCGGCGCAAGGTCTAGGCGGCAATATGCCCATTGCGGGTATCGCTTGCGGCATCGCCTCGGCCTTCTGCTACGCCTTGATGGTCATCGCTAGCAAGGGTGCGCCACACATCGAAGGCCTCGAGAACTCCACGCTCCAGGTGAGCGCCGCCTTTGTAACCGCGTTGATCCTTACGCTCTTCACGCAAGGTGCCCCCTCGTTCCTCTCCCCCAGCATTGCCGCCGGCATCGATTGGGGCGCCGTCGCCATGCTCGGCGTCGTCAACACCGGCATCGGTTGCCTGCTCTACTTTAGTGCCGTCGCCAAGCTGCCCGTCCAGACCGTCGCGGTCGTCGGCTACCTCGAGCCGCTTTCGGCCGTCGTGTTCTCCGTTGCCCTTTTGGGAGAGACCATGACGCCCATCCGCCTCATGGGCGCCGCGTTGATCATCGGCGGCGCGATCTTTTGCGAAGTCGCCGGCAAACGCGCAGACACCAAAGCAAGCATCGCCCAAGCAGCACGCGCCTAAAAGCCCCTCTTCAGTTTCAAAGCAGGGGCGCGTCCGTGGTTATCACATTGCAGCAAGACCATACAGCCGGTGCGCCCCTGTTTTGAAATGCTACCTGCGTACATGAATAATCCCCAGATGGGGATTATTGTCTAAAACACCCCGATGTGCCAAACTGCTCTTATATGTATAAAGATGGCATAAAGGTTATCTGCCCTAGACAGATAACCGGATGTCTAAGGGAGTCCACGTGGCACACAACAAACTGGAGGCAAACCTCCAAGACCAGCACGGACAGAGCGGGCATGGAGCCATTCCCCTTTCTGCTGGTATGTTGCTCGTAACGCTCGGCGTCGTCTATGGCGACATCGGCACGAGCCCTATGTACACCATGAAATCAATCGTCGCCAACAACGGCGGCATCGGTACCGTCAGCGAGGACATGATCCTGGGCGCGCTTTCGCTCGTCATCTGGACCATGACGCTCGTAACCACGGTCAAGTACGTGCTAATCGCCATGAGGGCCGACAACCACAACGAGGGCGGTATCTTCGCCCTGTTCAGTCTCGTGCGCAAAGTGGCGCCGTGGCTGATCCTTCCCGCCATGATCGGCGGTGCGGCGCTGCTTGCCGACGGCATCCTCACCCCCGCCGTCACGGTCACCACAGCCATCGAGGGTCTGCGCACCATCGAGTGGGGCCACGCGCTGCTGGGCGACGGCCAGACCAACGTCATCATTATTACCATCATCATTATCTGCGGCCTATTTGCCATGCAGCGCGCCGGCACCTCGTCGATCGGCAAGCTCTTCGGTCCGCTCATGACGCTATGGTTCCTGTTCCTGGCGGGCGCCGGCTTGTTCAACATGCTCGGCAACCTGTCCATCTTGCGCGCACTCAACCCCATCCGCGGCATCATGTTCCTGTTCTCGCCCATCAACCACTCGGGCATTATGGTGCTCGGCTTTGTCTTCCTGTCGACAACCGGTGCCGAGGCGCTCTACTCGGACATGGGCCACGTGGGCAAGGCTAACATTTACGCATCCTGGCCGTTCGTAAAGGCCGCACTTATCCTCAACTACCTGGGCCAGGGTGCTTGGCTGCTCGCCAACAACTCCAACCCCCAGATGCTCGCGATGGATATCGTCAACCCGTTCTACATGATGCTTCCCGAGCCCCTGCGCCCCTTTGCCATCGTGCTTTCGGCTGTGGCGGCCATCATCGCCTCGCAGGCGCTCATCACCGGCTCGTTCTCGCTGGTATCCGAGGCCACGCGTCTCAACCTTATGCCGCATCTGCGCATCCACTACCCCAGCGACACCAAGGGCCAGCTTTATATTCCACTCGTCAACAACATCATGTGGGTCGGCTGTATCTTCATCGTGCTGCTGTTCCAAAACTCCGAGCGCATGGAAAGCGCCTATGGCCTCGCCATCACCGTAACTATGCTCATGACCACGACGCTTTTGACGAGCTATATCGCCGGCATCCTCAAGCACAAGCTGGGTGCCTGCGTCTTCGCCCTGCTCTTTGGTGCCATTGAGCTGTGCTTCTTCGCTTCGTGCCTCACCATGTTCTTTGACGGCGGCTACGTCATGATCTTCCTGGCCGCACTGCTGTTTGGCCTTATGTACGTGTGGCGCCGTGGCACCGCCATCGAGCGTACGCAAACAATCCTGCTGCCTGTCTCCAAGTACATTGATCAGCTCAACCGCCTGCGTAACGACGAGGCCTACCCCGTGCTCGCCGACAATCTGGTGTTCCTCACCAACAGCCCCGACCCGCTCACGCTCGACCGCGACGTGCTCTATTCCATCCTGGACAAGCACCCCAAGCGCGCCAAGGCATATTGGTTCATCAACGTGCACGTTACCGACGAGCCCTATACGCACGAGTATTCCGTCGAGACCTTTGGCACGGACTTTTTGTTCCGCGTGCGCCTGGACCTGGGCTTTAAGGTCAACCAGCGCATCAACGCCTATCTGCGTCAGATCGTCGGCGACTTGATGACATCGGGCGAGCTGCCGCCGCAGCATCACACCTACTCCATCTACGAGACCCGCGGCAACGTGGGCGACTTCCGTTTTTGCATGCTGCGCAAGATGCTTGCCCCCGAAACGGACATCAACCGCAACGACCACCGCGTGATGGCCATCAAGTACGCCGTCCGCCGCGCCTGCGGAAGCCCGGCACGCTGGTACGGTCTTGAGAACTCGGCCATCATCATCGAGTACGTGCCTCTCTTTGCCCGCATGCGTCCGGCGGTCAAACTCGTACGCACCCATGTGCCGCTCGAGGTCCAGATCGAGGAAGCCGAGGAAATGGAAGTCGATATCTTCTCGGACGACCTGGTCGACGGCAACAAAGCCGGTAGGGACATGAACGTCGACCCCACCGAGTTGCTCGAGAGCGTCGCCGATACGCCCGAACAGCAACAGCTCGACGGCCTCGAGAGCGAACAGCTCAACGACGCCAACTTCTAGCGACGTCACGAATCGACGACAGCGGCCCTGCATCTCACGGGAGACGCAGGGCCGCTTTGCATTGCAGTAAAGCTAACGGCTACGAACGACGCGGCTCGGGAACCACGAGCCTATCGGGGCTCGCACCCTCGGCATCCATCAGGCTCACGTAGCGAATCGACGGATCCCCATACATCGCGTAGTAATAATTGCCCGTGCGCGCGCTAAAGCATCCGGTATAGATAGTCTTCTCGAACGTGCCATCGCCCATCCTGGACGCCCCCTCAATCATCACCACGCCCTCGAGTGAACGGAACATGCGGACGACGTTTTCGGTCTCGCTCTCCTTTTGCGGGTAATTGGCATTGAGGTACGCCGCCTTTACAAAACGGCTCGGCGAATAGCAATCGCCGGGAATGCCGCGCATGCCGGCGCCGGCTCCATAGGGCTTGAGCTCGGCGCCACGCCATGTCGCCGTCTGCGGAAAATCGCTTGTGGCCGTGATATAGGTGCGCAGGTTTTCCATGTGCCACGGGAAGGTCGGCTGGTTGGCAAGGGTGTCGACCGGATCGTCGTATACATGCAGGCCGTCAGCCATCATCTCGACCACGATGCTGCGCTGGCTGTCGCCGATAATCCAATGGAGCAGCGACACGCCCAGCCCCTCTCCTGCAGATTTGGCAACAATCACCGTATCGCGCAGCGCAGCCTCGACCTCGTCGACCGTCGAGAACGTCGCTGCCACCCACAGGGGAAACTCATAGGCTGCGATATTGGCCTTGCCGTCGACAGGGTCCTCGGCATACTCGGCATAACCCGGGAAATTGAGACCCGCCACGGCGAGGCCCGCATCGTTGCCGCAGTCGAAGAACATAGGGTAGTTCTTGTAATCGATGCACATACCGATCACCGCGTGTGCCGCCGTCGTGTCGTCGATAAACGAATACGGAATGTGAAACCCGCGCGGCATCACGCGAACCTGTTGGCCGTAGTCAAAGCTCCAGTCGAGGTTGCGGCCCAGATACATGTTGCCAGAATTATCGGTAAATCGAATGCTCGTGCACATAGCGCCTCCTAGCTTTACGTTCTTGCTAAGTTCATTGTCACCAAACAAAAAGGCGCTAAACACAAAAGCCCGGACATGACAACAATGTCACGCCCGGGCTATTCAAGCAGGATAAACTCAACCAAGTTAACCCCGCAGGTCGTCTAAGGAGTCAAAGTGCCGCAGATTGCCACGAAAGAGGAGCGAAGCGTACTTAAGGTACGCGAGCGACGATTGAGCGGCAAGGTGCGGTGCTTTGATCCCCTTAGACCAACTTGCCGAGACAGTGGTCAATCATGTGCTGGATCATCTGAGCCTCGAAGCCCACAAAGTCCTGCTTGCGCTCGCGCATCTTGCCGTCGACGATCACGTCATAAGCGACCTTGCACTTGATGTAGCGCGTGGACTTGGTAATCTCCTCGTGCGTCAGGCAGCTCTCCTCCATCTTGCTGGCGCCCAGGCCAAACACCAGACGGGGGTTGTAGAGCACGTGGGGCTCGCCGGCGTCGTCCAGGTAGACGCAGACCTTCTTGGTGACGCCGATCTGGTTGGCGGCAAGGCAGCCGGCATCGTCGAGCGACTTGATGGTATCGATCAGGTCCTGTGCCACCGACTCGTCCTCGACGGTCGCGACCTCGCAACGCTGGGACAGAATAGCCTCGTCGTGGCAGAGCTCTTTAATCATACGTTCCTCCATAGGGGTCGTTGTAACTGCTTAAGTATACGGTACCCACACATTTTCATACGGAAAATACCGCCCGTCCGCTACAAAGCGCCGAACATCAACATGTGAGGAACAGCAAGGTTGTAAAGGCGATATAGTGAGTGAGTTCGTGTCAATCGGCCTAAACTCGGGGCCGAACAAGGAAAGGGTATGCATGGACGAACTATTTCACGTCAGCGAGCGCAAGTCCACAATCGGGACCGAACTTCGCGCTGGACTGACAACGTTCCTGGCGATGGCCTACATCATTGCCGTCAACCCCGCGGTGCTCTCGGGCGCCGGCATCGATGCGGGAGCGCTCGCCTGCGCCACTTGCCTGGGCGCCGGCATCATGACCATCTGCATGGGCATCTTCGCCAACCGCCCACTCGCCTGCGCTTCGGGCCTGGGCATCAACGCCATGATCGCGGGCATCGCCACCACCATGTGCGGTGGCGACTGGCACGTGGCCATGAGCGTTATCTTCCTCGAGGGTGTCGTCATCTTGCTGCTCGTCCTTTGCGGCCTGCGCGAGGCCATCATGGACGCCATCCCCGTGGTCCTGCGCCACGCCATCTCGGTGGGTCTGGGCCTGTTCATCGCCATGATCGGCCTGTGCGACGCCGGCATTATCACCGCTGGCGCCGGTACGCTCGTCGGTCTGGGTGACATCACCTCCCCCACCTTTATCGTCGGCATCATCTCCATCGTCGTAACGGTCGCCCTGGCTTCTCGTAACGTGCCGGGCTCGCTGCTCATCGGCATCATCGTCGCCGTTATCGCCGGTATCCCGCTGGGCGTCACCCATGCGCCCGAGGGCCTCATCGCACCGCTCGACTTCTCGACCTTCGGCGCCCCGTTTGCCAGCACCGCCGATGGCAACATGGCCATCGTAAAGGTCCTGACCGACCCGATGCTGCTCGTCGTTGCCTTCTCGCTGCTCATGAGCGACTTCTTCGACACCATGGGCACCGCCATGGCCGTCGCCAAGCAGGGCGAGTTCCTGACCGAGGACGGCAATGTCGAGGACATCCGCCCCATCTTGGTCGTCGACTCCGCCGCCGCCGCTGTGGGCGGTTTCATGGGCGTCTCCTCCATCACCACCTTCATCGAGTCCACCTCTGGCGCTGCCGACGGTGGCCGCACGGGCCTCACCTCCGTCACCACCGGCGTGCTGTTCATCCTCGCCGCCTTCTTCTCCCCTGTCGTCTCCATCGTTTCCAGCGCCGCCACCTGCGGTGCCCTGGTCTACGTCGGCTACCTCATGATGAGCGAAGCCTCCGAGATCGACTGGTCCGATGTCTCGCAGGGCTTCCCGGCGTTCATGATCGTCGCCGGCGTGCCCTTTACCTACTCAATCTCTGCCGGCATTGGCCTGGGCTTTATCGCCTACGTGATCGTCGCGCTCTTTAAGGGCGAGGCCTCCAAGATCAAGCCGCTCATGTGGATCGCAGCCCTTGCCTTCCTCGTCTACTTCTTTGTAGCGTAACGGCAAAGCTGCCAAAGCAGAACACCAAAGCGCGGAGTCGCATCGAGCGGCTCCGCGCTTTGCTTTTAAAGCCAGGCAACGCACGGACGCGTGATGTATTGCTTCCCAAGTTTTGGACATTTTGCCCTCCAAACGGCACTACCGCCGGCTACATCCTGCAGATATGCTGGGCGTAATCGCATAGGCCCTATGAGGATGGGAGTAACCATGGCCGCCTTGTTCACGACCCCCAAGCGCAATGACAAAACCTCTGGAGCCCATTTTGTCGAGCCCGACGTGCGCCGTCGCACGCTGCTCGCACACGGCAGCTGGCGCCGCGTGACACGCCGCATCGTTGTAGGCGCCGTATGCGCGCTCACGGTAAGTTCGCTGCTCATGCCGAGCGTCTCGCTCGCGGCCGAGTGGGTGGACGTCGGCGGCGTCCGCCACGAAGCGGCCGCGGGCCCCACGGGAGACGCCGCCGGTACCTGGTCATGGGATGGCGCCGATGACATGAAGCTCAACGGCTATGACGGCGGTGCAATCAAGGCTGCGGGCAAGCTCAACGTCAATTACTCGGGAAACAACACCGTCACCAACGGCGACGGCCACGGCATCTCGGTTGAGGATGGCAATGCTGAGAGCGCCGAGCTTAACATCCAGGGCGGTGCATCCGACACGCTCAGCGTGACGTCGTCTAGGGACACCATCACCTCCGACGGAGACATCAACATCGACGGAGCCGGCACCGTCAACGCCACGAGCACCAAGTCTGACGCCATTGATGCCGGTAGAGACATCACCATCAAGGGTTCGGGCACCGTCAACGCCACGGGCGCCTCGGATGCCATCAGGGCGGACGGCAATATCACGATCGACAACAGCGGAACCGTCACTGCTAAGGCCACAAGGGATGAGGGTATCCAAGCTCTCGAGAACCTCACTATCAAGGGCGGTGGCACGGTCGAGGCGAGTTCCACTAAGGACGAGGCAATTTGGGCCGACGGCAACATCGAGATTTCGGGCGGCAGCCAGGTCAAGGCGGTCTCCCAGAAAGACAATGCCGTCAAGACCTATGGCAGCCTTACCGTCACGAACGCCTCCCTTAACGCAAACGGTGTTGGATATTGCGTCTATACCTACAAGGGCATCACAATCGATGGCGCAACCGTGACGGTCCGTGCAAGTGCAGGGAGCGGTGAAGCCAGCGCCCTCTTCACCGACGAGGACGACATCGTCATCAAGAACGGCTCGACTGTGGATGCGTTCGCAGAAGACCAATTCTCGACCGCAATTTCCACCAGAAACTACAACCCCAACGAAGCGGGTGGCCACATCTATATCAGCGACTCCGTTGTCAAGGCCATAGCCCGCTATGCCGAGACCGGCGGTGACGGCCCCGACCACTACAGCGCAGGCCAGGATGGCGAGATCATCCCTGAGCCCCGAGGCGTGAACATTGGAATCTTTGCCCGGACCAACGAGGGCATCACGCCCGCAACCATCTCGATCGTCCGTAGCAAGGTCACGGCCGAGGGAGACACTGCGGCAATCTTCGCCCTTGCCATGAGTGAGGACGGCAAGGCTATCGGCACCATCGAGATCGAAGGCGTCACCATCCAGACGCCCGCAGGCGGCAAGGTCATTAACTATCGCAACAAGGAAGAACTCAGCGACGGCATCGTCTACGAGGCGGGTCAAACCATCGGCACGGGCGACGACGTGATCGACTCCCCCTACAACGAAACAGTCGCCAAGCGCACGCTCATCGCGCCTCCCGAAGAGACCAAACCCGAGGAAAAGCCCGGCGAGACCAAGCCGGGTTCCAAGTCCGAGGGCACGAAGACGACCAAGACCGCTGCGGCTGCAACCGCGGGAGCCAAAACCACCGGCATCCTCGCCGCAACCGGCGACACCTCGAGCGCGGCCATCATAGCGACCGCCCTTGTAGGAACGGCCGCTATCGTCACAGGCGCCCTGGCGAGTCGCAAACGCTCGTAAACACTTTTTCGCACAGGACGGGTGGGTCGCGGCCCTTGCCCTCCTCGTCTACTTCTTCGTAGCGTGAGGGCAAGGCTGCAAAAGCTGAACAATAAAGCGCGGAGTCGCCATGCGGCCCCGCGCTTTTCTTTTAGCGTCGGTCCCCGCGCCGACGTGCGGCCTATTTCTCCCCCATTTTGGCCATTTTGCCCTCCAAACGGCACTACCGCCGGCAACATCCAGCAGATACGCTGAATCTAGTCGTATAGGCCCTATGAGAACGGGAGCAACCATGGCAGCCTTGTTCACGACCTCCAAACGCAATGACGCTACCGCCGGAACCCATGTTGCCGAACCCGACGTTCGCCGTCGCATAGGACTCGCGCACGGCAGCTGGCGCCGCGTGACGCGCCGCATCGTCGCGGGCACCGTGTGCGCGCTCACGGTGAGCTCGCTGCTCATGCCGAGCGTCTCGCTCGCAGCGGAATGGGTCAAGGTCGGCGGCAACAAGTACAACACCGCGGCGAGCGACGAGGCCGGTACCTGGTCGTGGGACGGCGCCGACGACTTGAAGCTCAACAACTATAACGGCGGCGAGATCCAGGCCGCAGGCAAGCTCAACGTGAATTACTCGGGAACCAACATCGTCACTGCCGAATGGATCGAAAGCATCAACGTTTCTCATGGCACTAACGAGAATGCCGAGCTCAATATCCAAGGCGACGCGGGCAGCACGCTCAGCGTGACATCTACTGAGGACGCTATCCTCTCCACGGGTAATATCAACATCGACGGAGCCGGATCCGTCAACGCCACGAGCACTGGGTTTGATGCCATCAATGCCGGAGGTGATCTCGCTATCAAAGGTTCGGGCAACGTCAACGCCACGGGTGCATCGGATGGCATCAGGGCAAACGGCAATATCACGATTGACGACAGCGGAGCCGTCACCGCCAGGGCTACCAAGGACAAGGGTATTGGAGCCGACAAGAACCTCACCATCAAGGGTGACGGGACGGTCGAGGCAAGCTCAGCCGATGGTGGGGCCCTTTGGAGCGGCGGCAATATCAACATCTCGGACGGCAGCCAGGTCAAGGCAAACGCCGAGGGATATCTTGCCGTCGACACTGAGGGCAGTCTCGCGGTCACGAACGCCTCCCTTGACGCAAGCGGTGTTGAATATGGCGTCTATGCCCACAAGGGCGTTACGCTCGATCACGCGACCGTGACGGTCCGTACCAGCGCGAGCGGCGGCCAGGCCATCGCCCTCATCACTGACGGGGGCGACATCGACATCAAGAACGGTTCCATCGTGGACGCGTTTGCGGAAGGCGAGGTTTCGGCTGCATTCTCCACCAGAAACGATCGACCCAACGAGAAGGGCGGCCACATCTACATCAGCGACTCCGTTGTCAAGGCCATAGCCCGCTATGTCGAGAACGGCGACGGCCCCATCCCCTACAGCGAAAACCAAGATGGCGAGACGAGGCGCGAACCCCAAGGCGAGAACATCGGCATCATCGCCCAGACCAGCGAGGGCGTCACACCCGCAGTCATCTCGATCATCCGCAGCAAGGTAACGGCCGAAGGAGATACAGCGGCAATCTTTGCCCGTGCCATGAGCGCTGACGGCAAGACAATCGGCACCATCAAGATTGAGAACGCCGCCATCCAGACGCCCGAAGGCGGCAAGGTCATTGGCTATCGCAAGCTCCGTGACGGCATCTACGAGGCAGGCCAAGCCATCGGCACGGGCGACGCCACGGTCGACTCCCTCTATATCAAAGCAGTCGCCAAAAGCACGACCATCGCACCTCCCGAGGTAGCCAAGCCGGAAGACCCCAAGCCCGACGAGACCAAGCCCGCGGAGTCCAAGCAGGATCCCAAGCCCGAGGGCGCAAAGACGACCAAGACCGTTGCGGTTGCAACCACGAAGGCTAAGGCCACCGGCGCGCTCGCAGCGACCGGCGACGCCTCGGGTGCGGCAATCGTGGCGGCCGCCCTTGCGGGAACAGCCGCCATCGCCGTAGGCGCCATGGCGAGCCGCAAACGCTCGTAGACACCCTTGCGCACATGACAGCTCCCGCGAAGGCCCCGAGTCCCAGCACCGTTTAACAACGCCATCGCCGAGCTCCCCTCCGGCGGTGGCGTTTTCCATATGCGTCCGCAGGGTATGCACGAGATTGTCTTTGGTCTAGCCCAACCTGCATGAGCCGGCGTGCGACAATGGGGGCCGTCGATATCACAACGCCGAGAGAAGCCCGTCATGGAAGCGCATCAAAAGCAGATAACCGTTCATGCACAGCATGCCGAAAGCGCACCAGTCATCTATCTTCCCGTGGTCATGGGCGACGGCGCGGAGGTTTATGAACGCTGCCGAGAGCTCAACTGCCCGCCCTTCACGCTTGTCGGCATTGGCAGCCTCAACTGGAATCGCGAGCTGAGCCCCTGGGGATGCGACGGAACCGTGCGCGATGCCGAGCCCTTTGGCGGTCAGGCTTCCGGATTTCTCGATGAGCTGTTGAACTGGATAATCCCAGAGGCCGAGTCGTCGCTTCCTCAGCCGCCCACCTGGCGCGGCATTGCCGGCTACTCGCTCGCGGGCCTCTTTGCGCTCTGGTCCCTCTGGCAAACCGACGCCTTTAGCCGCGCCGCAAGCGCATCGGGGTCGTTGTGGTTTCCCGACTTTGTCGACTATGCTCACGAGCACGCGATGGCAGTTACGCCCGACGCCGTCTATCTATCGCTCGGCAAAAAGGAAACCAAAACGCCCAACCGCATGATGCGGCATGTACTCGACGACACACGCGCGATGGAAGCGTTGCTCGTCGCGCGCGGCATTCCAACAACGCTGGAGCTCAACCCCGGCAATCACTTTGCCCAAACCGATCTGCGCATGGCACGTGGCATCCACTGGATATTGACGCATTAAAAATGACGCCCGCGCGTACGCATGGGCGCCATTTTTTGATTCAGCTGGACGCAGTTGTTACTCAGCAGCCTCCTCAAGCTCGGAGACATCAAACTCAAAGTCGTTACCCGGTAGGATGGCATTGAGCACAATGCCCACCAGCGAACCCACGGCAAGACCCGAAAGCGAAATGGTCACGCCGCCCAGCTCCAACACGATAGCACCGGCAGTGCTGTAAGCAATGCCGAGTGAAAGCACCAGCACCAGAGCGGCCACCAGCACGTTGCGGTTGTTCTGGAAATCGACCTGGTTCTCGATGAGGTTACGCACACCTACCGCACTGATCATGCCATAGAGCACGAGTGACACGCCGCCGATCACACACGCCGGCATGGCCGCAATGACAGCCGCGAACTTGGGGCAGAACGAGAGCACAATGGCGCAACACGCGGCAATGCGAATCACGCGCGGGTCAAACACACGCGTCAGGGCAAGCACACCGGTGTTCTCGCCATAGGTGGTGTTAGCCGGAGCGCCAAAGAGCGATGCGAGAATGGTCGCCAGGCCATCGCCAAGCAGGGTGCGATGCAGGCCGGGATCGGCAATGTAGTTGCGCTCGCAAGTCGAGCCGATAGCGGAGATATCACCAATATGCTCGATCATAGTCGCAAAGGCCAGCGGCATGATGGTGATGATGGCAGTCGTGGCAAGGCCGCTATCGAACTGAGGCCCAAAGAGCGCAAACACGGTGTTGTCCCACACGATGGGCAAGCCAACCCAGGGAGCGGCTGCGACGCCAGAGAAGTCGACCTCGCCCAGCGCAGCCGCAACGGCATAGCTCACCACAACGCCCAGCAGAATCGGCACGATCTTGACCATGCCGCGGCCCCAGATGTTGCAGATGACGATCACAGCCACAGCGACAACGGCAACAAGCCAATTGGTCTGGCAGTTAGCGATGGCAGAGCTTGCCAAGATTAGGCCGATCGAAATGACGATGGGGCCGGTCACCACCGGCGGAAAGAAGCGCATGACGCGCTTGGCGCCAAACGCGCGGAACAGGGCCGCCAGCACCGGATAGAGCAGGCCGGCGCAGGCTACACCCAGGCAGGCGTAGGGCAAAAGCTCGGCCTCGCCGTTGGGCGCGATTGCGGCATAACCGGCAATAAAGGCAAACGACGAGCCCAAGAAGGCCGGTACCTTGCCGCGCGACAGGAAGTGGAACAGCAGCGTGCCCAAGCCGGCAAACAAAAGCGTTGCCGACACCGAGAGACCGGTGAGCACGGGCACCAACACCGTGGCGCCAAACATCGCGAATAGATGCTGCAGACCGAGTAGGAACATGCGCGGGCGGCCGAGCGATGACGCATCGTAGATGGCATCGGCGACGGCGGGCGTCGAAGACTGGGACATGGATGTCCTTTCGAATGGAAGGGCGATCGGGCATATTGGATAACCTGCCCGAACGATACGATCCGAACCATTGTACGCGATACGCAGTGCCTCGCACGCGCCGCCACCTGCAAACGCTAGCGCTATTTCCAAACGCGTTCGGCGATGCGCCTGACCAGCGCGATCTTCGCCCACTGCTCGTCCTCGGTCAGCTTGTTGCCAATCTCGCAGCTGGCAAAGCCACACTGCGGAGACAGATACAGGTTCTCGAGCGGAACATACTTTGCAGCCTCGTGAATACGCTCAACGATGGCATCCTCATCCTCAAGCTCAGCGGCCTTGGTGGTCACTAGGCCCAACACGACCTTCTTGCCGGGGGCAACATACTTCAGCGGCTCAAAGCCACCGGCGCGCGGTGTATCGAACTCAAGGTAGAACGCATCGACGTTCTCGTGTGCGAACAGATACGGCGCGATGGGGTCGTAGCCGCCCTCGAAGGCATAGGTAGAGTGGTAATTACCACGGCACACATGCGTGTTGATGACCAGGTCGTCGGGCTTGCCCGCGATGGCGGCGTTGTTGAGCGCCACGCCCAGCTCGGACACCTTTTGCAGGTCGACCGGGCTCATACCAGTCTTTGCCACAAAGTCGGTATCGCAATAGATGCCCCAGGTGCAGTCATCAAATTGAATGTTGCGGCAGCCTGCGGCATACAGGTCGGCAATCACGGTGCGGTATGCCGCCGCGATGGCGTCGGCGAGCTCTTCGTCGGTCTTATAGACAGCGCGCAGGCTCTCCTGCTGGCCATCGCAGCGGTCGAGCGTGACTTCGGAGAACGTCTGAATCGGCGCCGGAATGGTTTGCCGCGTGACCTGGCCCTCCCCCTCGAGCGCCTTGACAAATTTGAAGTGCTCGACGAACGGATGACTCTCGCCGCTAATGGGACCGGTTACCACGGCGGTGTCGGCGGTGGTCTCCTCATCGTGGAACATATAGCCCGTACGCGAGGTGCGACGCTCGACGCCGTTCAGCCCCCACATAAAATCGAGGTGCCAGTAGCTGCGGCGGAACTCGCCATCGGTGATGACCTGCAGACCGGCGGCCTTTTGCTTGTCCACCAGGTCGCGAATAGCCTCATCCTCGACGGCCTTAAGCTCCTCCGCATCAAGCGTGCCTGCCGCATAGGCAGCGCGGGCATCCTTTACGGTCTGCGGACGAAGAAAGCTGCCGACGATATCAGCGCGAAACGGCGCGTTCGGTTGAATTGAAGTGCTCATAGATATCTCCCTTTGCATTGGTTGCTTTACTGGGACAGAGTATGAGCGCTCATATGGCCATCGTAAAATATACGTTTATAACAGTTTGATATAGATGCTTCCTATATCAGTTGGGACTGCCATAAAGAGATTTGACCCGTGCAGAACGCAGCAGTCTAGATGTGCTGACGAATCGCGTCGATATAGGCTTGGCCGTAGCGCGTGAGTGTCGTGTTCTTGCGCGTGATGATGCCAATCTCCATGTACTCGTCCACATCGAGCGGAATCGAGATAATGCCGGGGCCGTTGAGTTCATGGCTGATCACGCCCGAACACACCGTGTAGCCGTTGAGGCCCATGGCCAGGTTGAACAACGTCGCACGGTCGCGCACGCGGATATTCTTGCGGCGTTCAAAGGTCGAGGTCAGTTCCTCGGAATAATAAAACGAGTTGTAGCTGCCCTGTTCGTAGGATAAAAACGGATAGTCCTCGAGATCTTCGAGCGTCACGCTAGCGTGGTCCGCCAGTGGATGATCGGCGCATACAAAGACATGCGGCGCGGCGCAGAAAAGCCCCTCGAATACGAGCTCGTTGGCGGCGAGCATGCGCTCGATAACCTCGCGGTTATGCTCGGATAAGTACAGGATGCCCAGTTCGCTTTTCATATGCGCGACGTCCTCGATAATCTCGTGAGTCTGCTCCTCGCGCAGGGTAAAGTCATAGCGCGCGGCATCGAACTCACGGATCACATCGACAAACGCATTAACGGCAAAGGAATAATGCTGGCAGCTCACACTAAAGTGCGGCACCTGCTCGGACGCGCCCTTGTACTTGCCCTCGAGCAGGTCGGCCTGGTCGAGTACCTGGCGCGCGTAGCCCAAGAAGGTCTCGCCCTCCTCGGACACAATGACACCCTTGTTGGTGCGCTCAAAGATATGCACACCCATCTCGTTTTCGAGATCGCGGATCGACGCGGTAATCGAAGGCTGCGACACAAAGAGTCGGCGCGAGGCCTCGGTGATGCTGCCGCATTCGGCAACTTTGACGACATATCTGAGCTGCTGAAGCTTCATAGCGCCCTCCCTAGACGTTCGTGACGTCGAAACCCGTCGCATCCATCTGACGCATAAACGGCGGCATCTCCCCCGTCGCAGCGCAGGCGGCAATCTGATGCAGAGCCCCGGCAACCGCATCGTCCACCGCAGCGCCGATATGCCAGCGCGCGGCAGCCGTGACAGCCTCGTTGGCATTGGCGACTGCAACGGAGTTGGGAACGGCATCGATCATGGGTAGATCGTTATCGGAATCACCGAATACGGCCACCTCGTCGAGCGTCAGGTCCAAAGCACGCGCCAGCTCCAGGGCGGCGCAACCCTTGTCCCAACCTGCTGGAAGGATATCGAACAGGCGCACGCGGTTGTTGGGAAACACAAGCGAGAGCTCCGGCACCTCAGCGGCAACGCGCTCGCGTAGCTCTGCGAGCTCCTCACGCGAACGGGCACTCCAGATATTCGCCTTGTATACCGGGGCATCATCGATAACAGGACGGCACGGGGCTTCTTCGCCCTTGAGCCATGCGTTGCCGCCCGACTCCATGGCGCGACGCACGCGCTCGGGGTCGCTCGTCACGCAATAGGCATCGTTATCCCAAAAGTCGTCACCCAGGCTGTAGACCTTTAGATAGGTATCGTTGGTCTCTTGTTCGAGGTAATCGGCCAGACGCATCAGGGCATCGTTGTCGGTCGCGCGCGAAGCGACCGCCTGACCGTCGACAAACATGACTTGGCCGTTGCAGAACGCACCGGTCGAAAAGCACTCGGAACGATTTTTGAACATCCAGCCCATCGCGGACGGCTGGCGACCCGAAACCGGGCCAAAGTGCAGACCCGCCGCCTGCATGGCATGAATGCCCTCAATGGCGTAGTCACTGGCACCGTCATGCCCGGCTGAAATCAGCGTATCGTCCATATCGGTCAGCACAAGTTTGATCATAGAGTCCCCCAGTCATTTTCACCGTAACCATTGTAACGACCTGCCAATAAGGGACAGGTTTATTTTGGCAGGTTTTATCTGGGAAAATGCAGCACCCCCTGCTGCCACCTGCCAAAATAAATCTGTCCCTTTTTGGCAGGTGCGTTAGTATAGGGAGCAACAGATTCGATGCGGGAGTGCCGGCGGTGCAAACCACAAGGCTGAGAGAGCATAGGGCCCAATCCTTTGAACCTGTCAGTTAATGCTGGCGTAGGGAGCATGCCGCCTTTACAGGGGCGCTGTCTATGCACAGCGCCCCTTTTCTATGCCAAGGAGGCATGTGCAGTGATTGATTCGGAACAGCTTAAGCAAAATGTGGTCAAGGCCGTAGAGGAGATTCGAGCCACCAATCCGATGGCGGGCTCCATCACCAACACGGTGACGATCGACTTTGTCGCCAATGCCCAGCTCGCCGTGGGCGGTTCGGCCGCCATGGTCTATCTGCCAGACGAGGGCGAGGCGCTCGTTGCCGGCGGCGGCGCCATCTATCTCAACATGGGCACACTCTTCCCCATCTACGAGCAGACGATTCCCCGCGCGGCCAAGGCGGCACACGATGCCGGCAAGCCCTGGGTGCTCGATCCGGTTGGCCTGGGCATCGGTAGCCTGCGCACCCAGCTGGTAAACGAGCTCAAGCAGTACAAACCCGCCATCGTGCGCGGCAACGCCTCCGAGATTATCGCGCTCGCCGGCCTGTGGGGTCTTGAGGGCGAGGCGGCCGATCTGAGCCGCGTGCGTGGTGTCGATACCACCGACACGGTCGATGCCGCCCGCGATGCCGCCGTGGCGCTCGCCCGCTACACCGGCGGCGCCGTAGTGGTCTCGGGCGAAGTCGACCTGATCACCGACGGCACGACCGTGGCCAAGTCCCACGGAGGCAGCCCGCTCATGTCCAAGATCACCGGCTGCGGCTGCTCGCAGGGCGGCGTGCTGGCCGTGTACGCCTGTGCTGCCGATCCGTTTACGGCGGCAGTCTGCGGCACCGCCGTCTACAACGTGGCCGGCACGCGTGCCGCCGCTGTCGCCGATGCCCCGGCAAGCTTTAAGGTCGCCTTTATCGACGAGCTCTACCGCGCAACCGCCCAAGACATCGCCGATAACCGACTCGAGCTCGAGGAGGCATAAGCCATGTCCGAACCCGCAACCAACGCCGGCATGAACACGCTCGTCGCCGTGGCCATCGCCCCGTGCGGCACCGGCGATGAGCTGTCCGCCGAGGTCGCCGAGGTCGTGCGCGTCATTCGCGAGAGCGGCCTTCCCAACCGCACCACCTCGATGTTCACCGAGATCGAGGGCGACTGGGACGAGGTCATGCAGGTCGTGCGCGACGCAACCTTTGTGTTAGCGAGCAAGGGCATCCGCACCGAAGTCGTGCTCAAAGCCGATATTCGACCCGGATTTACCGACACCATGACCGGCAAACTCAAGCGCATGGAAGCACAGATCAAAAAGCAGGAGGAAGCACAATGAGCATCCGCGACAACCTTGATATCTCGGCCTATCTGGTACTCGGCCCCGAAAACACGCTCGGGCGCCCCGTGG
>CAKTWK010000004.1 GCA_934630735.1 uncultured Collinsella sp. | reverse complement strand
ACGGGTCAACCTGCAGTGCGGCCCGAACCCCGTGAGGGCCGGCGCCTTTAGACGCGTGCCGGAAATCCAAGGGTTATACCCTAAGAGCAAACCACCCCTTTTAGGGGTGGTTTTGATTTTTGCTTCGTGCCATGTGGGGGCGGTGGCGACGTGCATTTTTGCGAGTATTCTGCAATCGAAGGCCCCTGCATACCGACGTTCGGGCAAAAATCCGTGCTCGTCGATGCTTTTCGCGAATAATAGGCGGGGTTATGGGCCGACAGCACTTGATTTGCAGGGATATTCGCGGTCTTTGGCCTTCGTCATGGCGCCCGATGCTCTTGGTTATGTTGAATACTCCCAAAAATGCACGGCGCTTAGAGGGGGACCTACGCGAAAAAGGAAACCGCTCCGTCGAAGTATGCATTCGACGGAGCGGTTTATGCATATAGCCGATTCAGGATGCGTTGCCAACTTGTTAGAACTTGACGGTCGGTGCCTGGCGGGCGGCCTCGGCTGCCTCAAAGCCCTGGCGCTCCTTAAACTGGAAGATGCCGGCAAAGATAACGGCAGGGAACGTCTGGATGGCGTTGTTGTAGCTAAGCACGCAGTCGTTGTAGCTCTGGCGCGCGTAGCTCACCTTGTTCTCGGTGTCTTCGAGCGTGGCTTGGAGCTGCGTAAACTTGGTGTTCGCCTTAAGATCGGGGTAAGCCTCGGCCACGGCGAAGAGCTGGCGCAGGGCGCCGGTCAGCACGTTGTCGGCTTCCATCTTGGCTTCGGGCGTGGTGGCGCTCACGGCGGCGTTGCGCGCGTTGACCACGGCGGCAAGCGTGTCCTGCTCGTGTTTAGCGTAGCCCTTGACGGTCTCGACTAGGTTAGGGATCAGGTCGTTGCGGCGCTGCAGCTGCGTGTCGATGTTCTGCCAGGCGTTATCAA
The DNA here is from genome assembly GCA_934630735.1 of uncultured Collinsella sp. Classification (GTDB taxonomy): domain Bacteria; phylum Actinomycetota; class Coriobacteriia; order Coriobacteriales; family Coriobacteriaceae; genus Collinsella. The sequence goes on along the minus strand of CAKTWK010000004.1, from coordinate 92,802 downwards.
TGCGATTGCGCCTGGTGACCATGTTGTTGTAGATGCCAGCGATGGCGCAGACAATCACAACGACAACAACGATACCGATGATGACGGGAATCATGGTGTCTCCGTTTCGAATGGCCGCGGCGTCTTCCGCCGGCTGCCGTTGGTGTAACGCTACTAGTATACCCGCAACCTTTGGCGATACCGAACTTTCCGGTAAGCGTTATGTTTCCACCAAGGTGAGGCCATTCGCCAAGGGTGGGCGATACAGGTGTAAGATATGCGACAGATTAGTGAGCGCTGTCTTTTCCTTGAGGAGGGCGATACGTATGGACCTTCGCATCAAGAAAACCTATCGGGCCCTGTTCGAGGCCTTTACTGAGCTGCTCGAAGAGCATCGGTTTGAGGACGTGACGGTTGCCATGCTGTGCGACCGCGCTATGATTCGTCGGACGACGTTCTACAAGCACTTCCGCGACAAAAACGATTACTTTGCCTTCTATATCGATGAACTCATGTCGGGCCTACCGCAAAAGCGAGCCGATGCGGATGGCGCGGAGGGCGCCGAGGACGTGCGAGCGCTTCGCCACGAAGTGTTCGCCGATGCCATGGATCTGATTCTGGCGCATGAGCGGCTCATGGATAACATTTTGGCGAGCAGTATGTCGGGTATGCTGACCAGCATGATTTGCGACCGCATCGCGCGCTCCATACGCGGACGCGTGATGAGCGCGCTTGACGAGGACGCGCTCGCGCCCGTATCGCTCGAGACAACGTCTGAGTTTGTCGCCGGCGGCATTATTCGGCTCTTTACCATGTGGTGGGAATCGGGCCACGTACTAGAGCGCCGATCCGAAATCGCCGACGTGGTCGATGCGTTGTTCGAGCGGACCATGACGCCGGTGAGTCACTAAGAGTGGCGGAGAGAGGGGGATTCGAACCCCCGGAACGCTCTCGCGCTCAACGGTTTTCAAGACCGCCGCATTCAACCGCTCTGCCATCTCTCCGTGAGTCGTAATGATAGCATCGTTTTGGATTTGCAACAGGGGAGGCGAACGATGACGAGCACCGGAATCGATGAGAAGTTCATGCGCGAGGCGCTGGCGGAGGCGTGTGCCGCTGCTGCGGTGGGCGAGGTGCCGATCGGTGCCGTAGTGGTGCGTGCGGGTGAGATCGTCGCGAGGGCGCATAATCGTCGCGAGCTCGACCAGGACCCTTCGGCGCATGCAGAGTTCGTGGCCCTGTGCGCCGCTGCCCAGGCGCTTGGCCGCTGGCGCCTTTCCGACTGTACGGTCTACGTGACGCTCGAGCCCTGTTGCATGTGTGCGGGGCTTATGGTCAACGCGCGCGTGGGGCGCTGCGTGTATGGCGCGAGCGACGCCAAGGCGGGCGCGTTGGGATCCCTATACGATTTGAATGCCGACTCGCGCCTGAATCATCGGTTTAATGTGACCGCCGGCGTGCTGGCAGACGAGTGTCGTGAGGTGTTGAGCAGCTATTTTAGTGAGCTGCGTGGCACCGATGGTGCTGGCTGCGGTTGTGGGGCCGATCTTGAGGCGCATGCCGCTCATGCCGAGGCGCTCGCGTGTGCCGAAGATATTGCCGTTGAGGCGGTCGATTTTGGTGCCGCGTGCCGCCGGCCCCGCCGTGTGCTGTTGGCGATTGATTCCTTTAAGGGTAGCGTGTCGAGTGCACAGGCGGAGGAGGCCGCTGCCGAAGGCGTGCGCCGCGTTTGGCCCGATGCCGAGCTGAGCGCTCTGCCGCTGGCAGATGGTGGCGAGGGAACGCTCGATGCCGTTGCCGCGTGCGGCGGTGAGATTGTGACCTGCGAGGTGGCAGGTCCCTTGGGCAAGCGTGTGCCTGCCCGGATGCTGGTTGATGTCGAGCGCGAGTCCGCGGTCATCGAGATGGCCGAGGCGGCCGGCATTGGGTATTCGCCTTGCACGGAGTTTTCGGCGCTGGCTGCTACAACCTATGGCGTGGGCGAGCTGATGCTCCGTGCGGTTCGTGCCGGGGCAAAGACTATCTATATTGGCTTGGGCGGCAGCGCCACCAACGACGGTGGCGCCGGCATGCTGCAGGCGCTGGGCGCGCGTGTGGTCGATGATCGGGGCTGCGATGTCGCCCCCGGTCTTGCGGGTCTCGAACACGTGGTGAGTATCGATTTGGCGCCAGCGCTTCGGGCGCTGAACGGTGCGCGTGTCGTGGTGCTTTCCGATGTAGAGAATCCACTCGTGGGACGCCGAGGCGCTCTGGCGGTGTTCGGTGGGCAGAAGGGCCTGCCGGCGGATGATGCCGAGGCGCTGAATAGGTGCGACAGCTGGATGGTCGGCTACGGTCGCTTGCTCGACGCTGAGATTGCCGGAGCTCGAGCCCAGGGGTTGTTGTGCACACCCGAGGGCGCACGGACATTTGGCTCGGTGCTCGGCGTGCCCGGCGCGGGCGCTGCCGGTGGCCTGGGCGCCGCGCTGCTGGCGCTCGGCGCGGAGCTGCGTTCGGGCGTGGAGACGGTGCTCGATCTCGTGGGATTTGACGCGCGCGTGCGCGATGTCGACCTGGTCATAACGGGCGAGGGCAATATGGACGAGCAATCCGCCGCCGGCAAAGCGCCGGTGGGTGTGGCCCGCCGCGCCAAGCGATATGGCAAGCCGGTGGCCGCTGTCGTGGGCGGTCGCGCCGACTATCTGGACGCGGTGTATGAGCAGGGCATCGACTTGGTGCTTCCGATCTGCCGCAAGCCCATGGACCTGGAGCAGGCACTCAATCCGCAAGAAGCCACAACCAACCTCATCTGCGCCGGTGAAGCAGCCGCCCAAGCCTACGACCTCGCTCGCCTCTAAAACCCATCCCCTCGATAAGTTGCGGTGAAATACGGAGTGTTTTTGCCTTTAAGGGGCCAATTCAGTCCGTATTCCACCGCAACTTCGTGAATGGTCATCCGAGGCTGGCCGCCTTGTGCCTTGGGTCGGACCGTCCGCCACGAAATGCGGCCATCTACTACGTTTAACCGGCCACCCTCGACCATCTCGGAATTTGCAAAAATAAAACCGCAGGTAGAGAGCTTGCCGGTTTTCGAAAAAGCCGGCTATGGTTGACCCCTGCGGCTTAAACGTAGTAGATAGGCCACTTTCGTGGCACAGCGTCAGACCAGTCTTTTTGGAACGGGGCTATTTTGACTACTTGCCGATTCGATTGCCCGAGTAGTCAAAAAAGCCTCGTCCCAAATTAGCTACCTTGCCCCATCGGGCGGGAGCGGGTAAGATATATCGAGCGCCTAGCGCGTTCGATGGGTTCGGATGACGACATGTTCCGAATCTGGTCAGGTCCGGAAGGAAGCAGCCATAAGGAGCCTCTGTCGGGCATCCGAATCCATCGAGCGCACGGGCTTTCTTTTTGCGCGGTTTTACCAAACCGCGCAATGCTCGACGCTGCGCGCCACCCAGAGCGGCAATTTGTCATTCAAAAGGCAAGGCATGACCAGAAGGTCTATGCCTTGCCTTTTTCATGCCAACTTGTTCGCTCTGGGTGGCGCTCGCTGACTTTGCCAAAACAGTGACGGTTTTTACCACCGCTCAAGACTCTTCTGTAACGAGTTGCTTACGCATCTTCAGGGTTCGCCGTACTATCATGAATCAGATTGAAGAGAGATGATGATAGGGAGCGCCTTTTTATGATTGAGCTGCTCAGGCGTTTTGGTGGTAAGTTTCGCCGGTATATGGTGATTGGCCCAGCGTGCAAGCTGATCGAAGTGATCTTTGACCTGCTTACGCCGCTGGTGATTGCCCAGATGATCGATAAAGGCATCGGCGCGCACGACGTGAGTGCCGTCGTCCACTACGGCATGGTGCTCGCCGCCATGGCTGTGATCGGCATCTCGTTTACGCTCGTCTGCCAAAAGATGGCGGCGCTCACCTCGCAGGGCATGGGCACCGACATTCGCGGCGCACTCTACAAGCACATCAACAAGCTGAGCTATACTGAGCTCGATCGCTTTGGCACTCCGTCGCTCATCACGCGCATTACCAACGACGTCAACCAGGTACAGCTCGCCGTGGCGCTGGGCGTGCGTATGCTCATCCGCTGGCCTTTCCTGGCGGTGGGCTCCATGGTCGCGGCCCTTGCCATCGACCTTAAGCTCGGCATCATCTTTTTGATTTGCACGCCCGCCATCGGCCTGGTGTTTTGGTTTGTCATGGCGCGCTGCATCCCGTACTACAAGCAGCTGCAGGCAAAGCTCGATCGCATCGCACTCATCTGTCGCGAGGGGCTTTCGGGCGCCCGCGTGGTCCGAGCCTTTGTGCGCGAGGATCACGAGCGCGAGCGTTTTGCCCAGGCAGCCGATGACCAGGCGCATACCGCCATCGCGGTGGGCAAGCTCTCGTCGATTCTTAATCCCGTCACGTTTTTGGTGATGAACCTGGGCGTGTGCGCCATCCTGTGGGTGGGCGGCGTCCAGGTCAACGTGGGCGAGCTCACGCAGGGCCAGGTCATGGCGTTCGTCAACTACATGACGCAGACCCTGACCTCCATCGTGTATGTCGCCAACCTGGTCGTGGTCTTTACCAAGGCGAGCGCCAGCGCGTCGCGTCTCAACGAGGTGCTCAATTGCGAGCCGAGCATTACCGACGAGGGCAACCAACCGGTTGCGCTGCCCGAGCCGAGCGCGATGGGCAACGCTGTTTCGGTTCCCTCGCTGAGCTTGAGCCATGCGAGCTTCTCCTTTGGCGCGGGCGCCGCCAACGCCGTCAATGACGTGACCCTGGAGCTGCCGCTGGGCAAAACGCTCGGCATTATCGGCGGTACGGGCAGCGGCAAGTCGACGCTCGTCTCGCTCATCCCGCGCCTGTACGACGCGGGCGCCGGCAGCGTGAGCGTAATGGGTGCCGACGTGCGCACCTGGCCGCTCGATCAGCTGCGCCATGTGGTCGTGACCGTACCGCAGCGCGCGTCGCTCGTGAGCGGCACGATCCGCAGCAACCTAACCTGGCGCGACGAGTCGGCAACCGATGAGGAGCTGTGGGCGGCACTCGATATAGCGCAGGCCAGCGAGTTCGTGCGCAACAAGCCGCAGGGGCTCGACGCCCCGGTCGAAGCGGGCGGCAAGAACTTTAGCGGTGGCCAGCGCCAGCGCCTGACCATCGCACGTGCCCTGGTGGGCTCTCCGCAGGTCCTGATCATGGATGACTCCGCCTCGGCGCTCGACTTTAAGACCGATGCGGCGCTTCGTCACGCCATTCGCGAGCGCAGCGTGCGCGGTGCCGCCGAGGGCGGGCTGCCGCTCACGACCGTCATCGTGAGCCAGCGCGTCTCGACCGTGCGCGATGCCGACATGATCTGCGTGCTCGACCACGGCTCGGTCGCGGGCCTGGGCGCGCACGACGAGCTCTACGCAAGCTGCCAACTCTACCGCGAGATTTGCCAGTCGCAGCTTCGTCGCGAGGAGCTCGAGGGCCAGCAGGGGAGCGCGACGCCCGCGTTCGCCCCAAGCCCCGTGCCCGCCTCAGGCGCCGCGTGCGCCCCGGCATCCACTTGCGCAAAGGAGGGTTGCTAAATGAACCCGTATACTTCTTCCGGCTCGGTCGCCACGATGACGGCCAACGTGTCCGGCAACGATAGCCTCAACGACTTGGGTGACGGCCCGCGCCAGCCCGGCGACCCCGAGCGCTACCCCGTGGGCGCGGTAACTCGCCGCCTGCTGGGCTACGTCCGTCCGCATCGCATTTCGTTTACGGCGTCGTTTGTGAGCGCCGCCATCTCGGTGATCTTGCAACTCTATACGCCCATCCTTATCGGCGAGGGCATCGACCTCATCGTTGCCGCCGGGCGGGTGGACTTTGACGCGCTGCCGCCGCTTGTCACCAAGCTCGCGCTCGTCGTGGTGGGGGCCGCGGCCTTCCAGTGGCTGCAGGGCTATTGCGTCAACCGCCTGTCCTACGAGACGGTGCGCGACATGCGCGTGGAGGCAAGCGACAAGCTCAGCCGCATGCCGCTCAGCTTTATCGACGGCCATGCCCACGGCGACCTCATGAGCCGCGTGGTCAACGACGTCGATCAGGTGGGTGACGGCCTGCTGCAGGGCTTTACGCAGCTCTTTACCGGCGTCATCACCATCGTGGGCACGCTCGCGTTTATGCTCTCCATCAACCTGACCATGACGCTTGTGGTGGTGCTCGTCACGCCGCTTTCCATCTTTGCGGCCGGTGCCATCGCCAAGCTTTCCAACAAGAGCTTCACTGCTCAACAGCGCATCCAGGGCCAACTCGGCGGTCATATCGAGGAGTATGTGGGTGAACAAAAGCTCGTGGACGCCTTCGCCTACGGCCCGCACGCTCAACAGCGCTTCGATGCCCTCAACGCCGAGCTCTATACGGCAGGTGAGCGCGCGCAGTTTATGGGTTCGCTCTCTAACCCCGGTACGCGCTTTATCAACAACATCATCTACGCCGTGGTCGCTGTGATCGGCTGCGTGGGCGTGATCACGGGCGTGCCCGCGGCGCTTACGGTGGGCGGCGTGCAGATTTTCCTGTCCTATGCCAACCAGTACACCAAGCCGTTCAACGAGGTCACCAACGTCATTACGCAGATTCAGACCGCGTACGCCTCGGCGCGCCGCATGTTTGCGTTGCTTGATGCGCGCGAGCAGGAGCCCGACGCAGCGGATGCCATTGAGCTCGCCGCCCCGAAGGGCGAGGTTTCGTTTGAGCATGTGGACTTTAGCTACGTGCCCGACCGCAAACTGCTGCAGGATATCTGCATCGATGCCAAGCCCGGTACGCGCTTTGCCCTCGTCGGTCCCACGGGCTGTGGCAAGACGACGCTCATCAACCTGCTGCTGCGCTTTTACGATATCGATGCCGGACGCATCATGGTCGATGGCCGTTCCTCGCGTGACTACACGCGCGCAAGCCTGCGCCGTGCCTTTGGCATGGTGCTGCAGGACACTTGGCTGTTCGAGGGCACCGTGGCCGAAAACATCGCCTATGGTTGTCCCGATGCCACACGCGAACAGGTTATCGAGGCGGCCAAGCGCGCGCATGCGCACAAGTTTATCGTGCAGCTACCAGGCGGCTACGATACGGTGATCGGCGAGGACGGCGGCACGTTTAGCCAGGGTCAAAAACAGCTGCTGTGCATCGCGCGCGTCATGCTCACCGACCCGGCGATTCTGCTACTGGACGAGGCGACCTCGAGCATCGATACCCGCACCGAGCTGCAGGTGCAGGCGGCATTCGACGAGCTCATGGCCGGCCGCACAAGCTTTGTCGTGGCGCACCGCCTGAGCACCATCCGCAACGCCGACTGCATTCTGGTGATGCGCGACGGCGAGATTATCGAGCGCGGCACGCACGACGAGCTGCTGGCGGCAGACGGCTTCTATGCCGAGCTCTACCGCAGCCAGTTCGCCCAGTGAGCAAGCCCGTGGGGCAAATGAATCAATCGGCAGAAGGTGGTTTACATCTGTCACGTTAGTACTAAGATATTCATCTAATAAATTGCATTAGTGGCTTTAGTTTTGGGGGAAACGAGCAACGTGACTATGACATGCTCTTTGGTGGTCAACAGCAAGAGCGGTAATACCAGGATGGTTTCGGGTGCGATCAAGCGCACTCTGCAGGCTGCGGGCGTTGAGTTTGTCCATGCCGCGGCGTTGAGTGACGATGCAGATGCAGATCAGGTTGCGCTCGAGGCGCAGGGTGCCTGCGCTGCCGATACGGTGCTCGTTGGCTTTTGGTGCGACAAGGGCGCGTGTACCCCTTCGGTCGCGGCGTTGCTCTCCGCCTTGCACGGCAAGCGCGTCTTCCTGTTTGGCACCTGCGGTTTTGGCGCCAGCGAGGAGTACTTTAGGCAGATTATCGATCGCGTGACCTCCAATTTGGCCAATGATGCCGAGCTTGCGGGCTGGGCGATGTGTCAGGGCAAGATGGGCCCTGCGGTCAAGCAGCGCTACGAGGCTATGCTCGAGCAAGATCCCGACAACGCCCGATTTAAGATGCTGCTCGACAACTGGGTTGCCGCGAAGGACCATCCCACCAAGGAAGATCTGGACCATATGGCGGCGGCGGCCAAGAAGGCCGTGCTGGGCGAGTAGCTCCCATCGCTGACGGCGGTCGGTCCATCTTTCTAAATGAAACGTCCTCCCGGGCGTCGGGGCACGAAGTTCCCTGCTCTACAGTCCTGCGCAAGACGAAGGCCACATTAAGTGGCCTTCTTTGCGTGCGGAACTCGCGATGAACTTCGTGCCCCGCCGTCCGGGAGGACGCCTCTTTATTGATGGGAGGCCTGATAGGTCGATGGTTCCGTGCCCGGATGCGTCCAAAGTGGGACGGGCTTTCCGGATGGGCAGGCTTTCGAAAAATGCGTCCCGGAATTTGCCTTTGGAATGGGACGTAGTTTCCCGTTGAGGTGCTTTGCGGAAAGTGCATCCCACTCTGGGCGGTCGAAGTGGGACACACTTTCCCAAAGGCGCTCCAACGGGAAATTGCGTCCCATTATTCGGTCAAGAAACGGGATGCATTTTCCCAATGAGAGCAAAACCGGAAAATGCATCCCACAATCAGCCCTCAAAGTGGGACGCCGTTTCCCAATGAGGCTCAAGCGGAAAATGCATCCCGGAATTTGCGCTCAAAGTGGGATGCGGTTTCCGGTTGAGGGTCTAAGGGGAAAGTGCGTCCCAGAATCGACGCTTGAAATGGGATGCAGTTTCCCGATGAGGCACTCGACGGAAAATACATCCCAGAAATGGCCTTTGAGCTGGGATAAGATTTCCGCGGCATCTCGGATTCTCAAAAATGAGACACGCCGTTGGCGAAAATGAGACACGTGATATCGGGCATCGGACGTATCATTTGTAAAAATGAGTCCACTCCATTCGAATGAAGCGAGGTCCCTCATGTACGTTCCACACCCCCCTATCCGTAGGCTGTCGAAAATCCCGCTTGTTGGGACGGCGGCGCTTGCTGCGTTGATCGCCACGAGCGTCGCCTGCTTCACGGCCACGCCCCAGGTTGCCCAGGCGGCAGACGCGCCCGCAATCACCGATATGACCGAGCAGGATTATCAAGCCCTGGGTCTGGGCACGAGCGAGGACATTCCGGCCGATACCGTTGGCCCCTATTCCACTGATACCCCCACGACGTTTGCCACGCGCAGCGAGGTCTATATGGCAGCTAACGGTAGCCATGGCAATCGCTACACTCTGCGCGACAAGCTCGAGAACGTCGAGCGCGGTGACATTGGCGGCAGCAGCAAACTCACCGATGGCTATGGAAGTGTGTGGGGCGCCGCAAAGTTCTGGCAAAACGTCAACAACTTCGATACGAACAGCGATCTCTACAAGCATAGCGACTACGGTGGCGGCACCTGGTCGTACCTAAGCAACAATGAGTCCTCAACAGTACTCGCCAACGACAACAACGGTTTCTCGGGCATTCACGCCACGAGTGTTGAGTTCTGCAGCGACGCCAGCACGGGCAAAAAGAGCCGCGTTGCCGAGCTCCGTGCCTACGGCGACAGTTCCTCCACGACGATTGACGGCAAGTCATACGCCGGAAAGATTGAGCTGGTCCTCTACTCGTTTAGCAACGGGCGTACGCGCACTCTCGACACACACCTGCCGGTGACGGTCAACACTAATATGATGTACGAAGGCCGTTTTAAGTACCTGGATGCCGGTTACCTGCAAGAGCACGACGCCGTCTTTGATGTCGAGGCGGGCGATGTCGATGGCGACGGCGTCGACGAGCTTTTTGTCTACGCGGGCTGCTATGTCGACGAGAACGGCGTGCGCAAGGCTGTAGTCGACATGTATGACTTGGAGGGCGGCAACTGGAAGCAAAGCGTCGTCAAGATCGATGCCGGTAACGCCGCGGACTACACCACGCACAACAAGGGCGGGAACGACTCCTGGACGCAGCTTCAGTCAGCTCCTGTCGTTTCGCTAGCGGCCGGCGACCTCGATCGCGATTTTTGCGATGACCTCGCCATCGTGGTCTCGGCGCCCTACGGCAAGAAGAATATTGATAAGTCGACGCATTGCGAGCTGTTTTCGTGGGATGCATCCAAGGGTGCGCTCGTCCATGTCGATGCTCTGGGCGACGCGGGCGCAATCTCCCTCTCCGCGAACGGCAAGACCATGGTCGCTGCGAATGCGACGTTCGGCACGTTTGCCGCCTACGATGAAGAAGGAAAGAAGACGGGTGAAACCGTCACGGGCCTTATTCTTGCGGGCTATGACTGGCAACGCAGCGCTTTTGATTACGGCGCTTCTGACGGCAGCAAGGGGCTGTACGGCGCGCTGTACCGCTACGCGTATTTTGACTCGGAGTCTGGCGAGTTCAAGCTTTCCGATTGCAAGGAATACAGAGACGGGCTCCTCGCCTCCTATGGGCTGATGCATGTGCCCAACAGCGCATGGAAGGATAGCGCTCAGGATAAGCGCTATCCGTGCACCTTGGCGCCTATTGCCCTTGCCACTGCCAACCTTGACCGCCTGTCCGAGCAGCTGGCGGTCGACGAGGTGCTCGTGGGCGGCGATGTGTTCCGCGACTTTGCCTGCAACACGGCACAGAGCGGGGCTCAGGGCTTGGGGTCCATGGTCGGAACCATGAGCATGAGCGGTCAGCAATACAACAGCAGCAACAAGCATGACCACAAGGGTATAGAGCAGGTGTGGATCAGCGACGTCAAGGCGGGCAGCGTCTCGGGTTCGGACCGCTATAACGAGAGCTTTATCGCCGTGGTGGGCAAGCACCGCGACGAGGACCTGCGCAAGAACGATGACTACTATTGGATGACCGCCTCGCATTTTTCGCTCGACGAGAACGGAAAGGTGCGCCGCGGCGAGGAGCAGGTGATTAGCGAGAGCAACCGTCGCGGCACTACCTATGGCACATTTATCTCGCTCGCGCTGCCCGATGTCGACAACGACAGCGTCAAGATCACGTACAAGGACCGCTACAAGGTCTATACCAACCCGCGCGTGCTTGCCGTGCTGCAGGATGCGCCCTATGTTGAGGATCTGGAGCAGGCATACGGCTATCTGGTGTTGGGCGGCACGTCATACGGAGAGGAAAAGGGCACGGGGACATCCCAGGGCTATACCATTGGCGCCGAGTTGGGCGTTGCCGTCGAGGTGCAGACCGGTCCGCCCCTGGTCGCGATGAATGCTTCAGTCGATTTTGCCGCCGAGGGATGCTATGACTACCGGAGCGAGCGCACGGTCAGCGCAAGCGTAAGCTATGAGTCGCATGCCGGCGAGGGTGACAAGGCCGTGCTCTACACGATTCCGATGGTCTATTACGAGTATGAGATCGAAAATGAGGAAACTGGTGGCAAGGGCGTGATGGCGGCGCCCGTGTCGCTCGGCGCGCAGACCTCGGTCGTTAATGTCGAGGCCTATGACCGCATTGCCAAACAGCACAATATGACGCCGCTCAGCTACTTTTTGACCAACCGGTCGGGAGAACCCGGAACCTATCAAACGACGCTCAACGGCGAGACTCCCGTTGGGGATTCCTTTGGCCTGGGCAAGCCTGGCGTAACGCGCGCCTACACGCACGATGGGTTTAACGGCGCCGCCGCGCAGTCGGGGGCGAGCATTGAGCAGACCATCGAAGTCGAGGAGGGCAAGGAGCAGGAGCTCGAGCTCGGCTTGACGCTGAACGGCAGCGTTGTCATGGGCGCGAAGCTCGCAAAGCACGAGTTGTTTGGCGGCCTGTGCTTTGGTGCCAACGCCGGCTTTACTACGGGTAACTCCTCGAGTGAATCGACCGAATACGGCGGCACCGTCGACAACCTGCCCGAGGCCGCGCAGGGCAAGTACGGTTTTGTGTGGCGTCTGGGCGTCAACGCGGTGGATGTCGACAAGTTCGAGGCAGACTCGGGCGACAAGCTCGGCACCAAGGACACCGACCAGTTCTGGATCGTGGGCTATGACGTTAAGGACGTCGAGATGCCCGACGCGCCGGCCGTGACGGGCTTTACGGCAAACGCCGTCGATTCGACCAGCGTTACGTTTAGCTGGGACGATGTACTCGCAAACAAGAGTGGCTTAAGCTACGGCGTGGGCATGCTGCAGAGCAATGCGGCGGATACGGTCGTCAATAGCTGGAAGATTGCCGACAACACGCAGACCTCGCTCAAGTGGGATGGGCTGCAGCCCAATACGGAGTATCGATTCGCCATCGCCGCCGTTAAGAATGGATCCACGACCGAAACAGGTATTCGCTCGGCAATCATCACGGTCAAGACCATGCCCGATGGCATGACGATGACCGTGAGCGGACCTGCGGCGAATGCTGCGGAGGGGTCGGATCTTGGATACGACTCTTCGGTTGAGCGCACGGCGGGAAGCCACCTGACGCTCTCGGCGATTGGCCATGTGAAGCAACTCGGTGCTGACGATAGCGAAACAGGGCTGGCACCGACCTATATGTGGTACCGCAAGGGCCGCGGCGAGACAGAGTTTAAGCTCGTGGGTGCCGATGGCAACCTCGCGGCTGGAACGGCCTCAAAGCTCGAGATTGACCTGACCGCAGACGATGACGGTGCGCAGTATTACTGCCACGTGGGATACAACGACGTGGGCCTCGACACCGGCACGACGCTCGTGAATATCGAGGCCGAGGAGACGGCGCCCACAACGGTGAACGCCACCCCGATCCGCACGCGCCGCCTGTTCTCACAGGCAAGTGCGGGCGCCAAGAAGTTCCTGGACCATACGCTGGTAAACACCGCCGGCCCAACCGATTCCGAAGGCTCAAAGGACCCCGAGACTCCTGAGACCCCGACGAACCCGGACAAGCCCAAGTCCGACAACGGAGCTAAGACCGACACCAAGGTCAAGACTACGACCACAGCGAAGAACCTCGCAAACACCGGCGACCAAACATTCGCCCTAGTCGCCACCGCTGCAGCAGCGGGCATCATCCTAGTGGCAATAGCCCTCGTCATGTTGGCTAAACGCCGCAAGAACCACTAGCCATCAGCAGGGGGCAACGGCAAACCAAAAACCCGGGTAGCCAACCACCAGGCTACCCGGGTTTTCTATCGAGCAAAGACTCGGCAACCGGAAACCGCATCCCAGAATCAGCCCCCAAAGTGGGACGCACTTTCCCAACAGACCCTCAACCGGAAACTACATCCCATTCCAACGTCAGATTCCGGGACGCGCTTTCCGCAAACAAAGAAGGCCACACAACGTGGCCTTCAACTCATCTATATCTATATATGTTGCAGATACTCCCAAGACAAGCCACGTCCCAACAACAAGGCGTCTGCCCGGCGGCGCGGAATGTAAGGTTCATCGCGAGTTCCGCACGAGCCGGAGAGCACTTAATGTGCTCTCCGTGCGAGCAGGACTGCCCGAGCAGGGAACCTAACATTCCGCGCCGCCGGGCAGACGAACCAGGTCGAAGGACCCGCTACTTGATCTTAGTAGTACCCGGTGCCAGGTTGGGGTCGGTCTCGTTGGCCTCGGTCTGGAAGTGCTCGGTGTACACGTTCTTGCCGTCGCGGAACATCTCGTAGTACTGCATCTTGGCGTAATCCTCGCGCGCCTTGGTGGCGGCAGCGGCGGCAGCGTCGTCGCCGGTGACGTTGGAGGAGAGCGCCCAGCGCAGGCTGGCGTCCTCGTAGCCCACGGAGTTGATAGCGGGCAGCGATTCGCGCAGCGTCATGTGCGCCTTCTGGTAGTCGGTCAGCGGTGCGCCGATCAGCTGCATCAGCTGGGTGGACAGATAGTTGGTGGACAGGTCGTCGACCTCACTCGTCTGGTCGCAACCGGCAACGTCGTAGTTAGCCCAAATGATGTAGTCGGTCTGCCACAAGCGCTCCTGGTGGGTGGCGTCGTCCTCGCCGGTAAACCACTTGTCGTTGAACTTGGACGGGAAGAACGGCTGGTGATCGCCCCAGAACACCACGACCACCTTGCGGTCGAGCTTGCTCAGGGCGTTGAGGAAGTAGCGAAGCGCCTGGTCGGACTGCTCGATGCACGAGACATACTCGTCGACATCGGAGAGCGTGCCGTCCTCGACGGTCTTGGCGTCCAGGTCGGTCGTGTCGATGTTCAGGTGCATCTGCTTGTCGACCGGCAGCAGGCCCGTGTCGTAGCCCGAGTGGTTCTGCATGGTCACGTCGAAGATGAACTGCGGGTCGGCGTTCTGGTCGAGCAGCTCAAGAATCTTGTCGTAGGTCGCCTGGTCGGTCACCATGCCGCGCAGGGTATCGGCACCCTGGAAATCGTTGATGGACAGGAACTGGTCAAAGCCAAAGTCCTTGTAGACGTTCTCGCGGTTCCAGTTGGTTGCGTGGTTGGGGTGCATGGCCGTGGTGGAATAGCCGAGCGACTTGAACTGCTCTGCCAGGTTCCCAGTCGTTTCCATGTTGTAGATGGTGTAGGGGTACACGCCCGAGCCCAGGTTGGCCATGGAGTTGCCGGTCATAAACTCAAACTCGGTATTGGCGGTGCCGCCGCCGTAGGCGCTCACGTAGAGCTTACCGCGGCTGAGGCAGTTGGACAGGTTCTTAAAGTACTGCGGGCCCTCGTAGCCGGCGCGCATGTTCTGGTAGATCGACAGATCCGAGAACGTCTCGTTCATGATGGCGATGACCGTGGGTTTCTCGCTATCGAACTGCTCCTGGGCGGCGGCGCGCTCGTCGCTCTTGGCCGCGTCGGACTTGTCGTAGGCCTTGGCGTACTTTTTGAGCGTGGCCTTGGCATCGTCGACGGAGTAGTCGGCGGGTTTGGGCGGCTTGATGGACTGCGCCGCACTAATAAAGGCGGGCAGGTAGCCCTCGCGCCAGTAGCTCTCGAGCGGGCGCCAGGTGTAGACGGTGATGCCGAGGGTGTTGTAGTAGTCGATGAGCGTGACATGCGCGGTCACGCCGCCCAGGCACAGCACCGCCACGAGCAGATTGGTGAGCAGCATGCGCTTGGCGTTGGCGGCGCCCTTCTGGCGGTGCGGTGCCACCAGGCCGGCGTACTCGCACAGCAGCATGGCGATGGCGGTAAAGCCCATGGACAGCACGCAGAACAGCGAAATCGAGAAGGTGTAGCCGTTGCCGGCGACCGCGGCGGCGGTGGAGATGGCCGAAAGGTCGCCCGGCTGGATGGGCATGGATTTAAACGTGATGACGAAGAACTCGGCAATGCCCAGGACAAAGAGGGCAAAGGCCAGGACGGCCGGAGCTGCGCCATGACGCTGGAACAGGAAGAACAGGCCGACCATGAGCGTGGTGATGATGGCCCACTCGAGCAGGATGCACAGGGGATAGACCCAGGTAAAGTCGTGGTTGGACGAGACCTCCATGCCCAGCAGCGCAAAGACACCGGCGAGCAGCAGGCACAAGACGGCGGCGACGAGCGGTTTGCCCACAAAGGCGCTGCGCAGGCGGGCGAGCTTGCCGGTGGGGGCGGGGGCGTCGGGCGCGGCAAACGCAAAGACACGCGGGGCGATGCGGTCGCGGGCGATGCTGGCCCAAGCGCAGCCGGTGAGGATGGCGTTGGTCAGGATGAGCATCACAAAGGCGAGCGGCTCGTTTTGGGCGACGAGGCCAATGGCGCCCCAGACGGTCAAAAAGAGCTGGAACAGGCCGAAGGCGACGCTCCAGGCGATAGCGCCCTTGGCAACGGTGCCCGACTGTGCGCGAATGGCCTTGGCCTCGCGCAAGACAAGGTAGACGGTCGCCGCAAGACCGACGAGCGAGATGGCGGCAGCGAACATGCTGAGACTCCTCACAAACTAAAACCTACGAAAGCGGGGATTTACCCGATTGTTACCAAGATATGCGCTGCAATTGGTGGCTGCGCACAACAACCAGCCATATTAACGCGCACGTGTGGCGGTGTGGCGCAATGTAGTGGCGACCTGCGCGATAATGGACGGGAATTACACGGAAACGTAAAGGCTTCTTAAAGAAATGGCGAGGGTAGGGCGATGAGCGAGCGGGTTTGCAAGGCGGACATGGGCGGCGACGGAGCTGCGGTCGTGGATACATACGGCTATCCGGTCGAGACTACGGGCAATGCGGTGCTGGACATCTTGGAGCACCGTTCCTCTACGCGTGCCTTTGCGCGCGATGACGACGACCGCCCCGTGGCGGTGACTGACGAGCAGCGGGCGGCGATCTTGCATGCGGCGAGTCGCGCACCGTCGGCGGGCGCCATGATGATGTATTCCATCGTAAGCATTCGCGAACAGGCCACATTGGACCGCCTCGCCGACCTGTGCGACCACCAGCCCATGATCGCCAAGGCGCCCTGGGCACTAATATTTGTGGTCGATTATGCCAAGTGGATCAATCTGTTTGAGCACGTGGGCTGCTTCGAGCCCGAGTTTGTCGAGCGCACGGGCAAGGCACCTCGCCGCGCGCCGGGTTTGGGCGACTTTGCCATCGCGGCCCAGGACGCCGTGATCGCCGCCCAAAACGCCGTGGTTGCCGCCGAGGCCCTGGGGCTGGGGAGCTGCTACATCGGTGATATCGTCGAGAATGCCGAGGAAGTTGCCGAGCTGCTCGATCTGCCGCCCTATACCATGCCGCTATCGATGCTCATCATCGGCACGCCTCGCAAAGAGCGCCCGGCGATTGCTCATCCCGTGGTGAACCTGGTGCACGAGGAGCGCTACTGCCGTGCGGACGACGCGACTATGGATGCGCAGGTGGCCGAGATGGATGCGATGTTTCGCCCGCACGCTCGCGAGGTGGGCGAGCGCGTGGTGGATATCTACACCCGCAAACACACCAGTCCCTTTATGGCCGAGATGAGCCGCTCCATGGAGTGGTGGTTCAAAAACTGGCTCGGCAAGTAGCCAATGTGACAAAGGGACAGCTCCTTTGGCACATTCCATATCGCCGCGGTAGCCTAAAGACTGTATAAATCTTTATCTAGCTGGGAAAACGGTGCCGTGCAAGCGCAGGCCGATTGCCTATAATCCCTTCGAACATTAAAGTTGGGAGGAAACCGGCTTATGGAACAAAAGGCCAAGGAGGCAGCCTCGCACGCTGCGATTCCTGTGAGCATCTCGGCGATGCTCGTCACGCTGGGCGTGGTGTACGGCGATATCGGCACCAGCCCTATGTATGTAACCAAGGCACTCGTTGCCGGCAACGGCGGTATCGGAAGCGTGACGGAGGAGTTCGTGCTCGGCGCGCTCTCCCTTGTCGTGTGGACGGTCACGCTGCTGACCACCATCAAGTATGTGCTCATTTCGCTGCGCGCCGATAACCATGGTGAGGGCGGCATCTTTGCCCTGTACAGCCTGGTCAAGCGCTGCGGCAAGTGGCTTATCATCCCCGCCATGCTGGGTGGCGCCGCGCTGCTCGCCGACGGCATCCTGACGCCGGCCGTTACCGTTACCACGGCCATCGAGGGCCTGCGCACCATCCCGGCGGTCCATGCCGTGCTGGGCGATGACCAGGGCCGCGTCGTCGCCATTACGCTCGCCATCATCATCGTGCTCTTCTTGGTGCAGCGCATCGGTACGGCCAAGATCGGTCACGCCTTTGGCCCCATCATGACGCTGTGGTTCCTGTTCCTGGGCGGCACGGGTCTGTTCTTTGTCTTCCAGTACCCCGCCGTGCTGCTGTGCCTCAACCCGCTGCGCGGCATCGGCTTTTTGCTGAGCCCCAACAACCATGCGGGCATCATGATTCTGGGCAGCTGTTTCCTCGCCACCACCGGTGCCGAGGCGCTCTACTCCGACATGGGCCACGTCGGCCGCGGCAACATCTACGCCACCTGGCCGTTCGTTAAGTGCTGTCTGCTGCTTTCCTATATGGGCCAGGGCGCTTGGCTTATCAACAACGCTGCCAACCCCGAGCTCATGGGCATTGCCGACCTCAACCCGTTCTACCAGATGCTCGCTCCGGGCCTGCGCCCGTTTGCCGTCGGCCTTTCCACCATCGCGGCCATCATTGCCTCGCAGGCGCTCATTACCGGCGCGTTCTCGCTGGTGTCCGAGGCCAGCCGTCTGGACCTCATGCCGCACATGCAGGTCTTCTACCCTGCCGAGACCAAGGGCCAGCTCTACATCCCCATGGTCAACAACGTCATGCTTGTCGGCTGCGTCATCGTGGTGCTGCTGTTCCAGAACTCGGCGCATATGGAAGCCGCCTACGGCCTTGCCATTACGCTGACTATGATGTGCACCACGCTGCTGCTTTTCTTCTACCTGCACGAGGAGCGCAAGCTCAAGGTTGCTCCGTGGATCTTCGCGGCCTTCTTCCTTTTGCTCGAGGGTTTCTTCTTTGTGAGCTCGCTCACCAAGTTCTTCCATGGCGGCTACTTCACCATCCTCATGGCTGCACTCATCATGGGCGTTATGGTGTGCTGGTACAACGGCACGGCGGTCGAGCAGCGTCAGTTTACGCTGCTGCCGCTGCGCAGCTATCTGCCGCAGCTCAAGCGCCTGCGCGACGACGATCGCTACGAGCTTATGAGCGACAACATCGTGTACCTGACCAAGGACACCCATACCGATTACATCGACCGTGATATCGTCTACTCGATCTTGGATAAGCATCCCAAGCGCGCTCGTGCCTGGTGGCTCGTGAATGTCGAGACCATGGACGAGCCGCATACCTTTGCCTATTCGGTCGAGACGTTCGGCACCGACTACGTGTTCCGCGTGCATCTGTACCTGGGCTACAAGATCAACCAGCGCGTCAATGCCTACCTGCGTCAGGTCGTTCAGGACCTGGCTGCCACCGGCGAGCTGCCGGCGCAGACGCATGACTACTCGGTCTACAAGGATCCGGGCAACATCGGCACGTTCAAGTTCGTCATGATCCGCAAGCTTCTGGCGCCCGAGAGTGACGTGGAGCCGAGCGAGCGCACGGCCATCACGCTCAAGTACATCATCCGCCGCGCCGCCGGTACGCCGGCGCGCTGGTATGGCCTGGAGAACTCCAACGTGAGCTTTGAGTATGTGCCGCTGTTCACCAAGTTCAAGGCTGTGAACAAGATGCAGCGCCTGGCCCCCAACGAGCGCCCGTAGGCGCCGACGGGTTGCATGGAGTTGGTTTTCGATGGACAAGATTGGGGCCGGAGAGGCAAACATGGATGCAAAAATACTCGATAGCCGCGAGGTGGTTGCCGAGTTGGTGCGTGAGGCGCGCGCCGATGCTGACGAAGATCGTTTTTTGACGAACCGTGCCAACATGGACATGGCCGATCGCGTGATTTCGATCGTGGCACTGGTATTTGGAGCGGTGTGCGTGTGTGCCCTGCTCGCGCACGTGCTGTTTGTCTAGCGGCTGCCGGTCGTAGAAGGCTTTACACTTAGAACCACCACGAGGGAAAACCACCACAAAGGTGCCTGTCCCCTTTGTGGTGGTTTTTGTTTTTGAGAGAGGGGCGGGGCGCTGATGGACGTCCATGCGGACGGCGATATTGCCGAAAACTTTTGGTGGCGGCGCACGACGTCGACGCGTCGCGGCCCCCTGTACGACATCTGCGTGGCGGCGGGGCTGCTGTTAGCGGCGACGATTGTGGGCGTGCTGCTCGACCGCCCCGGTCTCGCTCCCAGCATCATGATCGTCTACGTGTTTGCCGTGCAGCTGTGCGCCTTTTTCACCTGGAGCCGCCTGTATTGCCTGTTGAGCTCGGCTGCCGCCGTGGCGCTCTACAGCTTCTTGTTTGTCGATCCGCGCTACTCGCTGTCGTTTATCGACCGCGTCTATCCCGGCATGTTCTTCATCATGTTTGTGGTCTCGCTTGTGTCGAGCTCGATTGCGTTGGCCCTGCGCCGCGCCTTGGCACAGGCTGCCGCCAGCGACCGTCGCACGCATATGGTACTCGAGACCAACCGCATGCTGCAGCGGTGTGCCGATCAGCAGCAGATTGTGCATGCCATGGCCACGCAGCTGGCTCGTCTTTCGGACTGTCCGGTCGTGTGGTACAGCGCCGACGCCGACGATGATGACCTGCTGCCGTGTGCGACGTACACGGCCGTGGGTGACGCCGCGCCGGTGCACCAGCTGACGCCCCAGATGCCGCCGCGACTCTCGGCGTCCGCCTATGTGGGAACGCCGCTCGATGCCACCTATGGCGGCTCGGCGTTCTACGGTATATACCTGACGGTGCGCTCGGGCGACACCATGGTACGCGCGGGTGATCCCGTCTCGGTGGTGGGGGTACTCGCCATTGTCGCCGAGTCCGATGCTCTGACGCCCGAGGAGCGGACGCTGGCCGATGCCATCGTGAGCGAAGGTGAGTTGGCACTCGATCGTGCCCGCGCCATGGAGGCGCGCGAGGAGGCGGCGGTGCTTGCCAAAAATGAGCAGCTGCGCGCCAATCTGCTGCGCTCCATCTCGCATGATCTGCGCACGCCGCTCACCAGTATTTCGGGCAATGCCGATGTCCTGCTCGATCAGGGCTCGACCGGCACCGCGGAGCTCGATGCCCAGACGCGCCGCGGCATGCTGCTATCCATTCGTTCGGATGCGCAATGGCTCAACGCCACCGTCGAGAATTTGCTCGCCATCACCAAGCTCGAGGGCGGCGGCATGCGCCTGTCGACCACGCTTGAGCTCATGGACGATATCGTCGAGGAGGCGCTGCGCCACGTGAACCCGGCCGTGCGCGAGCACGATCTTAAGGTGGTGCCGTGCGATGAGCCGGCGCTCGTCAACGTCGATGCGCGCCTGATGGTGCAGCTGGTGGTGAACCTGGTGAACAATGCCATCACGTATACGCCCGCGGGCTCGCATATCGTGATCTCGATTGGCGTCGACGGCGGGCGCGTGAGGTGTTCGGTCACTGACGACGGGCCGGGCATCGCAGCTGAGGACCGTGAGCGCATCTTTGAGTCGTTCTACACCGCCAACCATGGCCTGGCCGACAGCCACCGCAGCGTGGGCCTGGGGCTTTCGCTCTGCCGCTCCATTGCGCTGGCACATGGCGGTAGCATAGAGGTTGCCGCGGCGGACCCGCACGGCTCGGTCTTTACGATTGAGCTTCCCGTCGCCGATGTTTCGTTTGATAAGGAGTAGCGCTGTGACGAACTCTGCCGTAAAACCGCTCATCTTGGTCGTTGAGGACGACCCCGCCGTTCGCAATCTTATCGTTGCCGCGCTCGAGGCGCACGGCTTGCGCCATATGGCCGTGGAGACCGCCCATGCCGCCATCGCCGCCGCCTCATCGCAGGCACCGAGCATTGTGCTGCTCGATCTGGGCCTGCCCGATATGGACGGCGTCAAGGTGGTCGAGTCGGTGCGCGCGTGGTCGGGTATGCCGATTATCGTGGTATCGGCGCGTAGCGAGGATGCGGATAAAATCCGCGCGCTCGATGCCGGTGCCGACGACTATCTGACCAAGCCGTTTTCGGTCGAGGAGCTGCTCGCGCGCATTCGCACCACGCTCAGGCGTCTCTCGTATGCGCAGACGGGCGGCGTTGTCTCCGAGGGCTCGTTCGATACCGGTGAGCTGCATATCGATTTTGATGCCGGCATCGCCACGATGGATGGCGAGGAACTACATCTGACGCCGATCGAGTACAAGCTTTTGTGCCTGCTGGCGCACAACGCCGACAAGGTGCTGACGCACCAATATATCCTGCACGAGATTTGGGGCACGGCAACTAAGAGCGACCTGGCGAGCCTGCGTGTCTTTATGGGTACGCTGCGTAAGAAGATCGAGTCCGACCCCGCGCATCCGCGCTATATCCAAACGCATGTGGGTATCGGTTACCGACTGGTCACCCAAGGCTAGATCGCCAACCACCATCCCAATATGAGTTGCGGTGGAATACGGTCTAAATTTGCCTAATTCCAGGCAAAACAGTCCGTATTCCACCGCAACTTTGTTATTTGCCCTTGGGCTTGCTGGCGTAGAACTTCTTCTTTTTGGGCTTGCCGGCAGGGGAGGGTTTGCCGGCAGAGTTCGACTTGCCGTTGCCGGCCTGCGCGTGCGCGGGCGGCGTTGTGCGAGGCTTGCGGGTCTCGGGGCTGCGCAGTTCCTCGACGCGCTCGGCAATTTCCTCGGCGCTAAAGCCGACTTCGGCCATGGCGTCCTCGATGGGCAGACGGCGCACGATATAGCAATGGTGCACCTTCTGGTTGCGCGCGAAGTCCTCGGGGATGGTCTGCGCCGTAATGTCCTCCAGCACCACGCCCGCGCGTGCGAGCTTGCGCGTTTCGGGGCGGAAGCCTCGCAGGTTGCAGCTAAAAATGGCATGGCCGCCCTGCGCGAGCAGGCGCGATACGCCGGCCAAAAGCTCAACATGGTCGCGCTGGACATCCCAGGTGCGGCGGCCCATCTTGGACGAGTTCGAGAACGTGGGCGGGTCGACAAAGATCAAGTCCCAGCGGTTGCGCGTCTGGCGCTGGTCGCGAATCCAGGCGAGCACGTCGTCGCGCACAAAATGATGCTGAGGCCCCACAAAGCCGTTCTGGCGCATGTTGCGCTCGGCCCAGTCCAGGTAGGTGTTGGAGAGGTCGACCGTCACGGTCTCCTCGACGCCGCCATCGGCCGCGTAGCAGGTGGCAGTGCCGGTGTAGGCAAACAGGTTGAGGAAGCGGCGCGCCTGCTTGGCGTGCTCGCGCACTAGGCTGCGGGTGACGCGGTGATCCAGGAAGATGCCGACGTCCAGGTAATCGTCAAAGTTGACGGCAAAGGTGAGGCCGCCCTCTTCGATGAGCGGCAGGCGACGGCGCGCGATGTTGGCGCGTTCGCCCGATCCGCCCTTGCCGGCGCCCTGCTTGCCGTACTGCGAGCCGCCGCGCGAGCGCATGCGGGCCTTGGCGTGCACGTGTTCGGCCGGAACATCCAGGATGCGCGGCGCGATGGCCAAGATGTCGAGCATGCGGGCCTGGGCCAGTGCGGGGTCGATGGTCTTAGGCGCGGCATATTCGGCGATGACGAGCCAGCGACCCGGCGTCTGCGGGCAACCCTCGTACAGGTCGATGGCGGCGGAGTAGTCGGGCAGGTCGGCATCGTAGACGCGGTAGCAGCTCACGCCCTCGCGCTTGGCCCACTTGCGGCGCAGGCGGGCATTCTTGCGCAGGCGGTTGGCGAACTGCTCCGACTCGGGGATGAGCACGGGCAGCGGCTTGCCGTCGCCCAGGTCGAGCATGGCGGCGGGCTCGGGCATGGCGGAAGCGGCGGCTTCATCGTTGACTTCGTTGGCATCCGCAACTTCGGCCTCGGCATCCGCGCTGGTCGCAGCCTCAAATGCTGCGGCGGCGTGGTCGAGAGAGGGCCAGACTTCGACGGTCGCCTCCTCGTTGTTGGGCATGACGGCGATTGAGCGCTCGGGCTCGGCGTGGAGTGCGCGGGCCAGCAATCCGTCGCGGGTGAGCGCGGCGACCGGCGCCGCGGCAAGCTCGGGCGCGCGGCGCAGCTCGCCGATGAGCGTCATGGTGTCATGCATGAGCGAAAGCGGTGTCTCGGTCGTGTCCGCGACCACGGCGGCGCCGGCGACAGCGCCTGCATGGTCCAACACGGTGGCTGGCTTGGCAGCGCAAAAATCGACAAAGCGCTTGTAGCCGGCACACTTAACCATGCACTCGGCGGTCTTGCGTGCGGCGGGGTCGATATCTACGGCAACGATGCGCGCCTGGCGCTCGCGCGCTGCCGCCTCGCGCTCGCGTGCCTCGGCGAGCAGCTGCTCCCACAGAGTGGCGTCGTGCAGCTGCCAGCCCTCAAAGCCCCAGTGCTCGCGAGCGGCGCCCGGGGCGCGGTCGGTCAGAATGTTCACGGCCTCCAACAGCAGACCACCGCCGGCGCATGAGGCGTCGATCAGCGTGGGCAGGGCTTCGTTTTCGTAGTCGTCGGCCGTCAGCTCGCGCTCGCACAGTGCGGTCCAGCCGACCTGCGCCAGCACCAGGGCGGCGTAGTCGGGGCGCAGCACGTGCGCGCCCTCGCCGGCGCGGGTCGCTGCGGGCGGCAGACGTTTGAACAGTGGGTCGCCCGAAAGGTCCAGGCTGATGCCCGCGCGGCGCTGGCGCAGCGAAAGCAACAGGTGAACATCGGGGTCGGCGGCATCGACGTCGGCGCGGCGTCCCGTGGTCTCGGCCAGGCGGTCGCACAGCGCGTCTTTGGCGCGCAGGGCCGAGAAGCGCGTGTTGCGCAGCTGCTCGGTCACGCCGCGGGCGGTAATGGCGATGGTGGCGCCGGGGCGGATGATGGCCTCCCAGGCGATGTCGTAAACGCTGTCGTACAGCTCGTCGGCATCCTGCGCCTCAAAGCGCCCGAGTACCACGAACACGCGGCTCGCCAGGCGCGACCACAGACAGGCGCGGTAGCCTTCTTCGAGCTCGCCCTCAAACGTAGCGCGGCCTTTCAGGCGGCGGACATGCGAAAGCCCGAGGCGTTTAAGCTCATCGGCGAGTGCGGACTCAAAGCCCTCGGGGCAGCTTGCGTAAAATTCCATGGGTGACCTCTCTGGTTGCGTCGCTCCATTATATGATGGATGCTTCGTTTGCCCTTATCCTCGAAAGGAACCCATATGATTGATGCGTGCCCCGATTCCGCCGTGCTCTTTTTTGACGTGGACGGCACGCTGACGTCGTTCGATCCCGACGATATGACCGATAAGGACTTCAATGCAATCCATCCGTCGAAGGCTGTTGTCGATGCATTTGGTCGCCTGCGCAATGCGGGTCACCAGGCATTTATCTGCACGGGCCGTCCCCTGTGGCTGGTTGCCGATGGCCTGCGTGCGCTGAACCCGGCGGGTATCGTTGCCATGGCGGGCGCCACGCTCGAGGTCGAGGGCCGCGTGGTGCATGAGGAGTGCTTTGACGAAGACATTGTTGAGGAGCTCGCGCGTCGCATTACTGTGGCGGGCGGCGAGGCGTTGTTCGAGACGAACGGTGCCACCTATTCACTTGAGCCAGTTGGTGTCGAACAGTCATTTCTGCTAGGCGCCGGCGTGGTGCATGGCGTTGATCAGATGCGCGTCGATGGCCGCTTGCGCGTAGGCAAGGTGTGCATTAACGCGTGCGACCTGGCTCGCGTAGCCAACGATGACGGCTTTATCGAGCGCGAGTTTGAGCTGTGCAACACCGGTGGTCAGAATCGCGAGCTGAGCCCCAAGGGCATTGACAAAGGTGTGGGCGTGGCGCGGGCGCTGGAGTATCTGGGCCGCGAGGGAAATGCGCGCACCTTTGGCTTCGGCGATTCAGGCAACGACCTGGGCATGCTCGCTGCGGTCGAGACGGCTGTCGCCATGGGCAACGCCATGCCCGAGGTCAAGGCGGTCGCCGACTACGTGACCGACGATGTCGCACACGACGGTACCGTCACCGCCATGCGCCACTTTGGGTTGATCTAATAAATGGCCGGGTCGCCCGCGGTGGGGCGACCCGGCCATTTGAGCTATTTTGCAATATAGAGCTTGGGATGACTGCGACTGCTCTCGATCGCCGCCGTCATGATGCCCTCGTCGTCTCCATCAACGATGATGCCATCGAGGTCATCGATCTGCGCGGACTGATAAAAACTGGTCTTGTTGAACTTTCCCTGGTCAACCATCATGTAGCCCTGGTTTGAGTTGGTCAGGTACATATGCTTGATCATGGCCGAGAAGTCGTGCTCGACGGTAAAACCGTGGTCGGGGTGGAATCCGTCGGCACTGACAAACGCCTTGTCGGCATGTAGTTTGCTCATGCAGTCGAGCGTTAGCGCGCCCGCGAGATAGAGGTGGCCCTTGCGCACGGAGCCGCCCAGCAACACTACCGAAGCATTGGGGAGATTGAAACTGGCGTAGTTCGCGATTGCAAGATCGCCGGTGATAATGGTGATCTCGCGCTTGTCCATGAGGGCCTTAGCGAAGTAAAAGCCTGTGGTGCCGATATCAATTACCAGAACATCGCCATCATCAACAAGAGTTGCTGCGGTTGCGGCGATGGCCTCCTTGGCCTCGACTTGGACATTGATGCGCTCCTCGGGATACGAGATTGCGGTGGAGCGAGAAAGCGATACCGCTCCACCGCGTACGCGACGCAGCTTGCCTTCGGATTCCAGCGAGACGAGGTCGTGTCGTGCGGTGACTTCCGAAACCGAAAAACGGCGAACGATGTCGGATACCGAGATATTTGGCTTTTCGGCCAGCCAGTTCATAATAAATCGCTGACGCTCGGCTGGTGAAAGGTCTGAAGTAGATGCCATATGCCACTCCTTTTGAACGAAAGGCAAAAGATGGGCCTTTCGTAATCGAAATATAACGTATCGATATGAAAAGAACAAGGCAAATTCGAATGAATCGAATGAGCGGAATGGCATGTCCCGAATGCATATGTAGCAGATAGTTCGCACTTAAAGAGCGTATAGAGGGACTTGTTCTGGAGGTGCCGCCCAAAAGAAGCACGTTCACACCCGATATTCGACCGTTCACGGAAAGTTGACAATTGAGCTTTCGATAGCTTTTGAAATGGTTTATAAAAGAAAGCCGAAAAGCTTTTGAAACAAAGAAGAAGGCTTTCGATAGCAATAGCGTTTGATGAGAAAGGACCGAACATGGCGATCAAGGTGTTTGCCGACGGCGCTAACCTCGAAGGCATGCTTGACATGCATGACAATGGCAACGTTCAGGGCTTCACGACCAATCCTTCCCTTATGAAGGCCGGCGGCGTGACCGACTACCGCGCTTTTGCCAAGACGGTTCTTGAGCACATTACCGATGTGTCGGTCTCTTTTGAGGTTTTCGCTGATGACGAGGCGGGTATGGAAGCCGAGGCTCGCGAGATCGCAACCTGGGCAGACAACGTCTACGTTAAGATTCCGGCGCTCAACACCAAGGGTGAGTCCACCGCCGCGCTGGTCAAGCGCCTTTCTGCCGACGGCATCAAGGTGAATGTCACCACTATCTTCACGCCCGAGCAGGTCGACGAGTTTGTCGATGCCGTCTCTGCCGAGACCCCCTCTATTCTGTCCATCTTTGCCGGTCGCATTGCCGATACCGGCGTCGATCCGCTGCCCCTCATGGCGGAGTCCGTAAAGAAGGCTGCCGTTAAGCCTGCTGCCGAGGTTCTCTGGGCGTCTACGCGCGAGGTCCTCAATATCTTCCAGGCGGAGTCCGTTGGATGCCAGATCATTACGGTCCCCAATGCCCTTCTTGCCAAGCGCAAGAATTTCGGGAAAGATTTGCTTGAGTACTCGCTTGATACGGTCAAGGGCTTTGCCCGCGACATTCAGGCGCTTGGTTTTCATATCCTGCCCGAGGAGTAGGGGACGAGCATGCTGACCGATCTTCTTAAGCCCGAGCTTGTTGCCTGCCACGTCGAGGCCTCCGACTGGGAGGAAGCGATCAGGGCATGCGGTAAGTTGCTCGTAGACGCTGGCAAATGCGACCAGAGCTATGTTGACGCCATGATTTCATCGGTTCACAAATTCGGCCCCTATATGGTCTTGGAAGAGGGCATCGCCATGCCCCACGCTCAGGCAGATGGCAATGTGAGTGAAGCGGGGATCTGTATCGTCACGCTTGACCCTGCCATTGCGTTTGGACACGAGGATTTCGATCCGGTTCACGTGCTCGTGGGTATTTGCGCACCCGACCCCAAGGCTCATCTTGGCTGCTTGGCGGAGCTTTCGCAGATGTTCGAGGACGAGGACTGCGTTGCCAAGCTCAGCGCATGCGATACGCCCGAGCAGGTTTTGGAGACCATGCATTCATTCTTTTAGGCCTTAATGGCACGGCGATGCGTCGCCGCTTTTAGATAGACGGAAAACCGTCACGTGTAGGAGAGGAAGGTTGCCATGCATATCATCACCGTATGCGGAAACGGCATCGGGTCCAGCCTGATGCTCGCTGGCAAAGTCGAGGAGCTTTGCGAGGAGGAGGGCATCAAGGCCGACGTTGAGTCTATGGACCTGAACGGTGCTTCTTCCGCAAATCCGGATCTGTTCATCACCGTTAAGGAACTCGCCCCCGAGCTCCACGGCAACGTTGTGATCGTTCGCAGCTATGTGAACAAGAAGAAGATCCGCGAAGATGCCCTCGAGGCAATCAAGGCGGCCGCCGCTAACGCCTAAAGCGGCACAAAAAAGGGCGGTTCCCTGTGGAAGAGGGAAACGCGCCCACGTTAGAGAGAAAGGAAGCGCAGATGCAAGCCATCCTTCCCATACTTGAGTTTATCCAATCGATTCTGACCAAGCCAGCGTGGATTATGGGTCTATTTGCCTTTGTGGGCCTTGTCGCGCTTAAGCGTCCTGCCCACAAGGTGATGACGGGCACCCTGAAGCCCATTCTTGGTTACATCATGCTGTCCGCCGGCGCCGCTGTTGTTCAGGAGAACCTTGCTCCGCTGGGTACCTTCATCGAGACCGGTTTCCACATCACCGGCGTCGTGCCCAACAACGAGGTCGTCGTTTCGATGGCTCAGAGCGTCCTCGGCGTTCAGACCATGATGATCCTGATTCTCGGCTATGTCGTGAACATTATCATTGCCCGCTTTACCAAGTTTAAGTACATCTTCCTGACGGGCCATCACAGCATGTTTATGGCCTGCCTGCTGTCTGCCGTTCTGCAGGCATCTGGCTTCCAGGATGTCCAGCTTGTCATCGTGGGCGGCATGTTCCTGGGCCTCGTGAGCGCTATGCTTCCCGCCGTTGGTCAGCGTTTCACCGAGAAGGTTACCGATGGCGATGAAATCGCCATGGGCCACTTCGGTTCACTCGCCTATTACATCTCCGCTGCAGTCGGTACGCTTTTTGCTAAGGACGCCGAGGAGAACAGCACCGAGAAGATCGAGGTTCCCGAGAAGTTCGCCTTCCTGCGCGACACTACCATCTCCACGGCTCTTACCATGGCCTTCTTCTACCTGGTTACCGCTTTCGCCGCTTACATTGCAGATCCTGCGGTCGTTACCAAGACCGCTGGCGGCGACAACGTGATTGTCTATGCCCTGACCTGCGCTCTGTCCTTCGCCGTTGGTGTCACCATCGTCTATAACGGCGTTCGTATGATCCTTGCCGACCTGGTCCCGGCTTTCCAGGGCATCTCCAACAAGCTGATCCCCGGTGCCATCCCCGCCGTCGACTGCGCTGTCTTCTTCCCCTATGCTCCCACCGCCGTTATCCTCGGCTTTGTCGCTTCCTTTATCGGTGGTGTGGTCGGTATGTTCATCGTGGGCGCTACCCTGGGCATCTTCATCATCCCGGGCATGGTTCCCCACTTCTTCTGCGGTGCTACCGCGGGCATCTACGGCAATGCTACCGGCGGTCGCAAGGGCGCAGCTCTTGGCGCTTTCGTCAACGGCCTGCTCATCACCTTTGCCCCGGCCCTGCTCCTGCCCGTTCTTGACGTCTTTGGCTTCAAGAACACTACGTTCGGCGACTTCGATTTCTCCGTCATTGGTATTACGCTTGGCCGCGCTGCCGAGGCCTTCGGTACCACCGGTGTCTACGCGATTCTTGCTGTCCTTCTGATCGTCGCCTTCGTCCCCAACTTCATCCACACCAAGGGTGCTGTGATCAATCACGTTGAGGAAGAGTAATCCAGGCATACGTTAAGCCCTAATCGGGCGGAGCTCCGATAACCGGCTCCTACACGGAAGCGGTGGCGTCTCAAATGAGGCGTCACCGCTTTTTGTTTTGGAGCGGTTGTGAAAACGCACCGGTGAAGTGCTGTCTCTGCGCCGCGAACGGAATCAACCGCGATGATCAGCAAAAACGTTTTGCTGCTGGTGTGTCGATATAAAAATGGTAAAACTGCAAAACCGTTCGCCGAGAAGATAAAAACCCGCAGCTCATGCCTTGATAAACATAGGTAAAGTGTTTAGCAGTTTATCGGCCGTATGCTAACGAAAGGAATCAGGCAGATGGCAATCAAGGTGTTCGCTGACGGTGCAAACCTCGAGGGCATGCTCGACATGTACGAGAACGGCAACGTTCAGGGTTTCACGACCAACCCGTCCCTTATGAAGAAGGGCGGCGTGACGGATTACCGCGTGTTTGCCAAGGAGGTCCTGGCCCATATCACCGACATGTCCGTGTCGTTTGAGGTCTTTGCCGACGACGTCGAGACCATGGAGGTCGAGGCCCGCGAGATCGCTACCTGGGCCGAGAACGTCTACGTCAAGATTCCGTGCGTGACTACCAAGGGCGAGTCCACCGCCGAGCTGGTGCGCAAGCTTTCGGCCGACGGCATCAAGGTCAACGTTACCACCATCTTTACGCCTACGCAGGTCGACGAGATGGTCGAGGCCGTTGACGCCGAGACGCCGTCCATCATTTCGCTCTTTGCCGGCCGCATCGCCGACACCGGCGTCGATCCCATTCCGTTTATGACGGAGTCGGTCAAGAAGGCCGCCGCTAAACCCAACTGCGAGGTCCTGTGGGCGTCCACGCGCGAGCTTATCAACATTTACCAGGCAGAAGCCTGCGGTTGCCAGATCATCACGGTGCCCAACAGCATTCTGGCCAAGCGCAAGAACATCGGCCGCGACCCGTACGAGGTCTCGCTCGACACCGTCCGCGGTTTTGCCAAGGATATCGCCTCGCTCGGCTTCCATATTCTGCCGTAGGGCGAACACGAGCTGCGGGCGCTGCCGCGGCGCGGGACGAGAGGGCCGGCCCCGTTTACTCTGCGCTCACGCGCTTCGCGAGGGTCGCGCCGAGCAAACGGGGCCGGCCCTCTCGCCCCGCGCCTAGGACGTCCTTGCTCGTAGGGGGTTCTGAGCTGAATAAGACCTTGTTGGTGCCGCCTCTTTGATGGGGCGGCGCCTTTTTTGTTGCTGACATAAGCAGGGGAGCGATGTCATCTGGACCGCCTCCCGCTCACGCGGAAAAATTCTCCTCCGAGACATGTTGCGCAACAAGTTTGGTTGCCTTGGGCCTAGCCTTAACGTGTGAAAAGCGAAAGGAAGGAGATCCCATGTTCTGTCCCAAATGCGGTACAAGGAACATCGATGAGGCCAGGTTCTGCGGCGCGTGCGGAACGCCGCTTGATGCGAACGCCGGCATGCCCGCGCCACAGACGACGAACGCCTTCGCGCCCGCACCGCAGGTCGCCCGGGTGCAGCCATCTGCCGCGCCCGGCGGCAAGAATGTCCTGCCCCTCCTCATTGCCGGAGCCGCTGCCGGCTTCATCGTCGTCGTGCTGATCGCCGCCTTCGTCGTCGTCCCCGCGTTCAGCAAGAATCCCTTTAAGGGCTGCCAGGTGGGCGATGTTGTCGAGTTTGGCTCCTACGAGCAAGACGGTAACGCCTCGAACGGCAAGGAGCCCATCGAGTGGCGCGTCCTGGCGGTCGAGGGCAACCGTGCCTATGTCGTGAGTCAAAAGGCCCTTGATGCCCACGCGTTCAATGCGGATGAGGATGACGGCAACGACTGGAACTCCTCTGACCTCAAGAAATGGCTCGAGAACGATTTCGCTTCCCAGGCCTTTGCAGGCGATGAGATGAAAGAGATTAGCGGCGCCCCTACGCTGCTTTCCATCGACGAGGCAAATAAGTACTTTATGTCCGATAGGGATCGGCAGTGCTGTCCCACGGATCGACTGAAGCAGCAATGGGGTTGGGACTTGGATGACAACGACGCGTGCGACTGGCGGCTTCGCTCGCCGAGTGTCGACTCGTACGACGCGGCCGGCGTCTCCTCGAACGGCTACGTGAACTCCGACGGCCTCTACGTGGTCTACGCGGACCTCGCCGTCCGTCCCGCTTTATGGGTTAATCTGTAATCTAATAATCTTCTAACCCATATCTAAAAGAGGGCCCGGACGTCTCAGTGGACGTCCGGGCCCTCTGCTCGTGGCATGTTTTGTGCGCACTACTTCCCCTGCACCATGGTGAGGGAGATCTTCTTGCGATCGCGATCGACCTTCTCGACCCACACCTTGACCGTGTCGCCGACGCGTACCACGTCGCTCGGGTGCTTGACGAAGCGGTTAGCCAGCTTGGAGATGTGCACGAGGCCGTCCTGGTGCACGCCCACGTCAACGAAGGCGCCGAAGTCGACGACGTTGCGCACCGTGCCCTTGAGCTCCATGCCGGGTTCCAGGTCGTCGATGGAAAGCGCCGAGCGGCTAAAGACCACCTCGGGTGCGTCGTCGCGCGGGTCGCGGCCGGGCTTCTTGAGCTCGTTGACAATGTCGATGAGCGTGAGGGTGCCGCAGTCCAGGTCGCTTGCCAGCGCCGAGATGCTGCCCAGGCGGCGCTCGATGTCGGGCACGCCGCCGCGGCTGAGCTCGCTGGCTTGAACGCCGGCGCGCTCCAGGACGGACGTGGCCACCTCGTAGCTTTCGGGGTGGACGCTTGTCGCGTCGAGCGGGTTCTTGCCGCCGTTGATGCGCAGGAAGCCTGCGGCGTTGAGGTATGCCTTGGGTCCCAGCTTGGGGACTTTCCTAAGCTGGCGGCGATCGGTAAAGGCGCCGTTTTCCTCGCGGTAGGCCACGATGTTCTTGGCCACGCTTGGCGTGATGCCCGATACGTATCCCAGCAGGCTCGCGCTTGCGGTATTGACGTCGACGCCCACGCGGTTGACGACGTCTTCCACCACGTGGCCCAGGGTGCGCGAGAGTTCGGCCTGGTCAAGGTCGTGCTGGTACTGGCCCACGCCGATGGACTGGGGCGGAATCTTGACGAGCTCTGCCAACGGGTCCTGCAGGCGGCGGCCCAGGCTCATGGCGCCGCGCACGGTGACGTCCAGATCGGGATATTCCTGGCTGGCGAGCTCGGAAGCGGAGTACACCGACGCGCCGGCCTCGTTGACGATGGTGTAGCGCAGCCCGGGCGCCTGCTCGGCAATGAACTCCGAGACGACTTCCTCGGTCTCGCGGCTGGCGGTGCCGTTGCCGATGACGATGGTGTTGACGCCGTCCTTCTTGACGAGGCGGGCGAGCTCGCGCTTGGTACCGGCAACGTCGTGGCGCGGCTTGGTGGGGTAGACCACGCCGTGGTCGAGTAGCTTGCCGGTCTCGTCCATGACGGCGACCTTGCAGCCGGTGCGGTAGCCCGGGTCGAGCGCGAGTACGCGGGCGCCACGGACGGGGCGTGCCGAGAGCAAGCCCTCGAGATTCTTGGCAAAGACGTTGATGGCCTCTGTCTGGGCGCGAACGGTGAGTTTGGCTCGGGCCTCGCGCTCCAGCGAGGGGGCCATGAGGCGTTTGTAACCGTCGGCGATGGCGGCATCGAAGATGGGGGCAAACACGCCTTGGCGTCGGGGCCAACGGCTGCCGAGGCGTGCCGTGGCGGCAGCGCCGTCGACGTTCACGCGCACGCGGAGCTTGCCCTCGCGCTCACCGCGGTCGATAGCCAGCACGCGGTGGTTGGGTATACGGCGCAGCGGCTCGTCAAAGTTGTAGTAGGGCTCGTAGGGAGTCTTCTCCGCGGGGTCGGTGGCCTCGACGACGACGTCGGCGGTGTTTTGCGTAAAGGCGCGCAGGTCGGTGACGTTCTCCGGGTCTTCGGCCACCGTCTCGGCCACGATGTCGGCCGCGCCGGCGAGCGCCTTCTCGGGCGTGTCAAAGCCAGCCTCCTCGTTGACGTATGCCGCGGCGGCGTCGAGTGCGCTGCCCTTGGCCGAGGCCTGCATGATGATCATGTTGGCGAGCGGCTCCAGGCCTGCCTCGCGGGCCTTCTGCGCGCGGGTCATGCGCTTTTTGCGGTAGGGCTTGTAGAGGTCCTCGACGCGCTGGAGCTGTGTGGCTTCGCGAATCTGCTGCTCGAGCTCGGGCGTGAGTTTGCCCTGGGCGTCGATGAGCAGGATGACGTCCTCTTTGCGCTGCTCAAGATTGCGCAGGTAAGACAGGCGCTCGTCGAGCGCGCGCAGGGCGACATCGTCCATGCCGCCCGTTGCTTCCTTGCGGTAGCGCGAGATAAAGGGAATGGTGTTGCCCTCGTCGATGAGCTTGACGGCTGCCTCGACGTTGGCGGCCTTAAGGTTGAGCTCGCGGGCGAGCTGGGCGATAAGATCCATGGGACTCCTTGCGTTTAAGGTGCGTTTGCGGCACAGGGCTACCAAGGATACCACCCGTTCCAAAAGACTGTTTTTGGGGCCGCGCCACGAAAACGGTCTATCTACTACGTTTGAACCGTATGGGTCGACCATCCCCCCGGTTTTCCGAAAATACGCAAGCCGTCTACCTGCGCTTTTGATTTTAGGAAATTCGGCATGGTCGAGGGTAATCGGTTAAACGTAGTAGATAGGCCCATTTCGTGGCGAACGAATCAAGCCGAGGTGCAAAATAGCCCCCGCCCCAGAAAAATCGTCGGCAAGTTAGCAAAATACCCCGCGGGCATGAGGCTGCTCGCGGGGCAAAGAAGAGGGGCTTATTTGTGGCAGACCGAGGGGCCCGGCATGGGGTTTCTGCCGCGGCCTGTCCTAAGGTGCTACAGCTCGACGAGCTGGCCGGTCTCGGCGGCCTCCTTGATGGCGTTGAGAAGCGTGAGCGTCTTGACGTTATCGGCGGGGGTCACGACGGGCTCAACTTCGCGGCGGACGACCTTCACAAAGTGCTTGAGCTGCATCTTGTGCGGCAGCGCCGGGTCCACGGCCGGAATCTCCATCTGCAGCGGCTTGTGCCAGTTGGAGGCGCCGTCGTAGGAGAACTGGTGTAGGCGGGGCAGCGAAAGGGCGCCCAAGGTTCCGCCGATAAAGTAGGCGTCAGCGTCGAAGGGGCGGTACTGCGGATCCTCGCGAGCGGTTGCCTCCCAGTTCCAGGGGCTGGCGGTGGCGTCGGAAATGGTCATGCTCGCAAGCGCGCCGTCGGCAAAACGGACGTTGACCACGGCGGAGTCCTCGGTCTCAAAACCGCGGGCGGCGCTGGATTGCATGCCCTGGACGGCAACGGGCTCGCCCAGCAGGTAACGGAGCAGGTCGACGTCGTGAACCAGGTTGACCAGAATCGGGCCGGCACCCTTCTTGCGGCGCCACTCGACATCGAAGTACTCGTCATTCTTATAGATCATATAGTGGAAGCTCGACACGGTGAGCTTGCCCAGCTCGCCGGACTCGATGATCTCCTTGGCCTTGTTGACGAAGGGGTTGTGGCGACGGTGCTGACCCACGAGCACGGGCACGCCGGCGGTCCCGGCCTCGGCGGCGAAGGCCTGAGCATCCTCGAGGTCGTTGGAGATTGGCTTTTCGACCAGCGGCACGATGTTGCGCTTGATGGCCTCGCGGGCAACGCCCAGGTGCAGGTCGTTGGGGGTGGCGATAATGACGGCCTCGGGCTTGACCTCGTCCATCATCTGGGCGGGATCGGTATAAAACGGCACGCCGGCGGCCTCGGCCGTGGCGCGGGCGCCCTCAAAGGCGTCGGCGATGGCGACGAGCTCGGCCTCGGGCTCCTCGGTGACAAAGCGGATGTGGTTGCGGCCCATGGCGCCGGCGCCGATAACGGCAATGCGGACGGGATTGAGCTCAGACATTTCGACTCCTTAATACTGGGGACCGGTGAAATGTGACAAAGGGACAGCCCCTTTGTCACATCGGTAAAACTAGGCGGATTTCTTCTTGCTGTCGGAGACCATCATGTAGACGGTGAGCACGACGGCGATGGCGGCGATCACAATGGCGCCGTAGAAGGACTGCTGGTAGGCGGCGCTGCCGGCCTCGGCGTGATACAGCACGGCGGTGATGGGCTGGCTGATCCAGGTGGAGGCGGCGTAACCCAAAAACATGATGCCGTAGTTGACGCCGATGTTGCTGGTGCCAAAGGCGCCACCGGTGAGCGGCGGGTAGATGACGAGCAGGGCGCCAAAGCTAAAGCCGAGCAGGGCGAGCGCCACAAAGAACATGCTCTGCGTAAAGCTCATCGACATGATGACGAGGGCGACGATGGTGACGACAAGGCTGATGAGCAGCGACTTGTAGGCGCCGAGCTTGTCGATGATCTGGCCAAAGGACAGACGACCGACCAGGTTGGCGCAGGTGTTGACGGAGACCACCACACCGCCGAGGGCGACAGCTGCGGCGCACGTGGGGTCGGCGAAGAGCTGGACGGCGGCGATGGAGGCAACCTTGCCCACGAGCAGGGTGCCCGCGGTGGCGGCAAAGGCGAAGGTGACGATGAGGACCCAGAAGCGTGGGGTCTTGACCATCTCACCCGGGGTGAGGTCGCCGAAGGTGCCGGCATGCGCGCCGCCCTTGGGGGCCTCGAAGCCCTCGGGCAGCCAGCCGGCCTCGGGGGCCTTCAGGAACAGGGCGGAGGCGGCAATCGTCACAAAGAAGATGACGCCGAGTGCCTTGAGGGCGCCAAAGATGCCAAGGCTCGGGATGAGCAGCGAGGCGAGCACCGGGGACAGCACAGCGGGGCCGGCGGTCGAGGCGGCCAGGGTGATGCCGGAGGCGAGGCCCTTCTTGTCGATGAACCACTTTTGGCCGGTGGTGAGCGCCGGGTTGTAGCCCAGGCCGTTGCCGACGGCGGCGACGAGCGAGAACCACAGGTAGAACTGCCACGGCTCGGTGACGGTGCCGGACATGAACCAGCCCAGGCCGTAGCACACGGCGGCGGCAATCACGACGTTGCGCGGGCCGATCTTATCGGAGATGCGGCCGGCGAAGATGCCCGTCACGGCCATGATGGTCTGAAAGACCGGGAAAGCCCAGGTAAGGGCGCTCGACCACTCGGGGTAGACGGCGAGCAGGTTCTTGCTCACGACGGAATACAGCGCGATGGAGCTGATGAAGAACATGGTGACGCACGCGGCGGAAAGCACGACGGCGCGACCCTTGTTGGAGTTGGTGGAAGCCATTGGACTCTTTCTAATCGATGCGGGGGAGGGGCAGGCGTGTCCGCGGGACCTCCCTGTCAGGATGGTTTACTGGTCGGTCGGCTTTGCGACGCCGGACTCGTCGGACCAAAGCTCGACACCCTTGTTCTTGAGGTAGTTGTCGGCAAAGGCGCGGCGACCGCCGGGCTTGGCGGTGAGGTCGCCCATCATATTGGAGAAGCCGCCATCGACCTTGATGGCGTCGCCGGTGGTAAAGTCCGAGCGCTTGGACGCCAGGAACATGACGGCGTTGGCGATATCGCTGACCTCGCCGATGCGGCGCGTGGCGATGAGGCGGCTGCGGCTCTTCTCGACCTCGGGGTCGGCGTAAAAGCTCGCCGACATGGGGGTCTTAACGAAGCAGGGCTCGACGCAGTTGGAGCGCACGCCGTAGGGGCCCCACTCGGCGGCGAGCATCTTGGACATCATGTTGACGCCCGCCTTGGTGGAGCTGTACACGCCCGAGAACGTCTCGGGGGAGTGGCTGGCGACGGTCGAGATGTGCACCAGGCGGCCCTGGCCGGCCTTGATCATCTCGCGACCAAAGCGCTGCGAGGTGATGAAGTAGCCGGTGAGGTTGACGTTGAGTACCTGCTCCCAGTCGCTCAGCGGCAGGTCCTCCATAGCGGCGAAGCGCAGGATGCCGGCGGTGTTGACGAGGACGTCGACGCGGCCGAAGTTGGCGATGGTGGCGTCGACGGCGGCCTGAACCTCGGCCTCGTCGGTGGCGTTCATCTTGTAGCCCTCGGCGTGGATGCCAAACTCGGCAGCGAGGTCGGCGGCAGCGGCCTTGACCTTTTCCTCGTCTAGGTCGAGCATGACGACGTTGGCGCCGTTGCGGGCGAACTCGCGGCAGATTTCGGCGCCCATACCGCCGAGCGCTCCAGTCACAGCGCAAACATCGCCCTCGAGCTTAAGCCAATTGCTCATAGGAACTTCCCTTCTTGTGCCTCCCGGTGGGTCGCTCCCATTAACCGACCCACGTGGTTTTCGCTGGTTATCGTATGCTTAGCGTTCGCGCAGGTGAATTGCATATTTGTTAGAATGTCGTTAACCGCAGGTTTACACTGTACATTGAGGTTTGTTCTCAATTGAGCGCGTGACCTGCGAAAACGACCCCCTGCGGTGCTGTGGGCCCGCGCGTGCGAAAACGGGAGATTGACGTGTACGATCGACGACTTGACGCTATTTCGGCCGCCGCGGAGCTGGGAAGTTTCTCGCGTGCCGCGGCAAAGCTGCGCGTGTCGACCCCGGCGCTCGTCAAGCAGGTTTCGGGCTTCGAGGCCGAGTTCGGCATCACGCTGTTCGAGCGGTCGCACTCGGGCGTTAAGGTGACGCCGGCTGGTGCACTACTGGTGGACGACGCGCGCTCGATCATGCGCCAGTCCGAGGACGCACTGCGTCGTGCCCGACGTGCGGCGGGCGATGGCGGTGCGGTGCGCTTGGGCGTGTCGATGATGTGCCCGGGGCGCCAGACGCTGTCGATGTGGCCGAGTGTGCACGAGCTGGAGCCGTCACTGCGCTTTGAGATTGTGCCGGTGAGTGACCTCTACGATGAGCGCGAGACCGTCATGCGCAGTCTTGGTCGCGAAGTGGATGTAGCGCAGTCGAGTTTTTCGACCCCGCGCTGGGGCGACGCCTGCCAAAAGCTCCTTATCGTCAACGTACCGTTTTATATTGATGTGCCGCGCACGAGCCCGCTTGCGCGCAAGACGCGCATCACGGTTGCCGACCTGGAGGGCATGCGCCTGCGCGTGCTTCGTCACGGCAATGACGCCATGGACAGCCTGCGCATCGACCTGTTGGCCGATGGCGGCGTGGACGTGATCGACGTGGACAGTTTTGACTTTGCGCTCTTTAACGAGGCGGAGGAAAAGGGCGATGCGGTGCTCACCTGCGGAGCGTGGTCGGGCGTGCACCCGGCCTTTGTGGGCGTGCCGTTCCTATGCGGACGCGAGGTGCCGGTCTTTCTGCACTACCCGCTCGAGCCAACCCTCCAAGTCCAAAAATTCGTCAACG
Source organism: uncultured Collinsella sp. (assembly GCA_934630735.1). Lineage (GTDB taxonomy): Bacteria > Actinomycetota > Coriobacteriia > Coriobacteriales > Coriobacteriaceae > Collinsella. Next base: position 54,147 of record CAKTWK010000004.1, on the reverse strand, counting down.
CCATGGCCCAGCTCCTCAAGTAGCTCACACAAAACAAGGCCCTGGCCAACCGGCCAGGGCCTCACTAACTTTTATTCCGTTTTAAACGACGGGCTGATTGCGCGCAGGAGGTCTCCCAGGCGGGCCGGGGTGTAACTTCCGCGCGCAGTTTCGCAGCGAAGCGAGAATGTTTGAGCACGGAGGTTACACCCCGGCCCGCCTGGGAGACCTCCGTGGAACAAGCCTATCTACTCGAGCTCAAATGCACCCGTGTACAGCTGGTAGTAATACCCGCGCTTGGCGATCAGCTCGTCGTGGTTGCCGCGCTCGATGATGCGGCCGTGGTCCAGACAGATGATCGCGTCGGAGTTGCGCACGGTGGACAGGCGGTGCGCGATGACAAACGTCGTGCGGCCCTCCATGAGCTTATCCATGCCCGCTTGCACGATGGCCTCGGTGCGGGTGTCGATGCTCGACGTGGCCTCGTCCAGAATCATTGCCGGCGGATCGGCGACGGCGGCGCGTGCGATCGAAATCAGCTGGCGCTGGCCCTGCGACAGCTGGGCGCCGTTGCCGGTGAGCATGGTGTCATAGCCGTCGGGCAGGCGGGTGATAAAGTCGTCCGCGCCCGCGAGCTTGGCCGCCGCGATGCACTCCTCGTCGGTCGCATCCAGGTTGCCGTAGCGAATGTTGTCCATCACGGTGCCGGTGAACAGGTTCACGTCCTGCAGCACGACGCCCAGCGAGCGGCGCAGATCGGCCTTGCGGATCTTGTTGACGTTGATGCCGTCGTAGCGGATCTTGCCGTCGGCAATGTCGTAGAAGCGGTTGATGAGGTTGGTGATGGTCGTCTTACCGGCACCGGTGGCGCCGACAAACGCGACCTTCTGACCCGGCTTGGCGTACACGGACACGCCGTGCAGCACCTCGTGGTCGGGCGTATAGCCAAAGTCCACGTTGTCCATGACCAGGTCGCCACGCAGCGGCACGTACTCGATCTCGCCGGTCGCGCGGTGCGGATGCTTCCACGCCCACATGCCGGTGTGGTGGTTGGCCTCCTCGAGCTCCCAGGTCTCGGGGTTCACCTGCGCGTTGACAAGCGTCACGTAGCCCTCGTCGGCCTCGGGCTCCTCGTCGAGCAGCTCAAAGATACGTTCGGTGCCGGCAAGGCCCATGACCACGGCGTTGATCTGCATCGAGATTTGGCCGATCTGGCCGCAGAACTGCTTGGTCATGTTGAGGAACGGCACCACGACGGCAATGGAGAGCGCCATGCCCGAGAGGCTCAGGTTGGGCACGCCCAGCGCCAGGAAGATGCCGCCGGCCAGCGCGACCAGCACGTAGAGCAGGTCGCCCAGGTTCCCGAGGATCGGCATGAGGATGTTGGCGTACATGTTGGCCTTCTGCGAGACCTCGAAGAGCTTCTCGTTGCGCTCGTCAAAATCGGCCTCGGCGGCGGACTCGTGACAGAACGCCTTGACGACCTTCTGGCCGTTCATGACTTCCTCGATATGGCCCTCGACCACGCCGAGCTCGGTCTGCTGCGCGATAAAGAAGCGCGCGGAGTTGGAGCCGAGCAGCTTGGTCATAAAGGCCATAAAGGTGACGCCGGCGATGATGACCAGGCACATCCACACGCTGTAATACAGCATGATGAAGAACACGGTGACGATGACGATGATCGTCATGAGCAGGTTGGGCAGCGACTGGCTGATCATCTGGCGCAGCGTGTCGATGTCGTTGGTGTAGTGGCTCATGATGTCGCCGCGCTGGTGCGTGTCGAAGTAGCGAATCGGCAGGTCCTGCATGCGGTTGAACATCTTCTCGCGCAGCTTCTCGAGCGAGCCCTGCGTGATGACGGCCATGGCGCGGTTCCAGAAGAGCGAAGACGCGACGCCCACGGCGTAGATGCAGCCGAGGGTGGTCACAAGCTTCAGAATTTTGGGCTGCGCGGCCGTCCAGTCGCCCGACTGCCATGATTCGCTGATGACTTGCAGCGCGCTCTGGAGAAACGTCGCGCCGATGGAATTGATGATGGCGCAGAGCACCACGCCGGCGACGACGAGGGGCAAAAGCACCGGGTAGAAGCCAAAGAGCATCTTGATGAGGCGCGTCATGGTGCCACCCTTGCGGTTGCGTGCGCGCTCGGCGGTAGCTGCCTTACTCATGTGCCTCGCCTCCTTCCTGGGTCTGAGCTTGCGGTGCGGATGCCTCGGTGTCGGCTGCGACGGTCTCGGCCGCCTCCTCGCCCTCGGCACTCATCTTGTTTTGCGAGGTAAAGGTCTCGCGGTAGATCTCGCTCGTCTTGAGCAGCTCGTCATGGTTGCCGATGTCCTTGATGCGGCCACCCTCCATGACGATGATGCGGTCAGCATCCTGCACGGAGCTAATACGCTGGGCGATGATGAGCTTGGTCGTGTTGGGCAGATAGCTCGCCAGGCCCTCGCGGATCTTGGCGTCGGTCTTGGTGTCGACGGCGCTCGTGGAGTCGTCCAGGATCAAGATCTTGGGGCGACGCAGCAGGGCACGCGCGATGCAAAGGCGCTGCTTCTGACCGCCGGAAACGTTGGAGCCGCCCTGCTCAATCCAGGTGTCGTAGCCCTTGGGGAAGCCGTCGACAAACTCGTCGGCGCAGGCCAGATGTGCGGCCTCGCGGACTTCCTCGTCGGTGGCGTTCGGGTCGCCCCAGCGCAGGTTCTCGGCGATGGTGCCGCTAAACAGCACGTTTTTCTGCAGCACCATGGCTACCTGGTGGCGCAGCGCGTCCAGGTCGTAGTCGCGCACGTCCACGCCGCCGACGCGCACGGTGCCCTCCGTGACATCGTACAGGCGGGCGATCAGGTTTACGAGCGTCGACTTGGCCGAGCCGGTGCCACCGATAATGCCGATGGTCTCGCCGCTCTTAATATGCAGGTCGATATCGTCGAGCGCCTGGCGCTTCGCGTACTCGGAATACTTAAAGCTCACGTGGTCAAAGTCGATGGAGCCGTCGGCAACCTCGAGCACGGGCTCGGCGGGATCGGCGATCGTGGGCTCGGCAGCCAGCACCTCGGTAATGCGGTGTGCCGATTCGTCGGCCATGGTCACCATGACAAAGATCATCGACAGCTGCATCAGGCTCATGAGAATCTGGAAACCATAGGTAAAGGTCGAGGAGAGCTGGCCCACGTCGAACAGGGTGCCCTGGCTCGTGATGATGAGCTTGGAACCCAGGTAGATGATGACGACGAACGCGCCGTTGACGCAGATGTTCATCATGGGGTTGTTGAAGGCGAGCAGCTTCTCGGCGCGGGTGAAGTCCATCTGGACGTCGCGCGCGGCGGTGGCGAACTTCTCCTTCTCGTAGTCCTGGCGCACGTAACTCTTGACCACGCGCATGCCGGTGACGTTTTCCTCAACGGATTCGTTGAGCGCGTCGTACTTGTGGAAGACGCGCGAGAAGATGGGGCGCACCTTAAAGATGATAAAGAACAGTCCAAAGCCCAGCAGCGGAATGATGACCAGGTAGACCATGGCAACGCTGCCGCCCATGATAAACGCCATGGTAAAGGCGAAGATCAATACCAGCGGCGCGCGCACGGCGATACGGATGATCATCATAAAGGCCTGCTGCACGTTGTTGATGTCGGTGGTGAGGCGGGTGACGAGCGAGGAGCTCGAGAACTCATCGATGTTGGCAAAGCTGAACGTCTGGATCTTGTAGAACAGGTCGTGACGCAGGTTCTTGGCGAAGCCGCAGCTCGCATGGCTGCAGGTGATGCCCGCGGCGGCGCCAAAGGCGAGCGACGTCAGCGCGATGAGCACCAGAAGGCCGGCGGTGGGCAGCATCTCGGTAACGGCGGTGCCGTCCTTGATGGCGTCGATCATGTCGGCGGTGATAAACGGGATCATCATCTGGCAGATTACCTCGCCAAGCACCAGCAGCGGTGTGGCGATCGTGACCTTCATGTAATCGCGGATGCTGCCCATAAGGGTTTTAATCATCCAGTTCCTCCCAGGTTACGCGGATTTTATCGAGCATTTCGGCGAGGTCCTCGCGCTCGTCGTGGGTGAGCGCGCTAAAGGCCTGCTCTCTAAAGCGAATGCGGGCAGCCTGCTCTACGTGGGCCTTTTCCCATCCCGCTTCGGTCAGGCGAATGGTGAGCTGCCGCCGGTCTTTGGGATTGCGGCTGCGCTCGATAAGGCCGGCGCATTCGATCTTGGAGAGAATTTCGGAAAGCGAACCGGGCTTAAGATCAAAGTGCAGGCCTAGTTCCTGCTGTGACATCTCGCCGTTTGGCTGCTTGGCGAGCAAGCAGACGATGGGGGCCTTTCCCGAGGCGCCGCCGCCGTGAAAGTGCAGAAAGTGGCCGCAGAAGCCCAGCCCGTTTAGGATGTGCTTGGCGAGCGCGTCTGATTGGGACTGTGCCGCGGGCGCATCTGCGGGTTCATGGGGGTCGCCGCCCGGCGTGTGGGGGCAGAGGCCGATGTGGTCATCGCACATGGTGTCGCTCCTTTCTTTAGTTAGGTAGTGCAATTGTTTTGTGCCTAACTAATTTAGGAGTGCAAGAAAAAAATGTCAAGGTACCAAACTTATTAAGTTACGGCGTTTTACCAAACGCCGTAACCGCTCGACGCTGCAAACGCTCCTAAGCGGCAATCTGATCCCTTGGGGGCGAAGGAAAAGGTATCGTTTTGGGCTGCGATGATGCCTTTCGAAGCGGCCTTGCCAAAAACTATGCCTAATTACTACGATGAATCCAGCATCGCTGACCACAACAGCTGTTTCTGAAAAACGCAAGCTATCTACCTGCGGTTTTGTTGGAGAGAAATTCGTTGTGGTTGGAGGCGGGCGGTTAAACGTAGTAAATAGGCATAGTTTTGAAATGGCACCATATGAGTAGCATCAACTAGGCCGCTACGGAGCAAACAACCCCCATTTCCGAAACCTTTCCGCAACAATTTGCCCTTCGTACCGCTCGCCTCCGCCCACAACGCCTCCTGCGCTACACTTAGTCGCACTGTGGCGCTGCCGCGCCGCGCTCGAAACAAGGGAGGCCCTCATGAAGAATACTCAGCTACTGCTGATCAACGATATGTGCGGTTACGGCAAGGTCGCGCTTTCCGCCATGCTGCCGGTGCTGTCGCACATGGGCTACCGTATCCATAACCTGCCGACGGCGCTCGTTTCCGATACGCTCAACTATCCCAAGTTCTACATCCACGACACCACGGAGTACGTGCGTCAGAGTCTTGCCATCTGGGAAGAGCTCGGCTTTGAGTTCGACGCCATCTCGACCGGCTTTATCGTGACCGAGGAAGAGACGCGCATCATCTCGGACTTTTGCCACCGCCGCGCGCAAAAGGGCACCAAGGTGTTCGTCGACCCCATCATGGGCGACAACGGCAAGCTCTATGCGGGCGTGCCCGAGTCCACGATTGGCCTTATGCGGCACCTGCTGGAGTGCGCAGACTACGCGGTGCCCAACTACACCGAGGCCTGTCTGCTCACTGATACGCCTATTGCAGAGCAGATCACGCCCGATGAGGCCCGCGCCCTTGTGGACGCCGTGCGCGAGCTGGGTGCCAAATCGGTGGTCATTACGAGCGCCGTGGTCAATGGCACGAACGCGGTTATCGGTTACGACTATGTGGCGGGGGAGTACTTCACGATTCCCTTTGACCTGATTCCGGTCTATTTCCCGGGCACGGGCGACACGTTCTCGGCGGTGCTCGTCGGCCGCGTTATGGCAGGCTGGAGTCTGCAGCGCGCGACGTCCGATGCCATGCGTGTGGTGGCTGAGCTTATCGAGCGCAATGCCGACCAAGAGGACAAGTCGGCTGGCCTTCCCATCGAGGCCTGCCTGGATGTGATTGACCATGAGTAATGCTGGCGAGGACGGCGTCAAGCCTGCGGGCGAGAACAGGCCGCTCGGCGCGCCGCGTGGCAAGCGTCCGCGTATCCGCGTGAGCTGCGTGGACCAGCTGGGCACATGCCGCTGCCATCACGGGCACAAGCCGGGTGACGTCTTCGACTTCGACCGCGACCGCGGCAAGATGTGTTCCATGGCATGTCACGTGGGCTTTCCCTATATCGATATCCTGCGCTACGGCGGAACCGTGCCTGGCAACGAGCCCGGTACGGCAAAGTTCTGCTGTCCCGAGGTCGACACGTTGAACGTCTGGCTTGCCGAGATCGTCGACGAGTAACCGAGCGAGGATTTTCTCCCGTCGAAATATCGAGCGTGGATTATCTCCCGTTTTGGGCGCAATTTCGCACTCAAAGTGGGAGATAGTCCTCGCTCGATTTGTATGCGAGAATCCCGACCTCACTTATGCCCATGCTTAGGCGCACGCGTCGTTGTTCTGTGCGCGAGTAAGCTCAAATTTCTGCATTTCATCTAATTTCGGTACTAAAAATCTCTGCATTTCATCGATAATAGTCGATATAAATATCTGCATTTCATTTATCGAGGCGATGGGAGAGCTTATGTTGCGCAGGAAAATCGCTGATGAGCTTGATTGTTGGCAGAGATCCATTGAACGAAAGGCGTTGTTCGTCACGGGTTCTCGCCAAATCGGTAAGAGCTACTCGATTCGCGAGTTCGGTAAGTCAAACTACGCAACCTATATCGAGCTCAATCTCGCGGAAAATCGCCAAGCAAAAGATGCTCTTCTCGAGGCGCGAGATGCCGATGATTTCATCAGCAGGGTGACGCTTCTTTCGGGAAAGCCGATAGCGCCAGGCAAAACGCTCGTGTTTATCGATGAGGTCCAAGAGGCCCCCGACATCATGACGATGGCAAAGTTCCTTGTTGAGGACGGGAGGTGCCGCTGGGCGTTTTCGGGGTCAATGCTCGGGACCCAGTTCAGGGGCGTTAGGTCCTATCCTGTGGGATATGTTCACGAGCTTAGGATGTTCCCGCTCGATTTTGAGGAGTTTTGCTGGGCGATCGGGGTGAGCGAGGGAGCTCGCCAAACGATACGCGATGCGTGTATCAGCGAGAAGCCCATTCCTGATTACATTCATGACGCGATGATGGCAAACTTCAGGACCTATACCGTTGTCGGCGGAATGCCAGAGGTCGTGCAGCGTTTCCTTGACACGCGGGGCGACCTTGCCTCTGTTCGTCAGCTACAGTCAGAGCTCAACGAACAGTACCGGCGGGATATCTCCAAGTATGCAAGCGGGCGAGCCCTTCAGGTGCAGAGCATCTACGATCAGCTTCCTATTATGCTCGAGGGCGAAAACAAGCGCTTCGTGCTCAATTCCATTGACCCCAAGGCGCATTACGACAAGTACCAGCGAGATTTTGTCTGGCTTGTCGATGCCGGCGTTGCTCTCAAGGCCGATATCGTAACCGAGCCAAAATCGCCCCTGCTCAAGACGGCGCGGCCATCGCAGTTCAAGCTATATCAATCGGATACGGGCATGTTGATGGCGCGCTACCCCGTTGGAGTCGCCCAAGCGGCGTATCTTGATAGCAAGGAGCCCAATCTGGGCGGCATTTACGAAAACGTGGTGGCCCAGCAGCTGGCTGCCCAAAATCGCCAGCTTTACTACTATCAGACAAAAAAGCGCGGCGAAGTGGACTTTGTGGTCGACGGACCGGATGGGACGGCTGTTCCGATCGAGGTTAAATCGGGCTCCTATTACCACGCGCACGCTGCGCTCGGTCATGTGCTTGATACGGCTGAATATGGCGTAAAGCTCGGGATTGTTTTCTCGAGAGGCAACGTTGAGCGCAGCGGAGCTGTTCTCTATCTGCCGCTATATGCGACTTGGGCCCTTTCGGATGTTTTGGGTGACGCCCGTTCCGAGGGGATAAAGCTGGAGGTCAAGCCGGTCTAGGGCCAGTCCCCGATGCGACAAAGGGGCAGTGCCTTTGTCGCATCCGCCATCCCGAGATAATGAGCGTGGATTTTCTCCCGTTTAGAACGCGCTTGAACGCTCAAAGTGGGAGAAAATCCACGCTCGACCTGTATGCCGATGACGCGGCTCGCGAGGTTCGTGCGTCCGCGAACCTACAGCTGCTCGAGCATAGCGGTGCAGCCGTCGAGTACGTCGCGGTAGGTGGCATCGAAATTGCCGGTGTACCAGGGATCGGCTACGTCGCCGGGGCGCTCGGTCCAATCGAGCAAGCGCGTAATCTTGCCGTCGGGGTCGTCGCCAAAGATGCGACGTAGGCCGCGGGCGTTCTCGGCATCCATATAGACAATGTGATCCCAGTCGCCATACTCCGCGCGACGCACCTGACGTGCGCGATGTGCGACGACGGGAATCCCGACTTCGCGCAGCTTGGCGACCGTGCCATGGTGCGGCGGGTTGCCGATCTCCTCGGTTGAGGTCGCTGCGGAATCGATGACAAACTCCGCCTCGCGCCTGGCGCGGCGCACGAGCTCGGTAAACACCGACTCAGCCATCGTCGAGCGGCAGATATTTCCATAGCAGATAAACAGTACGCGTTGCATAGAACGATACCTTTCATATAGAAGAATGCTAAAGAGTCGAAGCCGGGCGCATGCCAAGTTTTATTTCTTGGCCAGTTTGAAGTAGCGCTCAAATATCAATTCGAAAACGTAATAGAACATCAATCGACTGTCGAGGTCCATGCTGCCCAAGCGGATTTCTTTTTGCACGGTGTAGATAGGGTAGTCGGCTAGTTTCGAGAGAGAATTTCGAGAAAAGCCGGTGAGCGTGACAACCTTGCATCCGCGCGTTTTGGCTATCGATGTGGCGTCAATAGACACCTGCGTCTCGCCGCTTACGGAAACGCTGAAGACCAGGTCGTTTTTGCCGAGGAGTTCTGCGTAATGCCTCATGACGTGGCGTTCACTGAGCGTGTCGGTATTCTTACCCATTATTTTGAGCTTTTCAGCCATCTCGAGGCATGGGTATTTCGAAAAGCCTGAGCAGAAGAACACGATATGCGAGGCGTCCTGGATAAGACTCACAACCGAGTCGATGACCCGGTCGTTAAGCAGATCTTTGGTCTGTACGAGCTGGGTATCAAGAGGAAGTGCCTCGATAGTGAATCGATTGCGGTCGAGCGAGGCGGAATACGATTGTTTGAGCTCCGTAAACCCCGAGAAGCCAAGCTTATGGGCAAGCCTGACGATTGTATTGGGAGCGACGAAGAACCGTTCAGCAACGCTCTTAAGCGTGACATCGTCAATATCATCACGCAGCTCGATGATGTAGCGCATGATCTCGCTTTCGAGATCGTTGAGCTTGCTCTCGCCAGCTCGCACATGATCATAAAAAGATTCTTGATCTTTCATAAGATGTTTCAGCCCCTCGCACCTCGTCGTACATATGGTACCGCTTTGTGTAGCCAGGTGAGAAATCGGTAATCGGTCAAGATTGCCTATTGCCCATGAACTGGGCAAACGTGCGTGTCTGCCTACACATATCTGTGTTGCGAGCGAAATCATGTGTCCCCGTTTCGCATTGGCCCACACGGGGATTCGCAAATGACCTTATGTCGCAAAATGACAATCGAAACGAAGCAAGCCGAGGACAACCGCGGAGCCCAAGGTCTTCGAGAACACCGATCAGCCAACCCTGGAGGGACGGAACATGAAGGATAAGCTCAATATTGTGATCGTTGGCGGCGGCTCTACGTGGTGCCCTGGCATTCTTAAGGCCCTGACCAAGCACATGGACATTCTGCCGCTGAACCGCGTGATGCTTTATGACATCGATGCCGAGCGTCAGCGTCCGATCGGCGAGTTTGGCAAGATCCTCTTCGCCGAGGAGGAGCCCGGTGTGGAGTTTGGTTACACCACCGATAAGGACGAGGCTTACACCGACGTCGACTTTGTGCTCTGCCAGATTCGTACCGGCGGCTACGAGATGCGTAGCAAGGACGAGAAGATTCCGCTGCATATGGGAATCATCGGCCAGGAAACGGTGGGCCCTGGCGGCATGGCTTACGGTATGCGCTCCATGCATGACATGGTTGAGATCGTCAACGACGTTCGCGCTCATAGCCCGGAGGCGTGGATTATCAACTACACCAACCCGGCTGCTATTGTGGCATATGGTCTCGAGCGCGTCCTGCCCAACGAGCATCGCGTCCTCAACATCTGCGACCAGCCTGTCAACCTCATGCGCTCTTACGGTCGCCTGCTCGGTCGCGATATGAGCAAGACGGAGCCCGTGTACTTCGGCCTCAATCACTTTGGTTGGTTCAAGCACATCTACGATGAAGAGGGCCATGACCTCGTCCCGCAGATTAAGGAGTACACGGAGAAGAACGGCTTCCTTCCTGCCGATGCCGAGCAGCGTGACCAGTCCTGGCTTGATACCTACGCCATGGTCAAGGACATGCTCGAGGACTTCCCCGACTATCTGCCCAACACTTATCTGCAGTACTATCTGTATCCCGAGTACAAGGTCGCTCACCTCGACCCCGACTACACTCGCTCCGACGAGGTTATCAACGGTCGTGAGAAGCGCGTGTTCGCCGAGTGCGAGCGTGTTGCCAAAGTCGGCACCGCAAAGAACTCCTCGGTTGTGCAGAACGATGCTCACGGCGATATGATCGTGGAAATCACGTCGGCCATTTATCGCAACACCAACAAGACCTTCATTGTCATCGTGCCCAACAACGGCATTATCGAGGGCATGCCCGATGACGCCATGGTCGAGGTCGCGGCAAGTGTGGGCGCCAATGGCCCGCAGCCCTATGCTGTTGGCAAGATCGGTACCTTCTATCGCGGCCTTATGGAGAACCAGTATGCCTATGAGCGCCTGACTGTTGAGGCTTGGATGGAAGGTTCTTACGAGAAGGCTTTGCAGGCACTCACGCTTAATCGTCTGGTCGGTGACGCAAAGAAGGCGCGTAAGGTGCTCGATAAGCTCATCGAGGCCAATAAGGATTACTGGCCGGAGCTTAAGTAACTAGTTCCATAGCGCTTGATAATTGTTATGGGGCGTGTGGGTTGTAGAACTGCACGCCCCGTTTCTTTAAGAGGGGTATCCCATGAACAAAGATGAGCTACTGGCAAAGTTCCAGCGCCTGGGCAAAGTCCTCATGACGCCTGTCCTGATCCTGCCAATCGCCGGCATCCTTCAGGGCTTTGGCAATGCCTTTACCAGTCCTACCCTTACGGCAGCTGTTCCCTGGCTTGCTGCTCCGGGCTTTGCGATTTTCTTTTCGATTCTCAAGGCCGCTGCCGGCATCGTTATGAACAACATCCCGGTTATCTTCTCGATTTGTCTCGCCTATGGCTTCGCCAAGTCCGAGAAGGCTACCGCGGCGCTTTGTGGCTTTTTGGGCTACATGTGCATGAACTCCGTGATGGGCACGTTCCTTACGGCGACTGGCGTTATCGATCCCGCGAATCTTACGACGGGCCAGAGCACGATCCTCGGTATCACCACGCTCGACACTGGCGTTATCGGCGGTCTTCTGGTGGGTGCAATCGTCGCATGGTTGCATAACCGTTACTACAAGATTGAGCTGCCTGCCGTGTTCTCCATCTTCAACGGTACGCGCTTTATCCCGGCGGTGACGCTGCTCTCATGCAGCATCCTCGCATTGGTCATGTCCTTTGTTTTCCCGTTTATTCAGAACGCTCTCGGTGCGCTGTCCGAGTTCATCAAGACTACGGGTGCCTTTGGAGCATTTGTCTATGGCGCCGGCGAGCGCATGCTCCTGCCTTTTGGCCTGCATCACTTTGTCTATTTGCCGTTCTTCTTCACGTCGCTCGGTGGCGTCGAGACCATCGACGGCCAGACTGTTCAGGGCGCTATCAATATCTACAACGCGATCCTGGGCTCTCCCAGCACGCCGTTTAACATCGAGGTCAGCCGTTTTGTCATGAACGGCAAGGTTATCTTCGCCATGTTCGGCCTGCCCGGCGCTGCACTCGCCTTCTACAAGACGGCGCTTCCCAAGAACAAGAAGAAGACCGCAGCGCTCATGATCGCCATCGTGGTGCCTTGCATCCTCTCCGGCATTACCGAGCCGCTCGAGTACTCCTTCCTGTTTATCGCGCCCATCCTTTACGTGTTCCACGCTCTCATGGCTGGTCTTGCTTATGCGCTGACCTATATCCTGCAGTTCAACGTGGCCGGTTCCGCGTCGTTCGGCGGCCCGCTCCTGTCGTTGATCTTTAACGGCATTATGGGTGCAGCCAAGGGCTCCAACTGGCAGGTTATCCTGTTCCTCGGCCCCATCTACTTCGTGGTGTACTACTTCGTCTTCAAGTTCATCATTCTTAAGAAGGACCTTAAGACTCCCGGCCGCGAGGAAGAGTCCGACGATGAGGCTGCAAAGGCTCCCAAGACCGTGATCAGCGACCTCATTCCCGCCATCGTTGAGGCAGTGGGCGGCGACAACAATATTAAGTCTGTCGAGGCCTGCTTCACCCGTCTGCGCATCCAGCTCAATGACTGCGACAAGGTGGTTGACGACGCCGAGTTTACCGAAAAGCTCGAAGCGCGTGGCATCGTGCATGTTAACGGCGGCGTGCAGATTGTCTACGGCAACATGGCATCTAACTACGCAACTCAGATGCGCGAGCTACTGGGTATGGAGTAAACGACTCAAACACACGATCAAGATTAATACAGGTCGGCGCCCGATCCTTCAATCGGGCGCCGACCTGTGCTGTTTTGGGGCGAATGGGCAAGTACATGACGTGCTCGCTGCTCTCTTTTGGCGCTGCCTATCGTGTATTCGGACGCCTTGCGACGGTGAGGTGCGTTCTTTTCGGTTCTAGCGTGTTTGCGGCTAGCGCTGCGCCCGAAGTCGATTTGCACAGCTGATATACAGAGCGTTAACCGCGCTTTGTAGGCTCATGCCCTCAACCAAGGCGGTCGAGTACTCGCTGAGTGACTCCGCGCTCACGGGTAGCAAGAGCTCACGCGCCCCGTTGTTATCGAATGCCATGTTGCTCGATATCCAAATAACGCGGCAACCTCGCCGCTTGGCCTCAACGTAAAGATTGAAGATATGGCTCGTCTTCCCTGAGAACGATACAAAGATGGCTAGATCGTCGGGTTGGAGCAGACAGAGCGACGTTTCCTGTCCCTTGACGGAGCCAAATGAGAAGCACAGTCGGTTTACGCGGCTCAGCTTTTCGCAGAGTGAGCGGGCGGCGAGATTGGAGAATGAGCTTCCGTATACGTAGACATTTTGCGCATCGAGAATCCAGTCAACGGCCTGCTCGAGTCGATCCTCAGTGAGCAGGCGCTTTGTTTCAAGCAAAGAGGTCTCTACGATATCGAAATACCAGGGTATATCGATTTGCTTATGCGCCCTTGCCTCGGTTGTCTCGCGCTGGAGCCAAGCGTTGAAGTCGTCAACTTGCTCTTTGAACGATCGAAAGCTCGAGCCGTTTACGCGCCTGCAGAAGCGCGAGATGGTCGCGGGCGATGTATTGCACGCGCGGGCAAGTTCTTCTATTGAGAGCTCTGGGATCTCGTCGTGATGGGAAAGGGCGTAGAGTGCGATGTGGGCGTCAAGGCTGCCGCCCTTCTCGACGTCTTCGATACAAGACCTGAGGTTCGAATAGACCTCGTACATCGACATTCAAATCACTCCAAACAATAATGCCCCGGAGCGGATATGCCATCTCCGGAGCATCGTGGTGAAGCTATGGGACAGGATTTATTCCATGCCCAAGTATTCTCTCATTTCGACTTTGTAGACAGAAGCTTTATTGCCGTAAACGATCTGAACACCGCCGCCAACGTGTACGATGGCGCTGGCGCCGAGGTCTTTGGTGAAGACGCTATCGTCCTTGACCAGGGCGGTGTCTTTGAGGCTGAGCCTCAGGCGAGTGAAGCAGGCGTTGACACCCGAGATGTTATCGGCGCCGCCCACGGCTTCCACGATCTGCGGGATGAGCTCGCTTACCTGGACAGGTGCTTTGGAGTCGATGGCCGACGTGTCATCCGCTGCCTGTGTGTCATCATCCTCGCGGCCCGGGGTTTTGAGGTCAAATTTCTTGATAAAGGTGCGGAACAGCACGTAATAGATCCCGAAGTAAGCGATGCCGAGCGGAATAAGCCAGAACCAGTTGGAGCCTTTATCGGCGTTCATGATGCCGTTGAAGATCCACGAGAGGAGCGGTCCGCCGAAGGCGGAAGGTCCGGGCACATTGAACTGTACCAGGTAGGTGAGTACATACGCGATGCCGCACAGCAGGGCGTGGACCACGTAGAGTACGGGCGCTACAAAGAGGAAGGAGTACTCGAGCGGTTCGGTTATGCCCATGATGGCGGCCGGAATAACGGCGGCGATCATGAGGGAGCCGACCTTCTTTTTATTCTCGGGACGGGCACAGTGGTAGATGGCGAGCGCCGCCGCGGGCAGGCCGCACATGGCGAACAGCACCTTGCCGTTCATGACGTATTTTGAGATGTCGATGTCGTACATCATGCCGGGCGTGTTGAGCATGGCGTTGTAGATGTTGACAGCACCCTCGACGGTCTGGCCGTCAACCTGGATGCTACCGCCCAAAGAAGTGAAGAAAAACGGCAGGTAGATGAAATGATGCAGGCCGAAGGGCAGAAGCATGCGCTCGGAGAAGCCATAGATGAACGCGCCAAACACCCCGGTGGAATCGATGAGTGTCGAGGCGGCCTTTAGGCCGGTTTGCACAAACGGAAACACGAAGGCGAGCGCAACGCCCACTAGGCTTGCGAAAACAACGGTGAGGGCGGGGACGCAGCGTGTGCCGTTGAAGATACCGAGCACCGGCGGAAGCTGCACCTTATAGAATCGGTTGTGGATCCACGCGACTACCAAGCCGATGATGATGCCGCCGAATACGCCGGTGTCGAGTGTGGTTACGCCCAGGATGGCGTTCTGACCGGTCTGCAGGTTGGCGGGATCGATGGTGCCCAGCAGGATAAGCAGCTGACCCATGATCGTGTTCATGGTCATGTAGCCGATGAAGCCTGAGAGTGCGGCGGTCGCCTTCTCGGCCTTGGCGTAACCGTAAGCGATGCAGATCGCAAAGAGAACCGAGATGTTACCATTGATAACGTTGCCGGCTGCTTTGATGAGCGTGCTAAAGATCACCATCGGCTCGGTGCCCAAAAACGGGCAGAGCGAGATGAGGTTAGCATTGGAAAGGGCGGAGCCCAGACCGACCAAAATGCCGGAAACGGGCAGGAGGAGGACCGGTGCCATGAGCACCTTGCCGAGTCTCTGGAACTCGCTGTAGAGCTTGCTTTCTTTCATGATGTTCCTTCGATGCGCGGGGAGTTAGGACAGGGTCGGCCAATAATCGCCGTTTGCTTCGATCAGGTCGTCAAGGATTTGGCGCGCGACGGTAGTCGAAGGGACGGTCTTGTTGATTGCGATGGCTTCGAGCGCCTTCTGGTAGGAATGCTCGTAATATGCGTCGACGGCGAGCTTCTCACTGGCATTCTGCTCTTCGATAAGCCCCTTGTAAAAGGTGGGGATAGCAGGTTGGCTGATGGGTTCGGGGCCCCAAGAGCGCAGGTAGGCAGGGACCTCGACCATGGCGTCGTCGGGCAGATTGGGGATGGCGCCGTTATTCTCGACGATTACGAGATAACGTTCGCACTTGTTGTAGGCAATAGAGGCGGCTGCGTCGACGATAAAGTCGCCAAAGACCGTGAAGCTCTGTACGGGGCTCTTGTAATTGGCGGGATCTGCCAGGTACTTGTCGTGCTCGGCAAACATCTCCTTCTCGCGTCCGTTGATGACGTTGTCGGCACGCGTCCAGTTGGGGTCCATGTCATCTGCCATGTCTTTGGAGTACAGGTAGTACTGCAGGTAGCTGTTGGGCAGATACTCGGGATAGTCCTTCACAATCTTGACGTATTGACCCCAGGTGTGCATCCAGTCCTTGTCCTTGTGATGCTTGTCGCTCACGGCCATGCCGTGCTCGAGAATCGTCTGACGGAGCTCCGGCAGACGATCGCGTCCCTGCTTGTCGTAGATTTTGGTAAACCAGCCAAAGTGATTGAGTCCAAAATACATGGGGTCGATATCGCGCCAGCTGGGAAGTCCGAGCATCTTAGAGTACGAGAGCAAGATAGCCGTGGGCATATCGCAGATGTTAAGGATATGGTCGTTGCCAAACTCGCGACGTGTGGCCTCGGCGACAACTGCGGCAGGGTTGGAATAGTTGAGGATCCAGGCGTCTGGACTGTATTTCTTGGCGTAGCGTACGAGGTCGAAGACGCCGGGGATGGACCTGATGCCATAGGAGATCGAACCGCCGGCGCCGCAGGTTTCCTGTCCCACGCAACCGTACTTAAGAGGGATGCGCTCGTCCTGGCGACGCATCTGAAGGCCACCCTGGCGGATTTGCGCGAAGACGAAGTCGACATCGGTGAATGCCTTTTCGGGATCGGTCGTCACGACAACTTCGATGTCAGGAGCTTCCTGCTCGATGAACTGCTTCATGATGTCGTAGACGAGATGCATGCGCTTCTCGTCGATGTCGTACAGGGCGAGTTTACGCAGCGGTAATTCGTTTTTCTTCTGCAATAGGCTCTGGATGATGCCGGGAGTGTGGGTGCTGCCGGCCCCGGCGATTACAACTGCTTTCTTGTCCATGTGGTAAACCCCTTTCGTGTGGATTGACCATTTCAGACTACGAAAGCTTTACCTGCGATTCTATCGATTTTCAGATTGCGAAAAACGATAGCGATAATCTTAACAGGATGCGTTTTGCGTGGTTAAATAGCGCCGGGAAAGATACTGACTTGGGCGGCAGACGACGTGTTGCATGGCTGCAGGAGCGAGCGCCAGGCGGTCAAAAGATGGTGGGCGGTGCTGCGGCTTTTAGCTGCAATTGCGCTACCCGCGGTGGCGCTCCCAGCGAGCCAACTTAATCGTCACCAGCGTGAGCGCCCAGGCCACAAGCGAGAACGCGGCGCCCACGGCGCCCACGTACGCAATGCCAACTCCGCTTACCACGGCGCCGCCCACCGCGGTGCCAAACGAAATGCCGACATTAAACGCCATGGGCTCAACCGAACTTGCGAGTACCATCGACTTGGGATGGCGGTTGCGTGCCACGTCCATAAAGTGCGTGATGCACGACACCGAGAACAGGTACATGAGCAACGCCAAGCTAAAGACAAAGACCAGCGCGAGCGGCATGGTGCCGCCCACGGCAAACAGCCCGAGTAACGCCGCAGCCTGCAGCACAAACGTCACAAGCAGCGCCTTCATGCCAAAGCGCGCGTCGATCCATCCGCCCAAGATGTTCGAGATCAGGCAGAACACGCCGTAGGCCATAAGCGTGGTGCTCGCCTGAACAGTGCCCATACCCAGCACTTGCTCAAGATAAGGCGTCACGTAGCCGTAGAATACGTAGACCGAGCCCACACCAAACAAAAAGATGAGCATGCCGGTGATGATGCTCGGCTCGCGTAGAAGCCCCGCCTGCTCGCGGAAGGTGGCAGGCTCGTCGGTTTGCCCAGTGCGCGGCATAAACGCCACGAGCGCTCCGCAGATCAAAACGGCAAAGGTCAGCGTGCCGTACATGGCCACGTGCCAGTCGAGCGTGTCGGCCACAAACTTGCCGATCGAAGTGACAAAGACCATTGCCACGGAAAAAGCACCATATACCACCGAGATGGCAAGCGAAGTTTGCTGCGGGGACAGAAGCTCAGGGATGTACGTCACGCCCACGGCGAGCAGCGCACCCGAGACAGAGCCCAGGACAATGCGCGAGATAAAGAGCACTTGGAAGTTGGGTGCTAGCGCCATAACCAAATTGCCGAGCACAAAGACGATGCTGTAGCACACGAGCAGCTGGTAGCGGCGGAAGCGGCCCGTGCTGAGCGCGAGCACCGGCGTGGCGATGGCGTAGACGAGCGCGAACACGCTGATGAGCTGGCCCGCTGTGGCAAGCGATACGCCGAGTTCCGTCGCCAAGTCACTTTCGATACCGATGACCACGAACTCGGAGCAGCCGAGTGAGAATCCCAACAGCACGAGCAGCGCCAGGCAGAGCTTGGTGCGCGCGGGGGAGAGCGCGGCGGCGGTTGACTTACTTTTAGGCGTGGTTGCGGCGGTCAAGTTTTTACTCCAATGTCGCATGAATAAGCGGGATTCAATCCCTGCAACTCTAACAGAATGTGTCAGGTGCCTGCCCCCTTTGTCGCAGGCTGCGCTTGCCTGTATAGTCGCAATACAGGCGAAGATGGTCTCAGGTACATCGCGGGCGACAGGAGATCCCATGGGTATGCACACGACAAAGGTTGCAGTGGGCGAGGGCAAGTTTGTGCTCGAGGCCCAGTTGACGGTGACGCCGCGAGGCATGGCGGTGTACGCCTGCTCGCCGGAGTTCGCGCACCTGGGCGCCACGGCGCAGGCCATTCCGCGCCCCGAGCCCGGCCGTACGGCGACGGTGAGCATCCTGGCCGTTCCGTGTCATCGAGACGAGATCCCGGCGCACGATATCGCGGCGGCGCTGGCCACGCGCTTTGGCGTGCCGGTCGTTGCAAGTACGGGTTTTCATGTTGAACAGGCGAGCGGGAACGACCTGCAGCGCGTGCTCGACACCACCAAGGAGCTCATCGCCGCGCTCGAGGAAGCCGCAGCCCGTATTCTGCGCGCCGGTTGGGATGAGGGCGGTGTGGGCGCCGAGGTCGTGGCGGTCGATGCCGCGACCGGCGAGGCGCTTGGCCCTGTCGACCGCATCGATGCCCATGTCGGCGAGGGCATCCTGCATCAGGCATTTCTGACGCTTTTGGTCGAGGGCCGGGGCGAAGACGCGCGCCTGCTGCTCTGTCGTCGCAGTCCGCTCAAACGCCTGTGGGGCGGGGTGCTGGCCGATGGCTGTGCCGGCCATCCGCTCCCCGGGGAAGACGTCGCGGCCGCCACGGCGCGTCGCATCAACGAAGAGCTTGGCATCACGCGCGAGCCCGATCAGCTCAAGCACCTCGGACACGTGGTGTACCGCGAGGACCACGGCGACGGCCGCTGCGAGTGCGAATGGTGCGAGGTCTACCTTGCCCATGTTGAGCCGGGCGAGCTGCATATCAACCAAGAGGAGATCTCGGAAGTGCGCCCGGTGGCCCCGTCCGAGCTCGACGGCTACCTGCAGGGTCATCCCGAGCAGCTGGCCCCCTGGCTTCGTGAGGCCCTCAACGACCCATCCATCCGTACGGCCCTCGCTATGTAACAAAGGTACAGTCCCTTTGCCACATCCAAACCGTCACAACATTCGATGAAAATCTCGAAATCGAGGAAAAGCGTCGAATGTTGTGACGGTTTTTGCCCAGAGGATCGCTTCTCATCCAAAAAATCCCGCTTGACTGTATTGCAACAACACAGCGCAACGTAAGGGGTGTCCGATAACGGGCGCCCCTTTTTAAGCGGCAACGTGGCTGCGAATCCGGAGCGCCCTCAACAAGAAAGGTGGGGAGATGGAAGCGGAAAAGAAGGCGTTTAAGATCACCAAGCGCGAAATTGGCTTTGTGTTGGGTATCGTTGTCTTTTTGCTGGTGAAGTTTCTTCCTTTGGCGGAGCTGAGCTCGACGGTCGAGCTTACGGTCGGCGGTCAGACCTGTCTGGCGTTGACGCTCGCCACGGTGGTGTTCTGGGCGTGTGGCGTGGCACAGCCGGGCTTTGTGGGCCTGCTCTACTGCGCGCTGCTCGTTCTGTTCAAGGTGTGCGTGGACGACACGGGCGCCGCGAGCATCTCGGCGACGGTCGCCTCCACGTTTAGCTCGTGGACTAAGGCCACTATGTGGCTCGTCATCGGCGCCTACCTCATCGCCAGCGCGGTCAAGGAGTCGGGCCTGGGCGAGCGCATCGCCTATGCGTTCATGCTCAAGTTCGTGCGCGACGCCAAGTCGCTCATCATCTCGATCTTCACGCTCACCTTTGTGCTGTCGCTGCTGATCCCTCATCCGTTCCCCCGTGCCTTCCTCATCCTCGCCGTCGTCTCGGTCATCGCCGAGTCCGCCGGCTACGGTGACGATGACCGCGGCAAGCTCGGCTTCCTCGTGTTTGCCGCTGCCGCCCCGGGCTCCATGTTCTTCCTGACGGGCGACTCCACGCTCAACCCGCTCGTTGCGCAGTACAGTGCCGAGGCCGGCGGCATGAGCCCGTCCTTTGTCGACTGGTTCCTGTACATGAGCGTGCCCATGCTGGTCGCGCTGCTGTGCACCCTGTTCTTGGGCCTCTTCCTCTTTAAGCCTAGCAAGGAGCTCGCCTACGATCGCGAGCAGATCGTGGCCAAGCAGGCCGCGCTCGGCAAGCTCTCCGTCAAGGAGATCCGCACCATCGTGTGGCTTGTCATCGCCATCGCGCTGTGGCTCACTGTCTCGGGCGATTACATCGGCTGGGTTACCCTGGCCATCGGCGTCTCTCTCGCCATGCCCATCATCGGCGAGGTCCTCACGCCCGCCAGCTGGAACGCCGTCGACATCAAGTCCCTCATGTTCCTGACGGCCGCCATGGCCGTGGGTTCCGTGGGCGGCGCCACCGGCATGAACGCCTGGATCGCCGACGTCGTGCTTCCCAGCTCCGTGCCCGAGAACATCTTCCTGTTCGCCCTGCTTGTCGCCGCGCTCTCCATGATCATCCACATGTTCATGGGCTCGGTCATGGCCGTGCTCGGTGTGTGCGTGCCGGCGTTCATCAGCTTCGCGGCCGGCTCCAGCGTAAGCCCGCTTGCCGTGGCGCTCATCGTCTTCACGTCCATCAACATCCACTACATCCTGCCGTTCCACAACCTGCCGATCCTTATCGGCGAGGGCAAGGACGCCGGCGACTACACCTCCAAAGAGGCCATGCGCATGGGTATTCCCCTCACCGCGGTCGTCTTTATCGTCGTGCTGGTCGAGGCCGCCTGGTTCCACCTCTTTGGCCTGATGTAAGCAGTCGAGTGCTTGGGCTGTAAGCAGCCGAGTGCTCGAACCACAAGTGGCCGAGTGCTCCATCTATGAGCGCCGCGGCCCCACTACGTTACCCAGCCCGGCGGCACTCCCGCCGCCGGGCACTCTCCCGAAAGGAGCACGCCATGTCCACTACCGATGCTTCCCAGATCCACGACCTGCGCTCCGCACTCGACTTTTTGCGCAAGATGCCGGGCCAGCTGCTCGAGACCGACACCCAGGTCGACGCGGACGCCGAGGTCTCGGGCGTCTATCGCCACGTCGGTGCCGGCGGCACCGTTATGCGCCCGACCAAAGAGGGTCCGGCGATGGTCTT
Source organism: uncultured Collinsella sp. (assembly GCA_934630735.1). GTDB lineage: Bacteria > Actinomycetota > Coriobacteriia > Coriobacteriales > Coriobacteriaceae > Collinsella. The sequence continues at coordinate 33,019 of CAKTWK010000004.1, read as the reverse complement.
CAACAACGTCAAGGGCTTTGACGATGCCAAGGTCTGCATCGGCATGCTTGCCAGCCGCAAGCGCGTTGCCGCCCTGCTCGATCTGGACGAGGAGCACCTGGGCCTCGAGATCGGTAAGCGCTTCGAGAACCTGATCGCGCCCGAGCAGATCGCCGAGGGCAAGCATGTCGACTGCCAGGAGGTCGTGTACAAGGCGACCGACGAGGGCTTTGACCTGCGCAAGATCGTTCCCGCCCCCACCAACACGCCCGTCGACGGCGGCCCCTACATCACCATGGGCCTCGCCTACGGCACGAGCCCCGACGGCTCCCAGTCCGACGTGACCATCCACCGCTTCTCCTGCGTCGACAAGGACAAGCTCGCCATGTGGATTACCCCGGGCAGCCGTCACCTGGGCGCGTTCTTTGACGAGTACTGCCAGCGCGGCGAGGACATGCCCATCTCCATCTCCATCGGTCTGGACCCCGCCGTGTACATGTGCTGCGGTTTCGAGGCTCCCACCACGCCGCTCGGCTTCAACGAGCTGCAGATCGCCGGCGCCCTGCGCGGCCACGCCGTCGAGCTTGCCGACTGCGTCGCCGTTCCGCAGAAGTGCATTGCCAATGCCGAGTACGTGCTCGAGGGCTACCTCATGCACGACGAGACCATCAACGAGGACGTCAACGGCCACGGCTACGCCATGCCCGAGTTCCCCGGCTACACCGGCGGCGCCAAGGTCTGCCCGGTGATCAAGATCACCGCCGTCACCACGCGCGTCAATCCCATCATGGAGAGCTGCATCGGCCCTTCGCACGAGCACGTTTCCATGGCCGGCATCCCCACCGAGGCCTCCATCTACAAGATGGTCGAGACCGCCATCCCGGGCCGCCTGCTCAACGTCCACGCCGCCCCCTGCGGCGGCGGCAAGTTCGTTGCCATCATGCAGTTCAAGAAGTCGAGCAAAAATGACGAGGGCCGTCAGCGCAACGCCACCATGCTCGCCTTCTCGGCATTCTCCGAGCTCAAGCATGTGATTCTTGTTGACGAGGACGTCGACATCTTCGATATGAGCGACGTGATGTGGGCCATGACCACGCGCTTCCAGGCCGACGTCGACCTCATCACCATCCCTGGCTGCCACTGCCACGTGCTCGACCCGTCCAACGACCCCGCGTTCGATCCCACGATCCGCGAGCACGGCATCGCCTGCAAGGCCATCTTCGACTGCACGGTCCCGTTCAACCTCAAGAAGAGCTTCATCCGCTCGCAGTTCATGGAGATCGACAAGGACAAGTGGGCTAGGGAGATTGCGGCGTTTTAACAAACGCCGCACCGGTCGACGCTGCGCCCGCGCCTGGCGGACAATCTGCCCCTCAGCTGCGAAGGCATGGGCATAAGCCCTATGCCTTTTTGTTTCGGGGCACCTTGTCTCGCCAGGCGCGCGCTCGCTGACATTGCCCGACCTATAGCCGCCATTTTGTTGTTGCTGGTAAGCCCTACCAAGTAGTCAAGGAGTTGTCATGCCTGAGTCTTCTGTTCGTCCCCGTCGCATTGTCGTTGGCGTTTCTGGTGCCAGCGGCGCTGCGCTGGGCCTCGAGTGTCTCAAGTGCCTGCGTCAGGCCGGTGCCGAGTCGGCGCTTGTCGTCACGCGCGGGGGAGAGATCACCATCGAGCAGGAGCTCGGCATGACGCTCGACGAGTTTGCGTGCTATGCCGATGTGGTCTACGACAACAAGAACATCGGCGCCGCCATCGCAAGCGGTACCTATCCGGTCGACGGTATGATCGTGGCGCCCTGCTCCATGAAGACGCTTGCCGGCATCGCGAGCGGCTACAGCGAAAACCTGTTGCTGCGCGCGGCCGACGTGCAGATGAAAGAGCAGCGCCGCCTGGTGCTCATGGTGCGCGAGACGCCCTTCAGCGCCATTCACATCGATAACATGGCGCGCCTGGCGCGCGTGCCGGGCGTCATGCTCATGCCGCCCATGCTCACGTTTTACAACGGCCCCGCCACGCTCGATGACGCGGTGCATCACATCGCCGCCAAGGCGCTCGAGGCCGTTGGCGTGTCATGTGCAAACTATAAGCGCTGGTCATAGGCGCTTTTAGGGTAGGATACGAGGAGTGTTTGAGCCCGCTGCCCCTGTGGGCGGCGGGCTTTGTGCGCTAAAAGGATGTGTCGGGAGGACTTATGCAGACGGGCATGTATGCGATTAGCGAGATGGCGAGCTTGTTTAATGTTTCGCGCCAAACGCTCATCTACTACGACAAGATCGGCCTGTTTAAACCTGCCGTGGTCAACGAGAAGGGCTACCGTTTTTATTCGCCCATGCAGATCCCGCTCATGCGTCTGATCTGCATGTTGCGCGACCTGGGGCTCGAACTCGACGAGATTGACCGCCTGACCTCGACGTTCGACATCGGAGAGATGACCGATCACCTGCGCTCGCGGGTGCAGGCGCTCGACGAGCAGATCGCCGGGCTCAAAGCCGAGCGTGCGAGCGTTCAGGAGCGGCTGAGTTTTTATGACGAGGCGGTCTATTGGCGTGAGCGCGAGGGCAAACCGGAGCTCAAGCAGTTCGAGCGCCGCTTCGTGGTCTTTGAGGAGTTTCCAGGCGATATCGAGCGCGGCCGCTCGATGCTGCACCCCACGCTCATGCGCGCGATTCTGCGCATGCGTGCGCTCACGGGTACGCGCCCCATGCGCGGTTGGGGCGCCATGTTGCGTCGCGAGGCACTGCATTCCGACGACCCCATCGCCGGCGCCGGCTCCTTTGCCGTGCTGCCGCGCGGTGCCGAGGAAATGCTGCCGAGCGATCCTGCCGAGCTGGCAGAGATTGGCGTCGAGGTACTGCCCGAGGGCACATGCCTGTGCATGAGCCGCTGGGGCATGCCGTACGAGCCCGAAGGCATCCGTGCTGTCGTCGCCTGCATGGACGAGCACGCACTCCAGCCCATCGGCAACGCCTTCGATTTTTGCTACCTCGATACCACCAGCTACGACGAGTCCCACCAAGAGGACTTCTGCTGCATCCAAATCCCCGTTGTCCTCAAATAACTTGCGGTGAAATAGTTCCTAAATAGCCCGAGCAATCGCACAAACGGGAACTATTCCACCGCAACTTCGATGTGACAAAGGGATAGTCCCTTTGTCACATCGACGAGCGGCACCGCGAGTTTGTTTTAAAGCGGAGGAGGCGGCTCATTTCTTACAAACTCGCATTATTTGCAAGTTTGTAAGGTAACATCTTATAAACTTGCAAAGTCTGCAAGTTTATAAGATGTTACGTCTGGACGGGCGCTAGGGAGACTCTATGAATATCGTTCGCCGAAGCCGCTATCTTGATCGACTCATTGCTTTTCAGGATACCGACCTCATCAAAATCGTGACGGGTATACGCCGTTGCGGCAAATCCACGTTATTGGACATGATGAGGGAGCACCTGGCGCAACAGGGGGTGCCGGCCGAGCGTTTGCTGACCTTTAAGATGGAATCTCTAGAGTATGCGGGAGTTACAGATTACCTGACGTTTTATCGCATGGTTCGGGAGCGCGTTGACGGTGTCGATCGCCCCTATCTGTTCTTTGACGAGCTCCAGAATGTCGAGGGCTGGGAAAGGGCGGTTAACTCGCTCCGAATCGATTTGCCGTGCGATATCTATGTCACGGGCTCCAATGCCTTTTTGCTATCGAGCGAGCTTGCAACGCTTATCTCGGGCCGGTATATCGAGGTCAAGATGCAGCCGCTCACGTTTGGCGAGTATCTTGATTTTCGCTCGATTGATGCGGTCGTCGCCGAAGGGCTTGGCGAGAGGGTTGAGCTCGTTTCCAAGACGGGCGATCGCCTTAATTCAAACACCGTGCTCGAGCAGTACATAACCTATGGCGGCATGCCGTTTCTGGCTCATGACGAGCCGAGACGCGAACCGTGCCGCGACTACATCCGCAGCCTCTATCAGACGATTGTCGCGCGCGATATCCTATTGCGCGCGACGCGTAGAGGTCGCGGAGCTATCACCAAGCGCGACGTTCTCGAGCGGCTCTGTGCGTATCTGGCAGACAACATCTCCAATCAAACTTCGGTCAACAAAATCGTAGGGACGCTCAACGAATCATCGGGCGGTAAGACCAACGCATCGACGGTGTCGGCGTATATTGACGCTCTGGAAGAGACGTACCTGTTTACCAAGGTAAAAAGGTATGACGTCAAGGGGCGGGAGCTTCTCAAGACAGGCGGTAAATATTACATAGCCGATACGGGAATCCGCAGCTATCTTGACGGATATAGAGGCAGCGATAGCGGAAGGATGCTCGAGAACGTTATCTACAACCAGCTTGTCTTTGAAGGATACGAAGTGTTTTGCGGCCATCTGCGCGCGGGGGAAATCGACTTTGTCGCAATCGGCGAGGGATCGGACCGTAAATATATCCAGGTTACCGAACGGATCGACGCCGAGGCGACCAGAGAGCGCGAGCTGCGACCGCTCAAACTAAACACGCTGGGAAAAATCCCTGATTCGTACGAGAAGATCCTGATCGTCAGGGATGGTGAGCATCCAACAGACATCGACGGCATCAGAATCGTAGGGGCGGTCGACTTCTTGCTGAGAAACAAGATCGCCCACGGCTAAACGCAAAATGTGACAAAGGGATAGTCCCTTTGTCACATTCCATGCGAGCCGCCGTGCCATCTGGGGGTATAAGGCTGGCAAGTGTTTATTTGCGAGGCCAAGGGGGCGCCCCGTATGGATATCGATAACTTTGAATGGTGGTATACCGAGGGCGAGGCTCCGGACGAAGAGTGGGACGAGCCCGCGCCGCCTGACGTGTCGAGCGACGAGGACGAGACCGGCAACGATGCCGTCGAGACGGACGCCGCTTCCGACTCCGCCGAACCCCTGACCTTTGAACAGGCCTGGGCCCAGGCCGAGGCCGACGAGGCTAAGGCCGATGCCACGGCCACACTGGGTGAGCCAGCCGACATGTCCATCTCGCCGGCAAAGACCCCGCAGCCGCGCCATAACATCGACCCCGGCAGCACGGCATCCTTCAGCATACTCGACGTGCCCGCGCAGGGTGCTCAGGCGCCTGCGCCCACGCATCGCCCCAACCTAGCTCGCGAGGAAGACGCGGGCCGCCGCTCCCCGCTCGGCCCCATCCTTATCGCCTTCATGGCCGGCGTCATCGCTTGCTCGGCGATCGGAAATGTCTGGAGCCATGTGGAGCAACAGCGCAAAGATGCCGCCAAGGTCGAGATGTCTGTCGAGCAATCGCTCGGCCGCACGCGCTCGGTGCACGTGTCGGTCGAGGTCAAGGACGGTGCGACATGGGACACCGCCCGCGGTGACAGCCAGATGCTCATCCACATCGTGGGTCGCACACTCAGGGGGCAGGCGATTGACGAGTATCAATATGTCAACTCCGCTGGCGATGGCATCGAACTCAAGCCCGGCGACTACGAGCTCACGGTCGACGAGCCGCCCGTCGCCACCGATGGCACGCGCTTCCGCGCCTCAAAGCGCATGGTTCCCGTGAGCTTTAACTCACAGGCGCCCGACACGGTCGATAGCACGCCGCAGGGCGGGTTTGACCTTTACGCTATTGCTCAATAACCGCGCCTGCCGATCAACCCCGCCGCCAAGAGTGGGACAATAGCCCTTGGCACCGTTGTTTACCATTGGAGGAAGTAGCATGTCCACCGTCACTACCATCAAGCGCGGCGGCCTCACCGCGGCCATCGATTCCATGGGCGCCCAGCTCACGAGCCTTGCCCTTAACGGCAACGAGTATCTGTGGCAGGGCGACCCGGCCTTTTGGGGCAAGCACGCGCCCATCCTGTTCCCCATCGTGGGGTCGCTGCGCAACAATACGGCGACGTCTGCAGCCGGCGCCTGCGAGATGGCGCGCCACGGCATCGCGCGCATTGTCGAGCATAAGATCGTCGAGGTGTCGGAGGATGGTTCGTCCGTTACCTACGAGCTCACCGACACGCCCGAGTCGCTCAAGGCGTTTCCGTTCCACTTTAAGCTCAACATGACCTATGCCCTGACCGGCGACGCCACCCTCACGCAGACCTTTGCCGTCACCAACACCGGTGACGTTGACCTGCCGTTCTCGGTGGGCGGCCACCCCGCATTTAACGTGCCCGCCCCCGGTGCCGAGGACGAGGTGTTCGAGGATTACGAGCTGGCGTTTACCGAGGCTTGGACTAACGAGGCCCCCATCATCACGCCCGACGGCCTTATGACGTTCGAGGGCAGCTACAAGGCTCCCGATAACTCGGACGTGCTGCCCATCACGCACCGCAGCTTCGATAACGATGCCATCATGTTCACCGATACCCCGGGCTCCACGCTCACGCTGCGCGGCCGCAAGTCGGGCCACGGCGTCAAGATCGACTTTGAGGGCTTTAAGTACATTGGCGTGTGGTCTGCCGCCAACGACGCTCCGTTTGTGGCGCTCGAGCCCTGGACCGGCCACACCACCATGGACACCGAGGACGACGTCTTTGAGCACAAGGTCAACACCATTACGCTGGCGCCGGGCGAGACGGACGTCCGCAGCTTTAGCGTCACCCTGCTCTAGAGGTTCCGCCGTTCTGACGAACGGCGGACCGGTCGACGCTGCGCGCCACCCAGAGCGACAATTTGCCATTCAAAAGGCACGGCATGACCAGAAGGTCTATGCCTTGCCTTTTTCATGCCAACTTGTTCGCTCTGGGCGGCGCTCGCTGGCATTGCCAAAACATCGACGTTCCCAATGACTACCGTGTGTCTATTAATTTTTCGAGCTTGTGCTGCGCTGCTGGTCGCTGGCGTATATCCTGTTAAGTCGTCAGCATACGATTCAACAGGGAAGGCAGATTATGCATTCTCCCCATCAACGCGACGCGCATCCACAGCTGGTGTGCAGCCGTCGCATCTTTTTGGGTAGCGCTCTCGCTGCGAGCGCTTCCGTCGTCGCCGGCGCGCTCGCCGGCTGTCAGCGTCCGTCCACGCTCAAGGTGGTTCAGCCCACGACGGGCGGCGGTCGCGACGACCTGTCCGATTCCGTGATCGGCAAGGATAAGATCCGCATCGGCATGGAGGCGGCCTACGCCCCGTACAACTGGCAGGTTTCCGAAGCCAGCGAGTACACCATCCCCATCGACAACGTGCAGGGCGCCTATGCCGACGGCTACGACGTGCAGATCGCCAAGATCGTCTGCAAGGCCCTCGGCGGCGAGCCCGTTGCCGTCAAGCAGAGCTTCTCGGGCCTTATCGACTCGCTCAACAACGGCCAGATCGATCTCATCATCGCCGGCATGAGCGCCACGCCCGAGCGTGAGGAGTCAGTCGGCTTCTCCGACCCGTACTTCATTGGCTACTTTGGCCTGTTTGTAAAAGAGGGTTCCCCCTACCAAAACGCCACCAAGCTCAGCGATTTCAGTGGTGCCACGGTGCTCGGCCAAAAGGACACCATGCTCGATACCGTCATCGACGAGATCCCGGGCGTTGTGCACAAAAACCCGGTCGATTCGGTCCCCACGGTGTTCTCGAACCTGCTGCAGGGTACCTGTGACGCCGTGACGTACAACACCGAGAACGAGAAGGGCTATATGGCTCAAAATCCGGGCATCGTTCCCATTCATTTTGCCGAGGGCGAGGGCTTTAAGCAGGAGGTCGCGGCAAACGTCGGCTGCCGCAAGGGCTCGGACAAGCTGCTTAAGCTCATCGACAAGACACTCAAGGGTGTCAGCCAGGAGGAGCGCGACCAAATGTGGGACGCGTGCCTCGACCGTCAGCCGGCATAGGGAGGCAGCATGAAAACCATCAATCGTCTGGCCTCCTTTATCAAGGCCGACCACCGCTATGTGTACCTGGGCACGAGCGTTATCGCGGCGCTCGGCCTGGCATTTAGCCAACGCAACCCCACGCCGCTGAGCTTCTTGGCGCCTACGGGCGTGTTCCAAGACTGCCTCTGGGCGATTCTTTGGGCCTGGCTCGTCGTGTCGGCGGCGGCGCTCGTCACCAAGCTCATGCACTGGAACGACTATCGCGAAATGTCGCCGTTTGCTTCCGAGCGCTTCCGTCGCGGCACGCGCCTGGGTAGCTATGTCGTTGTTGCTATTGCGGTGATCTTCTTTATCGACCGTTGCGTCATGTCGTTTATCGACCTGGTGCAGGTGAGCATTGTCTCGGACTCCAACCCCAGCGACTTTTTGTCGAGCTTGGTCTACATGACCTACAAGAGCGGGGACTTCTTTATCCGCGGTATCGAGATCACCATCGCGCTTGCCACCTTCGGCACCGTCATCGCATTCTTCCTGGCGCTGCTCTTTGTGTTTTTGCGTATTCAGACGTTCGACCGCGTGGATAACGATCTCACGCGCTTCTTCAAGAGCATCGGCCGCGGCTTTGCGACCGTCTACTCCACCATCGTGCGCGGCACGCCCATGATGGTCCAGGGTCTACTCATCTATTACGCGGGCTTCACCGTTTTGCGCGGCATGGGCTTCGAGACCGCCCAGGCCAACCAGATCTGGAGTACCTTCACCGCCGGCCTCGTCACCATCTCGCTCAACTCCACCGCCTACATGATGGAGGTCCTGCGCGGCGGCATCGAGTCCATCGATCCCGGCCAGGCCGAGGCAGCGCGCTCGCTGGGTCTTTCGCAGTGGCAGGCTATGCGCAAGGTCGTGTTCCCCCAGGGCATTAAAAACGCGATTCCGGCGCTCACCAACGAGCTCATCATCAACATCAAGGACTCGTCGGTGCTCTCGGTCATCGGCGTGTTCGACCTCATGTACGCCACCACCACCGTCGCCGGCGTGTACTACCGCCAGATGGAGGTCTACTGCGTGGCGCTCGTGGTCTACCTGATCCTGACGCTCGTGGCGAGCCGCCTGCTCGAGGCCTTTGGCAAAAAGCTCGGCGCCGAGGCCCCGGCAACGCTGCCCAGCTCCAACTAGGCTCAAGACGAGGAGAATCATCATGGCAGATACCGCCACTACCGGCACCGCGGCCGCCGCACAGACCAATGAGCCGCTCATCCGCGTCGAGGGCCTGCGTAAGAGCTTCGGCTCGCTCGAGGTGCTCAAAGGCATCGACCTGTCCGTTAACCCCGGCGAGGTCGTTACCATTATCGGCGCCTCGGGCTCGGGCAAGTCGACCTTCCTGCGCTGCCTCAACCTGCTCGAGACCCCGGACGCGGGCCACATCTGGTTCCACGGCCAGGACCTTACGGCCGAGCGCTGCAATATCAATAAACTCCGCGAGGACATCGGCATGGTGTTCCAGGGCTTTAACTTGTTCAACAACATGGATGTGCTCGACAACTGCACGCTCGCGCCCGTCACGCTCAAAAAGATGAGCAAGGCCGAGGCCGAGAAGGTCGCGATGGAGCATCTGACGAGCGTGGGACTCGAAAAGTTCGCGCACGCCGCCGTTGGTCGCCTGTCCGGTGGCCAAAAACAGCGCGTGGCCATCGCTCGTGCCCTATGTATGAATCCGCAGATCATGCTGTTCGACGAGCCGACCTCCGCGCTCGACCCCGAGATCGTGGGCGAGGTGCTCGAGGTCATGCGCAAGCTCGCGGCCGACGGCATGACCATGGTCGTCGTCACGCACGAGATGGCCTTTGCCCGAACCGTGTCCGACCGCGTGGTCTTTATGGACAAGGGCGTGGTGCTCGAGGACGCCGCGCCGGCCGAGCTCTTCGGCAACCCCAAACACCAGCGCACTCGCGAGTTCCTCTCTCGCTATCTCGAGGACAAATAACCGACGCAAACGCTTACGTTGCAGGGCCGCTCCCGTGGGGCGGCCTTTGTCGTCACAATCGAAAGGATGTCATGGCCGAGGTTTGGCGCTTCTTTGCGCATGAGGACGATTTTGCCGATATAGACGAGGCCGGCGCGTGCGAGCGCTTGGGCCGCGTGCTGTCGTTTCCGACCATCTCGAGCATGGATGCCGAGGCGGTGGACTGGCAGTCCTTCGATGACCTGCGCGCCTATATGCAGCAGGCCTGGCCGCGCGTGTTTGCGGCGGGCGAGGTCGAGCTTATCGACCATTCGCTGCTGGTGGCGCTTGGCGGTTCCGACCCCGCTCTCAAACCCGTCATGCTCATGGGCCACATGGACGTGGTCCCCGTGGTGCCGGGTACCGAGGCCGACTGGACACATGCCCCCTTTAGCGGGCATGTGGACGGCACCTACATCTGGGGCCGTGGCGCGATCGATATGAAGGATCAGGTCGCAGGCATTCTCGAGGCTGTCGAGTATGCGCTGGCGCACGGTTGGCAGCACGAGCGCACGCTGCTCCTGGCCTTTGGCCAGGACGAGGAGACTACGCAGTACGGCGCGGGGGCGATCGGTCGCGTGCTTGAGGAGCGCGGCATTGAACTTGAATACCTGATCGACGAGGGTGACTACCGTATTGTTTCGACTACCGAGTACGGCGCGGGCGAGGGCTGGCTTATGCATGCTGACCTTGCCGAGAAGGGCTACGCCGACATCGTGCTCAAGACGAAGAGTGAGGGCGGGCATTCGTCCAACCCCTACGGCGGTACATCGCTCGAGGTACTAAGCCGCGCCATCGCCGCAATCTGCGATATCGAATGGCCGACGCGCGTCACGGATCTGCTTGCCGCCCAGCTCGTCGAGCTGGGGCTCTACACGGCCGACGAAATCGCCTCCAACAAGGACGCCATCGTGCGCGAGTGCCTCGCCAGCAAGAAGCTCTATCCGCTCGTGACCACCACCTGTGCACCGACCCAAATCGAGGGCGGTAGCACCGGTGCTAACGTGATGCCGCAGGATATGTGGACCAATATCAATTTCCGCATGCTCGAGGGCACGAGCGTGGCCGACGTTGTGGCGCGCTGCCGTGAGGCGGTTGCCGGGGCGGACCTTGCCGGTCGTGTCGAAGTGGAGCTGGGCCCCGGCAGCTCCGAACCCTCGCCGTCCCCGCGCATCGGTGGTCCCGGCCTCGAGGCGGTTCGCTCCATCGCCGCCCGCTATTTCCGTGATCCAGAGGGGACGGAGGAAAACGGATCATTCGAGCCAGTGGCAATTGTGCCCTCGACCGTGATTGGTGCGACCGACGCTGCCAACTACCAGCACATTTGCTCCGAATGTATTCGTTTTTCGGCGTTTGTAGTCGACGATGACGAGTGCGACCGCGGCGTCCACGGCACCAACGAGCGCATCACCCGCCGCGCCTACCTCCAGGGCGTGCGCTTCCTCGTCGCTCTACTCCAAACGCTCTAGAATGTGACAAAGCGACAGTCCCTTTGTTAGCCGTTGGGGACGTTCTTAAACGACTAGCCGTTAAGGAGTGTCCCCAACGGCTGCGTCCACTCATTCCGTGCGGGTTATATGCAGGTTTGCCTGCGCACGCTATCATGTATGGGTTAGACCGCAACTATGTACCCCATACGCGAAGGGATGCGCATGTATCTGAAGATCGACATGTTCTAGCCGGGCTTACCCCCGCAGTGGCGCCGCGCGCCCCATCAACTCTGCCGATTTTCACCTTCACGCATATAAAGGAGTCCCGCCATGCGCGACAAGCTCGAAAAGATTATCAAGGCCTACGAGGAGCTCGAGAAGAAGCTCTCCGACCCGGCCGTCGCCTCTGATATTAAGGAGTTCACGCGTCTCAACAAGGAGTACGCGCACCAGTCCGACCTCATCGCCGCTTCGCGTGAGTACATCGGCGCGCTCGATGACATCGAGGCCGCCAAGGAGATGCTCCACGATACCACCGATGCCGATGAGAAGGAGATGCTCCAGATGGACATCTCCGAAAACGAGGCCAAGCTTCCCCAGCTCGAGGAAGACATCAAGTACATGCTCATCCCGAGCGACCCCAACGACGACAAAAACACCATCGTCGAGATCCGCTCCGCCGCCGGTGGCGACGAGGCGGCCATCTTTGCCGGCGACCTGTACAAGATGTATCAGCGCTTCTGCGAGTCGCGCGGCTGGAAGACCACCGTGCTCGACTCCAGCCCCAGCGAGGCCGGCGGCTTTAAGTCCATCGAGTTCAAGGTCGAGGGCGACCGCGTCTACTCCGTCATGAAGTTCGAGTCCGGCGTGCATCGCGTCCAGCGCGTCCCCAAGACCGAGTCCCAGGGCCGCATTCAGACCTCCACGGCTACCGTCGCCGTACTTCCCGAGGCCGAGGAGATCGACGTTCAGATCAACCAGTCCGACCTGCGCATCGATACCTACTGCGCCTCCGGCCCTGGCGGTCAGTGCGTTAACACCACCTACTCCGCCGTGCGCATCACCCACCTGCCCACCAACACCGTGGTGCAGTCGCAGGAGCAGCGTTCCCAGATCCAGAACCGCGAGGTCTGCATGCAGATGCTGCGCGCTCGTCTGTACGAGATGGAGCTCGAGCGTCAGCAGGCAGAGCTCGGTGCCGAGCGCCAGAGTCAGATCGGCCACGGCAACCGTTCCGAAAAGATTCGTACCTACAACCAGCCCCAGGACCGCGTGACCGACCACCGCATCGGTTTCAACTCCACCTACAACGGTGTCCTTCTGGGCGACCAGCTCGGCACCGTGATCGAGGCACTCGCCGCCGCCGAGCGCGCCGAGAAGCTGGCACAGGCTGTGTAGTGGGTTACGCGGTTTTGCCAAACCGCGTAACGGCTCGACGCTGCAAACGCCCCTAAGCGGCAATCTGACGTTCAATCGTCGGTCGCGTACCGAAGTACGCTTCCCTCCTCTTTCACGTCACCTTGCTCGCTTAGGGGCGTTTTCGCTGACTTATACTCAACCTGCGGCGTTGTCTTGCTCCGGATGCAGTCATTGGGGACAGACATAAATGAGTACCTACCTGCGGCGTTGCCATCGCTGCCGAAGGTGGCAGTCGGGGACGTTCCTTTTCTGCCGGCAGTTTGGGACACTCCTTGTCAAGGTAGTCATCGGGGACGTTCTTAAATGACCAGTCAAATAAGAACGCCCCCGATGACTAGGTTGGGTATATTGCGTTGAGGTGTTATTCGATTGGTTTCAGTGGCTGTTAAGCCATCTACCTGCTCAAAGCAATCAACGGCGTTCATCTGCAATTGAAAATATTGCTCGAAAAAACGTCCAAGAAGTCGCGGGGTCCTTTTTGGTGCGTCGCGCGTCAAGTGATTTGGCAAGTTCTTGGTTAGATATTGGTCAGTTTTGGGCAACCTTGCCAAAAGCTTGACGGATGCAGATTTAGACGTCGACGAATGAACACTTCAGGTGGGCTCCAAGCAAAAATCTGGGCTGATTCTCGATAATCGCCTTCAATCGTCCCTTGTCGTGCGTCGCCCTCGCGTACAATCTGCTCCGACATTCGCGCGCCGCCCGGCGCATAAGAGGGGAGGACCCCATGGCAAACGAGATCTGGACCATCAAGCGTTGTCTCGAGTGGACCAAGGAGTACCTGGCCGAGCGCGGTGAGGAGCATCCCCGTCTTTCTGCCGAGTGGCTGCTGTGCGCAGCAACGGGTCTGGCGCGCATCGACTTATATATGCGCATGGACGAGACGCTCGATGCAGCTCAGCTCGAGACCATGCACGCAGCGGTCGTCCGTCGCGCTAAGGGCGAGCCGCTGCAGTACATCACCGGCAGCACGCAGTTCCGCATGATCGACGTCGCGTGCGCACCTGGTGTGCTCATTCCGCGTCCCGAGACCGAGATGCTCGTCGAGGAAGTCCTCAATTATCTGGATGCCGAGGTGCTGAGCCCCGAGGCTGCCGCCCGTCAGCGCGTTGAGCTGCCCTGGAACGATGAAGTCGAGCAAGCGCGCAAAGCCGAAGCCGCATTGGCCGACGAGCGAGCGACGGCCGAGCGCCGTGCTGCTAACCTCACAGCTGCCGATGAGGCGGCGCTAGGCAGCGACGTACTGGGCAGCCGTGCCTATGCCGAGGAACTGGCCGACCGCGAGGCCGAGGAAGCCGCCACGCAGGCAGCAGAAGCCGAAGCCGCCGAGTCCGAGCTCGACGAATACGGCATCGCCATCGAAGGTGCCGACCAGGAGGCTGCCCTAGCGCAGGATGCCGCCTCGTCCGCTCCAGTCGAGCCCCGTATCGCCCGCGTTCTCGAGGTCGGCTGCGGCACGGGCTGCATCTCGCTCTCGCTTGCCTGGGAGCGTCGCGGCCACGTCACCTGCACTGCTACCGATATCGAGCCGCGCGCCATCGACCTGGCCACCAAAAACCGCGACGCGCTCGGGCTCACGTCCGATGAGGTCGCCTTCAGCCTCACCAACCTGGTGAGCTCCATTCCCCACGACGAGTGGGGCACCTTTGACGTGCTCGTCTCCAACCCGCCTTACATTCCGACCGATGTCATGCGCTCGCTGCCGCACGAGGTCAAGGACTTTGAGCCCGATCTGGCGCTCGAGGGCGGTGCCGACGGCCTCGATATCTTCCGCCGCCTGCTCAACGCGGCGCCCTACATGTTGCGCGCCGGCGGCCTCTTTGCCTGCGAGCTCTACGAGGGCGCGCTCGACGCTGCGGCCGAGCTCTGCCGTCAAGCGGGTCTGTCGGACGTGCGCATCGTCCACGACCTCACCGATCGCCCCCGCATCGTCCGAGCCATCGTCACCGAGCCCAAGCAGCGTATTTAAGCTGAACTAATAGACATTTGCTCAAGTTTGCTCTTGCAATATACCGTAAAACTTCTACTATAGAAGGAGGAAGGTATGTCGAATCAGCTGCATCGGTACCGTATTGTGCTTGATTACATTGAACCTTGGCTTGATGAGCAGGATGAAGCTACGCTGAAGCAGATTTATGCAGACCTTTTGGTGCTCGAGAAGGAAGGTCCCAGCCTTGGTCGTCCACTGGTTGATCGCGTTAAGGGCTCGAAGCTTCATCATTTAAAGGAGCTGAGAGTGACTTCGTGTGGTGGGCAGGTGATTCGCATCCTCTTCGCCTTTGACCCCAAGCGCCAGGCGGTATTGCTATTGGCGGGTGATAAGTCGCGAGCGGGATCGTCAAGGGCAAAATGGAACGGCTGGTATGCGATCAACATTCCAAAGGCCGAGCAACTATACCGTCGCCACGTAAGGAGGCTCGATCGAGATGGAACTGCATGAGTATATGGAATCTCGCGGGATAACGCGCGAATCCATTACCGCCGAGCAGGAGAGGACTCGCGATCGTATCGAAGCCTATAAGCTTGCTGAGATTCGCAGGCTAAAAGATCTAACACAGGCGTCGGTCGCCCAGTCGATGGGCGTTTCTCAAAAACGTGTATCCGAGCTCGAGCGCGGGGAGTTGGGGTCGATGAGGCTCGACACGCTGAGCAGGTACGCAGAGAGCCTCGGCGGAAAACTGGTTGCAAGCATCGAGTTTCCCGATCGTACCGTTACGCTTGCGCGCTAATAATCTTAAATTAACCCCCTCACTTTCACCGACTACTAGAGCCGCTCACCAAACCAACATGCGCTCTGGGCAAATAGATTGAACGTTTCGTGCGAGAATGCCCCACAGTAAACAAACTTGCACCAGAGCGTAAGGGGCTGGCATACACATGCAGACGGTCTATCGGGTATACGAGGGAGCGCGCGAGCCGCATCGGCTCGCCGTTGAGCGTACGGCCGAGGTACTCGGCTGTGGCGGCTTGGCGCTGATCCCGACCGAGACGGTCTACGGTGTCGCCGTAGCGGTTAACGCCTTCTCGGACGCTGTGCCCCAAGATACAAGCGAATTCCCATCGTGGCCGCGCGATCCGCAGGCTGCCGTTAACGGCGCCGCAGTCCCTGCGCTCGGCACCGGCTATCGCCGTATCTTCACTCTCAAGCAACGTGAACTCACGCAAACCGTCGCTTGGCTGGTCGATGGCGTCGAAGCACTCGACCGCTATGGCGTGGATATCCCGGAAGATGCCCGCGTACTCGCGCGACGATGCTGGCCGGGAGCCCTGACTATCGTGATTAAGGCAGCCCCCTGCGTGCCGACCTTTATGCGCGCTGCCGACGACACCGTGGCCCTGCGCGCTTCGGCCTCTCCCGTGGTCCAAGCGCTCATCCGCGCCTGCGGCAGTCCCCTTGCCTGCACGAGCGCCAATACACATGGGGCGCCCTCGCCGGCAAGCTTTGCCGCCGTCGAGGGTCGCATCCTGGAGGGGGTCGATGTTGCCGTCGACGCCGGTGAGACCCCGTGTCGCGACGCCTCGACCATTGTGTCGTTCCAGCACGGCGGGCTCCAGATCCTGCGCCGAGGCGCACTTCCCGCATCAGAGATCGAGCGGGTCCTGTCCGACCCGATGCAATAGAAAGGTGTAAGCGATGTCGTTGAATCTGGGCAGCCTGGGCATGGAAGATGCCTCGTTTAACTTTGGCGGTTCCTACATCATGGCACTCGACTGCGGCACCACCTCGGTACTTGCGACCATCGTCGACGAGTACGGATGCATCGTCGCGCAGGCACGTCGCAGCGTCAAAACCAGCTTCCCGCGCCCTGGCTGGGTGGAGCAAGACCCCATGGCGGTGCTTGCCAGCCAGATCGCGGTCATGATGGAGGTCCAGTTTAAGAGCGGCATCCATTCTGACCGCATTGCCGCCATCGGTATCTCCAACCAGCGCGAGACCACGGTGGTGTGGGACCGCATAAGCGGCCAACCCATCTATAACGCCATCGTGTGGCAATGCCGTCGCACCGCACCTCTGATCGACGAGCTGGTCGAGCAGGGCGCAGAAGAGCTGGTGCGCTCCCGCACGGGGCTTACGCTCGACCCGTATTTCTCGGCCTCCAAGGTGCAGTGGATTCTCGATAACGTCGACGGCGCGCGCGAGAGCGCCGCGGCGGGCGACCTTATGTTCGGCACCATCGACACGTGGCTCATCTACAATCTCACCGGCGGTCAGGTCTTTGCTACCGACTACACCAATGCCAGCCGCACCGCGCTCTTTAATATCCATGCGCTCGATTGGGACGACGATCTGCTGGCGCTTTTCGACGTCCCGCGTTCCATGATGCCCGAGGTTCGTTGGAGCTCGGGCGATTACGGCCGCGTTGCGAGCGACATCATGACCAACATGCCACCCATCATGGGCGTGGCGGGCGACCAGCAGGCGTCGCTATTCGGCCACTGCTGCTTCCATCCCGGCCAGACCAAAAACACCTATGGCACGGGTTGCTTTATGCTCATGAACACCGGCGACGAGATCGTCGAATCCAAGAACGGTCTGGTCTCCACGATCGGTATCGCCGCGGACGGCAAGATCAGCTATGCGCTCGAGGGTTCTATCTTTGCCGCAGGCTCCACCATGAACTGGCTGCGCAACAACATGGGCATCATCTCGAGCGTGAGCGAGTCCGCGCAACTCGCCGCTTCGATCAACGACAACGAGGGCTGCTACTTCGTCCCCGCCTTCGCAGGCCTGGGCGCTCCCTGGTGGGACCCGCATGCTCGCGGTATCGTGTGCGGCCTGACCGGTGCCTCGAGTCGCGCGACCATTGTGCGTGCGGCCTGCGAGTCCATGGCCTATCAGAGTTATGACGTGCTGCGCGCCATGGAGCAGGACGTGGGACTTTCGATTGAGCGCCTGTCCGTCGATGGCGGTGCCTCGCGCAACGAGTTCATCATGCAATTCCAGGCCGATCTGCTGGATATGCCCGTGCTGCAGTGCGAGACGGTGGAGACCACGGCGATTGGCGCCGCGTACTTGGCGGGCCTTGCCGTCGGCTACTGGGAGGATTTGGAGGAGCTGGAGCAAAACGCTCAGATCGTCAAAATCTTCCATCCTCATATGTCCGCCGAGCGCCGTGAGAGCAACCTCGCTGGTTGGCGTGATGCCGTCAAGCGTTCGCTCAGCACCGTTCAGTAGGGTTGCGACGGGGCACTCGATACAACAAACCGTTAAACTTATGCACGGCGCGCGGCAACAACATCGCCATGCGCCTTGTCAGCAAGGCCATCTTCCGGCCGCAACGAAAGGGGCTTCAACCCATGACCGTCACCTACGATACGTCCCGTGTGACCCTTGTCGATCACCCGCTCGTCCAGCACAAGCTGTCGATCTTGCGCGACAAGAGCACCGGCACCAACCAGTTCCGCCAGCTCGTGCGCGAGCTCGCGCTTTTTGACGGCTACGAGGCCATGCGCGACCTGCCCATGGAAGACGTCGAGGTCGAGACCCCCATCACCACCGCAACGTTTAAGCAGCTCGCCGGCAAGAAGCTCGCCGTCGTTCCCATTCTGCGTGCAGGCCTTGGTATGGTCGACGGTATCCTCGACCTGGTGCCCTCCGCTCGCGTGGGCCATATCGGCATGGAGCGCGACGAGGTTACCCACGAGCCGCATGAGTATTACTGCAAGATGCCCAAGGATATCGACCAGCGCATCTGCCTGGTCGTCGACCCCATGCTCGCCACGGGCGGTTCGGCCGAGATGGCCATCAGCTACCTGCGCGAGCGCGGTGTCAAGGACATCCGCATGCTGTGCATCGTTGCGGCCCCCGAGGGTCTCAAGTCGCTGACCGAAAAGGACCCCGACGTACATATTTATACGTGCGCCATCGACGACCATCTCAACGAGGCCGCCTACATCGTTCCCGGCCTGGGCGACGCCGGCGACCGCATCTACGGCACGCTGTAATCTCTGGGCCATACCGGCTAACGTCGAAAATACGAAGAAATGGTGCGCGCGGGCGAGCAAAAGTCGTCCACGCGCACTTCTGTTAACGGACGTTTTGCGCTGAGGGGTTCGAAAAAACGTATTACCGTACCTGCGGCATAAAGAAGGCCTTAAGAAAACGTACAGGTGCGTATTAACCGTTTGTTTTACGGTTGTACTTTAGCGATTGGCTCGTACAATAGTCACCAATGTTTGGCTGGGACTGTGCTGTGAGGCGTTAAAAAGGAAAGCGAGGAAGCCAGTGTTTCAGATAGCCGATCTGCTCGCTATCGTTGCAGGCGCCATCGCGGGCGCAATTGCCTTCCTTCCCTTTGTTTTTACGCTCAAGCCGGTTCTTGACGATAAACAGAATGCGGACATGCTCAAGGGCATGGTGAGTCTGGCGGTCTCGGCAGTCGCCCTGCTCGTCTTTACCTTGGTTGTGTTTGCGTTGTTCGGAGAGGCGTTTCGCATGTTCCTCCTGGGCGAGGCGATCGGCTTCGTGGCCTTTATGGCCGCCTGCACGGTTCGTGTCGCCAAGGCGCTGCGAGATCCTCATGAGGTCGAAAGGTAAGTCGTGGAAATTTTTGAAAAGCTGCCTGATGAGATTAATCATCTGGTCAGCGAGTTCAGCTCCACCCCCGTCGTGGGCGATCTGAGCTGCGGCATCACGCAGTACTCGTTTTGGCTGATCGTCTCCACGATCGTGCTCCTGATCGTCCTGGCCGTGTTCAAGAAGAAGCAGACCCTGGTTCCCAAGGGCTTCTTCGTCAACGGTTTCGAGTACATCATCGAGTACGTCGAGAACGATATCGGCAAGGGCGTCGTGGGTGAGAACTGGAAGAAGCACTTCCCGTTCCTGTGCTCGCTTTTCCTGTTCATCCTGATCAATAACATGATCGGCCTGATCCCGGGAATGAAGCCCGGCACCGGCGCAATCGGCTCCACCGCCGCGCTCGCCATCTTCGCCTTCGTGTACTTTATCTACTACGGATGCAAGGCTCACGGCGTGATCGGCTACATCAAGAGCCTCGCCCCGCAGGGCGTGAGCTTCCCGATGAACGTGCTCGTGTGGGTCGTCGAGCTTTTCTCGACCTTCCTGCGCCTCATCACGCTTGCCGTCCGTCTGTTCTGCAACATGTTCGCAGGACACGTGGTCATGGGCTCGTTCGCCATCATGGCGAGCATGTTCATGCAGCCGCTGCTTCAGCAGGTTTCCGCGGCCCACGCCGTCGGCGCCCTGCCTTCGCTTGCCTGGCTTGCCATCCTCATCCTGATCTATGCGATCGAGCTTGTGGTCGGCGCCATCCAGGCTTACGTCTTCACGGTCCTTACCGCCGTGTATGTCTCCGAGGCAGAGGAGGTCGCGGAGGAGGAGTAGTCTTCCGCTCGCGCCTTAAAGGTAGGCATTTCGTTAAACCGCCGGTGCCCGTACCCATGGAGCCCGGCAGTTATAAAAAGGTTATCCTGCGTGAAATAAGACACGCACGACAAAGGAGGAATCGTGGGAGTTATCGGTTACGGTCTCGGTGTTATCGGCGCTGGTCTTGCTATCGGCCTGTCTGCTCTGGGTGCTACGGGTGCTATGGCCCGTCAGCCTGAGGTCCAGGGCCGCGTGTTCACCGTCTTCATCATGGGCTCCGCCTTCGGCGAGGCTCTGGCTCTGATCGGCTTCGTTGTCGCGCTGATCGTTAAATAGCACGGAGCGTCAAGTATGAATCTTTCATCCCAGAAGAGCGCGATCGCACTCTCCGCGTCCGCGGCCGCGCTGCTCATGCCGGTTTCCGCGTTCGCCGAGGACGGCGCTGCCGGTGCGGACATCCTCATCCCTAAGATGGCGGAGTTCATCCCGGCGCTCATCGCCTTCCTAATCATCTGGATCGTGCTGGCCAAGGTCGCCCTGCCGGGCATCATGAAAACCATGGAGGAGCGCGGCAAGAAGATCGAGGAGAGCCTCGACGAGGCCGAGAAGACCAAGCAGGAGGCTATCGCCAAGCGCGCTGAGTCCGACTCGATCGTCACCGACGCTCGCCGTCAGGCTGCCGATATCGTTCTCGAGGCCCGTAAGGACGCCGAGTCCGAGCGCGCCCGTATCATCGAGGCTGCTCACAAGGAGGCCGAGGAGATTATCGCCAAGGCCCATACGACCGTCGAGGACGAGCGCAAGTCCATCTACGCCGGTGCCGCGAGCTCCATCGCCGACCTGTCCGTTGCCGTCGCCACCAAGATCGTGGGCGAGGCACTCGAGGACGAGGGCGAGCAGAAGAAGCTCATCGAGCGCTACATCCAGGAAGCAGGTAGCCTGAATGCCGACTAGCCGCTATCAGGACAAGGTGCTCGAGACCTACGCGCGTTCCCTTTTGGAATCCGCCAAGGCCGAGAACCATGTGTTCGAGGATCTCGAGATGATCGAGCGCCTGGCTAGCGCCAGCCCCGAGATCATCGCCGTGCTCGACACCATGTCCAAGCGCGACCAGCTCGACCTTCTTCCCAAGGTGGCAGCTGCCTTTAAGTATGTTGCCGAGGAAGACGAGGATGTAGTGGGCGTGACCGTCACCACGGCGATCCCGCTCGACGACGAGCTGCGTCAAACCATCACTAAGAAATGCGAGCAGGACTTCGGCCGCAAGGTATTCCTTATCGAGCAGGTCGACCCGTCTATCGTGGGCGGCCTGGTGCTTGAGGCCCGCGGCGAGCGTCGTGACATTTCCGTCAAGACGCAGCTGCGCATCGCGCAGGAGACCCTCGCAAACTCTGCTAATTCGTACGGAGGTGAAGCCTAATGTCCGAAACCCTCAATGCCCAGGATATCGCCAAGAAACTGCAGGAGCAGCTCACGAGCCTCTCCGCGACGGTCGATACGCATGAGGTTTCAACGGTCGACGAGGTAGGCGACGGCATCGCGCGCGTCTCCGGCCTCAAGAGCGCCATGGCAGGCGAGCTTCTGGAGTTCAAGAGCTCCGATACCGGTGAGACCGTCTTCGGCCTTGCCCAGAACCTTGACCGTGACGAGGTCGGCGCCGTTCTGTTCGGTGCCGTCGACTCCATCAAGGAAGGCGACGAGTGCCGCACCACTGGCCGCATTATGGATATTCCCGTGAGCCGTGCCATGCTCGGCCGCGTCGTCAATCCACTCGGCCAGCCTATCGACGGTTTGGGTGACATTGTCGCCACGCATCGTCGTCCTATCGAGTTCAAGGCCCCCGGCGTCATCGACCGTACCCCGGTGTGCGAGCCGGTTCAGACCGGTCTGCTCGCTATCGACTCCATGGTGCCTATCGGCCGCGGCCAGCGTGAGCTCATCATCGGCGACCGTAAGACCGGTAAGACCGCCATCGCCATCGACGCTATCCTCAACCAGCGCGGCAAGGGCATGGTCTGCATCTATGTCGCCATCGGCCAGAAGGCCTCCACGGTTGCCAACATCCGCGAGACCCTCGCTCAGCACGGTGCGCTCGAATACACCATCATCGTTTCGGCAACCGCTGCCGATTCCGCCCCTATGCAGTACATCGCGCCTATGGCCGGTGCCGCTATCGGCGAGTTCTTCATGTACAACGGCGAGGACGGCAAGCCCGCCAGCGAGACCAACCCCGGCGGCCACGTGCTCGTCATCTACGACGACCTGTCCAAGCAGGCTGTGGCCTACCGTCAGATGTCGCTGACGCTGCATCGTCCGCCCGGACGCGAGGCCTATCCTGGCGACATCTTCTACCTGCACTCTCGTCTGCTCGAGCGTGCAGTCAAGATGTCCAAGAAGAACGGTTATGGCTCCATGACGGCTCTTCCGATCATCGAGACCCAGGACGGCGACGTCTCGGCCTACATTCCGACCAACGTCATTTCCATTACCGATGGTCAGATCTACCTGCAGTCCGAGCTCTTCTTCCAGGGCCAGCGCCCGGCAGTCGACGTGGGCATCTCCGTGTCCCGCGTCGGTGGCGACGCTCAGACCAAGGCCATGAAGCAGGTTGCCGGCAACCTTCGCCTGGACCTCGCTTCGTACCAGGAGCTCGCCGGCTTTACACAGTTCGGCTCCGACCTTGACGAGGCCACGCAAAAGCAGCTTACCCACGGCGCTCGCATGACCGAGCTCCTGAAGCAGCCGCGCTACAAGCCGTTCGAGGTTTCCGAGCAGATCGTTACGCTGTTTGCCGGCAACGAGGGCTTCCTGGATGACCTTGAGATCGCCGACGTGCTGCCTTTCCGTGCCGAGCTCGTCGAGTACATGGACAATGGCTTTGGCTCGCTGCTCGACAAGGTTCGCGCCAAGAAGATCGACGATGACACCAAGGCTGAGCTCCTGCGCGTCATCGGTGACTTCAAGCAGCAGTTCATGGCCAAGCACCATGCCGATACGACTGGATCAGAGGAGAACTAAGCCCTATGGCCAACCTTCGCGACATTAAGAAGCGAATCTCCTCGGTTACCACGACCAAGCAGATCACGCGCACGATGGAGATGGTCTCTACGGCCAAGATCCGTCGTGCCCTCGATCGCTCCAAGCAGGCCGAGCCCTATAAGGAGGCGCTGACCGACGTCATGTTGACGGTCGCCGGCGACGCCTCCTGTTCGGGCACCGATCCCATGCTGCAGAAGCATGAGAGCGTCAAGCATGGCCTGATTGTCGTTATTGCCTCGGACCGCGGCCTTGCCGGCGGTTTCAATACGACGGTGGAGCGCACGGCCGAAAAGCTCGCCGCTTCTTGGGCGAACGACGGCATCGAGTGCGAGATCATCGCGTGTGGGCGCAAACCGGCCACGTATTTCCGTGACCGCGCAAACGTCACCATGCACTTTGAGGGCAATTCCTCCGAGCCCGATTTTAATCAGGCTCGCATGATTTCCTCTCATATCTGCGATGCGTATCGTACCGGTGAGCTTGACCGTGTCGAGCTTGTCTACCACCACGCCAAGAACCGCGTGGATCAGGAGCTTCGCGTCGAGCACTTGCTGCCGCTCGATCCCGAGATGATCGCTATGGCCCACGGTCCGCGTAAGAACGAGACCGACGCCCCTAAGCGCATCTCGTCCACGTTCGAGTTCGTGCCCTCTCCCGAGCATGTTCTCGGCAAGCTTGTGCCGTCATATATCTTGACGGTCATCTACCAGGCCCTGATCGATTCGGCGGCCGCCGAGCAGGGTGCGCGCCGCAAGGCCATGCACTCCGCGACGGAAAACGCCACCGCGATCATCTCGACCCTTACCCGCACGTATAGTCGCGTGCGCCAGGCTTCGATCACGACCGAGATCAACGAGATCGTCGGCGGAGCCTCAGCATTGGAGGAACAGTAATGGCTAATAACACCGTAAAGCTTGCGGTCGAGGAAGCCACCAAGAAGACGACTGCCGGTGATGGTCGCATCGTGCGTATCATCGGCCCTGTCGTCGACGTCAAGTTTGACGGTGCGGTGCCCCCGATCTACAACGCGCTCACGGTCGAGGCCGAGACCCCGATCGGTCACCTGAGCACGATCCTCGAGGTTGAGAGCCAGCTTCCGGGCGGCGTCGTCCGCACGGTCGCCATGTCCTCGACCGACGGTCTGCAGCGTGGTCTCATCGCCACCGATACCGGTGAGCCCATGAAGATGCCCGTTGGCCCCAAGACGCTCGGCCGCATTTGGAACGTCATGGGCAAGCCCGTCGACGGTAAGCCCATGCCCGAGGTGGAGGAGTTCTATCCCATCCACCACGCAGCACCCCGCTTCGACGAGCTCACCACCAAGACCGAGATCTTCGAAACCGGCATCAAGGCCGTTGACCTGCTCGAGCCCTACATCCGTGGCGGCAAAACGGGTCTGTTCGGCGGCGCCGGCGTCGGCAAGACCGTTCTGATTCAGGAGCTCATCAACAACCTCGCCCAGGAGCACGGCGGCACCTCGGTGTTCACCGGTGTCGGCGAGCGTACTCGTGAGGGCACCGACCTGTTCCTCGAGATGAGCGAGTCTGGCGTTATCGACAAGACCTGCTTGGTCTATGGTCAGATGAACGAGCCGCCCGGAGCGCGTCTGCGCATCGGTCTGGCCGGCCTTACCACCGCTGAGTACTTCCGCGATCGCGGCCAGGACGTTCTGCTGTTCATCGACAACATCTTCCGCTTCTCCCAGGCCGGTTCCGAGGTTTCCGCACTGCTGGGTCGTATGCCGTCCGCCGTCGGTTACCAGCCTACGCTGGCTACCGAGATGGGCGACCTCCAGGAGCGCATTACCTCGACCAAGACGGGTTCCATTACCTCCGTCCAGGCTGTCTACGTCCCTGCAGACGACCTGACCGACCCGGCGCCTGCCACGACGTTTACGCACCTGGACGCCACTACGGTTCTTTCGCGTAGCATTTCGTCGCTTGGTCTGTTCCCGGCTATCGACCCGCTCGCGTCTTCCTCCGACGCTCTCGATCCCTCGATCGTCGGCGAGGAGCACTACCGTGTCGCCGTCAAGGTCCAGGAGCTCCTGCAGGAGTACTCCGACCTTCAGGACATCATCGCCATTCTGGGTATGGACGAGCTGTCCGAGGAGCAGCGCCTTACGGTCAACCGTGCCCGTAAGATCCAGCAGTTCCTTTCCCAGTCCTTCCACGTCGCCGAGAAGTTCACCGGCAACCCCGGTGTCTACGTCCGCGTCGAGGATACCGTCCGCTCCTTCGCCGAGATTGTTGACGGCAAGGCCGATGACCTGCCCGAGCAGGCATTCCGCTATGCTTCCACGATTGAGGACGTGCGCGAGCGCGCCCGCAAGATGGGGGAGAAGTAGGTTATGCGTATCCGCATCGTGTGCCCCGTGAGCTGCGCCTATGAGGGCGACGCTGCGTTTGTGTCGATTCCGTCCACGGATGGTGAGTTTGGCGTTCTGCCTGCTCACTCCAGCGAAATCTGCACGATCGATCGCGGTTACGTTCGCGTTTCCGATAAGGCCATGGGCACTGTCGACCACACGTTTGCCGTGGCCGGCGGCTATGCCCAGGTTGCGGACGATGTCGTGACCGTCCTCGCCGAGCGCGCTTGCGATTTGGCGACCGTCGACGCCGACAAGGTTAAAGCTGATATTCAAGGTTTTGAAGAGAAGCTGGGTAATTTGTCGGAGGATGATGCACGCCGCGCCTACCTCTATAATGAAATCGCATGGTGTAAGCTCAAGCTTGCCCAATAGTCAAACGCTTTAGCGTTCGACCATTTGCGAACACATCATGCCCGGGATGGCCCAGCCACCCCGGGCATGCTTTTTGAAAGGGTAGACCTTGGATATTATCCGCGTTGAGGGTGGCCACGCCATCGGAGGTTCCGTGCCTGTTTCGGGCGCCAAGAACTCCGCGCTCAAACTCATGGCGGCAACGCTTCTGGCGCCGGGCAAGACGACGCTGCAGAACGTGCCTGATATTTCCGATGTCCACGTGATGGGCAAGGTGCTCAAGGGCATGGGCGCCACGATCGATGTCCTCGACGAGCACACGCTCGAGATCGATACCTCCCAGGTCGATTCTTGGGAGGCGCCCTACGAGCTCGTTGCCAAGATGCGCGCTTCCACTGCCGTGATGGGGCCCCTGCTGGGCCGTTTCCATCGCGCCAAGATCGCCATGCCCGGCGGCTGCAACCTGGGCGCTCGCAAGATCGATATGCATATCTTGGGTCTTGAGGCCCTGGGCGTTGAGTTCGATACCGCCCACGGCTATATCAACGCCAATGCGCCTCAGGGCCTGCGCGGTACCACCGTCACGCTCGAGTTTGCCAGCGTCGGTGCAACCGAGAACCTCATCATGGCATCCGTGCGCGCGCAGGGTACCACGGTTATCGATAATGCCGCCCGTGAGCCCGAGATCGTCGATCTCGCCAACATGCTCAACGAGATGGGCGCCAAGATTGTCGGCGCGGGTACGCCTGTTGTGACCATTGAGGGCGTGGAAGAGCTGCATCCCGTTACCCATCGCGTGGTGGGCGACCGCATCGAGGCCGGTACCTTTATCGTTGCCGGCGCGTTGATGGCAGACGACCGCGGTGTTGACGTTACAGGCTTTTGCCCCATCCACTTGGGAATGGTGCTCAAGAAGATGGAGCTCATGGGCATCGATTGCGAACGCATCGAGGATGGCGTCCACGTGAATCGCGTCGAGCGCATCAAGCCGGTCGATATCCAGACGCTCCCGTTCCCCGGTTTCCCCACGGACATGCAGGCGCAGATTATGGTGCTCTCTGCCCTGGCCGACGGCAGTTCCGTTATCACCGAGAATATCTTCGAGAATCGCTTTATGTTTGCATCCGAGCTGGTGCGCATGGGTGCCGATATTCGCATCGAGAGCCATCACGCTATGATTCACGGCGTCAAGGGTTTCTCGGGTGCGCAGGTTACCTCGCCCGATTTGCGCGGCGGCGCAGCTCTCGTTGTCGCCGGTCTGATCGCCGATGGCACGACTGAGGTATCGGCGATCCATCACATCAAGCGCGGCTATGAGCAGTTTGTCGAAAAGCTGCAGGCGCTTGGCGCTCACGTCGAGCACGCCACTGTCCCCGATCCCGTCATCTACTAATGCAGGTTGCCTATGTTTAAGAAAAAGCCCCTTGCGGAATCCCGAAGACCTTCGACCGGCGCACAGGCCAAGATCTATAGCCGTGATAACGTCGCCCGCTATTCCGAGCGCGCCCGTCAGCGCCGTCGCGGCCATACGGTTCGCCGCGTCGCGCTTATTGCCGTGCTCGGTGTGCTGCTGAGCGCAACGACTGCCGCGGGCCTGTGGTTTGCCACCATTATGGGCAAACTCGGCGATTCCAATGTCATTACCGACAACCTGCGCCGGATCCTGGTTGATACCGACGAGGCAAAGGACCCGTTCTACGTGCTGCTCCTTGGCACTGACGGTCGTCCGGGCGAGGATACGTATCGAGCCGACTCGATTATCCTGGCGCGTATCGACCCCACGCAAAAGCAGGCGACGCTCATCTCCATTCCGCGCGATACCAAGGTCGTCTACAACGGCTCGACCATGAAGATCAACGCCTGCCATACCTACGGCGGCGCCGAAGCCATGGTTCAGGCGGTCAACGAGCTGTGCGGAGTTCAAATTTCTCACTATGCCGAGGTCAGCTTCGACGGCATGCAGTCGCTCATCGATTCGGTCGGCGGCATCGACATTAACGCAACCGACGATGTCGACGACCCCGAGCATCTCGACATTAAGATTACTGCCGGTCAGCAGCACATGGATGGCGCGACCGCCCTTACCTACGCCCGCTGCCGCTACATCTATGCCGATGGCGACTACACGCGCATGCGCCATCAGCGTCAGGTACTCGGCGCCCTCGCCAACCAGATCCTCAACAACTTCGATGCCACCAAGGTCTTCGACCTCGTCAATTCGCTGTCCGACATGCTCGTGACCGATATGAGCGTTCAGGACATCGTCTCTACGGTCAATGCCATGCGTGGCATGGATGTCGATGGAATCTACTCGGCCAACCTGCCTTCGTATGCTGATGCCAGCACCATGATTGATGGCGTGAGCTACGTCTTTGTCTACGAGGACGAGCTCAAGGAAATGATGGAGCGCGTCGACGCTGGTAAGGATCCCAAGGGCCCCAATACCATGGGCCTGTCCGATGGTACTAGCTCCACGATTGGCGACCTCAACAGCAACACGTCCGACGATTACGCCAACGGTACCGCCACTTCGTCAGGCAGCTCGGACGATTCGGACGACTCCAGCGACTCGACTGATTCGAGTACCTCGGACTACAGCTCCGACTCCTACGACGATTCGACCTCTTATTAGTTCCGTCGTTCTACCGAACGGCGCTCGCTGGCGTTGGCTCAACCTGCGATGTTGACTACTCCCCTTGCACCAAAAATCGCCCCGTTCTCGGCTTTGAGGACGGGGCGATTTTGCTTACCTAGATTATGCGAGTTCCTTATGCGAAGCGGGCGACGAGCTCCTGCAGGACGTCGGTCATCTTGACGAGCGAGCTGACCGGGACAAACTCGTTAACGCCGTGGTAGCAGTAACCGCCCGTGGAAAGGTTGGGGCAGGGCAGGCCGCGGAACGACAGCTGCGCACCGTCGGTACCACCGCGAATCGGCAGCACCTGGGGCTCAATGCCGCAGGCAAGGTAGGCTTCCTTAGCGACATCGATAAGCTCGGGGTAGTCACGCACGATCTCGGCCATGTTGCGGTACTGCTGCTTAATCTCCACGGTCACGCGCTCCTCGCCCAAACGCTGGTTGAGCATGGCGGCGGCGGAATCAATCAGATCGAGCTTCTGCTGGAACTTGGCTGCGTCGTGGTCGCGGACGATATAGCGCGCTGTAGCGTGATCGACGGTCGCCGAGACGCCTTCAAGATGATAGAAGCCCTCGTAGCCCTCGGTGTATTCCGGGCGCTGCACATAGGGGAGCAGGGAGTTAAAGTCGCAGAACAGATTGCCTGCG
Source organism: uncultured Collinsella sp. (assembly GCA_934630735.1). Classification (GTDB taxonomy): domain Bacteria; phylum Actinomycetota; class Coriobacteriia; order Coriobacteriales; family Coriobacteriaceae; genus Collinsella. The sequence continues at coordinate 4,042 of CAKTWK010000004.1, read as the reverse complement.
TTGACCATGCGGCCCTTGGCGTCACCGGGATGGATGGATTGGCCCTCAAAGCGAACGGTTGCCTCGGCGGCGTTAAAGCACTCCCACTCCAGCTCGCCAACGGGACCGCCGTCGACCGTGTAAGCGTACTTGCAGCCAAAGGCCTCGATGTCCAACAGCTCGGCGCCGTGGCCGATTTCCTCGTCCGGGCAAAAGCAAATGCCGAGTGCGGGGTGAGGCAGGGACGGGTCTTGAGCGACACGCGCGACAAGCGCCATGATCTCGGCGACGCCGGCCTTGTCGTCGGCGCCCAGCAGCGTGGTGCCGTCGCTGCAGACCAGGTCCTCACCCACAAGGTCGTTCAGGGCGGGAAGCTTGGCGGTGCTCATTGCCACGGGCTTGCCGTCAACGGTACCGCAGACCAGGTCGCCGCCTTCGTAGTGCACAATGTGCGGCTTCACGCCGGCGCCCGGCGCAACCTCGGTGGTGTCGAGGTGTGCGATCAGACCCAGGGCGGGCTTGCCCTCCGCGCCCGCGCTTGCAGGAATATGTGCGCAGACGTAGGCATGCTCGGTCACATGGGCATCGGCCGCGCCAAGCTCGCGCAGCTCCTCGGCCAGGATGTTGGCAAGGTCAAACTGAACGGTGCTCGAAGGCACCTGGTCGCAGTTTGCATCCTCGGATTGCGTGTTGATTTGGACGTAGCGCAAAAAGCGCTCAAGGACGTCGGGGTTCGTGATGTTGTTTTCCATAAGGACCGCTCCAATCTTGGTCGTCGTGTGCAACAAGAACTCTAGCACGGTATGCCACGGCATACCGCGACGCTTGGATGGGGTAGAATCAGCCTTTGAGCGCAGAAGGGACGGAAGGTCATGGATACGACAAATAGCTCGCGCGAGCTGCATCTAACGGTGGCTAACGAAGACTACTTGGAGTGCATGGTTCGCATCGAAAGCGAAGAAGGGGAGACCAGTGGCGTGCGATCGGTCGACATCGCGCAGCGTCTTGGTGTCTCCAAGGCATCGGTCAATAAGGCAGTTTCGGCGCTTAAGGCGTCCGAGCTTGTCGAGCAATCGCATTACGGCAAGGTCATCCTGACCGACCGTGGTCGCGAGGTCGGCACGGCTATCTGGTACCGTCATCGCCTTGTCCGCACGTTTTTGGTCCAGGAGCTCGGCGTCGATTTTGAGCGGGCCGATTCCGAGGCGTGCATGATGGAACATGCGCTTTCCGAGGACACGATGAGCCGCTGGCTCGCCTATCTCGAAAAACAGGGAATCAGCGTCGAGGAATAGCGAAACACATATATGGATACGAGTTATTACAACCGCCCCGGCGGCGAGGAACTTATGCGCCGCATGTCGAGCGAGACCCTGTTGACGCAGGGCCCCATGGGCAGCGTGCTAATGAGTGAATACGACGCTGCCGACATCCCACCGGCGTTTTGGAACCTTGCCGAGTCGCAGACTGTTTCTCGTATCCATCGCCTGTATGTCGCCGCCGGTGCGCAGGTGCTCATTACCAATACCTTTCAGGCATCAAGCTATGCCCTCAAGCAAGATCAGATTACGCCGTCCGTGGCTGAGGTCAATCGCGGTGCCGTCGACGATGCGCGCCAGGCGCACCCTCAGCTGCTGCTGGGCTCGATGGGCCCGATCGGCATTGAGTGGTTTGCCGAAGACTCTGCCGAGTATCGAGAAATCCGAGGCATTTCGCGAGAGCAGGCATACGCCCTGCTCAATGCTGGTGTTGACGGTCTGCTGATCGAGACGGTGACGTCTATCCGTAATTTGCAGCCCATGCTTGCAGGCGCCCAGGATGCCGCCGACGGCATGCCTGTTTTGGTGAGTTTTGTCGTTGACGATAAAGGCGACCTGCTAGGCGATGGCCTCAACATCGAGGCTGCCGTTTTGTACGCCGAAAAGCACGGCGCAAACTCGGTTGGGGTTAACTGCTGTTCACTTGCGGCCGCGAACGTGGCGGTGCCTAGGATGGTTGCATCGGCGACTACGCCCGTCACGGTACGCCCCAACGTGGGCGATCCGGTCCAAACTCAGGATGGTCCTGTGTGGCGCGAGAACCCCGAAGCCTTCGCGCGCGCTTGCATCGAATGGAGACATGTCGGTGCCGCAATGGTGGGCAGTTGCTGTGGAACCACGGCAATCACCACGGCGGCGATGGCCGAGGCGCTCGATATATAAAGGTCAAAACCGCCCCATACGGGGGCGGTTTTTTTATTGCTTGCACATCGCTGGTAGCATTTGCCCAAATGGTGAATGCCGGTTTTGACAGGTTGCTGGGCGAGCGTTGCGGGTATACCCCATGCGTATCATGATCCAAACACTGTGAGGTGTCTGCGCGTGTGCGCGATAATTCATTTTGGAACTGACGGTTGGCGCGCCCGCGTCGACGACGACTTTACCGCCGACAACGTTGCCCGCATTGCCGATGCCGTCGGCGAGTTGTGGCAAAAGATCAATCCCGGCAAAACAGTATATATAGGGTTCGACACCCGGCCGCAGGCGCGCGAGTTCGCCGAGCTTGCGGCAGGCGTGCTTGCGGCTCACGGATTGGATGCAGTGCTCGCATCTCGGCCTGTCCCGACCCCCGCCCTTACGTGGGCGGCGGCGTATGACGGCGAGGCCTGCGGTGCGCTCATGGTGACGGGGTCCCATCATCCGCAGGGGTATCTGTGCCTTAAACTACGCATGGGAGATGGCTCGACGGCCAATCAGGATGTCATCGAAGAACTCGAAGAGACCATGGCCCCCGAGCCGATGGGGATCGAGGAAGGCTATCGCACCGCGGATATTATTCCTGACTATATGCAGGCGGTGGCATCGTTTGTCGATGCCGAGGCCATTCGAGCCGCTCACCTGCGTGTGGTAGTTGACCCCATGGGCGGCGCGGCCCAGGGATATCTTGCCGACCTGCTGCGGGAGCTAGGCGTCGAGGTGCACGAGATTCATGCCGGACAGTCGTCCGATCAAGAGGACATTTGCCCCGACCCTGTTGAGCCGTGGGTGGACGCTTGCGAGCGTGCGGTTGTCGAGGACGGGGCGTGCGCGGGCCTGGTGACCGACGGCGATGCCGACCGTATCGGCGCGGTCGACGAACGCGGTAGATATATCCATCCGCATCAAATCATGGCGCTTGTTTTGGGCGACCTCGTTCAATTCCGCAATTTGGAGGGGCGTGTCGTCGTCAATCTCTCGTGCTCGACGCTCGTGCGCCGCATTGCTGAGGCACTTGGCTGCCGTGTGACCGTTAAACCGGTCGGTTTCAAATATATAGCTGCAGAGATGAAGAAGGGCGGCGTCCTCATGGGAGGCGAGGAGGCCGGCGGTATCGGCATCGCCGCGCATATGCCCGAGCGTGATGGAATCCTTGCTTGTCTGATTCTGTGTGAGCTTATGGCAAAGACGGGCGCGCCCTTGGGCGTTTTGGTCGATCAGCTCGAGGCCAGTTTTGGTAAGACGAGCTATGGGCGTCGCGATTTGCGCCTTGAGGCCGAAGACGCCGAATCGCTGCGAACGTTGCTTCCTGGCATGAATCCTAAATCGATTTGCGGTAAGGCGCCGCAGGCTGTAAGCCATATGGATGGTTTACGCTTGGCATTCGAGGATGACACCTGGCTGCTGATCCGCCCCAGCGGGACCGAACCGGTGGTTCGCGTATACGCCGAGGGGTTCTCGGTGGAGGAACGCGATGAGTTGCTCGATGCCGGCTGCGCTTTGGCAAAGGGAGCCTATCAGCTTTAGCCATATGACGCTTCACTATAAAGAGGCCCTCGGTGAGCGGTAGAGAACGGCTGGCAAACGTAAGCAGGGTTTTAATATGTGTAGGAAATGTGTACGCCCAGATTCCCGCCCCCGGGGGCCCTCCGGTCTGGCAATATATCTCCTTGCCGCGCGGCCCGGTCGGACCGGATGAGCCGCCAGGCGTGCACCTTGAGAACCGGATACTGCGAGGATGGACACACCAGTTGTGTCGCATCCGGGCAGACATCGAACCATTTGAAATGGTCTAACTTGGATTTGTTTTTCGCAAGGCCGCCGAGAGG
>CAKTWK010000003.1 GCA_934630735.1 uncultured Collinsella sp. | reverse complement strand
CGATGGACGGGGATAGCCCGATTATTTTCCGGTTCGACGAACAGCCGATCGTGTCAAACTTGGTCTAACAGAGCCTTTCAATTAACGGAATAGATCAAACATCTACTGTTTGAGTTGGCACTTGGGGACGTTCCCTTTGTGCCGGCACTTGGGGACACTCCTTGCCGTCAGCGGATTTTGGGACATGCGGCTCGATTTTTGGGCCCATCAGCACTCATTGGGGACGCAGAATGAGAGTGGATAATCTCCCTTTTTTGGCCCGTTTGTGGGCTCAAAGTGGGAGATTATCCACTCTCGTCATTTGGGCGTCCAAAAATCCTCGCTCGTTTGGCGCCTGGGGGACACTCTTTGTCGAATGTGGGCGTTGCCCTTGCTACGCCACGGTCACGGCAACCTGAGCGTAGCGGCTGCAGGGGCGTTCGGCGCGCGTCTGCACGGTAAGGGTGAGCACGAAGCGGTCGCCGGGCTGCGCGTCGGCGGGCACGATAAAAGCGGTGCTCAACGCGCATTCCTGCCACAGCGAAAGATCCTGCGCGCCTGCATAGCTCGATGGGTCTACGGCCACATCCCAATGTGCATCGAAGCCCCTGTCGTCGGGGTCGACGATGGTCGCTGTAAGGTCGACACGTTCGCCGGCTGCGGCGTTGCGGTCGGCCGTGACCTCGACAACATGTGCCGGATGCGAGCAGGCTGCCGGCGCATGGGCGCACCATTGCGCGCGGGCGGCAAAGTCTTCCTGATAGGCGCGCAGGTAGGGATTGAGATTGTCGTCTGAGGGCGTGCCGATGGCGGCAAAACCGGCGGGTACGCTCGCATCGGGGTGTCCATCAAGAAACATGCGGCCCAGCAGCGTATCAAAGTCGCGGTCGTCAATACCGCGCAGGCCAAACGGCAGCAGCGGAATATAGGTCATGCTGTCGCCTTCGGCCATAAAATCGCCGCGCTCAAACTGCACCGCGGGCATGCCTTCCAGGCCCCAATCCAGACGGGCATGCTTGCCAAACTGAAAGCGCTCGGGCTCGTTTTCGTAGACCCTGCCATCGCCATAGAGCATATAGCGTGCCATGAGGGGGCCGTTGCCCTGCGTGAGATTCTGCTCGGGCCAAGGAGCCTTAAACAGCGGCAGCGTATCGGGCTGAGCTGTTTTGGCGTCGAAATAGTTGCCATACATATAGGGTGTACGCCAAAAGATGAGCTCGGGAAAGAGCTCGCGCCCATGGTCGAGCCACGAGTTATCCTGCCCCACACCATCGGCAACGCCCATCACGCGCACCTTCTGATAGACCCGCTGCTGCACGGCGGGCCATTCGGGTGTGGCGCGATAACGCTCGGCAATACTCATGAGGGCGCGAACGATCGTATTCATACCGCCCCAGCTGAGCAGCCACAGCGTGCGGGGGTCGTCATCCATGATGGCATTGGCAATGACGCGCGAACCGGGCGTTTCCTCGCGCACATCACCCTCAAAGGCAACATTTCCCACAAACGTGCGCTCAATCATCTGGGCCGGCGTAGGAAACGGCGGCTCACCGGCAGCGGCCGCATTTGCCTGCAGCTGCGGCCAAGCCTGGGCATACTCATTGCTCCAAAGACTTTCAATCCAATGCTCGGGAAACGGCCGATACTCGCGAAGCTCGCCAGCCAGCGGATCGGGCTCATGCGGCACAATATCCCAGGTATAGGAGCGCACACCCTTGGCCCGCCAATGCGGATTCACCTCGCCAAGCGTATGCACGCCATCGCCAAGAAAGTGATACTGCGAAGCCGTATACACCACAGCCTGCACATCAAGCAAGTTAAGATACAAAGCCAAATGAACAAGCGAGTTCATATCATCGACTTCCATATCGGTAGTAACAATCACCCGAGTCAACTTCTGGGACATAGGAACAGCTCCAATCAAAATCAATTCAGCCAGTTACGCGCAAGGCAAGACGGGACCCACGCCCCCATCGCCCGCGACCCGGCGACCCGCTAGAAGCGGCCGACCAGGGTCACGGCAACGTCAACGCAGCGGGGACCGGGGCTTAGTCTTGCAAACATTCCGCAGGGGGCATGGGCAGGCGCAGCGCGAAGCGCAAAGCGCCAGCCCATGCATGCCCGAGGACGTTTGCAAGACTAAACCCCGGTCCCCGCGATGGGAGGGCTTAGCGGTCGACCCTGGCCGACCACTCCCAGCAGCCCACCGGCTCGCCGTCGATGAGTACGTTGCCCCCGTCGAAGTCTTGATAACACAGGTCGTTGAATTGGTGGATCCACACGCCATGGTTGAACGTCTTTTTGGCCGAGCCGTCGGCTTCGCGATACACGCCGGTCAGGTCTTCGACATGGCTAAAGTAGGTGAGGTGCACGTTGGCTCCGGCGTCACGCAGGCGTGCCGTGAGCGGCAGCACGGTCTGTTGCGGAGACACGAGTTCATCGCCCTTGGAGTGCGTAAACCACAGCGGCGTCTTGGCGAGCGCGGCTACGTCCTCGTCCGTGGCGTTGTACCACGGGGCACAGCAGGGAAGGCCCGCGGCGAAGAAATCGGGGTAGTCGGCGCACAGGCGCAGGGTCATAAAGCCGCCGTTGGAAAGGCCGGCGACCACGATGCGGTCGGTGTCGATGCGGTCGGCGTGCTCGGCGACAAACTCGTCGATGAGCGCCTTGAGCACGGGGGAGTAGATGCTCTGGTTGGAGCGACCGAGCTGCTCGACGCCGTTGTCCATCCAAAACGTGGGAGACTGCGGCACGAGCACCCAGGCAAAGCCGCCAAAGTAGCGCTGGATTTGCGTCTGGCTAATGGCTGTCACGCGGTTGCCGACATAGGCGCGCGTGGCGCCTTCGTCCTGCGTGGCACCCTTGCCCTCGCCGGCGCCGTGCAGGTACACCACGAGCGGGGCCTTTTGGGGCACGACCGTGGCCTCGGGCGCGAAGGGATTGAAGCAGGCCGAGTCCTCTGCCTTAAAGCTGGGCTCAAAGAAGCCGTACTCGAGCGCGATGCCGTCGACGGCGGTCTTTTGCACGGCATTGCTCCAGCCCTTGAGCGCGGGGCAGATGTCGCCGCGGCAGGCATCGAAGACCAGACCGCAGGTGGGGTCGTCGCCGTCGTCGCCGGGAAGAGCCGCGAGCTGCGTGATGCGCAGCTGGTCATCGAGCATGCGCGAGCCCATGACGCCGCCTTCGATCTTTTTGGTCAGGCGCTGCTCGGCGACTTCGAGTGCCACATGGGTGCCCACGGCGAGCTTACGGCCGTTCTCGTCACACGGATACGCGGCGAGAACGTCGATGTAACCCACGGAGGGCGCGGCATGGTCGGCGCCGTGCTCCTTGCGCATCAGGATTTCGCCTGTGCGCTCGTGACGTTCTACATATATATGGAAAGTGTTCGCGTCGATGTCGTTGGCGCGCACGGTGCAGGGCAGGTCGAGCACAGCCTTGCTGATCCAGGGGCCAAAGTCACCCAAGGTGGTGACGGTTGTGTAGGTACACGATCTGAGTTCCATGAGCTGCCTCCCTTGCGCCGCGCATGCCTAACATCCGCGGCAATACAAACTAAACATGTTTAGTTTAATGCAGAATTGCAGAATAGCCAGATGAACTCGATAAAAGGTCATATTGAACAGGTGCTGAACTACTAAACACATGTTTACTATCTTCTAGCAGGGCTTTTGTTGCTGAATTAACAGGCTACTGTGGTGTTCATTAAAGTAAAAGCCCACGTAAATAGCCATTTAGCAATGCATAAGCAAAGAGACAATCTACTGCTATTCAGATACGCTTACCCCCGATTTCCTACCGTTCACCGGACTCCAAACGGCAAAATTGCCATAAATCGGGCACTCCGTGTAAACTAAAGCCCGTAAACGTTCAGTAAACAAATTGTTTACGACAGCGTATTCAAGGGTTCGGTAACCGTAAGGGGTTATAGTTGCCGAGCCAAAGGCGTGCCTACGCAAGTGAGTAGGCACACGAAGATATGGGGAGGGGTCCCATGGCAGATAACAAGCAGATTGCCACCGATGTCCTCGAGCTCGTTGGTGGCGCCGAGAACGTCAAGATCGCCACTAACTGCATGACGCGCCTGCGTCTGACGCTCAATGACAACAACAAGGCCGACGTGGAGAAGATCAAGAAGGTCAAGGGTGTTCTGGGTTGCCAGTTCTCCGGTAGCCAGCTCCAGGTCATTATCGGTCAGAACGTGCCCAAGGTTCTTGAGGAGTTCGTGGCTATTTCCGGTGTTGCCCGCGGTGCTGCCGTCGACGAGAATCTCGACGACGCTCCCAAGGAGAAGCTCACGCTCAAGGGAATCGGTAACGCAATCATGGATTACCTTTCCGGCACCATGACCCAGCTCATCCCGCTCATCATGGCCGCTGGTCTGTTCCGCACCTTTGCCGTCATTCTCGGTCCGCAGGTCTTTGGCCTTCTGTCCGAAACCGATCCTACATACACGTTCTTCAATACTACGCTGTACGAGGCCGGCTTCTACTTCCTGCCGATCTACCTGGGATATGCCGCCGCTAAGAAGCTTGGCGCCAACCCGATGCTCGGCCTGCTCTGCGGTGGCATCCTTGTCGCTCCGAGCATCGTCTCGGCCTCTGCCGAGGGCTCGATGATGAGCGTTTACGGCATCCAGATCGCTGCGACCAACTATTCCCAGACGGTTCTGCCCATTATGCTCACCGTGCCTGTGCTCTATGTGGTTGAAAAGTTCATGAAGAAGCATGTGCCCGACGTTCTGTCCACGCTCTTCACGCCTTTCTTTACCATGATCGTCGTTGTCCCCATTATGTTCCTGTGCCTCGCTCCCATCGGCAACCTGCTCGGCCAGGGCATCGCTGCTATCCTCTTTGGTCTGCAGAACTTCGGCGGCGTTTTCACTATTCTCGCCATGATGATTCTTGGCGCCTTCTGGCAGCTGTTCGTTGTTGCCGGTATGCACATGCCCGTCATCATGCTCGCTCAGGTCCAGATCATGCAGGTCGGTTACGATCCCTTCCTGTTCGTTGCTACAAACTGCGCCATGACCGCTGTTTGGGGCTGCGCTATCGGTGCCTTCCTCCGCATCCGCAATAAGGAGGAGAAGGGCATGTGCGCTGGCTACATTGTCTCCGCGCTCGTCGGTGGCGTTACCGAGCCTGCGCTCTTCGGTACCGTGCTTCGCTTCCGTCGCACCATGCTCGGCATGATTGTTGGCGGTGCCGCTGGCGCCCTTGTCTCCGCGCTTCTCCACGTCACTCTCTACGTTGGTGCCATGGCCACGAACTTCCTGGTGTTCCTTGGTTACCTCCAGGGCGGTCTCGAGAACACCATTTGCGCCGTTGCCGGTATGGCTGTCGCGTGCATCGTGTCCGCCATCGTGGTCTACTTCACCGGCTTCTCCAAGGAGGAGCTCGCCGAGATGGAGGCCTAAGGCCAAGCCATTCGGTCGCATACGACCTCACCTACACGACAGGGCCCCGTCAGGCGTAAGCCCGGCGGGGCCCTTCTTGCAAGGTAGACTGATGGGGCGGACGGGATTTGCCCGCGAGGGTTTGCCAAGCGGCGGGGGCTTTCGCACGGGGTTACCGCGAAAGCCCCCGGCGGTTCGCAAATCCTTTATCAAACGAAAGGACACGCAGATGAGTTTGGGAAAGCTGATCGTCAACGGTCGCCAGGATGGCTTTTTGTGCGAGGGCAAACCGTTCTTCTGGTTTGCCGATACGTGCTGGAGCGCATTTACGAGCATTGCCGAGGATGACTGGGACTACTACCTGACCCGCCGTGCCGAGCAGGGCATGAATGTGCTGCAGATCAACACGCTGCCGCAGTGGGACCGCTGCTGCCCCGACCTGGGTATTTGGCCCTATGCCAGCGAGGACGGCGTGCACTTTGATTGGTCCCGTCCCAACCAGGCATATTGGGACCGCGCCGCCGCCATGTGCCGCGCGGCCGTCGAGCACGGCATCCGTCCGGCGCTCGTGCTTATGTGGTGCAACTACGTGCCCGGTACCTGGGGTGCCAAGATCGCCGAGCGTTGCGGCGCCGAGGTTATGCCGCGTGAGGAGGTCCGTGCCCACGTTGCCCGCGTCGTCGAGAACCTGGGCGAGTTCGACCCCGTCTACGTGGTGACGGGCGATACCGACTTTGCCGGCGACGAGGCGATCGCCTATTACGAGGACGCCCTCGACGAGGTCGTTAAGCGCGCGCCCGACGCGTTGCGCACCATGCATATCAATCGCGGCAATCGCACCATTCCGGCACAGTACCTGGACCGTCTGGACTTTTATATGTTCCAGCCCGGCCACAACTACGAGGGCCAGCCCGAGGCATGGCGTCTGCCGCAGGACTTTATCGCCAACTACCCTAAAAAGCCGATGGTCAACTCTGAGCCTTGTTACGAGCAGATGGGTGCGTCGCGCAATGTGTACTGGCGCTTCACCGCGCAGGATTGCCGCGCGAGCGTATGGTCGTCGATTCTTGCCGGCGCCAGTGCCGGCGTAACTTACGGCGCACACGGCGTTTGGAACTGGCAGACATCGCGCAGCCAAGGCTCGGTGCTGGGCGAGGGCTTTGACATGCCGTTCCGCTGGCAAGAGTGCCTGCAGTTTGCGGGCGTGTGGGACTTTGGCGCGATTGAGCATGTGCTTGCCGGCCTGGGTGCCACGGCTGCCGACGACGCGCTTGCCGTGGTTCCGGCGCAGGAGCTCCTCGATGACGCGCGCGAGGCCATTCGTGTGGCGCGCGTTGGCGATCGCGTCGTCACGTACCTGCCGCGCACCACGGCGCTCAAGTTTAAGCTCGACGGCGCGCGCGGCTGGACGGCGACGGTCCTCGACATGGAGGACAAGCGCATCGCCAAGCTGCCCGTCCGCGATAACGGTGACGGCACCGTGCGCGTGGCTCAGCATCCCTTTGAGCACGACGCGCTGGTGATCCTGGCCCCCGGGCGCTAACGGCTCTTCTCCAACATTTACAACCCAGTCCCTTTCATTAGGCTGCGACGGAATGCTTCCTGCATGACGGCTTTAAGCTGCCAAGGGGAGCCATTCCGCCACGCTCATTGGGTGTTCCTATAGTTTTGTCAACCGTCGGGGCTACTCCCGGTAGGGCACCCGGTCGCGCATCACGGCGTATATCGCCCTGAGCCGCTTCCTCGCGACGGCCTTGAGCGCCCGCCCGTGCCCCATGCCCCGCGCCCTGCAGGCCCGGTAGTACTCGCCGTAGCGCCCCGAGGACCTCACCAGGCTGTTGCACGAGAAGATCAGCAGGGACTTGAGCCTCGCGTCGCCGCGCCTGGACGCCCTGACCGACCTCACCGACGTGCCGGAGCTCCTCACCCTCGGGGCTATGCCGCAGTACGAGGCCAGGTGGTCGTGGTCCGGGAACCTCCCGATGTCGACCGACACCGCGAGCTGCGCCGCGGTCCTCGGGCCGATGCCGGGCACGGTGAGCAGGCACGCGTAGGTCTCGTCGCCCTCGAGCAGCGCCGCCGTCTCGGCCTCGAGGGCCCCGGCCTCGTCGAGGGCCTCCGATATCCGGGCGGCCAGGAACCTGACCTGCCTGTTCTCGGCCTCGACGAGCGCCGGCGGGGGCGCGGTGGAGGCGGCCGCGGCCTCCCCGGCGGCCTCGGCCCGCGGGCCCCCGGCCCCGGAGCGGGCGATCCCCCACGCCCCGCCGAACCCGGCGAGCAGCTCCAGCCACCGCCGGTCCGACAGGTCGACCGCGGCCTCGAGGGCCGGGCAGGACTCGAGCAGCACCGCGCGCAGGCGGTTCTTGTCCCTGGTCGCGCAGGCGACGACGTGGTCGCGCTGCGACGAGAGGGCGCGGGCGGCCTCGAGGGCCTCGCCGCGGCCCGGGACCCCCGACAGGGAGTCCGGCACGCCCAGGGCGGTCCGCGCGATCACCGCGGCGTCGCGCTCGTCGGTCTTGGCCTCGCCGGCGAACAGGCCCGCGGCGCGGCTGGCGGCGAGCCCGGGCAGGTGGGCGACCCCGAGCCCCGCGGCGCGGGCCCGCCTCACGGCGAGGGACCCTATGTTGCGGAACTGGTCGACGACGACGAGCGTGCCGGCGGGCGCGGAGGCGAACAGCGCGTCGAGCTCGGCCTCCCTGTTGCGGACGGGGGCGCTGGCCAGCACCTCCCCGTCGCGGTCGACCAGGCAGGCCCAGTGCGATGACTTGCCGACGTCCAGGCCGAGCACGGCCGCGGGCCTGGTGGATGGCGCTTTCACGGTGGTATCCTTCCGGTAGTCGTTCGACCGGATGGCCTCCCCCTCGGCACTCACATTACCAGCTGCGGCGCCTGCCCGGCACTTTCCTATCAGCCGTCGGGGGCGGCGCGTCCCGCGCCGGCAGCACCCAACGGGCCCTCTCGGGGGCAGGGACGTTCGGCCGTGCGCGGGCGCCCGGTCGGCGGCCCGTTCTGGGCGCGCCTCAATCGTAGCCCGAGACGGTCCCGGGCTGACAATTTCGACTGTAATGGACGTACTTAAATGAGTGGTCTCGTGAGTTTGAGGGCGAGTCGGGCGCTCGTTACAAGGTGAATGTCGTGGACACATGGGATATGACGGAGGAGGAGCTTCCCGGAACCTTTGAGGGCAAGTTCCGCATTGACCTCCCTAGTGAACAATGTATGTCGCTTCGTCTGACCAAAGTAGCGGCGTAAAACAGGGAGATAATCGGCTCCGGGCGCGATTTGCTGCATGACCATCATAAGGGGGCAGCTCCTGTGGTGGTCGCGGCGATGTACGTCCGGGGCTATGGCGCGTGAGGAGCGAATATGCAGGAGTTCTTTGGAATCGATGTGGGCGGTACGGCCGTTAAATGGGCTGTGCTGGGCGAGGATTTTTCCATCCGCGAGCGTGGAAGCCTGCCGACGGGCTTTACCACGGCTGAGGAGACGGTTTCGGCGCTGATCGGGCTCGTCGAGCCGTACTGTGAGCGCGTGAGCGCCGTAGGCGTGAGCGCACCCGGCGGTATCTACGAGGGAGATGTCACGGGAACGATCCATCGCGGCGGTGCGCTCACGTTTATGGACGGCTGCCCGCTGGGAAAGCTCATGCGCGAGGCGCTGGGGGTGCCGGTTGCCGTCAATAACGACGGTAAGTGCTGTGCACTTGGTGAGTATGCGGCTGGCGCCCTGCGCGGGACGCGTTTTGGCGTGGTGCTCGCTATCGGCACGGGCATCGGCGGCGGTATAGTCATTGACGGCAAGGTCCTGCGCGGCGCGCACTGCTTTGCAGGCGAGTTCAGCTTCTTGCGCAATGATGTCACGACTGCCGCGAACATGGGAAACTCCTTTGCCGATTCGGGCGGTTGGCGTGCGCTCCGCGATGCTGCCGTTGCCGAGAAGGGCCTGCCTGCGGGTTCTTCGGTGGACGGCCGCCGCGTCTTTGAGTGGATCGCGGATGGCGACAAGGCGGCGCAGCGCGCGCTCGACCGCTACGCTCGCGCCTTTGACGGACAGCTCATCAACCTGCAGGCCGTGCTCGACCCCGAGGTCTTTGTGATCGCAGGCGGCATCTCGTGCCATCCCGAACTCGTCGATGCCCTGCGTGCGCAGATGCCGCTGGCCCTCGCGAGTTACGAAGGGACCCTTGCCGGCATTCCTGTGCCGCAGATAAAGGCGGCCGAGCTCGGCAACGACGCCAACCTTTACGGTGCTGTCCAGGAAGCCATGCGCCTGGTGTAGCGCGAGCCAAACGAGGCTGTCAAATAAAGATAAAGGCCGGCGTGAACCGCCTCCATTTCCTTAGCACGGGAAATGGGGGCGGTTTAATTTGAGGCGGGACTTTTTGATCGCCTGATGGGTTGCGCGTCACAGTTCGGGCGTCACAGCAGCTCGCCGTGGCGGGCAATGTAGCGGCGCTTTGCCAGCTGGGTGAGCGCGATATAGGCGGAAACGATGCCGATGAGCAGCGCGAAAAAGCTCGCTGGTAGCGTCATGAGGCCGAGTGCATCGGCGATGGGGCTTGCCGGCAGCCAAGTGACGAGCGCCAGGCCCAGCACGGTGAGAACGCACAGCGCGGGCGCGGCGTGGTCGCGCGGGCTCGGCAGGCGCGGGGAGCGCAGCATGTGGATCACGAGCGTCTGCGACCACATGGACTCGACAAACCAGCCACTCTGGAAGAGCGCAGCAAAGGTCGCCATACCCGCGACGTCGCCCGCGGCGGCAAGCTCGGACCAGCTTGCGCCCACGGCGGCGGGGCACACCACAAAGAAGAGCGCGGCGAAGGTCACGATGTCAAACAGCGAGCTCACGGGGCCCAGCTCGAGCATAAAGCCCTTGATGGACGCAGCGTCCCAGGCGCGCGGGCGGGCAGTCCAGGCGTTGTCGACGGTGTCCCACGGCAGTGCGATGCACACGATCTCGTAGACCAGCGACAGCAGCACCAGCTGCAGAGCGCTCATGGGCAAAAACGGCAAGAACAGGCTCGCGGCGGTTACGGACAGCACGTTGCCAAAGTTGGAGCTCACCGTGGTCTTGAGGTACTTGAGCAGGTTGCCGTAGGTGCGGCGGCCTTCGATGATGCCGCGCTCGAGCACGCCCAGGTCCTTCTGGAGCAAGATGATGTCGGCGGATTCCTTGGCGATGTCGACGGCGGAGTCGACCGAGATGCCGCAGTCGCTCGCGCGCATGGCGGCGGCGTCGTTGATGCCGTCGCCCATAAAGCCCACGGTGTGGCCGGGCAGCTCGCGCATGACGCGCACCAGGCGCGCCTTCTGCAGCGGCGAGAGCTTGGCGAAGAGGTGGGTGTTCTCGGCGCGCTCGGCAAGCTCGGCGTCGTCGAGCGCATCGATCTCGGAGCCCAGCAAGACGTTGCTCGCGTCGATGCCGATCTGCTCGCAGACGGTGGCGGCGACACGGTCATTGTCGCCGGTCAGGACCTTAACGGCGACGCCCTTGGCTTCGAGGGTGGCGACGGCGCCCGCGGCACTTGCTTTGGGCGGATCGAGGAAGGCCAAAAAGCCCATCAGCACCATGTCGCACTCGTCGGCGATGCCAAATTCGCCCACGCAGCGCGGATCGGTCTTCTGCGCCACAGCAATCACGCGCAGGCCCTCGGCGTTGAGCCCGGCGACCTGCTTGCGAATCTGGGCGAGCTTCTCGTCGGTGAGCGGCTGAGCGATGCCATCGACCTCGACAAAGGAGCAGATCTCGAGCATTTCCTCGGCAGCTCCCTTGGTCACCATCTGGGTTTTGCCCTGGGCGTCGGCGACAACTACGCTCAGGCGACGGCGCGAGAAATCGAAGGGCACCTCGTCGACCTTGGTATAGCGGTCGCGCAGGCTCTGGCCCAGCATGGAACCGGGTGCTGTGGCCGAGGGCGTCACGTCGGCACGGTCGATAACGGCCAGGTCGATAAGGTTTTTGAGGCCGGTCTGGAAGAAGCTGTTCAAAAACGCATGGCGCAGCACGCGCGCGTCCTCGTTGCCGTCGGTGTTGAGGTAGCGCTCGAGCACGATGCGGTCTTCGGTGAGGGTGCCGGTCTTGTCGCAGCACAGGACGTCCATCGCGCCGAGGTTTTGGATCGCCGGCAGCTCCTTGACGATAACCTGGCGACGGGCGAGGTCCTTGGCGCCCTGCGACAGGCTCGTGGTCACGATGACGGGGAGCATCTGCGGCGTGATGCCCACGGCCACGCTCGTGGCGAACAACAGCGCGTTGATGACGTTGCCCTTGGTGGCGGCGTTGATGGCAAAGACGGCCGGCGCCATAACGAGCATAAGGCGTACGAGCAGCATGGAGACGCTCGAGACGCCGCGGTCAAACGCGCTCTTCTCGCCGGGCCCGTTGAGCATCTTGGCGATGCCGCCCAGGTAGGTGTCCGAGCCGGTGGCCACAACAAGTGCCATGGCGGTGCCGTTTTGCACGGAGGTGCCGGTAAAGATGATGTTCTTGCAGGCAGAGAGCGGCAACGTGGAGCTGTCGGCGCCCTCGACGATCGTTGTGGTGGCGGTCTTCTCGACGGCCTCGCTCTCGCCGGTGAGTGCGGACTCGATCACAAACAGGTCGCGCGCGGTGACGATGTGGGCATCGGCCGGCACCATATCGCCGGCAGAGAGGCGGATCATATCACCGGGGACGAGCTCGTCGAAGGGAATCTCGATGCGTCCGCCGTCGCGCAGGGCACAGCAGGTGTTGGAGACCAGGTCTTTGAGGGCCTCGGCCGCATTGCCGCTGCGGGCTTCCTGGATAAACTTCATGCCACCCGATACCAGCAGCATGATGCCGATGACGATGACCGTGGAGGGATCGCGCTGCGGCTCGGGCACGGCGAGCACGTCGATGTAGAGCGAGACCAGCGCGAGCGCGGCGAGGATGCCGGCGAAGGGGTCGATGAACGCGTCGGCGATGCGGCGGGCAAGCGTCTTGGTCGGCGCCTCGATGGTGTTGGGGCCGACGGCGTTCAGGCGCTCGGCGGCGTGCTCGGCGGTGAGGCCGTCGGCTGTGGCGTCGAGCAGCACGAGGGCGTCCTGGGCGCTATGGGTGGCGGCGAAGATGGTGTTCTTGGATAGGCCGGCGTGAGCGGCGGGGCGCGCCGTGCGGCGGCGCTTGGAGATAGCTTCGAGTACCGTAGCGGTTTTGAGCATCAGCATAGGGTCCTCCTTGTTGAAGGGAGTTAGCGTACGTGTCGTATTTGCTTCAAAAAAACCTAGATGTCGCCCACGTCATACTCACGAACCACCACAAAGGGGACAGGCACCTTTGTGGTGGTTTTGACGATCGGCTATTGGCACTTATGCGTGTGCGGAATCCTCGCGGCGTGCCGAGGACGACATGCAGGTTTTTCGACTATGACTGCCTTCCATGGCACACCTCCTTAAGGCCGGGCGCGGCGCGCTTTGGGTATCTCGTACCCGTTTTAATCCGCCCGTATTTTTGATGAGGGGATTTGCCGTGTCAACCCCATTGTTCGGAAAACCATTGCCCCTGACAAAGCCTTTACAGAATGCCGAGGCCTCAAAGCGCGCCCGCAACGCGCCTCGCCTGCGCTAAACTGGAGGGCACGTACGCGATTACGAGAGGAGCCCGCATGGAGGCTTACAAGCAAGAGTTCATCAAGTTTATGGTTGAGTCCGACGTCCTTAAGTTCGGCAGCTTTACGCTCAAGAGCGGCCGTCAGTCCCCGTTCTTTATGAACGCCGGCGCTTACGTGACGGGCTATCAGCTCAAGAAGCTGGGCGAGTATTACGCCCAGGCTATTCACGATAACTTTGGCGATGACTTTGATGTGCTGTTTGGACCGGCCTACAAGGGCATTCCCCTGGCCGTCGTGACCGCGATTGCCTACCACGAGCTGTACGGCAAGGAGGTCAAGTACTGCTGTGACCGCAAGGAGGCCAAGGACCACGGCGCCGACAAGGGCAACCTGTTGGGCTACGAGCCCCAGGACGGCGACCGCGTGATCATGGTCGAGGACGTCACCACCAGCGGTAAGTCCATCGACGAGACCTATCCCAAGGTCAAGGCGGCTGCCGATGTCGAGATCAAGGGCCTGATCGTGTCCCTCAACCGCATGGAGGTCGGCAAGGGTGGCGTGACCACCGCTCAGAAGGAGATCGAGGCCAAGTACGGTTTCCCCGTCGCGAGCATCGTCTCCATGGCCGAGGTCGTCGAGACTCTCTACAACCACGAGATCGACGGCAAGGTTGTCATCGACGACGAGCTCAAGGCCGCCATCGACGCCTACTACGAGCAGTACGGAGTCCGTTAGTTACGCGGTTTTACCAAACCGCGTAACAGCTCGACGCTGCAAACCCGCCAGAGCGGCAATCTGCCTTTCAACTTCGGCGGCATGACCAGAAGGTCAATGCCGCCTCGTTTCAAGGCACCTTGCTCGCTCTGGCGGGTTTTCGCTGTCGCTACCAAAACATCGGCGTTGCCGTGGTAGTCATTGGGGACAGACATAAATGAGTAGTCATTGGGGACGTTCTTAAATGACTACTCAGGATGAGCGTCCAAAAATCCGCGCTCGTTCGATTGGCGCATGTCTACGCAGCGTAGGTTGTCGAGTCTGGCCTTCAAATGGATACTGACTGTCGAACCGGTTCACTCCATTTCTTCAATTTGATTGGACAGCCCATGAACCAGACACGGCAAACCAATGCTTCCCATACTTTTTTGGCAGCGCATGTCATCAAGCGGCTGCGCGAAGAGCGCGGCCTCACCCAGCGCGCCCTAGCGGAAAGCCTTGGCGTGACCGATAAAGCCGTCAGCAAGTGGGAATCCGGCCGCGGCCTTCCCGACATTTCCCTCGTTGGGCCTTTGGCCCAGAGACTCGGCATAAGCGTGGCTGAGCTTTTGGCTGGTGACATTCGGGCCAACGCCAACCGTGCAGGCAATATGCTCAAAGGCGTCTTTTACGTTTGCCCTATCTGCGGAAACGTTGTGCACGCGCTCGGAGAAGGCAGCTTTAGCTGCTGTGGCTCCACGATGTTTCCCCAGGAGGCCGAAGAGCCGGACGCGGACCACGCCTTTTCCATCGAGCGCATCGAGGACGATTGGTACGTCACGCTCGATCATCCCATGACCAAGGATCACTACATTAGCTTTGTGGCATATGCGACTATGGATGGCATCTGCTTTAAGAAGCTCTATCCAGAGCAATCGGTGCAGCCGCGCTTCCATATTACCGGGCGCGGCAGGATATATCTTTACTGCAACCAACACGGACTCTTTACGTCGCTGACGCCTCGCAAATAACGGCTGTCTATCCGCCCTCCTCATGCGTTCCCAGGGGACCCAAAATGAGCGTGGATAATCTCCCGGTTTTGGCCTGTGCGCGGGCTCAAAGTGGGAGATTATCCACGCTCGTTAGGTTAGTGTCCGAAAATCCACGCTCGTCGCTACTTGAGCCCGGGCAGGCGGGTGTAGGGAAACGACCGCTCTAAGAACTCGGAGCAGCGGGCGTAATCTTTGGCAAAGTAGCTGCTGTAGAGCGAATCGAGCACGTATTGCACGGCGATGTGGCTGGCGAACTGTGTGATGCGATGCGTCATGCTCTCGTGATCGCTCACCGTGAGATAGGCGGCAAAGCCGGGGTGAATGCGGGCGCAGTGCGGTGTGCCGATGACGATGACCGGGACATGTCGACTGCTGAGGATTGGCAAGATCTCCCTGAGGTTGGGGGCAAGGCCGCTGTAGGAGATAACGATTGCCACATGGTCGGGGCCCGAGGCGAGCGCCGTACGCACCTGCGCCTCGACACTGTCGTGGCACGTCGCGCTTTTGCCGGCGGAAAGCAGGCGATCGCGGAACATTCCCGCTGGATACAGATTATGCGAGCCCGTGTAGATGTCCACGGTGCCGGCGCGCACGATAAGCTTGGCGGCCTGGTCGAGCTGTGTGGGGTCGAGCAGCTCCTGCGTTTCGGCCAAAGTGGTCTGATAGAGCCCCTCCATACGCTCCATCACCTGCGCAGGAGTGGAGGTGGCATCGAAGGGAAAGTTGATGTCCACGTCGCGCCGGTTACCCGTCTCGGCTGCCTGACGGATGAGCTCGACCTTGAGGTCTTTGAATCCCTCGAGGCCGAGCTTTTTGCAAAAACGGTGCACGCTCGCAACGGAAACGTTGGTGCGCGCGGCAAATTCCTTAATAGAGAGCCCGCGGACGTCTTCGCCCATGGCAAGGGCCGAGATGCCGAGCTGTTGCTCGGTAGGGGTAAGGCCCTGCGCCTCGGAAATCTTGCGTTTGATATCCATGCGAACTCCCACACTCAACAAACCTGCCAAAAAAGGACAGGTTTATTTTGGCAGGTTTTGCCCGCAAAGGGTAACGGGACCGAGGATGCCGCTCGGGGCGATGGGTTCGGTGAGGGCGAAGATGTCGGGAATCGCATGATCGAGCGTGTTGATGACGTCGACGGTGAGTTCGTGCGTGCCGGCGGCAAGCGGGTCGATGGCAAAGCGATAGGGCGGACAGATGCGTGTGCCGAGTGGGTGTCCGTCGAGCGTAAGTGCCGCGACTTCGTAGACATCTCCCAGGTCGATTGTGGCATCGGCAAGGTCGTTCGCCAGCTCGAACAACGTGCGATAGCGGAACGTCCCGCAGGCATTGGGGAATCGCTCGGCCGTGAGATCGCACAAGTGCTCGAGTTCCCGCGGGGCGCCAAAGGTTCCGCCGCCGGCAGGGGAGAGGGCGACGGTCCAAGGGCCGTTGATGTCGAGGGCGAGCGCATCGCTCGAGCCCATGTCCGCGCCGTCCCCGGACTCAAGCTCGCCGTCCGTCTCCAAGGCAACGAAGCAGCTCTCGAAGGGTGCGAGCTCAAGCGTTCCGTCAAACGCAACGGGATCGGTGCCATTCAACAGGTCGAGGCGCGTGCCGCAAAGTCGCTCGCCCTGCGCGAGTTTAACTGTGCAGTCGATGCACTCGCGCGGATGCTCGTTGACCAACATGACGTAGGTCTCGTCGGCGCGCTCGTAACGAAGCGCGCGCAGCCAGGACTGGGGCGTGTCGGTGACAACCGTCTGCAGCCCAGCGCTCGCCAGCACGCCCGCCATATCGGCAAGCGGAGTCGCTGCAAGTTCACCCAGTTCAACCACGCCATTGGCGTCGTAAAGCGCGCTCGGCACCTCGTCGACGGCGAGGGCCATAACTCCCGCATCCATCATGCGCCTTACGGCCCGCGCCGTCGCCGAGCCAATAAATGAAGCTCCTGGCATAACAAACGCCTGGTAGCGGCAGCCGTTAACGGCCAATACCCCATCGGCAATCGAAACCTCGTAACGGTCCTCATCCTCAAAAGCCTCGGCGGGTACAAAATCAAAGTCGATCTGCGCGCGCGTGAGCTCGGCAGCCACGCGCTCGATAGGCATGGCGCTGCCGGCCCACTCGGCATCGGCGTGGTACAGGATGGCGACGGGACGCGTGGCGCTGCCTCCCGAAAGCAGCGTGGCAGTGCGGTTCATATAGCTCATGAGCTGGCCAAAGTGCGGCCATTGCGGATTGTTGCCGTGTGCGTAAAAGTGCGGCGGGCAGTCCCAATCGGGAAAGGGCGCCATGCTAAACGCGTGCGGCGTAAACCAGTTAATACCGCGGACGAGCATGTGGTCGGCGATCCATTTCATCTCGCGCAGGCCCTCGTGCCAACCGAAGGCGCCAAAGACCTCGGCCATGCAGCGCCCCTGCTTTTTTGGGTCGAGACGCGCGGCCGAAGAGCCCAGCTTGGCAAGCGCGTAGGTAAAGAACTCCATGTTCCACGCGCCGTGGAAGTAGCTGTAGCGCCCGTGGTCGATGCCGGGGGCAAGCTGGTTGATGACAACGTCGATGCCCGCCATATCTTGTCCGGCGACCGCGCGGAAGTAGTGCCCGGCGCCCTGGCCCAGGCGCGTGTGGCAGCTTTTGTCCTCAATCACATGTCCGATGTGCATGACGCCGCGCTCGCGGCACCAGTCGCCAATCTGCTCGTCAAAGCATGCGCGGTAGAGTTGCGTGGCAATGTCCATGTAGGCGTGACGGGCTCGGGCACCATCTGCCTCGCGTGTCCAAAGGCCGTGTAGCTTGGTGAGCCAGTCCTCGCCAAGTGCATTGCACAGGCGACTGGCAAGCTCGTCCGACCAGGGCAGTGACATATCGCCGCGTCCAATAAAGCTGCTGGTAGAAGCATCGTCGAGAGCCGTGCCCTTCTCGTTCATAAAGCCCGGCTCATCGGTAAAGAACCCCAGGATGGTGCAGCCGAACTCGTCGCCCAGATGCTCAAACGTGGGCTCGTAGACGGCATCGATGAGCACGCGGCACGAATCGGCGTCGACCATGTTGATGTACTCATCGCGAAAGCCGGTCTTTTGGCTGGTGACGAAGAGCTCGACGGTGGTGATGCCGGCGGGCGCGTCAAAACGCAGGCGAGCGGGGGTGCCGTCGGCCTGCTCAACGGAGAGCTCAAGGTCGAGCGGTGCGCCGGCGGCGTCGAAAGTCGCCGCGCCCACAAAGCGCTCCGTGGGATCCATAAGATTGCCGAGCTTGATGACCGTGGACGGCTGGGGACCGACGACCGTAACCGTGCGATGTTTGAGCACGGTCTTCTTAAGCGCGGGGTCGACGTTCTCGCCCGCAAGCGCGCCGTTGGCGTGGCCCGTGGGGAAATGGGCGTCGTCGAGCAGCCAGATCTTCAACCCCAAGCGCTTGCACTCGCCGATGATAAAACGCAGGTCAGCCCACCAGCCGTTGCGACAAAACTCGGGATGCGTGCGCGATTCGAGGCAGACCTCGCGGATGTTCGCACCGGCGATCTGCTCCAGGTATTCGGTAATCGTCTCGTGCGCCTCGCCCTTGAGCCACAAGAACGGAAGCACATGGTTGTCGTATGCCGCCATATCCACTCCTCTAAAAGCAACCTTTTAAATCGATTGAAGTCAGAGTACGCCGAGCGCGCCGTCCTGCTAATATCAAAACCACAGCAGAATATGACCGAATCAACGATTGTGATGCCATGGATCTTGCACGTTTAGACAGCCTTTTGCTCGAGCTGACCGACAGCGAGCGTGCTTACCACGCGGGCGCCCGCTATGACTGGAATGATGCGTTCAGCTGGGGTCATCAACAGAATATCGGTGAAAAACATATCCATAAAATCGGTGACCCGACGCGAGCCTTGCACCAAGAAGGCATGCCCGAGGGCCTATCAATCGTGCGCAACTCGCGCTTCAACCCTGTACCGGAGCATGTGCACGATTATGTCGAAATCAGCTATGTCTATCGCGGGCATGCGCCGCAGACCGTCAACGGCGAACAGCTTATGCTTGCCCAAAACGAGGTGCTCTTACTCGACGCCGCCTGTCCACATGCCGTAGGCGAGCTCGGCGAGCATGACATTATGCTGAGCATCGTCATCTCGCGGACGATGTTGCACCGCAGTCTGGAGCAGAGCCTGTCGCCGTCAAGCACCGTCTCGCAGTTCCTCATTAATGCCCTCAATGACGAAACCGACCACCGCGGTCATGTGCATTTCCGCACGGGCAACAGCCGCCGCGTGCGTCGATATATGCAGGAGATGCTGTGCGAGCTTCTGGAGCCGACGGCTGCGAGTCCCCAGATCGTGTCGAAGCTGTTTGAGTTGCTGTTGGTTGAGCTGATGCAAAGCTATGAGGCCGCACTGCTGCAAGCGGGCAAACCTACACTTCCCTCGGCGCAGGTCGCGGCCGCCGTGGGCTACATCGAGCGCCATGCCTGCGATTGTACGCTCGAGGACGTAGCTCGCCACCTCCATCTGAGTCCCAACTACGCAAGCGCGCTGCTCAAACGGCAGACGGGACGCACGTTTATGCAGCTCGTGCAGGAGAGTCGCCTAACACGCGCGGCAACACTGCTCGACGCCGGCTCCACTGCGGAAGCCGCGGCGCGCGAGGTCGGCTACGCCAACATGAGCTTCTTCTACAAAAAGTTTGCCGAGCGCTATGGCTGCACGCCGGCAGCGTATCGCCAGCGTTTGCCCAGATAAAACCGACCAAAATAAACCTGTCCCTTTTTGGCAGTCCCTTTTTGGCAGGTGTCAGGAAGTGTCAGGGGCGGGGTGGCGGCGGGGTGCCGCTGCGAAAAGAAGTGTCGGGTTTGGCGCCCCTGCCCCTGCCTGTCGCGTGCGTGGGCGATACTCGGCTTATCGAACCGCGATGCAAAGGAGATGTTCATGGCAAACATCAAGTTCCCCGAGGGCTTCTATTGGGGTGGCGCCACCGCCGCCAACCAGTTTGAGGGTGCTTGGAACGTGGACGGCCGCGGCCCTTCCGTCGACGACCACTTCCTGGGCGGCAGCTACAAGGAGCCGCGTCAGATTACGATCGACATCGACCCCGACCGCTTCTACCCCAATCATGACGGTATCGACTTCTACCATCACTACGAAGAGGATATCGCGCTGTTCGCCGAGATGGGCTTTACCATGTTCCGCATGTCCATCTCTTGGAGCCGCATCTTCCCCAACGGCGACGACGCCGAGCCCAACGAGGCCGGCCTCGCCTTCTACGACCGCGTCTTCGACTGCCTGCGCGCTCACAATATCGAGCCGCTCGTGACCCTGTCGCACTACGAGATGCCCTATCACCTGGTCGAGAAGTACAACGGCTGGGCGAGCCGCGAGCTCATCGGCTTCTTTGAGAAGTACTGCCAGACCGTCTTCGACCGCTATCAGGACAAGGTCAAGTTCTGGCTCACCTTCAACGAGATCAACTGCGGCACCCAGGACATGGGCAACCTCTTTGAGACCAGCATGATCCAGGGCTTTGAGGGCCCGGCTTCGGCGGTCCACACCACGCCGCAGGCCCGTATGCAGGCCCTGCATCACCAGTTCGTGGCCAGCGGCCGTGTCGTGCGCTATGCCCACGAGCACTACCCGCAGTTTAAGATGGGCGACATGGACTGCTTCATCCTGTCCTATGCCGCCACGTGCGATCCGGCCGACGTGTTCGCCACGCAGCAGGAGATGAATACCATGAACTGGTACTGCTCCGACGTGCAGGTGCGCGGCAAGTACCCGTTCTATGCCAAGCGCTTCTGGGCCGAGAACGACGTTGAGCTCGTGATGGAGGACGGCGACCTGCAGGATATCGCCGACGGCAAGGTCGATTTCTACACCTTTAGCTACTATATGTCCGGCACCGTGGGCACCCACAAGGACCACGAGATGACCGAGGGCAACATGACCTTTGGCGGCAAGAATCCCTATCTGGAGTCCACCGACTGGGGCTGGCAGATCGATCCGCTGGGCCTGCGCATCGCCCTCAACGAGATTTACGCCCGCTACGAGATTCCGCTGATGGTAGTCGAGAACGGCATGGGCGCTTACGACGAGGTCGAGGAGGACGGCTCCATCCACGACCCGTACCGCATCGCCTATCTGCAGAGCCACATCAAGGCCATGGGCGAGGCCATCGCCGACGGCGTTGACCTGATTGCCTACACCTGGTGGGGTCCCATCGACCTGGTCTCCGCCGGCACGGGCGAGATGCGCAAGCGCTACGGCTTCATCCACGTCGATAAGTACGACGACGGCACCGGTACCTACGAGCGCCGCCGCAAGGACAGCTTCTACGCCTACCAGAAGATCATCAAGTCCAACGGCACCGAGGGTCTGGCTTAATTGACAATATGAGTGCCACTGGGGAAAAGGTTTTGGGAAGGCCTTGGAAGGGCTTGCGATTCGAGTCCTCACCTTAGTTTTCAGATCATTTGGCACTATAATCACCATAGGCATGCGCAAAACGTTGCGCTTAATCAAGAGGAGAAAACGTATGGGTCTGTTTGACATGTTCAAGAAGAAGGCTGAGCCCGCGGCTGCCGCTGCTCCGTCCTCCATCTCTGCTTCTGCCGGCGCCGACGTGCTGTGCTCGCCCGTCAAGGGCAAGGTCATCAAGATGGCCGACGTGCCCGATCCCGTCTTTGGCGGCGAGGTTCTGGGCAAGGGCTGCGCTGTGTGGCCTGAGGACGACTTGGTCTACGCTCCCTGCGACGGCAAGGTGACCGTCACCATGGGTCACGCCGTGGGTCTGCAGTCTGATAACGGCATCGAGGTTCTGGTGCACGTTGGCGTCGATACCGTCAACATGAACGGCGACGGCTTCGAGGGCTTCGTCAAGGCCGACGACGTCGTTAAGGCTGGCCAGCCCATGCTCAAGATCGACCGCGCCAAGATCGCCGCTGCCGGCTACAAGGACTGCGTCGTCGTGGCTGTGTCCAACACCGCCGAGTTCGCCGACGTCGAGCTCGCCGTCGAGGCTGACTCTGCTGTCGCCGCCGGCGATGCCATCGTCAAGGTCGTCCGCAAGTAAACTGCGGCAACATAAGGATGTGCAAGGGTGGTCGGGTTATCCGGCCGCCCTTTTTTATTACAATGCGGCGGAACGTTTTATTGCACGTTGGGCGGACCGGTAAACCGTTCGGACGTTAAATCGAGCCGATTGCGCCTTTGCTTTGCCGGGGGTGTTCGTTAGCGGCTAGTATGGCCTTATTGTTACGACGTGCACCGCGTCGGGAAGCGCGGTGCCGCTTGTTGGGAGGAATGTCATGAAGAAGAAGCTGCTGCTTGCGCCCCTGGTGGCTGTTCTGGTCGCGTGCGTAGTTGTGCTTTCCGGCTGCGGAGGCCCTTCGGTTGAGGAGCTCATCACCGATGATCTTACGACGCAGTTTGACGAGGTCAAGAACGGTGGCGACGACTTCCTCGCCGGCCTGGAAGAGGCCTCGGGCGACGAGTTCGAGCAGCTGGGCATCGATCCCAAGGAGTACGCCAAGAGCTATCTCGAGGGCTTTGACTACAAGATCGGCGACGTGACGGTCGACGAGGACAAGGGTACCGCGACTGCCGAGGTCACCATTACCTGCAAGTCCATGAACCAGATCGTTGAGGATTTTGCCACCCAGTACCAGGAGAAGGTTGCCGCGCTCGATTCGATGCCTTCCGATGACGAACTGTACAAGATGGCCGGTCAGGTTATGGTCGACGTGACCAAGGCTGCTAAGACCAAGGACACCAAGGTCACCTTCAAGTACTCCTGCAATGACGACGGCGAGTGGTCTGCCGACGATTCTGCAACCAACGAGATGATGAATGCGATGATGAGCTAGTTCGTTGCGGCGTTTTACCAAACGCCGCAACTGCTCGACGCTGCGCGGGCACCAGAGCGACAACTTGTCATTCAAAGAGGACGGCATGACCAGGAAGGTTCCGCCGTTCTGCCGAACGGCGGACCGGCCGACGCTGCGCGGGCCGCATTTGGACAATCTGACGTTCAACTTCAAGGGCGCGACCAGAAGGTCAGCGCCCTTTCGTTTCACGTCACCTTGTCTCAAATGCGGCCCGCTCGCTGGCGATGCCAAAACATCGGCGTTTTTTTGTTGTCGGGACGGCGGTTAGGGACGTTCCTTTTCTGCCGGCAGTTGGGGACACTCCTTGCGCCGGCGTTGCATCGAGTGCTCGGGAAAATATGGCCCGGTTTTTGGTCGAATTCCGGGTCGCGGTTTCCGGATGGGGTGGGTTGCGGAAAGTGCGACCCGGAATATTGCTCCAAAACGGGATGGCGTTTCCCCGACGCGCCTCAAACGGAAAGCGCATCCCATTCTGGAGGCTCCAAAACGGGATGCGCTTTCCTCGCGGAAGAATTGTCGCAGCCGCGCTGAGCGGCGGCTCCGCTATTCGCCCAGCACCAGTGCTGCGAGCTCTGCCTGACTGTCCACCACGTAGTCGGCGCCGGCGGCCTCCAACTCTGCGCGGCCGCGGAAGCCCCAGCTGACGCCGGCGCTCTTAAGGCCGGCGTTGTGGCCGGTCAGAACATCGACATTGGAATCGCCCACATAGAGCGTGGTTGCCGGATCGGCGCCCAGCTCCTCCATCACATGCAGCGTGACGGGCGCTTCGGGCTTAGGCGGAAACGCATCGACACGGCCCTGCACCAGCGCAAAGTGCTCGGAACCAAAGTATTTCTCGATAAGCGGGGCTGCCGAAATATGGTCCTTGTTGGTGAGCACGGCAAGTTGAACGCCCGCTGCGCGCAGACGGTCGAGCATCTCAATCGTGCCGGCGTAGGGTGAGGTATGGTCCTCCTTGTGCTCGCCGTAATAGGCCCTAAACTCGGCAAGCGTCTGCTCAAACATACGGCCGTCGCCCGCGTACTCGGCGGGCATAAAGCGCTCAACCAGCTTAAGCATGCCGTTTCCCACCTTGTAGCGGTACTCGTCCACGGCAAACGTGGGCCAGCCGTGCATCTCGCAGGTGTGGTTGCCGGCGGCCGCCAGGTCCTCGAGCGTGTTGAGGATGGTGCCGTCAAGGTCAAAGATCACGGTGGAAAAAGCAGCCATAGGTACGCTCCCATCTAAATAGCTCACGTAAACGGCAACCATAATAGCGCGTGTCGTCCAACCGGGAATGAGCGGGTCAAAAGTCCCACGGGGGACATTCTGGCCGCTCAATCTTGCGGGCGGGCTTGGTTCGTTAGCGGCCTAGTGGCGATATGGGTTGCCTATAGGTGGTCATCCGGGAGCCATATGGCTCGGGCATGGCGGTTTTTTGTGTAGCGCATTGACCGATTTACCTGCGGTAACGTACACTTCCTCCGTTAAAAAATAGAAGCCGGAGCACGGGTGCGCGCGAGCGCATAAAGGGGAATCGGGTGAGAATCCCGAGCAAGGCGGTTACTGTGTGCGGGCGCGCCCGCGAGCCAGATTACCTGCCCGCGCTCTTCTCGAAACCGAGGGCCTCTCTGTTTGCCGCTGGATTCCGGTCTACAAGGGGTGCTGCTGAGCGTGCGTTTTGCTGCCGATAGGGTGGCTGACGTGCGCCTTTGTGCTGCCGGGGTATCGCCTCTCCCGCCTTCTTCGCCATGGCTCTATTGCAGGTTCGCGAAAGAAGGAGAACGGGTGACGCGAAACAACATTATGCTCAAGCGCCTGGGAGCCGCTGCTTTCTCGGTGCTGCTCGTCTGGTCGATGCCGGGTACGTCGGCATTTGCCGAGGGCGTGGCAGAGATCGCTGTGCAGGCGCAGACCCAGGCCTCGCAGCAGGCGGATGCTGCCGAGAATGCCGACGAGTCGAGTTTCACTGCGGACGAGCGGACGGGTGTTGAAGGCGCCGAGGCGTCGGCGGACGAGGCAAGATCCGACGTTGCTCCGTCTGCCGATGAGGGGCTTGCCGCCGTGCTGGGTGCGAACGGGCAGAATGCCGCCGCGGCGGACGTCGACGACGAGGATGCCGATGCTCAGCAGACACGCGGCGCGCGCGTCGCCAAGGCCGGCGAGACCGTGATGGTCTCTTTTGCCGATGAGCTGCCCACCACCATCGAGGCCGGGGCTGTCGTGAAGCTCGCGGCGAATATCAGCCTTGAGGCTGGCCAACAGATCGAGACCGTGGCCGGTACGCTCGATGGCCAGGGCCACAGCATCGTGCTCAACGGCAAGGCGCTGGCGAAGAGCGTGGCTGGTACGGTACAGAATCTGGGCGTGACGGGTTCGATGACGATTTCTGGCACCGACGGTCCTATCGCCACCACATGCTCGGGTACCGTGCAAATGTGCTGGTCGACGGCAAGCCCCTCTGACGACAATTGGACTTTCGCTGACGCTGCCGGTCTTGTAGGCAAGCTCGATGGCGGTTCGGTGCTCAACTCGTATTACGCCGGCAGCCTCAGCGGCATGCCCTTTGGCGGTTACGGCCTCGTTGCCTGGTATCAGTCTGGCACCGTGACCAACAATCTGTTCACTGCGGGCGATCAGGCGTGCGGCTACAAGGTCGATTCTTCCTTTGGCAACAAAATCTCTGTCGACGACCTCAAGACCCAGGCCTCGGTCGATAAGCTCAACACCGATGCCCCTGCCACCGGCTTTACCTGGTCTGCGCAGGGCGGTTTGCCTGTGCTGATCTCGGGCGGCGCTGCGGCTGTTGTGAACAAGGATGCCCTCAAGGCTGCGATTGACGATGCCAACGCCAAGATCGAGAACGACTACACGGCCGAGAGCTGGTCGAAGCTCGCTGAGGCCCTTGTGAGCGCTCAAGACGTCTACGCCAACGATGACGCCAAGCAGGCCGAGGTCAACGCCGCAACCAAGACGCTCACCGATGCCATTGCCGCGCTCGAGAAGCCCAAGCCCACCGAGCCCGTGGCTCAGCCGCAGAATGTAGTGCACCTGAGCTCGCAGAGCGACCTCGAAAACAAGTTCAAACCCGCCGACGCCGACGCCTATTACGTTCTCGACAACGACATTACCATCGATGACGAGTACTTCTTTGCCCCCATGGGCATACTTGCGGGCACACTCGACGGCCAGGGCCACACCATCACCTTCGCCAACGGCGGCGGCGTGAAGTCGCTCATGGACGGCGTTGTCTCCACGGGCGTGGTGCAGAACATCTCGTTTGCCGGCAAACTGAAGCAAGCGACGGACGGCAAGGCGTTCGGCCCCCTGGGCAACAAGGTTCAGGGTGCCGTGCTCAACTGCTCCACGAGTGTGACCGGCAAGGGCGTCGCGGGCTTTGCGCGTACGCTCGACGGCGGCATCGTGTCCAACTGCGTGTCGACCTCCGAGGGCACAGCGGGCGCGCTGTTCGCGACCTATAGCGCGGGCCAGCTCGTCAACACCTACTGGGGCGCATTCCTCACCAACAAGATGGACGCTCCCGCCTCGGCGCTCGTCAACTCCTATGCCGTCGACCCCGCCGACATGGCCACCGATGCCTTCGCCGATCTCATCAACGCCAACTGCGGCGCCAACGGCAGCAGCTGGGGTATCGATAAAAATGGCACGCCGGTCTTTGGCTCGGGCAACAGCTACCAGGCACCCGAGGACACCACGCCCGACGACGCCTACACCGTGAGCTTCACGGCCAACGACGGCACCAGCCAGACAGTTGCCGACCATATGCTCGAGGTTTCGCCCGACGCTGTGAACGCCTACCGCAAACTTGGCGTCTTTGCACTTAAGGGCGTCCCGGCCACGAGCACCATCACCTGGGGCACCGATGACGCCAACCGCGGCAACATCGGTATCAACGAGTCCACGGGCGAGCTCTACATCTACGACAACGCCATCGGCACGGTGACCGCCACCGAGCATAAGGCCAATGGTTCCGAGCAGACCGTGGCCACCATCAAGATCAAGGCCAAGGCCAAACAGTTCGATGACTTTGAGCTGTGGTATCGTGCCTCCGACGGCACCGTGAGCGACGTGACCGATGGCGCGGCTACCGTCCAGGGCTCCGAGGTGCGCAACCTCGAGGTGCGCGTGCATTACGTCGACGCCGATAAGGACAAGTACGTGCCCGTTTCGTTCAGCCGCTTCCACTTTGCTTCGAGCGATTCTACGACCATCTACAGCAACGACTACTCGGCCTGCTTTTACTTCAAGCATGCCGGCAGTGCCACGATCACCGTTACCCCGCGCGACGTCGCATCTGCGGGCGCTGGCTCCAAGAGCGTGACGCTGACGTCAGAAGCCGTGGCCGCCACGTCCATCTCGATGGGCTATAACGAGGACGGCGCCACCGTCTACCTGCAGGGCCGCAACCCGCTCTCCGAGCGCGGCGCGTTTTTGACCGATCACGCACGCCCGGTGGTGGCGCCCGACAACGCCACCAACCGCGATAACTTTACCGTGACGAGCAGCGATCCTGCCGTGGCGGCCTACGCCACCGCGGGCGAGATCGGCTACACGGCGTACAAGGCTGGCACCACCACGTTTACCGCGACGCTGCCCGACACGGACGCCGATGGCAAGGTCATCAGCGCGTCGTGCGACGTGACTTATGCTTACCAAAATCCGCTTGCGAGCGTGACGGCCGGCACGGACAGCCTCTACCTCAAGGCCGGCTCGGCGCAAAAGCTCGACCTGACCTTTACCGGTAAAAACGACGCGGACGGCTGGAGCGTGACCGAGCCCGGCCTCACCTGGACGTTCAAGACACTCGACGGCAAGGACGCCTCGGGTATCGTGGGCATCGACCGCATCGAGAAGGGCGCCTGGAAGCACGTCGACGGCGCTCCCGATGACGGCCTGTACGTGGCCTCGAGTGACTATACGGTGACTGCGCTTTCGGCCGGCACGGTGGTCGCGACGGGTACGCCGGTGGACACGACCGCCGGTGCCGAGCCCGTGACGCTTACCATCACCGTGGCCGGTGTGGCCGCGAGCCCCGCCACGAGTGAGTCCGCCTCGGCGGGCATCGATGCTGCCGCTGCGTTCATCGACGTGCGCCGCAGCTCCGACGCCTTCCAGTACGGCGACGAGTGGGAGATCTACGACTTTGCCAAGGCGGGCCGCAAGATCGATTCCAAGCTGCTCGACAACTACCGCGCCTCGCTGGCCGAGCACAAGGCCGAGTGGGGGAGTGCGACCTGCGCTCTGACTGAGACCGAGCGTGTGGCGCTGGCCCTCTCCGCCATCGGCGAGGACATCACCGACTATGACGGCGTCAACCTGGTCGAGCTCATCTGCAGCCGCACCGATATGACGCGCGCCAACGAGAAGATCTTTGCGCTGATGGCGCTTAATGCGAGCGGATCGGATGTACCCGCCGGTTCTGCCTGGACGCGCGCGAGTCTCGCGGACGCTGTCTGCGAGCTTCTCGGCAGCGACGACGCCGTGGAGGGTACGCGTCTGGGCGACGTGGACCTGACGGCCATGGCGATCCAGGCCGTGGCGCCCTATGAGGGCGACACCAAGGTCGATGCTGCCATCGAGAACGGCCTCTCCTACCTCAAGGGCAAGATGAGCGCGGGTACCTGTGATTTCGGTTCTGCCGAGGCCAATGCCCAGGTGATCCTCGCGCTGCTTTCGCTCGACCGTGACCCGGCCAACCCCGTTAACGGGTTTGCAAATGCCGTGACCAACGTGGTCTGCGCGCTGGACCTGTACCGCGTGGACGGCGGCAACGGCTATGCGCACAGCAAGGGCGGCGCGGCCAACGCCATGGCGACCGAGCAGGCGCTCCGCGCGCTCACGACGTATCGTGTCTCCTCGGGAGAGACGATTGCCTGGAAGACGGCCGTGACGGCGGGCAAGGGCTCGAGCAGCAAGGACCCGCAGAAGCCCACGGTGGCGCCGGGCGTCCTGACGCCGGGTGCCGGGTCGGACGGCGGTGCCGGCAACGGGACCGCCGGTTTTGCGGGCGTAATGGCTCCTGTGGCCGCCAAGATGGCCGGTGCTTCCTCGAGCGAGGGCGCCAAGGCAGCTGGTGATTCCAAGGTCGAGACTGAATCCGGCAAGAAGGATTCGACGGAGTCTTCCGTCGCCGGTAAGACAGACAAGAGCGCCAAAAAGTCGGGCACGTCCGGCAAGACCGCCGTGTTGAGCGCCGGCGCCGCCAACAAGGCTGCGGACGCGGGTTCAAACGGCTTTGCTATCGCTGGCGTTGCCGTGGGCATCGTCGGTATCGGGGCCGTCGGCGGCTGGTTTGTCTACACCAAACGCCGCGCGGCGTAGCGAGCCTCTGCCTACCAGGTAAATACTGCAAGGAGTATGGTCTTGCAAAGCGAAGGGCCCTCCTGCCGATTAGCTCGGCAGGAGGGCCCTTCCATCTCCCCACAGTTTGAGTGGGGCAACGTCCCAGTGAAAATGGGCGGGCCGATTGTAGCCGGATGCTGGGCAGCTTGCAGAGCAGCCGCTAGCAAATCCTAGGCAGCTGCTCTCCCACGAGCATGTCGAGGATGCGGGTCGATCCCCAGCCGGTGCGCACGCGCACAGCGGGGCGGGCGTCCTCGGCAAGCGGCAGCACGCGACCGATAATGGCGGCGTTTTCGCCGTAGCGGGCGGCGCGCATGGCGGCCAGCGCGGCATCGGCCTGCTCAGCAGGCACCACGGCGACCATCTTGCCCTCGTTTGCCACCTGCAGCACATCGTAGCCGAGCATCTCGCAGGCGGCCTGCACGTCGGGGCGCACGGGCACGGCATCCTCGTCAACTTCCATGGCAACATCGCTGGCCTGGGCAAACTCGTTAAGCGTCGAGGCCAGGCCACCGCGCGTGGGGTCGCGGAAGCAGCGTGTGTCGGGTGCTGCGGCAAGCACATCGGCAATCAGGTGGTTGAGCGGTGCGGCGTCGCTTTCAATCGCGCTCGAAAACGCCAAGCCCTCGCGCTGGCTCATGATGGCGATGCCGTGGTCGCCTAGCGTGCCTGAGACCAGGATGACGTCGCTGGGGCGGCAGTTGGCGCCGCTGAGCGCCACGCCCGCGGGCACCTCGCCCACGCCGGCGGTATTGATGTAGACGCCGTCGGCACCGCCACGCTCGACCACCTTGGTGTCGCCGGTGATAATCTTCACGCCCGCCTCGCGCGCCGTTTCGGCCATGGTCTGCACGATCTGGCGCAGCTTGTCCATGGGATAGCCTTCTTCGAGGATAAAGCCGCATGAGAGGTAGCGCACGTTAGCGCCCGAGGTCGCGACGTCGTTGACGGTTCCGCATACGGCGAGGCGGCCGATATTGCCGCCGGGGAAGAACTGCGGCGTTACCACAAAGCTGTCGGTCGACATGGCGATTCGCTCGCTTGCGGGCAGCGCGGCGACACCAGCATCGTTGCCCGCAAGCAGCTC
The DNA here is from genome assembly GCA_934630735.1 of uncultured Collinsella sp. Taxonomy (GTDB): domain Bacteria; phylum Actinomycetota; class Coriobacteriia; order Coriobacteriales; family Coriobacteriaceae; genus Collinsella. The sequence continues at coordinate 67,907 of CAKTWK010000003.1, read as the reverse complement.
GGGCGACCCAAAGGCATCCAGAAAGACCTCATCGATAATGCGCTTCATCATCTGGCCGCCGGAGCCGTGGCCCAGCAGGACAGTGCTATCGGTGGCAGTACGGGACATATCGAAAACTCCAATCGTGGGTGGTGTCAGCATGCGGGCGCGTCCGGGTTAGTCGCGGTAGCGGTAGTACGCCGCGCAGCTGCCTTCGGAGCTCACCATGCACGGGCCGACGGGGTGCTCGGGCGTGCAGGTGCGGCCAAACAATGGGCAGTCGCTCGGCGTGATGGCACCGCGCAGCACGTCGCCGCAGCGGCACCCGCGCGGCTCGACCGTCGCCTCAATGGGCACGTCAAAGCGGGCGCCGGCATCAAAGCGCGCGAATTCGGGTCGGATGGAAAGACCCGAGTTGGCAATCGGTCCCAGCCCGCGCCACGTGGTGTCGCACGGCTCAAACACCTGCTCGACCAGCTGGCGTGCCACGGGGTTGCCGTCAGCGTTGACGCCACGGCGGTAGGCGTTGTCGATTGCGGGCCTGTGCTCGACAACCATCTGGACCAGCATGCTGATGCCCTGCAAGATATCGACCGGCTCAAATCCCGTGACCACGCCGGGGGTCTCGAACTCATCGACCAAAAACCTAAAGGGTGCCAGGCCCGTGATGGTAGCGACGTGACCAGGCAGGATAAAGCCGTCGATGGTCGTCTCGGGGTCGTTGGAGATCGCACGCAGAGCCGGCGGCGTGGTCTTGTGAGCACAGTAGACCGAGAAGTTCTGGAGCCCGCGCGCGTCGGCCTCCAGGATAGCGGCGGCAATGGTGGGCGTTGTGGTCTCAAAGCCGACGCCCATAAAGATGACCGGGCGTTCGGGATTTTGCTTGGCAATGTCGAGTGCGTCGAGCGGAGAGTAGACGATGCGGATGTCGCGCCCCGCCGCCTTTTGCGCGGCAAGCGAGGTGGACGATCCGGGCACGCGCATCATGTCGCCAAAGGTGGTGATGATGGCGCCGTCCATGTTGGAAAGCGCGATTGCGTGATCGATGTCGCGGTTGGCGGTGACGCAAACGGGGCATCCCGGGCCGCTTAGCAGTTTGAGTCCCGTCGGCATAATGGAGCGAAAGCCATAGCGGCCAATGCTCACGGTATGCGTACCGCAGACTTCCATAAGGTTGATGCTGCGGTTGCCGACAAGCTCGTGAATACGATCGATGAGCTCACGAGCCAGCTTGGGGTCGCGAAATGCCGAAAAGTCGATACCGGAGCGAACCGGCTGTGCCGCCGCCACTAGTATGCCTCGGCCGGGTTGGTGGCGAGCTGGTCCTCTTCGGCCAGCTCGGTCATGGTATTGACGAGCTCGAGTGTCTCTTGGGCCTCCTGCTCGTCGACAATCTGAATGCCAAAGCCGGCGTGCACGAGAATATAGTCGCCTACCTGTGCCGTCGGCACGAGGCGCAGCGAAACGGGGCGCTCGATGCCCATCATGTCGACGGTCGCCTTAAGGTCGTCGTCGCGTTTGACCACTTTACCGGGAACGGCAAGGCACATAATGTTCCCCTTTTATACGTTTTGCGCTGGATAGGCGCCTAATTACCCATCAGATGATGGTAGCGCTCGCGGGAGTCACGAGCAAACGCGTTACACCTGTGAGACGGCGGCGCGCAGGCTGGCAAAACAGCCTATCGCAATGCTGTCTACGCGAGGCGAGCGCGAGCGATGGCGGCCTGACCGTAGGCGATGCAGCCGTCGTTAACGGGCACGGCGTGGGGGATCAAGACGGCAAGACCGGCGTCTTTGAGTTCGTGGGTAAGGAGCTGAAGCAAAAGCCGGTTCATGAACACACCGCCCGAGAGCGCGACGGTATCGAGGCCTTCGTGATCACAGATCTCGCGTGCGATGTGGGTCGTAGCGTGCGTAATGGCGATGTGAAACCCGAGGGCGAGCCGGTCGGCCGGCGCGCCTGCCTCGATTCCATTCAGAAGAGCTTCGATGAGCGGTCGGGGGTCCAAGATGGGGGAGTCGTCGGCAGACGTGAATACGCTTGTATGATTGCCGTCGAGACGAACGGGCTTACCGTCAAGCGCGCGCCAGGCGGCGGCTTCGAGTTCTATGGCGGGTTCGCCCTCGTAGGTTGCCTTGTCGCAGATGCCCAGAATCGCTGCTGCGGCATCAAAGAGACGCCCCATGCTGCTGGTGCGCGGGCTGTTGATGCCGCGCTCGATCATGGTGGCTGTCACGCTGCGCGTTTGCTCGTCGAGGCTGTCCAAAAGCCGAGCGGCACCCGGGTGCTCGAGCAGGCCGAGCTCACTGAGCAGGGCAAAGGCGTTGCGGCGGGCGTCGCGCACGGAGGCCGCCCCGCCGGGGAGCGCCCAGGTGCGCAAATGCGCGGCGCGCTCAAAGCCGCCAAGGCCGGCGATAAGAAACTCACCGCCCCAAATGGTCCCATCGGTGCCGGCGCCGGTGCCGTCAAAGGCGATGCCGAGGACGCGCGCGTCGGTTGCAAGCTGCCCCGCGGCGATGGCCTCGGCCATTACGCTCGCGATGTGCGCATGATGATGTTGGACTTCGATAAGCGGCAGATTGTGCTCCCGTGCCTGTTCGCGCGCCCACTGGCTCGACAGATAGCTGGGATGCATGTCGCATGCCAAGGCGGCAGGCGTCAGGCCAAAGAGGTTTTCTAGACGCGTGCGCGCGGCGTTCCAGGCATCGAAGGTCGCGCCGTTTTCAACATCGCCGATATGCTGCGACACAAAACAGGTTGCCTCGCCGTTCGTCCCTTCGCGCGTGAGCGCAATCGTGGCCTTTTGCTGTGGGCCGCAGACGAGCACGCAGGGTGCAGTGCCGTCGAGTGCCGGCAGCGGCAACGGCCGAGGTGCATATCCGCGAGCGCGGCGCACGGGCATAACGGCGCCGTCGACCAGGCGCACCACGGAGTCGTCGTAGCGCGAGAGGATCGCACGGTCGTTGCCGAGCAGCGCGTCGGCAATGCCGGCGGCAACGAGGCGCTCCCATGCAACAGCATCGTCGGTCTCGATGGGCTCTTCGCTCAGGTTTCCGCTGGTCATAACCAGCGCGTGCATGTCATGCGACGCGGCAGCTGCAAGCAGCAGATGCTGAAGCGGTGTATAGGGGAGCATGACGCCGAGCTCGGGTAGATCGTGCGCGACGGATGGCGCGAGTGTAAGGGCGTCGGGGGAATCTCCCTCGCCAACAGCATGCCGGCGCAACAGCACGATGGGGCGGATGCTACCGGTTAGCAAGCCGCGCTCGGCATCATCGACATGGCACAGGCGTTCAGTATCGGCAAGGCTGCGCACCATAACGGCAAGCGGCTTGTTGCTGCGGCGCTTGCGACGGCGCAGCTCGACCACCGCCTGCTCATTGGCGGCGTTGCAGGCCAGATGGAATCCGCCCAGGCCCTTGATGGCGACAATACCGCCGCTGGCCAGCAGCTCGACACAGCGGTCGATAATGGCATCGCTGGTTTCGCGCGTGCTGCCGACGGCTGGCGTCGCCCCCGAGCCTTCGAGCTCCATGTCGCCTGCCGCCTCGCGCCAGGTAATATGTGGCCCGCAGTCAAAGCAGGCATCGGGCTGCGCATGAAAGCGCCGGTCAAGCGGGTCGCCATACTCTGCAGCGCACTCGGGGCACATAGGAAAGCAATCCATCGACGTGGCCGCTCGGTCATAAGGCAGCGACCGGATGATGGTAAAGCGCGGACCGCAGTTGGTGCAGTTGATAAAGGGGTAGTGATAGCGTCGGTCGGCGGGGTCGAACAGCTCGCGCAGGCAGTCGTTACAGGTGGCGATATCGGGAGAGATGAGCGTCGTGTGCTCGGTCTGATCTTGCGACGCTACGATACGAAAGACCTGCTCATCGTCGGCACCCCAAGCGTCGGGCTCCAGGTCTGCAACGGCAACATGCTCAACGCGGGCCGCGGCCGGCGCGTGCTCCGACAGCGCGGCGACAAAGCCGTCGAGTGCCTCGACCGAAGCATGCGCCTCGATGTGCACGCCATCGCCCGCGTTGAGCACCCAGCCGCAAATGCCATGCGCCATAGCCTCGCGATACACAAATGGCCGCATGCCAACGCCCTGCACAATGCCCGTCACATGAATATACACATGTCGCATGCGACTCTCCCTCATCTAAACCGACCAAAAAGGGACAGGTTTATTTTGGTAGGTAAAACTTCTAAACCTGCCAAAACAAACCTGTCCCTTTTTGGCGGGTACGCCGCACAAAGACCCGCTACAGCCCTAGGCTCTGCTTGGTGGCGGCGCAGGTGAGCTCGCCGTGCTTAACGCCGCGCAGCCCCAGCAACCGGTCCGCCAGCTCGTAGACGCGTTTGCCGCGACCCTTGAGCGCCAGAATCTCCAGGCAGTTGTGGTGGTCCAGATGCACGTGCATGGTCGAGACGATCTCGTCGGTGTAGTCGTGCTGCACCTCGTCCAGACGGCGCGTCAGATCGCCGGTATGGTGGTCATAGATCATGGTGAGCGAACCGATGACCTGCTCGTCGGGCGTGCGCATCTGCTCCTTGGCAATCGAGGCGCGAATCAGATCGCGTACGGCCTCGGATCGGTTGGCCACGTCACCGCGGCGCGCGATCTGCTCGTCAAAGCGGCGCAGTAGGTCGTCGGGCGCGGTGACCGAAAAGCGGACCAGCTCGGAGCTGGGGCCGCTGCAGCGGCAGCTCGCATCGTCGTCCGCACCGTGGTCGTGCGCGTGCTCGTGCTCGGCCACGTTACACCAGTTTCACAGAGCCGACGGAGTTGTGATCTGCCTCGATGGCCTCCTCGTAGCCCTCGAGCGCATCGTGCGCCTCGTGCAGCGCAGACATGGCGGCCTCGAGCTTGGCGCCAATGCGCTCCATGTCAAAGTTCTCGGTCGCGTGCAGCAGCTGATGGCTCCACTCGTGAGCGAGCTCAATGGTGTCGTCGACCTGCTTGACGCTCATGGCAAGCTGGCTCATGTTCATTCCGACGTCATGCATGGGGAGTCTCCTTTTGTACGGGGCGATATGGTGGTTCAGATTCTACTACGCCCGCCTTGGGCGCCGCCGCATAAGAAAACGGGTGCGAGTCCGTCTGGCCCGCACCCGTTCACTGGGGGCTGTTTGTGTCTACCATACTATCCGTGGTCGCATGCCTTGCGTTTGGCACTCCGGCGAGCGGTGCGAAACCGCTCATGGACGGCAGGCAAGTAACAAGCGTATTACAGATGTTTCTCCAGCAGTGCCTGAAGCCTTGCCTTGGGTAAGGCGCCGACCGAGCGGTCGACCTCCTCGCCGTTCTTAAAGACGATCAGCGTGGGGATGCTCATGACGCCAAACTTCATGGCCAGGTCCTGGTTGTCGTCGACGTTGCACTTGGCCACGGCCAGCTTGCCGGCCAGCTCGTCGGCAACCTCGTCTACGATGGGCGAGAGCGAGCGGCAGGGGCCGCACCACGGGGCCCAAAAATCAACCAGTACGGGCAGGCTATCGTTGACGACAGCGTCGAAGTTCTCGGGGGCAATCTGCTTAATGTCAGCCATGGTGACCTCCATAATGTGACGCGGCTCGGCCGCGTAAAAATCAGTACGACCGTGCTTATACCCAGCGGCTCGTAAAGCAACCACTCGCGGGCGGCTCTTTTATATAATGGTGGGCACGCAAACGATTGGAGAGCGCATGCCCACGTCACAAAGCCAGAAAAAAGAAGCCATCGCTCAGGCGACCGAGCAGGAGCTCGCGTCGCTTGCAGATCGCGGTGTGCGTATCGCGGGCAATGCGTGCTCGCCGATTGTGCTGGTCAAAGGCGATTTGGATGAAGCCGAGTGCTCGGGCGGCGAGCTGGCCGCCGGCGCGGATGGCGCCGCGTTGCGCAAGGCGCTCGGCGCCATCGGATATGCCCCCGAGGATTTTTGCGTGCTGGCAAGCGTCGCCGGCGCGGGCGACGGAGCGGTCGCGGCGGGCGATGCCCTGACGTGTGACCTGTTCCGCGAGGCGCTGGAGACCTTGGACCCCGAGGCGGTGCTGCTGCTGGACAACAGTGCGGCCGATGTCATGCGCGAGACCTATGCCGACATGCTTGTGGCAATTGATGATTTTGACACCGCCATGCTCAAGCCCGGCCTGGTCGCCCATGTGCAGGGGCGCCGCGTGCTGGCGCTCGACGGTTTTGAGGCGGCGCTCACCGACAAGGCCGCCAAGCAGCGCATGTGGGCCTACATTAAGCAGCTGACCCCGGCGGCTGCACCGCTGTAGCGAGGCTGGCGGCAGCCCCTACATCACGGCGCGTAGCTCAAACCGGTCGCCGTTAATGCGGAACTGGCAGTTGCCGTTCATGCGCTCGACGGCAAGCTTAATGCTCTTGGTGCCAAAGCCGTGCCCAGTGTGCTGAGCCACGGGCATGCCGTCGACCATGTGCGGCGCACGGCCAAACGTGTTGGAAACCAGCAATAGAAGCTGACCGTCTTCGTAGCGAAGGTCCAGGTCGACAAACCGCTTGCCTTCGGGGGCGGCGCTCGCCGCGGCGATGGCATTGTCCAGGGCGTTCGATACCACACTGAACAGATCGACATCGCCCACGTGGACGGTTTCGGGCACGGCGGCGCGTAGGTCGGCGGTGATGCCGTGCGCGTTGATGTCCGCGGAAAGCGACGAGAGCGCAATGTTGACCGTTTCGTTGGCGCAGTAGCGGCGCACGGCGGTGCGGTCGTTGGTCTCGCAGAGCGTGTCGATACGCTCGAGCGCCTCATCAGTGTGACCCTCTTCGATCAGGGCCGCTAGACCGCGCAGGTAGTGGCGCATGTCGTGACGGAGAACCGAGAGCTCGCGTCCGGACTGGCGCCAGGCTTCGAGCTCTTTGATGGCCGCGCTGTCGCGGGTCGCGAGCATCCAGCGCTCGCGCTCGGCGATTTCCTTTGCCTCGTATTCGCGAAGGTAGACGGCAAGAAACATAAGGTAGAAGGCGCAGAGGGCGAACGCCAAGAACTCAACGGTTACCACCGAGCCCGAGTGGAAGAGCGTGGTGTAGACGTTGGTGGCGTAGTCGAAGATGTAGTAGACGAGCGGCAGGATGAGCAGAATCTCCAGCTCGGTGGGGCTTTTGATCGCCAGGCGGGGGCCAATGTCGCTTGCCCAATGCAACAAGACAGCAAAGACGCCGAGCGTGGTGATGATGCGCGCCGCGTAGTACGCGACCTGCGAATCGGTGGCGGCGAATGCGGCGATGCCCATCCAGTTGCTAAACTGGCAGCTCAGGTAGGCACTGGTAACGCCCAGGATGGCGAGCAGCGGACCCAGGCGATAGCGTACGCACAGGTAGACGACAAGTGGCAGATGCACGACGAGCGGATAGACCTGTCGGGCGAAAAGCTCGCCGCCGACGGCATTGGCGAGGCCGAATGCACATCCGGTTACGGCGCCGACCCCCACCAGTTCGAGCGAATGGCGGCCGTTGATCTCGACACCGCACAGCGCCGCCGAGGCAAAGACGCCAAAGAGCAATGTCGTCGCATGGTGGATTGCCCAAAGTACCAGTTCTGCCGAGGAAAGCATCAGCGTCTCCCGCCCTCGAACCGCACTGCAAAGTAGGCGTCTTGGAATCCCTGCTTGCAGCTGCGCGCGAGCGGTATGCACGCGCCCGAGCGCATGACGATTTCCGTGCGGTTAAAGTGGTCGATGTTGCGCAGATTGACCTGGTAGCTGCGGTGGCACTTAAAGAAGGTCGCGTTTTGGGCCAGTCGGTCCTCGATGCTGCGGAACGGCTCGAGCGCCTCGATATCGCGGCCATCGCGCAGGTGGAAGATCACGTGCTTGTTGCGAGCCTCGGCATATTCGATATCGGATAGGCGCAGGGCATGGTAGCCAAAGGACGTCTTGATGACGAGCTCGTCGGTCGCTGCCGGACGCAGGCTCGACAGCTCGTCGAGCAGTTGCGCCACGCGCTCGTAGGTCACGGGTTTGAGCAGGTAGTCGAAGGCGCGGACCTCGTAGGACTCAAGCGCGAACTCGGGCGATGAGGTGAGGAACACCAAGCGTACGGCGGTATCGGATTGGCGCAGCTCGCGGGCGGTGTCCATGCCGTTGACGAGCGGCATGATCATGTCGAGCATGATAATGTCGGCGCGCGATGCGGCATGGCGTGCCAGCAGGTCCTCGCCGCGCGTAACGAGTGCAACATCGACCGCCGTACCCGTCTCGGCTGACCAGCGGTTGATCATGCGGTGCAGGTTATCTAGAAAGGCGACGTCGTCGTCGCAGGCGATGATTTTGAGCATATTGGGCCCCCTTAGTACCTCGATTTTGCCACATCGTGCACGCGCCGCCCGCGGGGGTGCGTTCCATTTGCGCCCCACGGTACGCAACTCGCGCCGAGCGGCGGGGTGTCAGTTTTGGTGACCTCACAATACTCCATGGATACACATATCAATCGATGCCGGCGGTCGGACGGGGAATCAGACCGACCGCCGGCGCCAAGCGATGGCGGTCATCGCGAAAGCATAGGGGTAAGGGGAGCGAAACGATGAGGGAGAAGAAGATGGGGATGCGCGCTGTGTTGACGCGCCTGCTGGGCATCGCCACCGTAGCATGCGCACTCGTAGCGACGCCAGCGGTGGCTGGGGCGGCGACAACGGCGGATATTCCGTCGAACGCGAAGATTGCTCAAACAAAAAGCAATAACCCCTACGTTGCCGATACGGTGACGCTCGAGGCGGGCGAGGATTACGTCGTCGGAGGAGAGATCGAGATCAACCACTACGTCGTAAAGGGCGGTACCGAGCAAAATCCGACGCGTATATACCTTACCGAGAATGCACGTCAAGGTCGCTGGAATGGTTCTATTAAGGACAAAAGAGACCGCGGCTACGACGAGCTCTTTGTGCTTGACGGCGGCTATGTTGAGTTCATTGGAACCAACGGGAATGGCAGAACTCCCGTCTATTGCAACGGCAAGAGCTTTTTGTCCGATAATGCCGGCAAAAGAGACGGCTACGGCGATGGCGCCGATAAAAACAGGGTCTCCAACAGCCTGAACCTTAAGGTTTCCGGCATCGAGTTTAAGACGGTAGCCTCAGGGGTGTCTAAAAGGCCAATTGCGCTGTACGGCACGATGGTCGATGGCGAAACGGCAACCTTCGACAATATCAAGGTCAGCAAATGGGATTGCACGCCGAACGGTGCGACTTATGGTAGCAGTCACAAGTACAGCAACATCGCAACAGAATATGAAGCCTCTCCGGCGCCGGTTACGATCCTCAGCTCGGCGAACGGTGCAAAGAGTTTGGACGTCACGTTTAGCAACTGTGAATTTACGGATAATGAAGATGACTGCACTGGTGCGCTAAGTGTCGTAGGCCGTGGGTGCAGGCCCAAGGTTGTGCTCAACAACTGCACCTTCAAGAACAATCAACAAGAATCGATCTGGTGTAAAGAACTTAACGTGCAGGATAAAAATGAGCATACCCATGCCGGCAACATTGTTGTCAATAATGCGGACGTAGCACTGAACGGTTGCACCATCACATCGACGCAAGAAGCGGCGAACTATACGCAAGATATGGTTATGACGAGCGCAATTGCGGTGGCTAAAAATTCGACATGCACGCTCAACAATACGCAGGTGAGCGACACTTATGCAGAGGGCACGTACTACCATTCCGATGCGAACACGCGTCGAAACACTGTGTATGCCCGCGGAACGGTGACGCTTGCTGGCAATACGACCATTACAACTAACGGAGAGAAGAGCGCCCGAGGCCTTGCGCTTGACACGCCGGGGATTAATTACTACGGCAAACTGAACATTGCCGACACCTTCACGGGTAAGGTCCAGCTGTCGCTCAAGGACGATCAGCTGGGCGCCTATGCGGGCACGCAGTGGAAGCTTGGCACCTGCGGCATCGAAGAGAGCGACCTGCGCGCTCGTGTTACTACGGACGACCCGAGCGTTGGCATCGGAAGGACAGACGACGGATATGTGTACGCCTCGCGCCTGCCGCATGAACATGTGTGGTCGGTGGAAAAGGCTGCCAACAGCTCATATCAGCTGAAGGTCACCTGCTCCGGCAAGATGCGCCCGAGCGATTGCAGCTACAAAAATGGCTATGCCGTCGAGCTGGGCATCGACGGGGCGACGCAGGATAAGGGAAAGCTTGGCGTTACATACAGCGGCGGAGAAGTCACTCCAACGCTGATGATGTCGAATAAGGACGGCTACGCTCGAGACGATATCGTCTCGACGGGAGGCGTACGTATCTCCGGGTCTCAGTATTACAAGCTTTCGAAGTGGGGCGACGACGCGGGCGAGCCACTGGAAAAAGTTCCTACCGATGCGGGAATTTACCGTATCGAGTCCAAAGTTAAGGTTGATGGCCAGGAAAGTGACCTGACGCTCACCCGCGAGTTCCAGATTTTGCCGCTCGATTTGCGCAATGTCAGCGGACTCACGTTCAAGTTTAATGACGGCGGAACAGACACCACGATTAATGGTGAGGCAGTTCGCGCGTACTCATGGACGGGAAAGACGATTACGCCCAATTTTTCCGTTGAGGTTTACAACTACAGCACTCAGAGCTGGTCATCCTTTGTCAAGGGCGGTGACTACAAGATTGATAGTGATTCGTCGTATAGCACGGTGAGCGCGATCGATCCTCCCGGCTCCAATTCCTACTTCCCGTACTATCAGGTCTATATCAAGGGCACGGGTAACTATACGGGCTCAGCATATGCAAATTGGACTATCACAGGTACGCAGTTTGAGAACGTGACGGCAGAGGGATTCGAGGGCGTCTACGACGGACAGCCTCACGGCGTCAACATTTCGGTGTCAAATGCCCCTGCCGACATGACGATCGAGTACAGCTTTGATGAGGGCGACAGCTGGACAACGGAGGCGAAGAGCTATACGGACGTTCAGCGTAACCGTAAGGGCGAGATCTGCTCCGTAACGGTCGATTACCGCATCACCGCGAAAGACTATGTGACAAAGAGCGGGTCGGTTGAAATCAAGATTACGCCGGCCGGCCAGTCTGTTCCTTGGCGTTATATCGCTAGCGAAGGCACAGGTGTCAAGGTCAAGGGCCAAAGTGCGCATTTGCTCGAGGATGGGTCGCTCTCCAACTTGAATAAGACCTATGAGTGGAGAAAATACGGGGACACATACTGGGAGTCCATCGGTGCCGGTAAAACTTCGGTCGATGGACTGCCTGCCGGGAAGTATGAGGTGCGCTTCAAAGCGGACAATAACCACTACGCTTCGGGGGCTAACGTCTTCGAAATTGCGGAGGGCCCTTGCGCGTCCGCTGACGGTACTTGGTATAAGACCGAGGGTTCGAATGGCGCTCACTGGCAGGTGTGTCGATGCGGCAAGAAGCTCAACGAAGACACGCATGTCTTCTCTTGGGAGGAAGTTAAGGCTCCCACCACCGAGAAGCCCGGTCTAAAGCGGTATCAATGCTCCACGTGCGGCTATGTCCTGCGCGAGGAGGAGATTCCTCCGGCGTGCATCGGCGGTTATGTCGGCGTGTATGACGGCAACGAGCATGCCGTGAGCGTGGACCTTAAGGATGGCGCGACGGCTCAGTTCAGCATCGACGGTGGCGTCACGTGGAAAACGGATGCTCCCACAATCAAAAACGTCGGCAAGACCACTGTCGACTATAAGGTGACCACCCCTGGTGCTTCCGACATCAATGGGCAGGTGACGCTCGAGGTGACGCCGCTTGCGATCACGGTGGCGCCTGCTGCCGCATCTAAAACGTATGGCGACCCGGATCCCGACTTTACCTATGAAGTGACGGCCGGCTCTCTTATGGAGGGCGATACGCTTTCTGATATTACGTACAAACGTGATGAGGGCGAGAATGTTCTGACCGGTTATAAGACGTACAAGGTGACGGCTTCTCAGAAAGAGGGCGCCAACGCTAACTATGACATTACGTTTGAGGCGGGCGATTTCACCATTAAGCGCCGCGTTGTCGAGGTGAGATGGACGGTCGATTGGTACGTTTACAACGGCCAAGAACAGGGTCCCACGGCAGAGATTACCAATCTGGTTAACAACGACGACGTGTCTCTCAAAGTTGTGGATGCCGCAAAAGTAAATGCTGGCTCGTATACAGCGAAGTTGAGCAAGCTCGTCGGTGAGGATAAGGTTCTCGCTAATTACAGTAAGCCTTTGGGCATCGAGTGCAAGTACGTTATTGCCAAGGCCGATAGGGAAAGCGCTCCTGAGGTAAAGGCGACGGCGGAGACCGTGAGTGGTAAACACGACGGTAAGCTCGAGGGCGTCGATACGTCGATGCAGCTGGGCAAACCTCGCGCGCAGATGATGTTTATCAAAGAGAGCGATTTGGTCGATGGCGACAAGCTTGAGAATCTAGCGCCCGGTTCATACCGTTTGTGCTACGGAGCGACGACGAATTACAACGCTTCCAAGACCGTTACCGTTACGGTCGATGCTGGCCGCAAGCTCAAGGTGACGCTGCCGGCCGAGCAGACGGGCTACACGCTCACGACTGACGCGACCGAGCTCGACTGGCATGGCTCCGCGACGCTTTCGTTCTCGCTCGACTCGAACTACTTCACCGATGGAAAGAAGTTTGCCGTCAAGGTTAACGGCGAGAAGGTCGAGCTTGCAGACAACGGTACATATAAGATCAAAGACGCCGAGAGCGACGTGAACGTGACGGTCGAGGGTGTGCGCAAGCACGAGGCTGTGAACGACCAGTGGTTCTCCGACGACAGCGCGCACTGGCATCAGTGCACCTGCGGCGAGAAGATCGACGAGACTGCGCACACCTTTGAGTGGGTTGTCGACAAGGCACCCACGGCAACCGAGGTGGGCTCCAAGCATCAGCAGTGCACGGTTTGTGGGCATGCGTTGCCTGCAGTCGAGATTCCGACTGCCGCCATCGTTGGCTACTCCGACGAGTACGACGGTGCGTATCACACGGTCGATGCGACGAGACTACCCGAGGGCGCAACGGCTCAGTACAGCACCGACGGCAAGAATTGGTCCCCCGAGGCCCCCAAGATTAAGGACGTCGGCAAACTGATCGTCGCCTACAAGGTGACGATTGACGGTGCGACCGCCGAGGGCAAGGTTGAGCTCGAGGTCAAGCCGTGCGCGATTACGGTCACCGCCCAGGACGCTTCTAAGACCTACGGCGAGGCTGACCCCGTGTTTACGTGGGATGTCACTTCTGGCAAACTCGTCGCGGGCGAAACGCTTCAGGGCCTCGAGATCGAGCGCGAAAATAACGACAACGTGCGCGACGGCGGCTATGCTCTGCAGCTGACGCAGCCCGAGGGTGCAAACCCCAACTACAACATCACGTTCGTCGATGGCGTGTTCACCATCAACCAGCGCCCGCTCACCGTGACGTGGGGTACCAGAGAGTTTGTCTACGACGGCAAGGAGCACTGCCCCGAGGCAACGCTCGGCAACGTCATCGACAAGGATGACCTTGGTGCGACCGTCGAGGGCTCCCAGGTCGAGGCCGGCGATTCGTATCAGGCGACCCTCACAGCGCTGACGGGTAAGGCCGCGGGCAACTACGCGCTTCCGACTGAAGGTCTGACGTGTGGGTTCTCCATCAAGAACGCCGCCCAGGACGCGCCGAAGGTCCAGGCCGAGGCCGAGACCGTGAGCGGCAGGCGTGACGGTAAGATCGCGGGCGTCAACGCGACGATGGAGTGGCGCGCCAAGGGTGCCGCCGAGTACCAGGCCGTGGGCGAGGGCGTGACCGAGCTCAAGGATCTCGCCGCCGGTGTGTACGAGGTTCGCTACCAGGCTAAGGCCAACTACGATGTTTCCTCTGTTACCGAGATCACCGTGGCTGCCGGCCGCAAGCTGGTCGTGGCGCTGCCGACTAACCAGCAGGGCTACACGCTTACCGCGACGGCAACCGAGCTCGACTGGCACGGCTCCGCAACGCTTACCGTGAGCATCGACAGCGCGTACTTTGCGGGCAAGGGCTACGCCGTCAAGGTCGATGGTAAGGCCATCGAGCTCTCCGACAAGGGCACCTATGAGCTCAAGGATGTCGAGGACGACGTGAATGTGACGGTCGAGGGTGTCCTCAAGCACGAGCCCGACGGCACGGGCTGGGCGCACGATGCCAAGAATCATTGGCATGTCTGCCGCTGCGGCGACATCATCGACAAGGCGGAGCACACCTTTGAGTGGGTCGTCGACTGGCCGGCGACTGTCGAGGCCAAGGGTGAGAAGCATCAGGAGTGCACCGTCTGCCACGAGAAGGGCAAGACTGAGGAGATCGCGATTCTGGCGCCCGAGATCACCGACGGCAAGGGTCAGACGATGGTGGTCGAGGCAGCCAAGGACCTGACCTTCCGCTCGAGCGCGCCGATCAGGTACTTCCAGAAGGTGCTGGTCGACGACAAGGAGGTCGCCGCCGAGAACTACGTGCTCACCGAGGGCTCTACGATCGTGACGCTCAAGGCGAGCTTCCTAAAGACACTTGGCGTGGGCGAACACAAGCTGAGCGTGGTTTCGGCCACGGGCACGGCCGAGACGACCTTTACGGTCGCCGAGGCTGCCAAGCCCACTCCTGGCCAGACCGCTACGACCACGACTACGACTTCCAAGCCTAAGAAGAAGGCTGGCAAGGAGGCGTTGCCTGAGTCCGGCGATAGCATGTACGCCATGGCTGGTGCCGTACTCGCTGCCGGTGTGGCAGCTCTGCTGCTGGCCTGGGCCATGAAGCGCCGCGCTTAACCGCGCGCCAGTTCCCAGCGGGTCCGGATCGAGCGATCCGGACCCGCTTTTGGGGTCTGCCGGAAACCCGGTGGTCAAAAAAGGCCAAATATGAGTACTGTTACCAGTTTAGTGACAGCCACATGGCCTCAAAAATCGGTGCCAGCGGCCAAAAGTGCATCGATTTTCGTCCTTCAGAGTTGCAATCGGGCTCCAAACAAGGCGATTTTGCTGCTCTGGACCGGAAAATCGCTGCTACTAATTTGGTGACAGTACTCATTTTTGGCCTTTTTTGACCACCGCCCCTTGGTTCAGGACAAAACGGGCCGCTCGAATCATGGGGCGGGTCCATTTTCGACTATCCTCAGCTTGCCAGTTCGAAAATGGACCCGCCCCAAGATTGAATCTTTATTCCAACTTTACACCTGGCTTTACAGCTGTCTTGTCAGCTGTAAAGCCAGGTGTCATACTAAAGCCCCAAGATTCGCCAAAAGAGAGGGGCCTTGATGGCACAGAGCGCGAACATGGATGCGTCGGAGCTTGCACGCGATATCGCGGCCGGCCTGGCATCGGCAACGACGGCAACGGAGCGCGCGGCACTGGTGCCCGCAGAGCTCGTCGAGGCCATTCAGCAACTAAAAACCCAACGTGACGCGGTGATCCTGGCGCACTACTATGTGGCGCCTGAGGTCCAAGCCGTTGCCGATTTCGTCGGCGACAGCTTCTACCTGGCAAAGCTCGCCAAGAGCCTGCCGCAGCAGACTATCGTGCTGTGCGGCGTGGAGTTTATGGGCGAGAGCGCCAAGCTGCTCAATCCCACCAAGACTGTGCTGCTGCCCGAGCCGGGCGCGGACTGTCCCATGGCGCACATGGTCAAGCGCGAGACGGTCGACGCGGCGCGCGCCGAGTATGGCGACGACCTAGCTGTCGTCTGCTACGTCAACTCGACGGTTGAGATCAAGAGCTGGAGTGACGTGTGCGTCACCAGCTCCAACGCCGTCAAGATCGTCTCCGAGCTGCCGCAGCAGCACATCTTGTTCATTCCCGACCAGAACCTGGGCCGCTTTGTGGCTGAGCAGGTGCCCCAAAAGCACGTCATCCTCAACAACGGCTACTGCCCGCGTCATCACATCATCACCGTCGAGCAGATCGTCGACGCGCAGGAGGCGCACCCCGACGCACTCGTGCTGGCGCACCCCGAGTGCAAGGCCGACGTCCTGGCCGAGGCCGACTACATCGGCTCCACTGCCGGCATCATCAAGTATGCCGAGGAGTCGGACGCGAGCGAGTTCATCATCGTGACGGTCCGCGGCGTGCTCTACGAGCTTGAGCGCCGCTGCCAGGGCACCGGCAAGAAGTTCTACTTCCCTGCGGTGCAGCCCACCTGCGTCAACATGGATCTCATCACGCTCGAAAAGCTCGTGCACTGCCTGGAGACGGGCGAGGGCGAGGTGCAGATTGGCGTGTCGGACGAGGCTGCCGATCAGGCCAAGCTCACGCTCGACCGCATGCTCGAGTACGCAGCGCGCTAGAACAATGCGGCATGAGGGACGGTCCCTTATGCCACATTACAAGGGAGAGGATTCCTGTGGAAACCAAACAATACCCCGATATGGAATGTGACGTCGTCATTGCCGGTTGCGGCGTGGCAGGCCTGTATGCGGCTCTCAATCTGCCGACGAGCACGCGCGTGATCATGCTCTCCAAGGGCGCCGTCGATGAGTGCGATTCGATGCTCGCGCAGGGCGGCATCTGCGTGCTGCCCGAGGGTTCTGACTACGATGCCTTCTTTGAGGACACCATGCACGCCGGCCATTACGAGAACCGCCGCGAGAGTGTTGACATCATGATTCGCTCGAGCCGTTCGGTCATCAACGACCTGCTGGCCATGGGCGTGGACTTTGAGCGCAAGGCTGACGGCAGCCTCGACTTTACCCGCGAGGGCGCGCACAGCCGCCCACGCATCGCCTTCCACGCCGATATTACGGGCAAGGAGATTACGACCAAACTGCTCCAGGCTGTCCGCAAACTGGACAACGTGCAGATTCTCGAACACGTGGCCATGACCGACATCCTGACCGTCGAGCGCGATGGCGCCACGGTGTGCACCGGCGTCGTCGCCGTTGCCGTGGATGAGGACGATTCAGCTCGCCCCGCCGACGAGCTGGCAAATGCCGCTGAGGACGTGCATGCCGGTAAGCTGTTTAAGATCCATGCCCGCCACACGCTGTGGGCGACGGGCGGCATTGGTGGCGTGTACGACCACTCGACCAACTACCCGCAGCTCACCGGTGACGCCTGCTACATCGCGCAGGGGCACGGCATCACGATGGAGCACTTGGACTACGTGCAGATCCACCCCACGGGCCTGTTCTCGCCGCAGCCGGGCCGCACCTTCCTGATCAGCGAAAGCTGCCGCGGCGAGGGCGCGATTTTGCTCAACGCCGCCGGCGAGCGCTTTACCGATGAGCTTCAGCCGCGCGATGTGGTCGCCGCCGCTATTCGCGAGCAGATGAAGCAGGACGGCACCGAGCACGAGTGGCTGAGCTTTGCTCCCGTCGAGCGCGACGTGGTGACCGGGCACTTTGCCAATATCCGCGCACGCTGCCTGGAGGACGGCCGCGACATCTTGGACGAGCCCATTCCCGTCACACCCACGCAGCACTACTTTATGGGCGGCGTATGGGTCGACAAGGACGGCCGCACTTCGATGCCCGAACTCTACGCCGCCGGCGAGACGGCCTGCAATGGCGTGCACGGAAAGAACCGCCTGGCTTCTAACAGCCTGCTCGAGTCTCTGGTTTGGGGCCGCCGTGCCGCGTGGTACATGCGCACCGGCGAGTCGCTGGCCGTGGAGCAGGCCGGTGAGCCCGCGCTTGACGGGCGTCACCGCGCCCTGAGTGCCGATACCCTTGCAATCGATGATTTGGCCCGTGCCGCCGGCACGCAGGCCGTGGAGGAGTAGACCATGAATCCCATTACCATGAAGCTCGTCGTCGATGATCTGATTTTGCAGGCTCTGCGCGAGGACATCACGTTTGAGGACGTGAGTACGGCGAGCGTGTGCCCCACGGCGCGCCCCGCTACCGTTGAGCTCATCGCCAAGGCCGATGGCATTATCGCCGGCCTGGACGTATTCGCCCGCACCTTTGAGCTGCTGGATCCGCAGAGCTCCGTGTTGTTCGATGTCTCGGATGGCGACGAGGTGCACGCCGGCGATCACGTGGGCCAGGTGCGCGGCGACGCGCGCGTGCTGCTTTCGGGCGAGCGCGTGGCGCTCAACTACCTGCAGCGCATGAGCGGCATCGCTACTTACACGCATCGGATGGCGGCTGCGCTCGAGGGTACCAAGACCGTGCTTGTCGACACGCGCAAGACCACGCCGGGCATGCGTGTCTTCGAGAAGGCCGCAGTCGAGATCGGCGGTGGCAGCAACCACCGCTATAACCTGTCGACGGCTGTCATGCTCAAGGACAACCACATCGACGCCGCCGGTGGCGTGGCGCGCGCGATTGAGATGGCGCGCGCCCATGCGTCGTTTACCACGACGGTCGAGATTGAGTGCGAGAACCTGGACATGGTACGCGAGGCCGTGGAGGCCGGTGCCGACATCATCATGTTCGACAACATGACCCACGATGACATGGCTACTGCGATTGAGCTTATCGCCGGTCGTGCCAAGACCGAGTGCTCGGGCAACGTAGACGCCGACAACATTCGCGCCCTGGCCGACCTGGGTGTTGACTATATTAGTTCGGGCGCTCTGACGCACTCTGCGCCGATCCTCGACCTCTCGCTTAAGCACCTGCGTCTACTGGACGGTAAATAATGGACGCCCGCGAGCGTCGCCGTTCCATCATGGCCGTGCTCGAGGAAGTCAAAGATCCTGTCTCGGGCAGTGCGCTTGCCCGCGAGGTGGGCGTGAGCCGTCAGGTTGTGGTGCAGGACATCGCCCTGCTGCGCGCCGACGGGCACGATATTGTCGCCACCAATCGCGGCTATGTGCTACAGGAGGCAGCGAGCAGCCCGGCTGTGCCCACGCGTCTGGTCAAGGTACGCCACGGCGTGGAGCAGGCGGGCGATGAGCTCACGAGCATCGTCGACGCGGGCGGCGCCGTGCTCAACGTGATCGTCAACCACCGCGTGTACGGTAAGATCACAGCCGACCTGGACATCCGCAATCGTCGCGACGTCGAGCGCTACCTACACGATATCGAGAGTGGCAAGAGCTTTCCGCTATTAACGGTGACGAGTGGCTATCACTTCCATCGCATTGCGGCAGATGACGAGCAAACCCTCGACGAGATCGAGGCCATACTCAAGGAGAAAGGCTATCTGGCAGACCTGATGCCCTACGAGGATGATTTGTCCTAGCCCGATACTGTCTTTATAAGTTGCGGTGAAATAGTTCCTAAAATCGGCACCTAAGCAATGAATCGGGAACTATTCCACCGCAACTGGCAAGGTAGCCCTGTCCCCAATTAGCTGCCTATACAAACAAAAGGAGGCCTCCGCGGCGATGCGGAGGCCTCCTTTTTGTGCACGGTGTACTTTTGAGTGTGCAGGTGGGGGAGCTGTTACTCCTCGACGATCTCGGTGATCGCGCCGGCGGGGCAAGCGTCCTGGCAAGCGCCACAGGCGACGCAGGAATCCTCGTCAGCGACGGTAGCGACGTCCTGAAGCTCCAGAACGCCAGCGGGGCAGGAGTCGACGCAAACGCCACAAGCGATGCACTCGTCGGCATCAATTACGGGATGAGCCATGGTAGTTTCCTCTCTGTTGACCGACGCTACAGGCGATGCGCGTCGGTTTGATTCGGGCAAAAACATACCACGGGAGCGACCGTTTGCAATACCCTCTGACCGGCATCTTCATACCGTTCGCCGAGTATGCCACGGCTTACTAAAAAACATGCAGGTGAGGCCGTTGAGCTGCGCAAATGTTAGCTACAGGTGACTTGAAATATAGGGCGATTGAGCGTGCTTGCGGAAAGCGCATCCCGTTATTTTGCCGAGAAACGGGTCGAACTTTCCCCAGGGAAGCCCGGGGCCGCCATGTGCGCTCCCAAGCCCAAACCTCAGCCATCTCTACATAGATCTCAATAGATCTGCCGAGAACTCAAACAGTGCATCTACCTGCGCATTTGAGAACCTAAACTCTCAGAGATAAGAAATCTTATATGAATTGACTTAGATTTTGTATATTCCGGCCCATAAGGGGATACACTACATCCTGAAAGACAAGCCGAAGCGCCGCGCGACAGACCGTCGAGGCGGCGCGAACGCAAAAGAGAGAGGGAATTTCTAATGAGTAAGATTCTTGGTATCGACCTTGGTACTACTAACTCCGCAATGGCCGTTCTCGAGGGCGGTTCTCCGACCATTATCGTGAACGCCGAGGGCGACCGCACCACCCCGTCCGTCGTGGGCTTCCGTGCCGACGGCGACCGTGTCGTGGGTAAGGCCGCTAAGAACCAGGCTGTCACCAACCCCAAGAACACCGTGTTCTCCATCAAGCGCTTCATGGGCCGCAAGTACTCCGAGTGCACCTCCGAGATCAAGACCGTGCCGTATGAGGTCAAGGAGGGCCAGGGTGGCCGTGCCGTCGTCGATATCGAGGGCAAGGATTACACCGCCGAGCAGGTGAGCGCCATGACGCTCGCAAAGATGAAGGCCGATGCCGAGAAGTATCTGGGCGAGACCGTCACCGACGCCGTCATCACCGTCCCGGCCTACTTCAACGACGCCCAGCGTCAGGCCACCAAGGACGCCGGTAAGATCGCCGGCCTCAACGTCAAGCGTATCGTCAACGAGCCGACCGCTGCTGCTCTTGCCTATGGCCTGGACAAGCAGGGTACCGACCAGCGCATCCTGGTCTTCGACCTGGGCGGCGGCACCTTCGACGTCTCCATCCTTGACCTCGCTGACGGCGTGTTTGAGGTTCTGTCCACCTCGGGCGACAACCACCTGGGCGGCGACGACTGGGATCAGCGCGTCATCGACTGGATGGCCGATAAGTTCCAGCAGGAGAACGGTGTCGACCTGCGTCAGGACCCCATGGCCCTGCAGCGTCTGAAGGAGGCCGCCGAGAACGCCAAGAAGGAGCTCTCCGCCGCCCAGCAGTCCACCATCAACCTGCCGTTCATCACCATGAACCAGTCTGGCCCGCTGCACCTCAACTACACGCTGACCCGCGCCGAGTTCGAGAAGATCACCCGCGACCTGCTCGAGCGCTGCAAGCAGCCTGTCACCAACGCCCTGCGCGACGCTAAGCTCAAGCTCTCCGATCTGACCGAGGTCATCCTCGTCGGCGGCTCCACCCGTATGCCCGCCGTCCAGGATCTGGTCAAGACCATGACCGGCAAGCAGCCCAACATGTCCGTGAACCCCGACGAGGTCGTTGCCGACGGCGCTGCCGTCCAGGGCGGCGTGCTCACCGGCGACGTCGAGGGCATCCTGCTGCTCGACGTTACCCCGCTGTCGCTGGGCGTCGAGACCATGGGCGGCATCATGACCAAGATGATCGACCGCAACACCACGATCCCGACCTCCAAGACCGAGGTTTACTCCACCGCTGCCGACAACCAGACCAGCGTCGAGATCAACGTGCTCCAGGGCGAGCGCGAGCTTGCCCGCGACAACAAGTCGCTCGGTAAGTTCCAGCTGACCGGCATCCCGGCTGCCCGCCGCGGCGTGCCGCAGATCGAGGTCACCTTCGACATCGACGCCAACGGCATCGTCAAGGTCTCCGCTAAGGACAAGGGCACCGGCAAGGAGCAACAGATCACCATTTCTGGCTCCACCGCTCTGTCCGACGACGAAGTCGATCGTATGGTCAAGGACGCCGAGGCTCATGCCGAGGAGGACAAGAAGCAGAAGGAAGAGGTCGAGGTCCGCAACCAGACCGATAGCCTGTGCTACTCCACCGAGCAGACCCTCAACGAGCTGGGCGACAAGGTTTCCGCCGACGTGAAGTCCAAGGCCGAGGCCGCTATCGCCGACGCCAAGAAGGCGCTCGAGGGCTCTGACGTCGAGGCCATCAAGGCCGCTGGCGAGTCCCTGCAGTCCGTGGCCTACGAGCTGGCTCAGGTTGTCTACGCCGACGCTCAGCAGCAGACCGACGGTGCCGCCGGTGTCCAGCCTGCCGACGATGACGTTGTCGACGCCGACTACGAGGTTGTGGACGACGAGGACAAGTAATCATGTCCGCCCGTAAAGCTCGCACGGAGGCGGCCGCCGCTGGCGCCGCCCCCGTTGACTCTGAGGAGAAGGACGTGAAGATTCCCGTAGAGGCCGCAGGCGTTGCCGAGGCCAACGAGGCCGAGGCCGCCGAGGCTGCCGAGAACCAGGTAGAGGATTCCAACAAGGAGGCGACGATGACCGAGGACGAGATGGTGGAAGCCGCTATCCGCGCCGGTGAGGAAGCCGCCGACAACGACTTTAAGCTCAAGTTCGAGCAGGCCCAAAAGGAGCTTGCCGACGTGCGCAGCGAGCTCGATGCTGCGGCAGAGGCCCAGAAGGCCGCCGAGGACAAGGCAAAGGACGCCACCGAGCGTACCGCCCGTCTGCAGGCCGACTGGGAGAACTTCCGTCGCCGCACCGCTAGCGAGCGTATCGCCGAGCGCGAGCGCGCGACCGAGAAGCTCGTCACCGCGCTGTTGCCGGTGGTTGACGATATCGAGCGTGCAATCGACCATGCCCGTAGCCAGGAGCTTTCCGACGACTTTAAGCAGTTCGTCGATGGCGTTGACGCGGTGCATGCCAAGCTGCTCGATGTGTTTGCGCACGAGGGCGTTGAGCCCATCGACCCCAAGGGCGAGGCGTTCGATCCGCTCGAGCACCAGGCCGTGGGGCGTGTCGAGGACGCATCGCAGTACGACGAGACCGTCAACGACGTGTACCAGAAGGGCTACCGCATGGCGGACCGCATCCTGCGCTCCGCGATGGTGACGGTGACCTACGGTGGCGAGAAGCGCCCCGCACCGGAGCCCGAAGCGGCGCCCGAGGATGCTGCGGCCGATACGGCTGAGAGCACCGAGGAGTAATTGAGAAGGGCCCCGGGGCAACACCCGGGGCCCTTTCTGGCCTAGTGCCATATGAAAGCATGAGCCGCCGCCCGCTGGGCGGCGGATGAAACAGGAGAGGAGCTACGATGGCTGCAGGCAAAACCTTCTATGACATCCTGGGCGTATCCAAGAGCGCCTCCGACAAAGAGATCAAGAGCGCGTTTCGCAAGCTCGCGCAAAAATATCACCCCGATGCCGGCGGCGACGAGGCCAAGTTCAAGGAGATTAGCGAGGCCTACGAGACGCTTTCGGACGAGAAGAAGCGCAAAGAGTACGACCAGATGCTCATGTTTGGCGGCATGCCGGGCGCAGGCGGCGCGTATGGCGGCGGCTACGGTGCCGGCGCGGGCGCCAGCGGCTGGGGCGACATCTTCGACAGCATCTTTAGCGGCAACGGCGCCTGGGGCAGCGATTGGGGCTCGGGCTTTGCCGGGGCCGCGGGCGCTGCCGGTGCGGGCGCGGGCCGCAACCGCGCGCGCAAGGGCGGCGACCTGTCGCTGACTGTCGACGTAACGGCCGAGGACGCGTTTCGCGGCGTGACGCACAAGGTCACCTATCGCATTCCCTCGACGGGCGAGCAGCAGACCATTACGGTCTCGGTGCCCGCGGGCGCGGTCGACGGCGGCAAATTGCGTTACAAGCGCCGCGGCGAGTACGGCGTTGCCGGAGGCGAGCGCGGCGACCTGGTCGTGACCACGCATGTGGAGGAGCATCCGCTGTTTAAGCGCAAGGGTGCCGATGTGACCATGGAGGTGCCGGTCTCGGTCTACGAGGCGGCGCTCGGCTGCACGGTGGATGTGCCCACGCCCGGCGGCGCGACGGTTCGTCTGAAGGTGCCCGCTGGCACCCAGACGGGCAAGAAGTTCCGCTTTAAGGAGATGGGCGCGCCCGACGTTAAGCACCGTGGTCGTACGGGCGCGCTGCTCGTCGAGATCAAGGTGCAGGTCCCCACGAGCCTGTCCGACGATGAGCGCGATGCCATGACCAAGCTGCGCGAGGCCGACACGCGCGATTATCGCGAGAAGGTCAACCGTTACAAGGCGACGTACTAGGGCGGTCGCGGCGCACGCCCACGCCCGCGGGCTTATGATGGACGATAACGAGACGGAAAGGGGTCAGGTAGCATGGCCGAGGACAATAGGAACAAACCGCTGTACATGATCAGCGTGGCGGCCGAGCTGACCGGCATGCACCCGCAGACTCTGCGCGTCTACGAGTCCAAGGGCCTGGTGAATCCTCAGCGCTCGGGCGGTAACACGCGCCTGTATTCGCGTGCCGATATCGAGCGTCTGGAACTCATCAACCAACTGACCGACGAGGGCATCAACCTTGCCGGCGTGGTGCGCATCCTCGATATGAAGGAGCGTGCCGAGGAGCGCGACCGCGAGAACGAGAAGCTCCGCGCCCGCGTGCGCCAGCTCGAGGACGAGTTGCACGAGTATAAGATGCAGAAGAAGATCACCGCCCTGGCCCCGCGCGACGGCTCGGTCAACCCCGAACAGGTCATGCGCAAACTACTGGGCGCCGGCGGAGATTTGTAGTTACGCGGTTTTAGCAAACCGCGTAACGGCTCGACGCTGCAAGCCCGCCAGAGCGGCAATCTGACGTTCAATCGTCGGTCGCGTACCGAAGTACGCTTCCCTCCTCTTTCACGTCACCTTGCTCGCTCTGGCGGGCTTTCGCTGTCTGCGCCAAAACATCGGTAGTCATTGGGTAGTCATTGGGGACGTTCTTAAATGACTAGTCGAAAGGGACGCTCTTGCACAAAATCTGCCGGCCCACGCTGGGTTCGTCCTTTACTTTACCTAGATAAAGTGAACGTGTAGATTCGTAACCCACTCGCAACTGTTCTATGGCACGATATTGAACGAATGTATGCTATGCGCCCGAGCTTTTCGGGCAGAGTGGGAGACAGTATGGTTAAGCTGTACGAGGACGGCATCTACCTGCGCGGTGGCAGCGAGGTTGTGCCTGCGGCCGAGGCTGCTGAGCGCGGTATTACGCAGGCGCCCGAGGATGCCAAGCGCGGCACCATCGCGTATTCGATCCTCCAGGCACACAATACGTCCGGAGATCCCGAGGCACTCAAGATTCGTTTCGACGCCATGGCGAGCCACGACATCACCTTTGTCGGCATCATCCAGACGGCGCGCGCCTCGGGCATGGAGCAGTTCCCGCTGCCCTACGTGCTCACCAACTGCCATAACTCGCTGTGCGCCGTGGGCGGTACCATCAACGAGGACGACCACGTCTTTGGCCTTTCCGCGGCCAAGAAGTACGGCGGCATCTTCGTTCCGCCGCACATCGCCGTCATCCACTCCTTTATGCGTGAGAACTTCGCCGGCTGCGGCAAGATGATCCTAGGCTCCGACTCGCACACCCGCTACGGCGCTCTGGGCACCATGGCCGTGGGCGAGGGCGGCGGCGAGCTGGCAAAGCAACTGCTGCGCGACACCTACGATGTCGCCTATCCCGGCGTCGTTGCCATCTACCTCACGGGCGCTCCGCGACCCGGCGTCGGCCCGCACGACGTTGCGCTTGCCATCATCCGCGCCGTCTTTGCCAAGGGCTACGTCAAGAACAAGGTCATGGAGTTTGTGGGCCCCGGCATCGCGAGCATGACGACCGATTACCGCAACGGCGTCGACGTCATGACCACCGAGACCACCTGCCTTTCCTCCATTTGGGCAACTGACGAGGACACGCACGCATTCCTGACCATGCACGGCCGCGGCGACGACTACCGCGAGCTCAAGCCCGCCGATGTCGCCTACTACGACGGCTGCGTCGAGGTCGATCTGTCGGGCATCAAGCCCATGATCGCGCTGCCGTTCCATCCTTCCAACGGCTTTGAGATCGACGAGCTCAACGAGAACCTCGAGGACATCCTGCACGAGGTGGAGCTCGAGGCCGCCAAGATCGGCGAGGGTAAGACGCACTTTAGCCTGCTCGACAAGATCGTCGACGGCAAGCTGCACGTGCAGCAGGGTGTCATCGCCGGCTGCTCGGGCGGCAACTACGACTCCGTGGTTCAGGCTGCCCGCGTGCTCAAGGGCGCCAACACCGGCTGCGGCGAGTTCTCGCTGTCGGTCTATCCCACGAGCCAGCCCGTGGCGCTCGAACTTACGCGTCGTGGCTATATCTACGACCTTATGGAGGCCGGCGCGATTGTGCGCACGGCATTCTGCGGCCCGTGCTTTGGTGCCGGCGACACGCCTGCCAACAACGGCCTGTCCATCCGCCACACTACGCGCAACTTCCCCAACCGCGAGGGTTCCAAGCCGGGCAATGGCCAGCTGAGCGCCGTAGCCCTGATGGACGCTCGCTCCATTGCGGCGACGGCTGCCAACGGCGGCGTCCTGACGCCGGCGACCGACCTGCCCGAGGACACCTGGGACGAGGCCTGCGAGTACACCTTTGACGACGCGCCGTACAAAAAGCGCGTGTACTGGGGCTTTGGCAAGGCGGAGCCGGCCGATGAGCTGGTCGAGGGCCCCAACATCAAGCCGTGGCCCGCGATGGAGCCCCTCGGCGACGACATCCTTCTCAAGGTGTGCTCCAAGATCATGGACCCGGTCACCACGACCGACGAGCTCATTCCTTCGGGCGAGACGAGCTCCTTCCGCTCCAACCCGCTGGGCCTGGCCGAGTTTACGCTGAGCCGTCGCGATCCGGCCTACGTGGGCCGCTCCAAGGAGGTCGACGCCGTGGAGAAGCGTCGCGTGGCCGGCGAGGCCGCGGGCGACCTGGCGGCACTCGATGCCGAGCTTGCCGGTGTGTTCGAGGCACTGGCCGGCGTGGGTGTCGCGGCCGATGCCAAGGCGACCGAGTACGGCTCCATGCTCTATGCCAAGAAGCCCGGTGACGGTTCTGCCCGCGAGCAGGCCGCGAGCTGCCAGCGCGTAATTGGCGGCCTGGCCAACATCGTCCACGAGTACGCCACCAAGCGCTATCGCTCCAACGTCATGAACTGGGGCATGGTGCCCTTCCAGATGGAGGCCGAGCCCAACTTTGAGGTGGGCGACTACGTCTTTGTGCCGGGTATCCGCGCCGCGCTCGACGGCGACCTGAAGAACATCGCTGCCTACGTGGTGCGTGCCGACGGTGCGGTCGAGCAGATTGAGCTCTATATTGCCGATATGACGGCAGAGGAGCGTGCCATCGTCAAGGCCGGCTGTCTGATCAACTACAACAAGTTCAAGGCCGCTGCCGAGTAACGTTGCTGTACGCCCCGGACACACCTTTCCCTCGTGCTCACGCGCTTCGCGAGGGTCGCCCGAGGGAAAGGTGTGTCCGGGGCTACCGCGACGTTCTCGTTGGGTTTTGAGGGACGCTAATAAATAGACTTGCTTGATGCCGCTTCTGTTATCGGGGCGGCTTCTTTTTGTCGAAAACCACCACATTGGGGACAGGCACCTTTGTGGCGGCTCGATTCGTCTTAATCTGTAACATCTTGGCCGCTAAAAGTGGGCTTGGTGTTACAGATTGAGACAAACGATCACCGCTGATCATTTCATCTCAATCTGTAACATCTAAGATCGAAAAGGGCCGCTAGATGTTACAGATCGAGACAGTCGAGTGCCAGAGTCGAAAACCACCACAAAGGGGCCTGTCCCTTTCGTGGTGGTGGGGGGCGAGCTCGATGCTGCCGTGCTCGCTGAACGACATTCTAATGAGCGTCTCTACAGGATTTCATCTGGGCTGGCGGGCTTGGTTGTTTTGGGGATGCCGAGTTTGGATGACGCGAAATCGTCAACATTGTCCTTAATTCCGTCTTTGGTGTAGACGGTGACCGTATAGGTGCTGTGTCCGAATTCGCCCTTGTCGCGTGTTGCCCAGGCATCCCAGTAGGCGGCCCCGTTTCGCCCTTTGATTTTTCCGACACGGCGGAGTTCTGTTCGCTTTAATTTCTGGTTGCTATAGATGGTTCGACCGGCCTCCTCGGTGAGCCCGCACTGTCCAAGCATCTTGTCGAGGACTTGGTTCATGTGGCGCTCATCGGTGTTTGGTGCGTAGTCGTAGGCGAGGGTGATGGAGCCGAGGGGCTGATCGTCGATCAAATAATTCATCGCCTGAGGTTCAAGGCAGAAATAAGGAGAACGTCCATCGACCTGACCGAGCAGCGGCAGCTTTGACCGCCAAAGCCCGGTGGGAATTGCGTCTTCGTAGAACACACCACGGCAGATAAAGGAGAGCGAGGTGGCACGCGAGCCGGCGTCGACCATTCCGCATAAATCGAAGGGCGAGGCGATACCGAGGGAAAAGGGTGTGACGACGATAAAGAAGAACATCGCGATGGGTATGGCGAAAATGGTAATGACGTTGCGACCGGTGGAATGAGACGGCTTCATATGCGCTCCTCGAGACAAAGATCTGTTGAGGATAGGCAGAAATGGATATGTTCAGAGAACAATTCAAGTTTAATCTCATGGCGCGAGATGGTCGACCGTTAGCGTCGAAAACCACCACAAAGGTGCCTGTCCCCTTTGTGGTGGTGAGGAGCGCGCGGCTTCTTTTGGTAATAGTGTTAGCTGGCGGTATCATTAGTGCAGGTGGCGAAGGTTTGCATTGTGGGGTGTTTTGCCGTGAGCCGTTCTGCCCGTATTGGATTGATTGTCTTGGCGCTTGCGATCACCGTGGTTGGCATGGGCGCTGTCGGCATGGCGTTTCTACCTGCTGCGGTGACGGAGCCGGTGGTCAAGCCTGTGACTCAATCTGTCGAACTTCTGACCGGCGACGACAAGCCTGAGACCATTACCGTTGATTTTGATGAGCAACCGGCTGCGCTGGGCATTAGTAATTATCCACATATTCAGCTTGGGGCTATGCGCTATACCACGGATTCTAGTCTGATCGACAGGGCGTCCGAGCTGATCAGGGGCAAAACCTTTAAGCGCTGGTATGGATATGCGTCCTATCGGGCAAAAGCGAACGACATGGTTGGCGGATGTCACTCGTCCATCGAGTTGGACACCGTGAATGGCGCCAAGTTATGTGATGTTTTGTACGATCCTGGCTACGAGGGCAATGAGGGGCCGGGCATCTACATCTTGGACGGCGATGTCGCCTATGTCATGGAGGGCAACCAGACCGAGCTCAACGATTTCATGGGTCAGTGCATTCAGGATGCCTATGAACAGACCTGCTTGCCCGACCCGCAGACTGCACGCGATAGTGGGTCTGCCCGTACATGGCTGTTCGAGGATGAGATGCCCTGGAACGCCGAATCGGGAAGCACGGGCTCGGCAAGTAAATAGAGGCTGCAACCACCACAAAGGTGCCTGTCCCCTTTGTGGTGGTTTGCATGTCGTGGGAGCACTCAGAAAATCTTATATATAGAGACTTAGATTTGTGTATAAGATCGTACAAAGCTGGCAACAATACTTCTCGAACAACGTGAAGCCGCCCCGTAGGGCGGCCGCCCCAAGAGAGGTGATTCCATGAGAATCGATAAGCTAGCAATGACGTCGCGCGAGGCGTTACAGACCGCCATGAGCACGGCTGCCGATGCGCAGGCCGGCGCGGTGGAGCCGATTCACCTGCTGTCTGCCCTGCTCGGTGCCGGCGAGCGCAATATCTCCGTGATCATCGAGCGCATCGGTGCCGACCCGGCTCAGCTCGCGCGCTCCACGCAGGATGCCATCGACCACGCGCCCAAGGTTTCGGGTGAGGGTCAGCAGATGGGCCTGTCCAACGAGCTCGTCCGCGTCATCGAGAAGGCCGAGAAGAAGGCCACCAAGATGGGCGACAGCTTTGTGGTAACCGAGCATCTGCTGATGGCGCTTGCCGAGGACAAGGGCGAGGCTGGTCGTGTACTGCGCGACGCCGGCGTTACCAAGGAGCGCATCGAGCAGGTCTATGAGGAGCTGCGTGGCGATGACCGCGTGACGTCTGCCGAGGACAAGACCCAGTTTGAGGCGCTGGAGCAGTATGGCCGCAACATCTGCGACCTGGCCCGCGCCGGCAAGCTCGACCCGGTCATCGGCCGTACCGACGAGATCCGTCGTACTATTCAGGTCCTGTCCCGCCGCACCAAGAACAACCCCGTGCTCATCGGTGAGCCGGGCGTGGGCAAGACGGCCATCGTCGAGGGCATCGCCCAGCGTATCGTGGCCGGCGACGTGCCGAGCACCCTGCGCGACCGCGACCTCATCGAGCTCGACATGAGCGCGCTGGTCGCCGGCGCCAAGTACCGCGGCGAGTTCGAGGACCGCTTGAAGGCCGTGCTCAAGGAAGTGCAAAAATCGGAAGGTAAGGTCATCCTGTTCATCGATGAGCTCCACACCATCGTGGGCGCGGGTGCCACCGAGGGCTCCATGGACGCCGGCAACATCCTCAAGCCTGCGCTCGCCCGTGGCGACCTGCATGCGATCGGCGCGACCACGCTCGACGAGTACCGTAAGTACATCGAGAAGGACGCGGCGCTCGCCCGTCGTTTCCAGACCGTTATGGTGAGCGAGCCTACCGTCGAGGACACCATCTCGATCCTGCGTGGCCTCAAGGAGAAGTACGAGATCTTCCACGGCGTGCATATCACCGATAGCGCGCTCGTGGCCGCCGCCGACCTCTCCGATCGCTACATCGCTGACCGCTTCCTGCCCGACAAGGCCATCGACCTGGTCGATGAGGCCGCAAGCCGCCTGCGCATGGAGCTCGACAGCATGCCGGTCGAGATCGACGCCACCACGCGTCAGCTCACCCAGCTGCAGATCGAGGAGCAGGCGCTCATGAAGGAGACCGACGATGCCTCCAAGGAGCGTTTGGATGCTCTGCGCCAGGAGATTGCCGAGGTCCAGGAAAAGCTCAACGTGCAAAAGGCCGGCTGGCTCAACCAAAAGAACGCCATCGACCACGTGCAGGAGCTCAAGGGACAGCTCGACGAGGCCAAGAGCGAAGAGGAGCGCGCGACGCGTAACGGCGACCTGGGTCGTGCGTCCGAGCTGCGCTTCTCCGTGATTCCGGGCCTGCAGCAGCAGATTCAGGAGTCCGAGGCTGCGCTCGAGGCACAAAAGGAGCAGGACGGCGATGGCCTCAACGAGCAGGTGACCTCCGATGAGATCGCCGAGGTCGTGAGCGCCTGGACCGGCGTGCCCGTGTCCAAGATGATGCAGGGCGAGCTCGACAAGCTCAAGGGCCTGGAGGGCGAGCTGCATAAGCGCGTCATCGGCCAGGACGAGGCCGTGTCCGCTGTGGCCGCGGCCGTACGTCGCAGCCGTGCGGGCCTCTCCGATCCGGACAAGCCCATCGGCAGCTTCTTCTTCCTGGGCCCCACCGGCGTGGGCAAGACCGAGCTCGCCAAGGCGCTTGCCGAGTGCCTGTTCGATGATGAGCGCGCGCTCGTGCGTATCGACATGTCCGAATACATGGAGAAGTTCAGCGTCCAACGTCTGATCGGTGCGCCCCCGGGATACGTGGGTTACGACGAGGGCGGCCAGCTCACCGAGGCCGTGCGCCGTCGTCCGTACTCGGTGATTTTGCTCGACGAGATGGAGAAGGCCCATCCGGATGTCTTCAACGTGCTGCTGCAGGTGCTTGATGACGGCCGTTTGACCGATGGCCAGGGTCGCCAGGTGTCCTTCAAGAACACGATTATCATCATGACGTCCAACGTGGGCTCCAAGGCCATCGCCGATCTGTCCGGCAAGGACGAGGAAGAAATGCGCCATCAGGTCGACAACGCCATGGCTCAGACCTTCCGCCCCGAGTTCCTCAACCGTATCGACGATATCGTGGTGTTCCATCCGCTCGGCATGGCGCAGATCGAGAAGATCGTCGACATCCAGCTTGCCGACGTCCGCGCACGCCTGGCCAAGGAGCGCATGACGCTTGCCATCACCCCGGCGGCCAAGCAGATGCTCGCCGTGGGTGGCCTGGACCCCGTGTTCGGTGCCCGTCCGCTCAAGCGCCTGGTCCAGCGCGAGGTCGTGGACGCCATCGCCGCCGCCATCATCGACGGCACGGTGCGCGAGGGCGATCAGGTGACGGTCGATGCCGACAAGGACGGCGGCTTTACCGTCGTGTGCGACAACATGCCGGCGGCCACCTACGAGGTCCCCGACGCCGAGTAGATTTATGGGACATGCCTTAAAATCTGCCAGCCGTCTCTAAACGCCAAGGGCGGTGGATCCAATTGGGTCCGCCGCCCTTTTTCGTGCGACAATCGATGGTGTTGAACACGATTGCATGGCAAGGAGATATGCAGATGATAGACAAGAACAAGACGAATACGCCGGCGACCGATGCCGCACCCAAGTCTGCGCCCAAGCCGGCGCCCAAGCCGCGCGACCCCTACATCCGTGCCGAGAACGAGGACGACGACGGCTACGATCCCTACAGCGATCGCCGCCCCGAGCGCGAGCCGATGTTCGAAGCCGACCCCTGGCGCTGAGTGCCACCCAAAAGGCCACCAATAAGTTGCGGTGAAATAGGGACTGTTTTGCGGTTTGACCAGCAAAAACAGTCCCTATTTCACCGCAACTGCGTTAGGGGTGTGGGTGTTGGGCGGCTGTCTTTGGGCCGGCTAGTCCTGGGCCTTGATGCTCGGCAGGAGAATCTGGGCGAGGTAGTCGGTCTCGAGTTTGGTTGCAGCGTCGGCCTTGCCGTCTTTGCCGACCAGTACGTTCTTGATCTGGCTATAGGTGTAGCGGTTGCCGGTCGTGAGCTCGACAAGCTCAATGGCCGTGTCCATGGGGTAGGTTGACACGGGATTCTGCGTCCGTCCGTTGATGGTCTGGGGCACCACGTACGGATAGACGGGGCCGCTGACGTAGACGGTGTAACCGTTGCCTAGATTGGCCGCACCCAAAACCGTATCGCCCTCATCGGGCGTAAAGCTCTCGCCCTCGCGCACCGCGACAAGCGTCACGATTGGCGTATTGGTGTCATCGCCCAGATAGATGCACAGCGTGCTGCCGTTTTGCCAGGTAGCAACCTTACCGTACCACTCAACCGGAATATCGAGTTGATACAGATCCGTCGCCTTGTGCCGAGCGTCGGCATCGCGGGCGGACTGAGCCTCGCTTGCGCTCACGGCGTTGGCGGCGGCATCGCGGCGCGTAATTGCCGCCTGCTGGAGTATCTTTGCCGCGGCGGCAGAGCTCGCGCCGCCTTCCTCGGCATACTTGGCGGCGGCATCGATCTGGTCGTCGGTCACTGTGTCGGCTGAAGGTACCTTAAGTTTAAAGGTGGCTTGAGCGCGCAGGTCCTGCCCATCGCTCTTGACCGTAACCTGCGCCTTGGTGGTCGGGACGGTGTAGATGGTGCCGTCGGCCGCGATGGGGGAGGCGGCGATGGAGAGCGTGTAATCGCCGGGCAGCAGCTTAATGCCGCGACCATGCTCGTCAACGTAGAGCGTTTCGCTCACGGAAGAACCGTCGGAATCCTGTCCGCTCACCTGTACGGGAATCTTGGAGCCAGTTGAGCAGTCGAGGCCCGCGGCATGCACGCCAATCTGCACCGACATCATCGTGTGCGCACTGGCGGCGACAGCGGCAGCCTGCTCTTGCTGATATCCGTTCCAGGCAGCATAGCCCGCGCCGCCGGCGACGAGCGCGACTGCCACAACGCCGGCAACCATCAGGTTGCGGCGCTTGGGCGACATCTTACGATGACGAACCTCGGCTTCGCGTGCCGAGGGAACGGACGGTAGGGGAATATCGCCCATGGCGATGGTCTCGTCCACGGCGGGAGCGGAGCCCAGGCCGGGAAGCTCGCGGGTCAGCGAATCTTCGGCCGGCAAGCTGTCGAGCAAGATGGTTTCCTCGCTCGTGTCGGATTCGGGCTGGTCGTCGGCCTCGCATTCGGATTCCTCGTGCCCCGCTTCGTCTTCGGTGGGCGCGGTGCCATCGTCTTTTGCATCCTGATCATCGGGCTGCGCCTCGATTTCCGGCTCATCCTGCACATCAACGCTCGAATCGTCAAACGCAATCTCGGCCAGCGCGATCTGGTCTAGGCTCTCCAGGGCCTCGGCACACGCTTCTGCATCTTGGGCCGCATCCTCTTGGCCCATCGTCTCATCTTTCATATATCCCCCAAGCTCGATATCGGGACAACAATGTACCCAAAATTGGGGTCACATAGGGCTGTCAGTCGGTTGGAAATCTGATTTTATCTGTGAGAGAGGTTTTGCATATGTGCGTGAATGCGCGCAACAACAAAAAGCCCCGGAAAGCGGGCGAATCGCTTTCCGGGGCTGCGCATGACGCGCGATTGCGGCGTCGGCTAAGTTTGCCTACATCCAAATGTGGGCGGAATAAACACGTTACTCGGCGTGCGCGTAATCAACCTTGGCGCGGCGAGCGGTGGCCTTCTCCCAATCGCTGGTGCCCTCAAAGACATCCTGCTTGTAGGGATTGCGGCCGAGCTTCTTGGCGCGGTAGGCGATGTAGATGATTGCGGCGACGTTGGCGATCAGTGCAGCGATCGAGACCGCGGTAGCGGCGACGGGGTCGAGCGTGGAGTGGGTCACAAAGATGGACTCCTCCTGGAAGTACGGGAATACCTGGGCAAACATGCACCAAATAGCCAGCGTAAAGGCGCGATTCTGGATCCAGCCGCCCTTGTTCCAGATAAAGGCGGCGACGGTGGGCGCCAGCAGCAGCGCAAAGCCGCAGAACCAGGAGTGGGTGGGTAGGCAGTTGTAGGTGTAGCAGAAGTTCCAGATATCGTAGGCGATGATGTAGACCCAGGTCATGTCGGGCCACAGCATGTCGGTCTTGTCCTCGGAGGCGTAGACGCTCCACCAACCGGTCATGCAGAAGATGTTGATGATACCGGCGATGCCGTTGAACACGTTGTTCCAGCCGGCCAGCTGCGTAGCACCTTCGGAGGTGACCCAGGTGGACTGGCCCAGGACAAAGAAGTGATAGGCACTCTCGAAGTCGGACACGACAGCGATCATGATGTTGATGGCAACGATCACAAACGGCCATGCGCGGAACCAATGCGCCTTGCCGATCTTGCCCCACTGGTACTTAATGGCAATGAAGCCCCAGCAACCGGCCAGCGCCGCGTATACCTTGGCGTAGTGGAACCAGCTGTTCTGGTACACATGGGTGGGGTTGGTGAGCGCCCACTCGGCGCCTTGTGAGACGCCGATGGCGATGGCGACGCAGTAGATGGTCATGGCCAGCGGAGCCACGCCAAAGATGATTGCCGCGCCCAGCTTGGTGCGGCGGCCGACCTCGTTGAGCACGATCAGGCCAATAAAGACCATGGCCCAGCCGGCCCAGTGGATAAGGGTATCGCTACCCCAAACATCGAACAGCATGCTGCTCTCCTTTCACACGCCCGCGGCCCCTCTTCTGATCGCGGGCAGTTTGGCCAAATGTCGTCAGTTCTGGGGCTTGCGCTCCGGATACTTGGCGGTATAGCCCTCGATGTGGAGTGTCGAGGCGATGATTTCCTTGACTGTCTCGTCGGGCACATCGGGGTGCGTGCGGATATACATCAACAACCCCATGATGAGGGTGTAGAACGTCTCGTAGACATGGTCGATGCGTAGCTCATGATGGGCGACAAAATCCACCACGGTGGTGTCGCAGATATACTGCGCCACGCGCTGGACCACGTTGTGCAAAAAGCCGCCGTAGAGCGCGCCGCTACTCGAGGTGAGCGTGCTCGGCAGCTCATGGCCGCTGGCGACCAGACGCTTAAAGAGCGGGGCGACGGTGTCGAGTGCGCCCTCGATGTCGCCAACCGTGCGGCTGGCATTCCACTGCTCGAGCTCGGTAATGAAGCCGTCGATTGCCTCGTCCATGACGGCGGTGACGGCGGCGTCCATGTCGGCGAAGTAGTGGTAGAACAGCGAGCGCGTGCAGCCGGCTCGCTTGGTCACGGCCGAGACAGATAGATGCGACACGCCCAGTTCGGAACTCACGGCGCGCACGGCGGCGAGGATCTCGCGCCGGCGTTCGTCGCCCGTCAGACGCTTGGCCGCGCTATCGGGCGCGGGGACGGCGTCAGCCACAGAGATGCTTGCCACGCTATCGCTCATGCGCTTGCCGCCTTTCGTCCGTTTGAGCCCGACCGTTCACCTAACAGTCTTGAATATTGTTGACGGTTCGTCAATACTGTTTTTGACACAATGTCAACTAATGGCGGGTGAACGGCATGGGGGCATGCCCGGCCTGCAAAAAAAAGAGGGGCGCTGCGGCCTCGTCGGGCTGCGGCAAGAGAAGGGACAACCATGATTCTCAACGGACCGGGAATTAGCTACACCGAGCCCGATATCGGTTCGGAGTTCGTGCCGCCGCTGCCGGAGCATCCGCGCGAGGCCATCGTCAAACTGTGCGAGCATTGCACCAACCGCCTGCTGCACCGCGACGAGCTGCTGGGCTACGAGTACTGGTCGTTTGCCGAGGCCGCAACCGACGAGCAGGCCGAAGTGCTCTGCAAGATGAAGATGCGCCGTCCCTATACGCTGCCCGAGATGGTCAAGCTTACCGGCATGCCCGAGGCCGATATCGAGAAGATGCTCGACGACATGAGCTACACGGGCCTGCTCGAGTACAACTGGGAAAACCCCGAGCGCGCCAAGCAATGGGTGTTGCCCATGCTGGTGCCGGGTTCTGCTGAGTTCCTCAACATGCGCGTGAGCCAGCTCGAGGAGCACCCGGTCTATGCCAAGTTCTTTGAGCAGGCGTCCAAGGGGCCGCTGTCCAAGGCCACGCCGATGGTGCCGCCCGGAGGCGCCGGTATCGGCATGCACGTCATTCCGGTCGAGAAGGCTATCGATGCCGCGAGCACGTCGGTGCCGATCGAGCATATCGAGCATTGGCTCGACAAATACGATGGCAAATATGCCGCAAGCACCTGCAGCTGCCGCGCGAGCCGTCGTGTGATGGGCGAGGGCTGCGCCGACGACCCCGCCGACTGGTGCATTGCCGTGGGCGATATGGCCGACTACGTGGTCGAGACCGACCGCGGCCATTACGTGACCCGCGAGGAGGTCTACGACATCCTGCGCCAGGCCGAGGACAACGGCTTTGTGCACCAGATCACCAACATCGACGGCGAGAACAAGATCTTCGCCATCTGCAACTGCAACGTCAACGTGTGCTACGCCCTGCGCACCTCGCAGCTGTTCAACACGCCCAACCTGTCGCGCTCGGCCTATGTCGCCAAGGTCGAGAAGGACAAGTGCGTGGCCTGCGGCCGCTGCGTTGAGGTGTGTCCGGCCGGCGCCGCCAAGCTGGGCCAGAAGCTCTGCAGTAAAAAGGCGGGCGGACAGGTGCCCGAGTATCCGCGCCAGGAGCTGCCCGATGCCACCAAGTGGGATCACACCAAGTGGTCGCCCAACTACCGCAACGACAACCGCATCGAGACACACGAGTCCGGCACCGCGCCCTGCAAGACGGCTTGCCCTGCTCACGTTGCCGTTCAGGGCTACTTAAAGCTTGCGGCGCAGGGCCGCTATGACGAGGCTCTGGCGCTCATCAAGCGCGAGAACCCGCTGCCCGCTATCTGCGGCCGTGTGTGCAATCGCCGCTGCGAGGATGCCTGCACCCGCGGTCGCGTGGACGAGGCCGTGGCCATCGACGAGGTCAAGAAATTTATCGCCCAGCGCGATCTGGACGCTGCGACCCGCTATGTCCCACCTGTGGTGACCCCGACGCGCGCTGGCGGCTTCGACCAAAAGATTGCCATCATCGGCGCCGGTCCGGCCGGTCTGTCCTGCGCTTTTTATCTTGCCGAGAGGGGCTACAAGCCCGTCGTGTTCGAGAAAAACGAGCGCCCGGGCGGCATGCTCACCTACGGCATTCCCAGCTTTAAGCTGCAGAAGGATGTTATCGAGGCCGAGGTCGAGATCATTCGCCTGATGGGTGCCGAGTTCCGCTATGGCGTGGAAGTCGGCCGTGACGTGACGCTCGATGAGCTGCGCGCGCAGGGCTTTAGGGCCTTCTACGTGGCTATTGGCTGCCAGGGCGGCCGCCTTGCCGGCATTCCAGGCGAGGATGCCGAGGACGTGATCGTGGCCGTCGACTTCCTTCGCGAGGTTAACAGCGGCAAGATCGACGCGCTGCCCGGCCGCACCGTCGTGGTGGGTGGTGGCAACGTGGCTATCGATGTCGCGCGTAACGCCTGCCGTCTGGGTTCCGAGCACGTTGAAATGTTCTGCCTGGAGAGCGAGGCCCAGATGCCCGCCAGCGAGGAGGAGCGTCGCGAGGCCATTGAAGACGGCGCGCACATTAGCTGCGGTTGGGGCCCCAAGGAGGTCCATCTGGACGAGGCCGGCCGTGTGTGCGGTATCACCTTCAAGCGCTGCACGCGTGTCTTTGACGACGAGGGCCGTTTTGCGCCCGAGTACGACGAGAACGATCTGCGCCGTGTCGATGCCGACCGTGTCGTCATGTCGATTGGCCAGTCCATTGTGTGGGGCGACCTGCTGGCAGGCTCCAAGGTAGAGCTCGGCCGCGGCCAGGGCGCCCTTGCCGATCCCCAGACCTATCAGACCGCCGAGCCCGACATCTTTGTGGGCGGCGACGTCTATACCGGTCCGAGCTTTGCCATCGATGCCATCGCCGCCGGTCACGAGGCCGCCGTGTCCATCCATCGCTTTGTGCAGCCGGGATCCACGCTCACCATCGGCCGCAACCAGCGCCGCTACACCGCGCTCGACCGCGACGATGTCGTGATCGAGAGCTACGACAACGCGAGCCGCGAGGTGGCGCATGTCGACCGCGAGCGCGAGAAGGCTGCGCCGTTTAGTGAGTATGTTGAGACCTTTACCGAGGAACAGGTGCGCGCCGAGACCGCCCGCTGCCTGGGCTGCGGTGCCTCGATCGTCGACCCCAACAAGTGCATCGGCTGCGGCCTGTGCACCACCAAGTGCGCGTTTGACGCCATCCATCTGGATCGCGACCGCCCCGAGTGCTCCACGATGGTCAAATACGAGCAAAAGCTCCCGAGCCTGGGTAAGTACGCGCTCAAGCGTGCCATCAAGATCAAATTTGGTCATTAGGTTCCGCCGTTCTAACGAACGGTGGCACTGCCGACGCTGCGCGGCGCCCAGGCACCCCATCTTGCCCCTCAACTTCGGCGCCGCGGGCAAAAGCCCAGCGGACGCCTTGTTTCGGGGCAACCTGGGGCACCTGGATTGCCGCTCGCTGACGTTGAATTGACATCGCATCGACCTCTGTCGAAAGGTTTTTATCTTGCATGAATTGGGAATCGTCTATCACATCATTCGCGATGTTGAGAACGTGGCGCGCGCCAATGGCGTGAGTCGCATCTCGAGCGTGACGTTGCTGCTGGGCGAAGTCTCGGGCGTCGTTCCCGACTTGCTGCTCGACGCTTGGCGCTGGGCGGCAGATAAAAAGCCTATCGCACAGGGCGCGGAGCTTATCGTGGAGCCTGTCAAAGCCGTGACGCATTGCGAGGCGTGCGGCCGCGACTATGCGACAGTCGAGCACGGCAAGACCTGCCCCCATTGCGGTAGCGGCGATACCTATCTGCTCCAGGGCCAAGAGGTCATGATCAAGCAGATCGAGACCCCCGACGAGGACTCGGCAGACGCTGCTCCTGACGGCCTCTCCGACGCCCCCGACGCCGTTGACGCCGCCAACCCTCTCCATATCGTCTAGTCCCCAGTCGTTGGGGACGTTTTTAAACGACTAGTCAAACAAGAACGTCCTCAACGACTACTTGCGCTAGAGCATAAGTCATACAATTAGTCAAGTTATGTCTGTTTAAACAAAATAGCGGCACGCAGGCGCATTGGGATTAACCTAAAAGCGGTATTAATGAACAGTGCGCCTGTATATGTCTTTAAAAGTAATCACAAATCACGTCTTAGTAGGCAATGAGCTGTAAATCAGCAACGTAATCAACTTGTAACAAACCTAGACGTTTAAACAGATAATCCAACCTTTTGCGGATTCAGCTATAATTCCACAATCCAAACAGGTATACTTCGTTCATGTCGTGTAGGAAATACGTAGACAAAAAGGAGGTTATGTGATGGTAAGTATTGTTCTTGCTAGCCATGGTGACTTGGCGGCTGGAATCAAGCAGACGGGCTCGATGGTCTTTGGCGATCAGCCGTCTGTAGCCGTGGTCTCGCTCGAGCCGAGCATGGGCCCCGACGACTTCCGTGCCAAGGTCGAGGAAGCAGTCGCTTCCTTCGAGGACCAGGAGCAGGTGCTCTTCCTCGTTGATCTGTGGGGCGGTACGCCGTTCAACCAGATCAGCGGGCTCATCGAGGGCCACGATTCCTGGGCTATCGTCACCGGTGTCAACCTGCCTATGCTCATCGAGGCATATTCGCAGCGCTTTGACGCAAAGAACACTGCACATGCGATCGCAAAACATCTCGTGACTGAGGCTAAGGCTGGCGTGCGCGTCAAGCCCGAGTCTCTGGAGCCCGAGGAGAAGAAGCCGGCTGCGGCCGCCGCTGCTCCTGCAGGCGCCATCCCTCCGGGAACGGTCATCGGCGACGGGCACATCAAGATCGCCCACGTCCGTATCGACACCCGTCTGCTTCATGGTCAGGTGGC
Source organism: uncultured Collinsella sp. (assembly GCA_934630735.1). GTDB lineage: Bacteria > Actinomycetota > Coriobacteriia > Coriobacteriales > Coriobacteriaceae > Collinsella. Next base: position 27,658 of record CAKTWK010000003.1, on the reverse strand, counting down.
CACCACGTGGACCAAGCAGATCAACCCCAACCGCATCATCGTGGTTTCCGACGGCGTTGCTCACGACGAGCTCCGCAAGACCATGATCGAGCAGGCTGCCCCTCCGGGAGTCCATGCCAACGTCGTGCCCATCAAGAAGATGGCCGAGGTCGTCAAGGACACGCGCTTTGGTGACACCAAGGCCATGCTGCTCTTCGAGAACCCGCAGGATCTGCTCAGGGCCATCGAGGCCGGCGTCGACATCAAGGAAGTCAACATCGGTTCCATGGCTCACTCCAAGGGTAAGGTCGTCGTCACCAACGCCGTCGCTATGGGCGATGACGACGTTAAGACTCTCGAGGCCCTCAAGGCCAAGGGCGTCAAGTTCGAGGTCCGCAAGGTTCCTTCGGATTCCTCCGAGGATCTCGACGCCATGTTGAAGAAAGCTAAGGCCGAACTGGCCGCTCAAGCATAGTAAAGGAGGGTCCGATACATGTCTGCAATCACTATTCTGCTTGTTGCGATTGTCGCGTTGCTTGCCGGTATGGAAGGCATTCTGGATGAGTTCCAGTTCCATCAGCCGCTCGTGGCATGCACGCTTATCGGTCTCGTAACCGGTCACCTTCAGGAGGGCATCCTCCTGGGCGGTTCGCTCCAGATGATGGCCCTTGGCTGGGCTAACGTCGGCGCCGCCGTCGCGCCTGACGCCGCTCTGGCCTCGGTCGCTTCTTCGATCATCATGGTGCTCGCCCTCAACGGCGGCGCCACCGATTCGGCCAAGGCCGTTACCGCCGCCATCGCCGTCGCCGTTCCGCTGTCGGTCGCTGGCCTGTTCCTGACCATGATCTGCCGTACCCTGGCAACCGCTATCGCTCACGCCATGGACGGTTGCGCCGAGAAGGGCGACTTCGCCGGCATCGAGCGCTGGCAGTATGCTGCCATCCTCATGCAGGGCCTTCGTATCGCCATCCCGGCAGTACTTCTGTGCATCATCCCGGCCGAGGCTGTTACCAACGCGCTTAACGCTATGCCCGACTGGCTGTCCGGCGGCATGGCTGTCGGCGGCGGCATGGTCGCTTCCGTCGGTTACGCCATGGTCATCAACATGATGGCCACCAAGGAGACCTGGCCGTTCTTCGTCCTCGGCTTTGTCCTTGCTGCCATCCCTCAGCTCACGCTGATCGCCCTTGGCCTCATCGGCATCTCCCTTGCCCTCATCTACCTTGGCCTTAAGGATCTGGCCAAGCAGGGTGGCGGCATGGGCGGTGGCTCCGGCGACCCGCTCGGCGACATTCTGAACGATTACGAGTAGGAGGGGAGTGATACATATGGCAGAGAACAAGATTCAGCTCACCAAGGCTGACCGCAAGAAGGTTTGCTTCCGTCATCAGTTCCTTCAGGGCTCGTGGAACTACGAGCGTATGCAGAACGGCGGCTGGTGCTTCGCAATGATCCCTGCGATCAAGAAGCTCTACACCAGCAAGGATGACCAGATTGCCGCTCTTAAGCGCCACCTGGAGTTCTATAACACCCACCCTTATGTTTCCGCCCCCGTCATTGGCGTTACCCTCGCTCTCGAGGAGGAGCGCGCCAACGGTGCTCCGATTGACGACGTCGCCATTCAGGGCGTCAAGGTCGGTATGATGGGCCCGCTCGCCGGCGTCGGCGACCCCGCCTTCTGGTTCACCCTTCGCCCGATTCTGGGCGCTCTGGGCGCTTCCCTGGCCCTGTCCGGCAGCATCGCCGGTCCGCTGCTGTTCTTCTTCGCGTGGAACATCATCCGTTACGCCTTCCTGTGGTACACGCAGGAGTTTGGCTACAAGGTCGGCTCCTCCATCGCCAAGGACCTCTCCGGCGGTCTGATGGGCAAGGTCACCGAGGGCGCTTCCATCCTGGGTATGTTCATCATCGGCGCCCTGGTCGAGCGCTGGGTGTCCATCTCCTTCACCCCGGTCGTCTCCAAGGTCACGCAGTCTGCTGGCGCCTTTATCGACTGGGCTAATCTGCCCTCCGGTTCTGAGGGTGTCAAGGAAGCACTGACGATGTATAACTCCATCGGTGCTAACGCCCTTGATCAGGTGAAGGTCACCACGCTTCAGGCTAACCTCGATCAGCTCATCCCCGGCCTTGCCGCCGTGTGCCTGACCCTGCTGGTCTGCAAGCTCCTCAAGAAGAAGGTCAGCCCGATCGTCATCATCCTGGCTCTCTTCGCCATCGGCATCATCGGTCGCGTCTGCGGCTTCATGTAAGCGCGCTTCGGCTTAAGACCGAGAATTGCTAGACAAGGGCTTTTGAGCCATTGAAACGGACCGCACCCGGTGGGTACACTGGATGCGGTCCGATTGTTTTATTTGGAGGGCGAGGCGCGCATGGCGCAATCTCAGAACAGCACGGTCGATCTGGCAACGCCGGCAACCTGCCTGATGGGGCTTACCAGCCACGGTAACGTGATGGTGGGCAACAAGGCGTTTGAGTACTATAACGAGCGCAATCCCGAGGATTTTATTCAGATCCCGTGGGATGAGGTCGACTATATTGCCGCCGAGGTTTTGCGCGGCACCAAGAAGATCACGCGTTTTGCCATCTTCACCAAGGATAACGGTCACTTTACGTTTTCGACGCGCGACGACAAAGAGACGCTTCGTGCGGTCCGCAAGTACGTCGACGAGGATAAGCTCGTGCGTTCGCCCGACTTTATCGATGTGACGGCCAAGGGCGCCAAGAGCATCCCCAGCGTTATCAAGAGCCTCTTCCACAAAGGTAACTAGTCGTATGCGACGTTCTTAAACGACTAGTCATTAAAGAACGTTCCCAATGACTACCCCGAAGAGTGGCTATACGCTGCATTACAGCGGCGTAAATCTGCTACACTAGTACAACATGCCTCCGTAGCTCAGGGGATAGAGCACCGCTCTCCTAAAGCGGGTGTCGACGGTTCGAATCCGCCCGGGGGCACCAGAGATTTGCCGAGCCCGGTACCACCACGGTGCCGGGCTCTTCTGGTTTAAAGTCACGTTCATCCATGGGCGGCAATCCCACGTCAAAAGAAAAGCGCCCGTTTGCTGGGGGAGCAAGCGGGCGCTTCTGAGCGAATGCGTTTGCGGTCTAAACCGCTCGGAGCAACAAGCGATCGACGTTAGTTGCTAGACTCGGAGTCGTCGCCGGAGCTGGAACCGGAGACGGAAACCGTCAGCGTGATCGTGGTGTCGGTGGACTGCTTACCGGTGGGGGAGACACCCGTAACGGTGGCATTCTCGTTGCCGCTCACAGGGTTGCCGTTCTGGTCACAGAAGCCGATGTTGTAGAAACCGGCGTTGTTGAGCGCGGTGACGGCGGCGGAGATGCTCTTGCCGTACAGGTTGCCCGGGACGCTGGCCTTGCCGGACTTCTTGGCGATGACGACGGTGATCGTGGCACCGGGCTTCTGCTTGCCGCTGGGGTTCCAGCTAATTACGGTGCCCTCGGTAACCGAGTCGTTTTCCTGGTAGCTCACGTCGACGCCAAAGCCAGCCATGTCGAGAGCGTTGCGCGCCTGGGCCTCGGTCATATCGGTCAGATCGGGCACCGAGGTGGTGTCCGGGCCGCCAGAGACCTTGTACGAGATGGTCGTGCCCTTCTCGACCTCCTTGCCGGCAGCAGTGCTCTGTTCAAAGACCTGGCCCTCTTCGGCCTCATTGGCTTCCTCCGAAGCGCTGCCCTTCAGGCCCACGCTTGCCAGTGCGGCCTCGGCCTGGTCCTTGGTCAGGCCGAGGAGCTGCGGAACCTCAACCTTCTCGGAGGGCTTAGGGCCCTTGGAGATTACCAAGTTCACCCTCGTGCCCTTGGCTTTCTTGGTGTTGCCGTTGGGGGTCTGCTCGGCGACCTTTCCCTCGTCGACATCATCGTTGTAGCTCTGGTCGACGGTGCCAACCTCAAGGCCGGCTTCCTTGATCTGCTCAATAGCGGTTTCCTGGTCCTTGCCCAGCACGTCGGGCACCGTGACCTGTTCGCCACTGAACATGCCCGTGGCAAAGGCCACTACAACGCCAATCACGGCGACGGCGGCAATCACGGCGGCGATGATCTTGTTCTTATTGGACTTAGGCTTCTCGACCTCGTAGGAGCCCGTGGAGCCCGAGACAGCGCTACGGGCGGTGTTCTGACCGCTCACGCCCGAGACGGGACGAACCATAGCGCGCGTTGAGTCGGAAAGCTCGCGGGTCTTGGTAGCACCCAGGTCGCCGGCGGCACCGATGATGCGCGTGGGCTCCGAGACGTTGACGGCACGGCCGGACAGGTAGCTGTTGAGCACCTGGCGCAGCTCGTCGGCCGTCTGGAAGCGGTTTGCCGGGTCCTTCTCCATGCACTTGAGGATGATACGCTCCAGGTCGGCATCGACGCCGGAGTTGATCTGGCTCGGCGGGATGGGGAGCTCGTTGACCTGCTTGAGCGCGACCGAGATGGCGTCGTCGCCGTCAAAGGGCACGCGGCCGGTGGCGCACTCGTACATGACGACACCCAGCGAGTAGATATCCGAGGTGGGGCCGAGGTCCTGGCCGCGGGTCTGCTCGGGGCTTACATAGTGGGCGGTGCCCAGCACGTTGTTATCCTGCGTGAGATGACTGTTCTTGGCGCGCGCGATGCCAAAATCCATTACCTTGATGTTGCCGTCGGGCAGCACCATGATGTTTTGCGGCTTGATGTCGCGGTGGATGATCTCGTGCTTGTGCGCGACCGAAAGCGCGGAGCTGATCTGCGAGCCGATTTGCGCGACTTTCTTGGGATCGAGGGCGCCGTGGCTCTTGATGCCGCTTTTAAGGTCGGTACCGCGCAGGTACTCCATGACGATGTAATAGGTGTCGCCGTCCTTGCCCCAGTCGTAGACGCCCACGATATAGGGGGAGGACAGGCCGGCAGCTGCCTGGGCTTCCTGCTTAAAACGGGCGGCGAAGGTGGCGTCGCCGGCATACTGCGGCAGCATGATCTTGACGGCAACCGTGCGGTCGAGGACCTGATCCTGTGCACGGAAGACGGTCGCCATACCGCCCGTTCCCACCTTATCTTTGAGGAGGTATCTTCCCCCGAGGACCCTCTGTTCCATTCCTGCTCCTAACATAACTATTCGCTCAACGATGTGTGTAGTACCAAATGTGTGGCCGCTGGGGCCGTGTGGCGCGTTGCCGCTAGCTCATCGGCCGCGGCGCGCCCCAGGTATCCGCTTTGATCACGGGCATCACGCTCCCTGTGCGGCGAGCGCCGCGGTCAGGACGATGCCGGCAATCTTGGCCGCCTTGACGTCGTGTTTGTCGAAATCCTCCAGGGCCACCGAGATGGCAACCGTGGGTGAATCGTAAGGTGCAAAGCCAACAAACATAGAGTTGACGTTGGTGCCGCCGGTCTCGGCCGAACCGGTCTTGCCGGCAACTTTGACGCCCGGAATCTGGGCATCGGTGCCGGTACCGGACTGGACGACGGCGAGCATGGCCTGCTTGACCTGGTCGGCCGTGGCAGAGCTGACAGCCTGGCCCAGCGAGCGGGACTGCGTAGTCTTAACCACGGTTCCGTCCGGGGCGAGTATCTGGGACACAAAGAACGGGTCCATGACCACGCCGCTGTTGGCGATAGCGGCAGCGATCACGCAATTCTGCATAACGGTGGTCTGCGGGCCAGGCGTGTGGTCCATGCCGACGGGCTGGCCGGCGCCCGCCCAAGCGGTCTCCCACTCGGTCATAAGCGACGGGTCGGCCATGATGGAAGCTGCGGTGGTCAGATCCTGACCGAGCTTTTGACCGTAGCCAAAGGCGTTGGCAAACTGGACGAGCGAGCTGGCGCCAATCTCGTTGGCCACCTGGCCAAAGACGACGTTGGACGACACTGCGAAGGCCTGCTGCAGGCTGATGGTGCCGTAGCTCTCGTTGGCATAGTTGGTGACCGGCGCGTTGCCAATATCCATGGAGCCGGGCGCCTGGTACGTGCTGGTGAGGCTGGCGGTGCCGGTTTCGAGCGCCGCGGAGAGTGTGACGACCTTAAAGGTCGAGCCCGGGGTGTACAGCGCGTCCATGGCGCGGTCGTACATGGAGCCGTCCTCGCCGCCGCCCGACTGGAGCAGCGCGTCGATGTTGGTGTTGTCGTAGGTGGGCGAGCTCGCGCACGCAAGGACCGCACCGGTGCGCGGATCCATGACCACCACGGCGCCCTTAAAGCCCTTGAGCGCCTGCTCGGCAGCCGTCTGGATGCGCGAGTCGATGGTGAGCTTGGCGGTATTGCCCGGCTGGGTCTGCCCCGCGAGCGACGCGATGGCGTTGTTCCAGCTGGAGTAATCCTTGGAGCCGGTGAGCGTATCGTTCATGACGCTCTCGATGCCGGCGGTGCCGTATTGCTGACTCACGTAGCCCACCACGTGCGCGGCCATGTTGCCGTTGGGGTAGGAACGGGCGTAGGTGCCGTCCTCCTGCTGCAGCGACTCGGCTAGCGTCACGCCGTCGGACGTGATGATGGAGCCACGCTGGATGTACTTGGAGCGGGCGATGGTGTGGTTGTTGGTCGGCATGTCCTGATAGTCCTTCGCCTTGATGACCTGGACATAGGTAAGGTTGCCGATAAGGATGGCGAACAGCGCCGTAAAGGCAAACACGGCACGAGTCAGACGGTTGGCAAGTGCCACGCGGCCGAGCACGCCGGACTCGGGCGTGTCGAGCAGGCGACGACGCATGCGAGAACCTGCGGAGTGGCTGCCGTTGCCGTAGGAAGGTGCGTTGGCAAAACGCGTACCGGTCAGGGCAGCGGATGCGACCTGGTCATCGGTGATGGCGGCCATGGTGCCGGTGCCGGTGAGCTCGGCCTCGCGTCCGGTTGCCTCGTCGCCGGCGCGCAGCAGCAGCGCGACGATGATAAAACTCGCCAGCAGCGAGGAGCCGCCCTGGCTCATAAAGGGCAGGGTGACGCCGGTCAGCGGGATCAGGCGGGTTACGCCGCCAACGATTAAGAATGCCTGGAAGCTGATGGCCGCCGTAAGGCCGGTCGCGCTAAAGGCGGCAAGGTCGGACTTGGCGCGGGCTGCCGTGGTGAGGCCACGCACGGCAAATAGCATAAACAGGATGAGCACGGCGCCGCCGCCCAAAAGGCCCATTTCCTCGCCGATGGCCGAGAAGATAAAGTCGGACTCGACGACGGGGATGTTGTTTGCCATGCCGTTGCCAATGCCGACGCCAACCAGGCCGCCGTCAGCCAGCGAGTAAAGTGACTGTACGATCTGGTAGCCCTGGCCCTGGGCGTCTTTAAACGGATCGACCCAGACCTGAAAGCGCACCTGCACGTGCGACAGGAACTTGTAGGCGCCCACGGCGCCAACGGCCAGCAGCGCAAGGCCGATGATGACGTACGAAAAGCGTCCCGTGGCAACATAGAGCATCAGCAAAAAGATGGTGTAGAACAGGACGGCCGAGCCCAGGTCGCGTTCGAAGACGACGATGAGCAGGCACACGCCCCACACGGCAAACAGCGGCAGCAGCAGGCGGAAGCGCGGAATCTTGAGGCCCAGGATCTTGCGGTTGGAGATGGAAAGCAGCTCGCGGTTCTCGGCCAGATAGCCTGCCAGGAACAGGACGATGAAGACCTTGGCGAACTCGCCGGGCTGGATGGTGAAGCCCGCGATGCGAATCCACAGCTTGGAGCCCGAGATCGTGGTGCCGATAAAGATCGGCAGCATCAGCAGGATGATGCCGATAATGCCAAAGGTGTACTTGTAGCGCATGACCACGTCGAGGTTCTTGACCAGTGCGAGCGTTCCCACCATGAGCGCCACCGAGACAAACAAGATGATGAGCTGCGAGATGGCGAGGTCGGGGGCCAGGCGCGTCACGAATGTGATGCCGATGCCCGAGAGCACAAAGACGATGGGCAGTATGGCGGGGTCGGCGCCGGGCGCCAGGATGCGCACGGCGATATGCGCCGCGGCGAAGGCGGCGAACAGGCCGATCGGCACGGCGAGCGTCTCAAAGGAAATCGTGGCGCCCGCGGTGAGCACGTACATCGCATAGAGCAGGATGACGGGGAACGCCGAGGCGATGAGCAAGAGCAGTTCGGTGTTGCGGCGACTCATAAGCGGCACTCCCTTTCTAATTCTTATCGGAGGCTTCGGCCTCGGCTGACTGTTCGGCGGTTTTCTCGGAATCTGACTCGGAGGTGGATTTCTGATCGGTGTTGTCGCGAATCGTTTGCGCGTCAATCACCTGACGGGTCTGCTCCTCGTCAATCTGATGGCGGTACTTGGAAATGGTGTCCTGCGCATCGTCGACATTCGTTTGCGGAATGCCTGCCTTCAGGCGGTTTTGCGTGTCTTCGGGCAGGTCGGACAGCTTGATACTGGTTTCGCTCTCGAGCCAGTGGAGTTCGACCCCGAGCGTCTTGCCGGGCAGGCCGCGCCAGACGGCGACATTGCCGTGGTAGGTTCCCAAGTAATAGGAGCCGGTGACGCCCGTGTATGCCCAGATGCCTGCTACCAGCACAAAGACAAGGGCCAAGACGGCGGCGATGGTGACATTGCGGCGTCGGACGCGTTTTGCCTCGCGCATGACGCCGTCGTCGACCAGGTCGACGACCACTACGGTCACATTGTCGTGGCCGCCGGCGGCGAGCGCCGCGTCCACCAAGTTGTCGACACAGATCTGTGCGGTCGAGGACTGCGTAGCGATGTTCTCGATATCGCTATCGGGAATCATGCTCGAAAGACCGTCGGAGCACAGAATCAGGCGGTCGCCTTCCTCGATGTGCAGGGTAAAGTGGTCGGCATACATGGCGGGATCCGAGCCCAGCGCGCGGGTGATGACCGAGCGGTTGGGGTGGACGCGGGCCTCGTCGGCCGTAATCTCGCCGGCATCCACGAGCTCCTCCACGTAGGAGTGGTCGCGGGTCACGCGGATGAGCGTGCCCTCGTGGAGCAGGTAGGCGCGCGAGTCGCCCACGTGGGCGATGGCGAGCGTGTCGTTTTCGATGTAGGCGCAGGTGGCCGTGCATCCCATGCCGGGTTTGCCCAGGCCGTTGAGGGCGGCCTCGATCACGGCGGCGTTGGCGGCCTCAACGGCTGCGGCCAGGCGCGCGGCGTCGGCGGACTGCGGCGCCGTCTTGGCGATGGTCTCGACGGCGATGGAGGATGCCACCTCGCCGGCGGCGTGTCCTCCCATGCCGTCGCACACGCAAAAGAGCGGCGACTGCACCAGATAGGAGTCCTCATTGTGCGGGCGTACACATCCGACGTCGGAGCGGGCGCCCCACATAAGCTGCGTGGTGGTGCCGGCGTCGTAGGTCGAGTCGGTTTCGATGCGCTCGTCGGTCAGCGGCTCAAAGCTCATGGTCGAGCCGGGATCTTTGAGCTTTGCCTCCACGGCGGCGACATCGATCTCGGCGGTGTCGCCGGGGGAGACGGTGTCGGCATCGTTGCCCGACTCGGCGTCGGAGATGTCCGGAAGGTTGAGATCTTCGGTTACACGGTCGGCGGGATCGCCGTCCTGCTGCGGCTCGACAGCCGTCGGCTCGGGCGTCGAAAAGTGCGACGGCGCGGGCATGCTCTGGGGTTGAGCGGAGGGCTTGGGAGCTGCGGCGGGCGCGGCAACGGGCTGCTCGACTTCGGCGGGCGTTGCGGATGCGGGTACCGCCTCGCTTGTCGGGGAGACGGGGAATACCGGCGCGGCAGGCTCGGGCGCTGCAAACACGGCAGCGCTCTCGTTAAACGCCTCGGCGACGGGCTCGGCAAAGTGAGCCGGTGCGGGCGTTGTCTCCGGTTCCGCGGGCTGCTCGGCAGCGTGCGCGCCGATGGGGGCATCGAGCCGCTCGGTGTCGGCGTCCTCGTCATCGGCGAGTGCCGGATATTCTTGAGTTACATGCGAAAGAGGCAGGGAGAACACGGTGTCCTCGGGCTCCACGGTCGCAGGGCGCGCCGGAGCGGCATGGGCCGGCGCAGCTGCGGGGGCAGTTGGCGTCTCGGGCATGGTTGCGGACTTGTTCTCCTCGTCGATCATCGACGGTTCACCTTCATGACCACGTCGCCAATCTGGACCTCGTCACCCTCGCGCAGCGTTGCGGGCTCCACCAGCTGACGGCCGTTAACGAGCGTGCCGTTCAGCGAGTTGAGGTCTTCGATGATGAGTGCCGGGCCCTGCAGCGAAAAGCGTGCGTGCGAGGCCGAGACAAACGGTTCGTTGATGCAGATGTCCGAGGACGGCGAGCGGCCCACGATGACGGGGCCGAGCATGTCTACATGGATGCCACGGATGCCGCGCGGACCCTTGTCCACATCGATCGTCCAGATAGCGGAGTCACGGCGCTGGCCGCGTACGAGTCCCACGCCGGTTTTCATGACGGCGAACAGGAAGATGTAGAGCAGGGCGACCAGGACGATGCGGCCTGCAAAAAGGACGATATCGATGTTCATAAGCGACTATCCCCTAAATTCAAAGGTGCTCAGGCCAAACGTCAGCAGGTCGCCGTTGCGCAGCGGGCAGCGCGTGATGCGGCGGTTGTTGACGAGCGTGCCGTTGGTGGAGTTGAGGTCTTCGATCGACCAGTCCGATCCGGTAAAGGTGAGCTGGGCGTGACGGCGCGACACGTTGGGGTCGCGCAGGGCGATGTCCGAAACCGAGCGCTCGCGACCGATGGTTACCTGCGCGGAAGTGATGCTGTGGCTCTCACCGCTCACGACGTCGACGAGCTGGGCGAGCGGGCGCTGCGGGGCGCGGGTGTTCGCCATGTTGGAGGCAATACCGGCCGCGGCGCCAAGGCCCACGGCGGCGCCGGTCGCGGCGGCTCCGCCCATACCGGCGAGGGCGTCACGAGAGACGGTCTGCGGCACGGGGATGGGTGCGGCGGCGGGATCGGGGGCGTTGGGCGCAAAGGGATCGGCCACGGCGAGCGGGTCGGGAGCGGCGGCACGGGGCGCCGGCTGCTGAGGCATGGCGGCGGGGTGCTGTCGCTGCGGAGCGGCGAATTGCTGCTTGCCGGCGCGGGGAGCGCTGGCGGCGCGGCTTGCGGCCGAGTTGTTCTGGCCCAGGCCATTCTGGTAGGCGCGCTCTTCCTCGTACAGACGACCGAGTGTGGGGGCGTCGACGTTCTCGGCAAAGACCGAGAACTTACCGGCACGCAGCTGCGGGTCGATCATAAAGCGAACGAGGGGCTCGCCGACAAACACATAGCGGCGCTTTTCGGCCTGTGCCTTCACAAACTCGCGGACTTCGCGCGAAAGCTCGGGGTAGAACGGGGCGAGCATGGGATCGTCGTCGGCGGCGATCAGGATGGTATAGAGTGCCGGCGCGGTGTTGACACCGTTGATCACCAGAGTCTGATCCTCCATGTCGCGAGCGGCCTGCTTGGCAAGCTTCTTAAAGGAGAACGGGGCACGGGTGGCACCGAAGATGCCGGCCACGTGGTCCTCGAAGATGTTCAGGAAGTTCACGAAAGATCACTCTCCGTATAGGTTCTTTGGTATCCGAGCAAATATAGGCATATCCCAACGATTATAGAGGATAGGGTTCCCGCAACCGCCGCCTTGACGACGACCGCGGCCGCAAGGCTGGCAATTTCCATATGGTGTGCAAGACAGAGCGACGTCGCGGAGCCTATTCCGCAGCCGGCGATGGCAGCGATTGCAGCCAGGTTCGAGCCCTGCTCGGCACGCTTGGCATGGGCGTTGAGCAGCAGAGATGTCAGTGCGGCTGTCGCCGCGACGAGCACAACGGCAGCCCAGAAGAGCATGTCTCCCAGCGCCGCGGCAACATTGCCGAGTCCCAGCACGCCTCCGGCGGAAAGCGCAACCGTAGCCAGGCGGCCAAAAAGCGCGCCCATCCCCGTGACGGCCGCGGCGCTTGCCGGGCCGAGCCAAAAGGCCGCGATGCCGGCGGCGACCCCGGCGGCAAAGAGGACATCGCCCGTCAGACAGCCAAGTGCCACCGCACAGGTGAGCGCAGCGCTCGCGGCGGCTTCGGTGCGGCCCCAGGCGATCCACCAACCGGACATGGTGGCGGCAAAGAGCACCGCGACGGGCAGCATCGACAGGATGCCCTGCGCCTGCATGGTGGCGTTGGCCATAAGTACCAAAAAACCCACGGCCGAGATAGCCGAGCCAATCTGCGGGGCCAGGCCGGCGGCCGCCCCAATTGCGATGGCCGCGGCAATAAGTCCGGGAAGCGCCGCGACGCCAGCCGTCTGCATGAGCAAAAAGCTAAAGGCACCACACGTTAGCGCCGAGATAGCGCGCATGGTGTAATCGCGCGCGTGGCTCCAGCGCGTGCCCGCCCAGCCGAGTGCGGGGTCGACCTCGATGGTGTCGTCCTCATAGGGCAACGATTCGATATCGTCTGCCGCGTGCTCGTCATTCGAAAGCTCGCCCACCATCTGCTCCAGGCTGCGACGGCCCTCGCGCACGCTGCCCAAGCCGGCGAGCAGCTGGTCGCAAAACGCCTCGATGCTGTTGGGACGGTCTTGCGGCATGGGGGAGAGGGCGCTCATGAGCGCAGCCTCGGCTCCCGGGGGAAAGTGCGGGATGAGCTCACTGGGGTAGGTGGCACCGCTGATGATACGGCCGAGCGAGTCGCTGGGCGTGGCCGCCATAAAGGGGGCGCTGCCGCACAAGCCCTCATAGATAACGCAGGCAAGGGCAAAGACATCGGCGCGTTCGTCGACCGTGCCGGTCTCGATATCGAGCTGCTCGGGTGGCATGTAGCCGATGGTGCCGCCGCGCGAGCCGCCAAAGCCGCCGGCAGACGACAGGCGTGCCATGCCAAAGTCGGTGAGCTTAACGTTGCCCGAGTGGTCGATGAGCACGTTGGCAGGCTTGATGTCCAGGTGGAGCACGCCATTGCTATGGGCGAAGGTGAGCGCCTGGCCCAGCGCGTCGGCAATGGCCGCCGCCTCGTCAAAGGTGAGCGAATGGCCGTCGACTCGATGCAAAAACTCGGCGAGCGACATGCCATCGACATATTCCATAACCAGGTAGGCATAGGCGGTGTCGTGCGTAAAGTCGATAACCTGCACGATATTGGGATGCTGAAGCATGGCGGCGGTATGCGCCTCGCGCAGCACGTCCATGATATCGCTGGCGGGCATGCCGGCGCCGTCTGTGAGGGGGATGCGCTTGATGGCGACGCGACGGCGCAGGTGCGTGTCACGGCAGATCTCGATAGAGCCAAAACCGCCGGTCGCAAGCGTCTCGAGCGGCTGGAACCGCTTGAGCAGATCGCGAGAGCTGGTGCCCTCCAAGGGAACGTCCGGCGAGAACCGGGCGGTATGTTGCGAGAAAAGCGGCATGGCCAACCCTCGTGCGTTTAAAGTTCGTTTGCGAGCGGCGGGCGCGGGGCGCGGCCCGTTCCGGCGTTCGCGGTGGCATAGATGCTGCTAGTGTAGCACGCTCGAGCAGATGACGAGGGTAACGGGGAGAGGTGGCCCGATTGATTCGGCCCGTTTCGATTCGTCCGGAAAGCGTATCCCAGTTTTCAGCCAAATAATGGGAGGCGCTTTCCAAATGGGGTGGGCTGCGGAAACTGCATCCCAGAATATTGCCCTGGAATGGGATACGCTTTCCGAACCGGCGCCCAAAAGGAAACCACATCCTGCTTTGGGGCGGGGGCTGCGGACAAAAGCTGGACCGTGATCTGGCTCGGATTGGAGTTTGCCTGAATCGTTGATGTTGGCTGGTGTGGGCATGGAGATAGATGAGCGGATCGAGTGATAAAATGACATGCTATGGAGGCCGTATGCTCTTTTCCCGCCGTTCTGCCACATCTGCCTGCGCCATTGTGCTTATCGTAATGGCGGTCACCCCTTATCACCGGTTTTCATCTTCAATTGGCTTGGCATCAGGTGCAATGACCTGGCTCGTTATCCTGGGCGCATGCCTCGCGGTGTTTGGTCACGGCGTTGCGCTCCGCAAGGGGAGAGAAATAAGGCGGCCGGGGTTCCTTGGCGCCTTCGGTATTATCCTTGCTACTATTGCGGCGGTTCCCGAGTGGGCCGACTTGGCCTTCTATGCTCGCGGAGATTCTATTCCATTCGTGTTTGCGCCTATCTGGCTGTTGCGCGGCGTTTCATGCGCCTCGTGCTTTGCTGGGTCGTTGCTCCTCTCATATGTAATTTGGGATACGGCGGGCTCTCCTTTGACGCAGGGGGCGACGCGGGCTGACGAAAGAGAAACTCGTCATCCGCAGGACGCGATTTTTACAGAAACAATAGCCGTCATGTCTTGTCTGCTGTTCTGCTGTCGAGTTTCATGGAGAGTCATTCCCGAGCCATGGGGAATATCCTCTGCATCGGCCGCACCAATTGGTCTTGCGCTTTTAATTCCGCTAGCCTATTTCGTATTGGCTGCGGTCCTGCTGTTTTTCTGCCCCTACGCCTTTGGTCGGGGACAGAGCGACGTGTCTGCCCGTTCTGTGCTCGTGGCAGTTCCTATTGGCCTTGTTCCGGCTGTTGAGGTGGCATACTTCGCAAACGATGCCGCGATCATTGTGTCGCTGACGATGGTGTCCGCTATTGCCGCCTTCGTATGCACGTTGCTCAGGAAGAAGCGGAACAACGATTCGGATATCCCCCGCACGTCCGACCCATTCGATGCGGGGGTGTTTTCCCCTGCCCTGTCGCCTCGAGAAGAGCAGTTTGTTCGACTGCTGCTCAAAGGGAAAACGCCGGCGGAAATTGCCAAGGAGACGGATACGAAGCCATCGACGGTGAGAACAACGCTTCACCGAGCATACGGGAAGGCGTCGGTTGCGGGCTCGCGCGAGCTCGTGGCGTTGTTTGCGGGTGAGGGCGATACTGTAGGGCATGAGCTGCCGCAGCGGCATGCTGACGATATGGTGGCATCAGCTCGAACGCGCCGGCTGTTTCGATACCTGCTTACATTATTTTTTATCCTCCTTGCGGCGGGTCCCTTGGTAATGGCGGATAGCGATTGGGGGTCCGGTGTTTCGCGGGCTGTCGCCTTTTCCCTCTTAAGCTATGCATTGGGTCTCGGGCTGCTTCTGTCGCTGCACTACGCGGGTGAAAAACCGAATCGTGGCGCTGCGCTGGATAGAGCAGGTGAAGCGATTTGGCTCGGAAGCCCGTACGTATGGGCGATGCTATCTGCTGTGGAATGGTCTTTTATCTATATCGCGGCATGGAGGTGCATACGCGATCCGTTGATGGCCGTGCCAGTCCTGGTCTGCGGCGTGGCGTCTATGGCTTCGCTCGCCGTTGAGCTGCGTCCGTTTAAGGTGCGTGCTCGTACCCGGGCTATCGTGCCGTTGGTGTCAATGGGCATGGTTGCCTTAATCTATGCGGCCGCTAGGGGGCGAATCCACGGGCTTGCGGTGCTGACGGGGATGTTGCTCACATATAAGGTGCTGCGAAGCTGTCCTTGGTGCAAAATGCTTGGGATATGGATGCTTTGCTTCGGGGCGATGGCTCCTGTTTGGGTCGTCTTGCTCAATATGGTGCAGGATCTGACGGTTTTCGAGCCGTTGTTCCTCGCGTCGTTGTTGGGGCAAAGTTCGGCCGTCAATGTTGTCGTGGCAACGGTGATTGTTTGCTGGTCTGTGCCCATGTTCGTTACGCACATCGCGCTCGCCCGTTCGGTTGAGGACGAGAAGGCCGTCTCGGAGTACCGCGCGAACGGGTCCACCGAAACGGCTCGCGTGCGTCAGCTGGCTCTGCTTACGTCTCGCTCCCTTTCTGATGTTCAGTCGCAAATTTTGCTGATGACGGCGGAGGGCGCAACGACAAAGGCTATTGCGGAGGATGTCGGTTACGCTGCATCTACGGTGCAAGCACTGCGGTCTGCTTCTTACCGCCAGTTGAAGATCAAGAATAAAGCGGAGCTTATTTCATTGTTATCGCAGGTAGATAACGTGTAAACGCCTGAGCGATCAACTCAATAGCGAGTGTTTACAGACATCATTCTCTATTCATGCAAAGGTTGCTGTGCGTCGACGCATCATTAACCGCTTGTGATTAGGGCCGGGCCGAGCGTTACTGCTCGGCCCGGCCAATGGGAGGGTGATGTTGCTTGAATAGAAATCTAATACGGCACGAGCTGTCCAAGATATTTGGCAATCCTATATTTGCGTTGACCCTTATGGTTGCAACTGCAATTTCGATGGCGGCCGCCATTGAGGCATGGTGGACGCTCGAGACTGAGCGCAAGCAACTGTTATCTTTTGGCTACGGCATTGGTCTGCAGTCTCAGACATACCTCGGCCAAACGCGTGAAAGTTGCTTTGGCAACTGGATTGTTGTGGGCGCGAACGCGCCGTTGTTAGCGTCGGTGTTTTTCTATGCGCTGCCGTTGCTTGCCATGTTGGCCGGGTCGTGGTCATGCCTGTCCGAGCGTTTGAGCGGTTACGAGGCACAGATCTGCACGCGTGTTTCTAGAAATGCGTACGTGAACGTGAAGATGCTGTCTGCTTTCCTCTCCGCGTTTGCGGTCACGGCTATTCCGCTACTCGTGAACTTTCTGATTGTCTCCATGCTGTTTCCCGCGTATCTCCCCCGGGTCGATGAATCGATTTATGTTGGGCTCTATCTGCATAGCTATTTTTCTGGTTTGTTTTATTCCCGGCCTCTGTTATACGTGCTGGTTTATACGCTGTTCGATGCGGTGGCGCTGGGGGTTCTATCCATGGCCGTGACCGGTCTGTCGGTTGTGTTTCGCAGCAGAATCAAGGCGATGGTCGTTCCATATCTGATTATGGTTGCATGGCACTTTGTTAACGATTGGATTTTTAGCGTCCTTTCATGCGTTGGCTTTAACTGCAACATTCTTAACAGCATCAGGTCGGAATCGCTAAATAACTGGCCCGACATTCGAGCGGGGGTTGCGGAAATCATCTTGCTGCTCGTCTTTTCTTTGGTTTCCGCGAGATTCTTAAAAAGGCGCGAGGTGGTCTGATGCTGTTTAGGCTGGTCGCCGCGGACCTGAGGACCGTTTTGAAGAAGAACATCATTACTTATATTGCGATCGCGGCAGTGACCGTTGCGAACTTGGTATACGCCTACGGATTGTCTTCTGTGTATGGGGTCAGGACGGATACCTTGGGGTTTGCGGATAATCTTGCGCTCGTGTTTGCCGGGTCTGCTCCGTTTGAGCCTAGGCCCGGGGTCATGTTTGTGCCTCCGCTAGGATGGCTTTTTCTCATTCTGCTTATTCTCTATACAACACTCGATTATCCGGTCGAATCGTTGCACGGGTTTGGTTTGCAAGCGCTTGTTCGATGTCGGGCAAGAACCCTTTGGTGGGTTTCGCGTTTTATCTTGGTGGCGGCGGTAACGGCATTTTCGCTGCTCGTGGTGGTTTGCTCTGTTGTGATTTGGAGCTTGGTGGTGAGCTCCTCGTTCAGCGCGGTCATTCATGGCGAGTCGCTTCAGCTGGCTAATTTGGCGCCGTGGTTTCTCAAAGCTGCCGAGGCAGATGCGCTGCCGTTTTTCGTAGGACTCTTTCTTGCTTTCGAGGCGCTTGCGTTTGCGCAGGCAGCGGTCGGGTTTGTGCTTGGGTCGTCAGTCTCGTTTGTGGTTTTAATGAGCTACCTGATCTGCTCGGTATATGCGCGGCATTGGGCGCTGCTGGGTAACGCCCTAATGCTGTTGCGCTGGGGCGGAATTGTCAAAGAGGGAATCGCGGCGGGCTCGAGCGTCTTGTTTTCAATTGTGATTATGTCGCTATGCCTATCGCTGGGCGGAGTGTGGTTGCGAAGGGCAGACCTTATAGAAAAGGGGGACAAGATATGAGCGTGATCGTTAGGGACATATCGAAGCGTATGGGCAAAAACGTTGTCCTGCGCAATGTGTCCATCGAGGTTGCCCCTGGGACCGTAGTCGGACTTCAGGGGATAAACGGTTCGGGCAAGACCATGCTCATGCGAGCGGTCTGCGGATTGATTAAACCCACCGAGGGCGAGATCTCAATCGATGGTCAAAGGCTCGGAGTTGATATCTCGTTCCCGCCGAGTCTGGGAATGCTGATCGAGGCACCCTCCTTTTTGGGATATCTGTCTGGCTACGACAATCTGGAGCTCATCGCTCAGATCAAGGGCGTTGCCACCCCCGAGGACATTCGCTCTGCCCTGCGGCTCGTGGGGCTCGATGCGGACGAAAAAAAGAAGTTCCGAGCATACTCGCTTGGGATGAAGCAACGTCTGGGGATAGCTGCGGCAATTATGGAAAAGCCGAAGCTGCTTGTTCTCGATGAGCCAACAAATGCCCTCGACGAAGCGGGCGTGGAAATGCTCAAGCGCGTTGTGGCGATGGCGGCATCAACGGGTCGCGAGGTTATTCTGTCCAGCCATGACGGAGAGGTGCTCGAGGAGCTGGCCGACCGGGTTTACTGCATGCGCGACGGTGCCGTTGTGAAAGTTTGGGAAAGGTCGTGAGCGCGATGAAGAAGACCCTGTGGACGAGAAGGTCGGTGCTCGCTCTTTTCGGCTGTGCTGTTACTGGCCTTGCGGGCATGAGGGTGAGCGTCGTTAACGGGAACCGGACGGTCATTCCTGAGAAATATTATGCGGAGGGCGAATGGCTCTCGATGGATGGGGCGTTTCTGGGGTCGAAGGATGTGGCGACTGACGGGTATTCGTTTTGCATGGACGGGGCGGAGCTGCTCACGCCGCGCGAGTATCTCAAGCGTGCGCATGATGATTATTCAAAATATGGCATCGTGGATACGAAAACGAAATTGAAGGACGCCGACATCACGTGTGTTATCGCCGTAAAGATGCGAGTCAGGAATAAGGACAATGTCGAAGGCGGAATTAAAACGTATGTTTGGCATTTGGTTCCGGAGCACGCGCCAAACTATGACTTTGTGGTCAATACCGATCTGATAACGCAGGCAATGCCGGCCCTGGGCGGTTCTGCTGCGTTTGCTGTACAGGTTGGGGCGGAGAACGAGTTGCTCGTCCCATTCATGATGCAAAACACCAACGACTATTTCGAAGGTTACGAGACCGTTCGTTTTGAGAAAGCATTTCCCGGGACTTACACGATGAAGATGACCGATCTGCCGGAGCGAAGGCTCTTAAGGTTTGAAGTGAAGTAACTCGAAGGTCCTGTTGGGGGAGCCTCATCCTACGCCGAAGCGGGATGAGATTCCCTTCGCAGTGGCGCTCGGCCCTAGTGCTTCTTCTTGCTCTTCTTCTGCTTGCGCAGTTTGGCCGTGTTGTCCTGGGGCTTGTCTGCCTTGTCGCCCTGCTTGGCCTTGGCGGCAGCCTTCTCGGCCTTCATTTTCTTCTTCTTGGTCTCGATGCGGAGTTTTTTGTTGATGCGCGCCTTAAGGAAGGGGCCAAACTGCTCGGCATCGCCGCGGACAAAGGTGTCCTTGGGAATCGTCACGCCCTGGTCGGCGAACATGGCCACAAAGATGCGCTCGCCGTCGAGTACGTGGTCGAGTTTCTCAAACGGGAAGAACTGCGACTTGCCGCTCTTGCCCCAGACCATCAGGCCGTCCTCGTTGACGGCGACGCGGCGGTAGCGGCCGCCCATGGACTCGTCTGCCTCGACGGCTTCGATAAAGTCGCGGGCGAGCGTATGGTGCAGATTTTTGCTCCACCAGGCCAAAAAGGCGCCGAACACGATCAGCACGACGCCGAACTTGATCCAGCTGCCGCCGGCCACCAGCATGCCGATGCCGATGAGCGCGGCAATCGCGGCGGCGACGTACAGGGAGCCGCGGCGCCTGGGCGAGGCAACCAAGCGGGCGAAATCGGTGACGAGGTCGTTTTCGTACTGATACTCGTTGAGGTACAGGATGCCGTCATCGGCTGCTGCCTGCGCCTCGAGCGCGACCTCGACCTGGTCGGCTGCTTCGGAGGGAACGAGGTTGCTCTCTGCGTCTGCCATGCTCTTTGGACTCCTATCGCGGCGGGCTCGCCGTACGGGTTATTATGAATGCAGTATGCCGTGCGACCGCATGGCCGCCGCGGCAACAAGACTCAGTATACCCGGGGGAGCACCCATGGAATCGTTGTACCGAAAGTATCGCCCGCTCACCTTCGACTCCGTGGTGGGCCAGCAGCATATCGTCTCGACGCTCGAGCACGCCATCACCGAGGGGCGCCTGTCCCACGCGTACCTGTTCTGCGGACCGCGCGGCACGGGCAAGACCACCATGGCGCGCATCCTTGCCAAGGCGCTACTGTGCCGCAATGCCGAGGCGGCGCGCGCCGAGGGCGCGAGCGGCTGCATGCCCGACGGCACCTGTGAGGAATGCGAGCTCATCGCCGAGGGCAACCACCCAGACGTCTACGAGCTCGATGCCGCAAGCCGTACCGGCGTAGACAACGTGCGCGAGGAGATCATCAACTCCGTCAACTTTGCCCCGGTGCGCGGCAAGTACAAGATCTATATCATCGACGAGGTCCACATGCTCACGACGGCGGCGTTCAACGCGCTGCTCAAGACGCTCGAGGAGCCGCCGGCACACGTGATTTTTGTGCTGTGCACCACCGACCCGCAAAAAATTCTGGAGACCATCCTCTCGCGCTGCCAGCGTTTCGATTTCCACCGCATCGGTAACGAGGATATCGAGCGCCGCCTGGCATACGTGTGCGAGCAGGAGGGCTTCGACTACGACGACGAGGCGCTTGCCATCGTGGCACGCCATGCCAAGGGCGGCATGCGCGACGCGCTCTCCACGCTGGAGCAGCTGAGCGTCTTTGGCAACGGCACCGTGCATGCGGACGATGCCCGCTCGCTTTTGGGCGAAGTTTCGGACCAGATTCTGGGCGAGTTTGCGCGTGCCATTGCCGATCGTGATGTCGCCGAGCTGTATGGGCTCATTCGCGCGCAGGTCGAGGAAGGCAATGACCTGCTTGAGCTGACGCGCGACCTGGTGGCGCATGTGCGCGATGTGTACGTGGCCTGCGTTGCCGGCGCCCGCGCCGAGCTGTTTGAGGGCGGGGCCGAGCAGGCCGAGGCGCTTGCTGCCGAGGCCGCTGCCTTTGGCGAGCATCCTGCCGATCGTTTGGCTCGCGTGCTGACGGTGCTCGACGATGCCGCCTTGGAGATGAGGGGCGCGAGCGACGTGCGCCTGGTGCTCGAGATCGCCTGCACCCGCCTGGCACGTCCCGAGGCCGATCTGACCATTGAGGCCCTGGCCGAGCGCGTGGCGCGCTTGGAGGCCATGGTTGCCAACGCCGCCGTTCCGGCGAGCGTGGCTGCTGCTCAAGCGAGTGCGTCTGCGGCTGTCGTGGCTGCACCTGCGACGACACAGCAACCGACGCTGATCTCGGGTGCCCGAGCTGCTACTCCTGCGGCGACCGCCGCCCCCGCTGCTACGTCCGCGCATCAGGGTGGCATGCCTTGGGACCGCGGCGCTGCTGTTCCAGCTGCCCAGCCTGCGCCCAAGTCCGCGGCTCCGGCTCCCGCGTCCAAACCTGTAACGCCTGCGCCTCAACCCGTTACGGCTCCGGCTCCCGCGCCTGCCGCATCGACCGTGCCGGTGTCCAAGCCCAACAACGCCGCCCAGGTTGCCGCCGCCGACGCAGCCGAGACCCCTGCGGTCGAGGACGCCGGCGAGCTCCAGCGCAAATGGGCCGAGGTCGTCGAACGCGTCAAGGCCCGTCAGGCCTCCTACGCAGGGCTTTTGCTCAATGCCCGCGCCACGTCAGATGACGGCTCCAAGCTCACGGTCTCGTTCCCCGCGGGCTCGACCTTTGCCATCAAGATGCTCGGTCGCGCCGACGCGCAGTCGGTGGTCCTGCCGACGGTCTGCGCGGTCTTCGGTCGTCGTACCGTCGACTATGTCCTGGATGGGGGTGGCACGCCGGCTCCTCAACATGAGGAGCATTCTCCATCTGCACGGGCTGCGGCATCTGCGGACCCGCAACCCGTGTCCTCGGCGGCCCCTGCATCCTCGAGCGCCAGCGCGACGCAGCCAAAAGCGGCACCGGTAGCGGCACCGACCCCGTCGGCGCCTGAACCCGCTGTGCCCAAACCGGCTGCTCCGGTCCCCGCGCCCAATCCTGCCGCCGCGCCTGCGCCCAAGTCATCCGACCTGGCCAAGGCACCCTGGCTGCGCTCTGACAACCCTGCTGGCGCTCCTGCCACGGGCAAGCTCCCGACCGAGCCCGCACCCCGAGCGCCCGAGCGCGCGTCCGCTTCCAAGGCTCAGCCCGCCGCGCCGTCTGTGCCGTGGGAATCCGAGCAGGTTCCCTACGACGATGCCATGGTCGGCGGTTTTGCTGCCGATGCCGGCGGGGACGATCTGCCCCCGTTCGACGTGCCGGGTGCGGCGTCCGCGCCCAAGCCCGCTGCAACTGCCCCCAAAGAGGAGGACGCTCCTGCGGCTCCCTGGGAGTCCAACCCCGGCGCGGGCAGCCCCTTCGGCCATCAGGGCGCAGCCCCAAGCATCCCGCAGACCGAGGACGAGGCCAAAGCCCTCATCCGCAGTGTCTTCGGCCAGTCCACCATCTTCAAACCGGTGGAGTAGCTGCGCGGGCGGGTATACTGCTCAAGAAGAGATCTCTTTGAACGGAGCGAGCTTATGATGTGGGAATATGTCCGTCTTGAGGACGATACGCAAATCTCGTATTCCGAAGTCCGCGAGGACAACACGGTGAAGATCGTTGTGGAGCGCCCACGCGATTGGGGCTTTGACACGGCGGAATGTATCTTGCCGGCATTCAATTGGGTGTCGCACGAGGGCTTTAGCGAAGCGGACCTCAAAGAACTCGATGATTTTGTGCGTAATAACGCCCCGCTTATCTTGCGTTTTGCTTACGAAGGCGGACGAGTCTATGCCTAGTCTCTTCCGACTCGGGCCGTACGTCATCTTTTTCTGGACAGGGGAGAACGGTGAACCCGTCCATGTTCATATAGCGGTCAAGCGCCCCACTGCCGAGGCGACCAAGATATGGCTTACTCGCTCCGGCGGATGCAAGCTGGCCCATAACAAGGGCGATATTCCTGCTCGGGATTTACGCGATATCATGCAGTTTGTTTCATCTAACCATGCGCTGATTTGCAAACGTTGGAAAGAAACAACCGGCGGGCTATCGTTCTACTGCTGAGAATCGCTCGCCGGGCTTAGGGCTCCTAGCTCTTCAGGGGTTTTGTCCGGGCGCATCTGTATTTCGGACAGGTGTAGTGTGGTGTTGCGTATATCGCATTCGAGCAGACAGGTGCGTGACGGTCGGCCTAGGATGCTGAGGTCGATGCGATACGTCGCGTGGCTGTCCGTGTACTCGACTTGCTCGGCGTTGATGGTTGCCCCGATTGTAAATAAAGAGCCCGGTTCGGCATCGACAATCTTGAAGTCCTTTATCTTGACCTTGAACTCTTGGTAGAGGGACGGGCTGTTGTAGTAAACAGTTCGGGTTCCATCGGTGCACTCATCGGTTGCTTCCCATTTGACGACGGGCTGGTCCGAGCTGGCTACCAGCAGTTCTGCTCCAAAGGCTATGACATGGGTGATGACAACCAGCAATGCCCAGCCGACAAAGAGATAGAGAACCACATATGCAACGGGGTGTTTTGAGCGGATGTTTTGGAGCACGTCGGGGGCGTTCATGGGGCACCTCCAAATTGCTGTCTGTGACAATCAAATTATACCCTGCCGTCATGCGCGCCACCTCGAGCAGCGGTTCGGCATTTAGCCATTTAGTGGTACGCATAAAATGTTGGATTCCGGCTCCACAAGATTTAGCTTTCAATATTATTCAGATGCGAATTATTCAACTTTGCATAATCTTTGGGTGCGGCTTGCACTCCAGGACATGTATATCGACTGAGGTAGCGTGTCCGCCCCGCTTGCTGGCCTCGCGCCGTGGTACGATTTTTGAGTTTGAAAGCCCCGCCGCGTCCCGGCTGCCCTTGCAGCTTGGCGTGCGGCCGCACGTAAAGGAGCCATTATGGCCGGTATGAACATGCAGCAGATGATGAAGCAGGCCCGCAAGATGCAGGAGCAGCTTGCCGCTGCGCAGGAGAACCTCAAGTCCCAGACCGTCGACGCCTCTGCCGGCGGCGGCATGGTCAAGGTGACCGTTAACGGCGAGATGGAGCTCGTCAACCTCACCATCGACCCCGATGCCCTCGATCCCGAGGACGTCGATATACTGCAGGACATGATCATGGCTGCCGTCAACGAGGCCGTTCGCGGCGTCAACGAGCTTGCCAGCAAGCAGATGGGCGCCATCACCGGCGGCCTCAACATCCCGGGCATGCCGTTCTAAGACACGCATATATATGAGTGCGAATCACAGTCTGCAAAAACTGCTCGATGAGCTGGGTCGTCTGCCGGGCATTGGTCCCAAGTCGGCCCAGCGCATCGCCTATTACCTGCTCGAGGCCGATGCCGAGGAGGCCCGCCGCCTGGCCGAGGCCATCCTGGAGGTTAAGCAGGAGGTCCATTTTTGCAGCCGTTGCTTTAACTACGCCACGGCCGACGAGTGCTCCATCTGCCAGGACCCGATGCGCGATACCACTCGCATTTGCGTGGTGGGCGAGCCGCGCGACGTCCAGGCAATCGAGCGCACGGGCAGCTACCATGGCCTGTACCATGTGCTGGGCGGCGTGATCAGCCCCATGGACAAGATCGGTCCCGAGCAGCTGCATATCCGCGAGCTGCTTGCGCGCCTGGGCCACGAGGACATCCACGAGGTCATTATCGCCACCAACCCCAACATTGAGGGCGAGACCACGGCGAGCTACCTTGCTCGCACCATCAAGCCATTGGGCGTTGAGGTATCGCGTCTTGCGAGCGGCCTTCCCGTGGGCGGCGACTTGGAGTATGCCGACGAGCTTACGCTCGGCCGCGCTATCGAGGCCCGCCGCGCGATCTAGGCGGCGCCAGCTCCGCGGTATGTCCCGTCGGCCTGCCGCACGGGGCGCTCATAATCGAGCGCGCGTTCATGCATTTGTTGTGCAACAAACCTGCTTTTCATCCGCTTATCGCGTGGATGGGTCCGCTTGCACCTCGTATTTGTCCATTCGTTGCGCAACCTTTTGGGTTCGCTGATACACTCAAATGTGGATATGAAAGAATGCGCCGCTCCTGAGCGGCGTGTTTTTGTTGGAGGAGAACGCATGCGGCCCGGGGGCACTCAGACAAAGCGTGGCGCCACGGTGCGCATGCGACGCCGGCTGGGCCTGGCGCCTCGGGCGTATGTGCTGCTGTCTTGCTCGCTCGTGCTGGTCATAGCCGGTGTTTCGGCTTATGGTATGACGGTGCCGTCCATGGTGCAGGCGCATGCTGCGCGCGAGCTGCATATTGGGCGCAAGGCCAAAAGCGACTTGGGAACGACAACTGGATATGCGTGGGCGAGCGTGGTCTCGCATGTTGTGTTCGGTGGCGACGATGCGGACAGTCCCGAAACATCGGACAACGAGGTTACGCTGGCAAACGGCAAGACCATCGTGCTCACCAACACCAAGATCATCACGAAGCTTTCCAATAACAGCGTGGCTTCTGTCATTAACAAGGCTGAGCAGCGGAAGGAGCAGGATACGCAGCAGGCGGGTAAGCCCGGCGGCTCGGACGGGTCCGGTTCTGGCACCGGTTCGGCGGGTTCGGACGGCGGTTCCGGTTCGGGCTCCGCCTCTGGCGGTGGATCTTCGAGTGGCGGCTCGACGGACGGCGATGCCGGCGGGGGCACGGGCACGGGTGGCCTCTCGGCTGCCGAGGAGGAGGGTATCCACAGTTGGCTCGTGACCAAATACAACATGCTCGATGGCTATGTCGCCCGCGCCAATAGCGTGGTGTCGACCTATAACGCCACGGGCGATACCGGACCGTGCGATAGCCTGGTCAATGACATGTTTGTCATCCGCGCCGAGTTTGGCCGGCAGACGTTTCCTCCCCAGTCAAAGTGGTATCGACAATTCGCCAACCTGTGGGGCTGCTACACAAACCTGTGTCAATGGGTCGGACATTACGGCGACGATAACGTCGCGCTCAACAACTTCAATAACAATGTGGCGGCGATCGCTCTATGATGACCAATCTCGTTTCCGCCACAATCCAATCGCTTGCCCACGATCCCATGGTGGGCCTGCGCCTGGCGCGCGTCGACGGGTTTGAGCCGGCCGTCGCCCTGGGCACGGACGAGCTTCCCGCCTACCTGCGCCGTTTTACGATGCTGTTTGCCGACGACGCCACCATGCGCCGCGGCGGCATCGGCCGCGTGACGCGTGCCGTCAACGCGCAGGGCGAGGCCGTGGCGCTCAAGCAGCTCATCTTGCCGGCGCGCGACGAATTTGATGACGATGTCGCCCACGAGGCGCTGGTCACCAAGTTCAAGGCGGCGTTTCGCGAGGAATATGAATGCCATCGTGCCCTTTCGGGCCTTAAGGGCTTTCCCCGCCTATACGGGTGGGGCGAGGTCGACGGCGTGCCCGCGATTGTCATGGAGTGGGTCGAGGGCGAGACGCTCGCTCGCCTGCGCTCGCGCCTTGCCGTGGACGATGCCGGGCGTCTGTCGCCGCTCGTGGCGGCGCGCCTGGGTCGCGACCTGTTCGATCTGCTCTGCCGCATGAGCTTGGTGGGCGATGGGTTCGTCCATCGCGATATCTCGCCCGCTAATATTATGGTGCGCACGGCGCGCCTGCCGCTCGACCGACAGCTTGCCGAAGGCACTTTCGACCTGTGCTTGATCGACTTTGGCTCGTCGCTGGCGCTCGAGCCCGCCTCTGCGGTGGCCGGCACCGGCGGCAAGGCGTCGTTTACCGAGCGCTATGCCACGTTGCGCCGCGCGACGGTGGCCTACGCCCCGCCCGAGATGCTCACCGACGATATCCCCGACCTGCGCATGCTTCGCATGTCGCCGGCAATCGATGTCTATGCGGCGGCGAGTACGGTCTACGAGCTCATCGCCGGTGTCGCGCCGTACGAAGTAGCGCCGGGTGCGTCGGGTACTTCGGGCTCGCGCAAAAAGACGCGCGATATTGCCAGCCCTTATCGCCTCAAGATGGATACGCTGCCCGATTATCCCGTCGGCGCCCACGCGCCCGGCTGCGACTTGACGCAATTGCTGCGACGCGAGCCCGATGTGGCACTTGCCGCGGCCGAGCAGGCTCAGCAGCTGGGGCTCGATCCAAATTCCGAGGATCTGCGCGATGCGCTGGCGTTTGTCGACGCTCAGCTCTTCGATGTGGTGATGGCCTGTCTGTCCTGCCATCAGGAAGATCGTCCCGAGCCGGCTGCGGTGGAGGCGGCGCTCTCGGCATTTTGCGACCACTATGCGCAAAATGTCGCCCGCTCGCTTCGCGCCGAGCCGCTCATGCCGTGCCCGATGGAGGTATCGGGGCACACGGCCCGGCGCGCGGCGATGGTTGGTGCGACGGCGGTATGCGGCGTGCTTTGGGCTGTGGTCGTGGTATCAGCGGCGCTGTTGGCGTCGGGCGCCCATGTGACGCTCGTCGTGGGACCGCTTATGTGGTCCGGGAAGCTGCCGGCCATTATCGCCGCGCTGGCGTTGGCGCTGCCGGGCGTGGCGGGCATTGCCGCCGGGGCCTTGGCGCGCGATCGCCGTGCGGGATTCCTGCAGGGCGTGTTGGCCCTTTCCGCCTGCGAGGTCCCGGCTCTGGCCGCACTCGCATGTACCGTGTTTTCCCAGCATGGCGTGGCGGGTGGCCTGGTGGCCGCCATAATTGCAACCTATGCGCTCACGTGGTTTTTGCTGGCGATGGGGTTTGCCTTCGAGCTTCCCGTCGTGTCAGCACGACGTGCGAAAACTCCCATGGCGACGCC
>CAKTWK010000002.1 GCA_934630735.1 uncultured Collinsella sp. | reverse complement strand
CCTTCGAGATGGACGCCGCAGCGCGAGCCCTGACCGTCGACCCAACCCCCATGCTCAAGGTCTACCGAGCCCGCCGCGAGCGCGTACTTGCAGCCTTAAACGCCATGGGCCTCGACGTAGTGGAACCAGCGGGAGCCTTCTACACCTTCCCCAGCATCAAACAGTACGGCCTAACCAGCGAAGACTTCTGCATCAAAGCCATCAAAGAAGCAAACGTAGCCCTAGTCCCGGGCGACTGCTTCGGCACCGAAGGCCACATCCGTCTAAGCTACTGCGTCTCCGACAAAGACCTAGACGAAGGCCTCCGCCGCCTGTCCACCTTCGTTTCAACCCTGTAGCCATCAGGGACGCAACGCATCAGCCTACCGACATAAGGGTTATGCGTGGGGCGCGTCGCTCAACGGGCGCGAGGATTCGCAGCAAAGTTACCGCAGCTCCGGTCCGAGGGGCCGGGTTGAGATTTTCGTAGATTCCGCACGAGCCGAAGGCCACTTAATGTGGCCTTCGTGCGAGCCAGGACTTGACCGAGCGAAAATCTCAACCCGGCCCCTCGGACCGGAGCGTATGCAGGGTTTGTGTACGAATCCTCGCACCCGTTGACCGACGCCGGGGTCCCCGCCATAATACTTTCGGTTCACGCACGAATCCGCTGCCAGAGACAGCCGGTGCAAACGGGCATCGCCCGCGAGCTTAATGGGATATCCCGCCAGCCGAGGTGGTCGAGTAGATATGTCTTCTCGCCCCCGTCGCTCATGCAGCGCGGGGGCTTTCTTTTTGGACATGCCCCCGTCACGTCCTTGTGGCGGACCGTGCCTGGAAAGAATTCGAGGAGGTGTAATTCATGCCCCAGCAGTACAAAATCGACAAGGTTGCAGAGATCGAGTCCCGTATCGCCGAGAACGCCGGTCTGTTCGTCGTCAACTACAACGGTCTGACGGTTAAGCAGGCTCAGGAGCTGCGTCATCAGCTTCGCGAGTGCGGCGCCGAGATGAAGGTCTACAAGAACAACCTGGTCAAGATCGCTCTCAAGAACCAGGAGCAGCCCGAGCTCGACGAGATCCTCGCCGGCCCCGTCGCTTATGTGTTCTACGAGTCCGAGCCGGTCGAGGCCGCTAAGGCCCTTAAGGACTTCTCTGCTAAGTCCAAGGGCGTCCTTGAGATCAAGGGCGGTATCTCCGACGGCAAGGCCGTTTCCGCTGATGATGTTAAGGCTATCGCCGAGCTGCCCACCAAGGATCAGCTTCTCGGCCAGATCGCCGGTCTCATCTCCGGTTTCGCTCGCGACATCGCTGTCTGCGTCAACGGCGTTTCCTCTGGTCTCGCTCGTTCGATCCAGCAGGTCTCCGAGCAGAAGGCAGCCTAGTTGCTGTTTTCACCCGCGGCGGCAACGCCGCACCCCTGGCGCATTCGCGCCGTGTTTTAACTGATCTCCGTGCATCCGCACGGAAACCGAAAGGACTTAGAAATGGCTAAGCTTACCACCGATGAGATCATCGATGCTCTTAAGGAAATGACCCTTCTCGAGGCTTCCGAGCTCGTTAAGGCTATCGAGGACACCTTCGGCGTTTCCGCCGCTGCTCCTGCCGCTGTTGTCGCCGCTCCCGCTGCTGGCGCTGCTGAGGCCGAGGAGAAGACCGAGTTTGACGTCGTGCTCGAGGGCTTCGGCGACAACAAGATCCAGGTCATCAAGGCCGTCCGTGAGCTCACCAACCTTGGCCTGAAGGAGGCCAAGGAGGTCGTCGAGGGCGCTCCCAAGGCTGTTCTCGAGGGTGCCAAGAAGGAGGACGCCGAGGCTGCCAAGGAGAAGCTCGAGGCTGCTGGCGCTGCTGTCACCCTCAAGTAATCAGGCTTTCTCGCCAGATTTCTTTGCAGACGGGGTTCGCATTGCGAGCCCCGTCTTTTTGTTTTGGCCCCTCATTCCCATTGCTCGGCACGCAGAACACCGCTGTCTTCGCCGTGCCAATCCCGTTACCGCTGGGGCGTAAAATTGCACCATTCGAGCAATAATTTGCGTTGACCTGCTGAAGAATTGCGTTTGCCTTACGGCGACGTATGTCTTCGGCGGTAAGATACTTCGGTATCGCAATTTGGTCTGCGGCCGTCGTGCCGCGCGCATAGGGCGCATTCTGCGCCTGCGAAAGGATCCTTGAATAACATGAAGGCAATCATCCCCGCCGCCGGTCTTGGCACGCGTTTTCTGCCTGGCACTAAGTGCACGCCCAAAGAGATGTTGCCGGTGCTCGACAAGCCGGTCATTCAGTATGTCGTCGAGGAGGCACTCGACCCCGAGGAGGTCGACGACGCCATCATCGTTACCTCTCCCGGTAAGCCCGAGCTGCTGAGCTACTTCCAGCCCGATCGCTCGCTCGAGAACCTGCTGCGCGAGCGCGGCAAGAATGCCTATGCCGATGCCGTCGCCCATGCTGGCGGTATGCCGGTCGACTTCCGTTATCAGTACGAGCCCAAGGGCCTCGGCCATGCTATCCGCTCTGCTGCCGACGCCGTGGCAGGGGAGAACTTCCTGGTTCTTCTGGGCGACTACGTTGTGCCTAACCGCGACATCTGCGACAAGATGCTCGCCGTTTCCAAGGAGCACGGTGGCGCTTCGGTTATCGCCGTCGCTGCTTGCTCGCCCGAGGAAGTCAGCCGCTACGGCGTTATCGCCGGCGAGCGCGTCGGTTCGCTCGAGGGCGCCGAGGGCGTTGCCGATGCCGAGCCGGGTGCCGTGTGGCGCATCGGCGGCCTGGTGGAGAAGCCCGCTCCCGAGGCGGCTCCGTCCAACCTGTACATCGTCGGTCGCTACCTGCTGAGCCCGCTGGTCATGGACCTGCTGGCCGATCAGCAGGCCGGTAAGGGCGGCGAGATTCAGCTGACCGACGCCATGGCGCGTTCGCTCGATCGTGAGGCCATGTACGCTGTCGTCATCGATCCGCTCTCGGGCTACGACACTGGCACCCCGTCTGGCTGGATGGCCACCAACGCCCTCATGGCCGCAAGCGACCCTCGCTTTGCCAGCGCCTTCTGGGACGCCATCGACGAGCGCGGCGGCTTGATGCGCAAGTAAGCCTTCGGGCATCGACATTTACGGGTGCGGGCTTCGGTCTGCATCCGTTTTTTATGCGGCTTGCGATTGCGGGTCCGAAACCTACATTCCGCTATTTTGCTGAATACTGGGCCGCAGTTTCCGCATGATCTGCCACGAACAACTTGGCACTCGTTCATGACAGTGTCGTTCGCTGGTCTTCCAAGTAAAAGGGCCGTCCCGTGAGGGGCGGCCCGATTTGGCTGCGGGTTCGCTTGCCAGATGCTATTCGACCGGATGGCCGCACTTAGCGCAGAACTTAGACCCCGGAACAAGCGGGTTACCGCAATGGTGACAGAATTTCGTTGCGGAAACAGGGGCCTGTGGTTGGAGAGTGCTGCCGGCCGATGCAGTGGAAACAATCTCCGGTTGGGCTTTTTTCTTATGCAAGTCGAGTTTTTGCTTCTTGGCCTTGGGGGCCTTGTCTGAAGCGTCACCCTTGACGCCGGAACGCTTCTTGCGACGGCGCACGCAAACGATTAGTGTGCCGCCGATAACCAGCACAAGTACAATGCCACCACCAATCACAACCGGCAGGTTGTTCTTGGCAAAGAAAATAGCATCGCCGATTATGCTATGCGGGATATTCGACTTATAGATATCGATATGCAGCTTGTCGGAATCTTCTTTGTCCTGGTAAGCAGCTAGTATCTTTTGATCTTCATCTATAAACTGAAGTTCGTTAAGGTCGCTATAATTTTCAGTCTTGATCGGCAATTTGGTTTTCTGTCCGGTGCTTGTTTCTGCGAGGTATGCAGAAATGGACGTTTTGCTATCCTCGGCATCTGCTTCGGAGTCCGAATTAGATTCTGAATTTGTGGCGACTCTTTTTTCGAGACTGACAAGCGTCATGTCACCATACTTGGAAAAGTCCCTGAAACCGTAATGAGAGTCGTCTGTATCCTTAAACGCGGGACTGATCGTTCCGATTTCCTTGCCATTGTCATTGATCAGTGCGTACTGGATGGAATCATAATCGGCCTCATTATTTTTCCGGCTAATTTTGGCGGCAAAAAGGAAGTTGTCATAAGGGCTCACGAAGTTAAACAACTGGCCTTCAGCGAGGAATTCAACATTTCCATCGTAGTCGAATTTCGCCAGAGTGTCGCAAATGCTACCGCCGACATATACAGTGTCTGACCCTGCTTTTCTTACCATGAATTTGCCGCCCGTAAAGGGAATCGTTTGAGTTTTCCTCGAGCCACTCGACGTATCTATAGTCGTCAGCTTGGACGATCCGTTATCGCCTAAAGAGGTTACATAAAGCCGCTTCCCGTCGTTCGACAACAGGTAACGCTCGTCGTTTTTGCCGCATTTATATGATTCGATCATCTTGTTGGCTTCAAGATCGTAAACGTCAATCCGCTTTAAATCAGAATCCTCATTTTCGTATGCAATGGCGGCAACTTTGCCGTTCGTTGAAAGCTCAACATATGCTTCTGCATATTTTTTAAGTTCGATGGGGTGGGTGCTTGTCTTCTGGTCATCAACCGAATAGATGGCGAGGTTGTTGCCGTCAAGCCAAGTGACACATCCCGCTTGCGTCTGTACGGATTCAAGACTGGCTTTCGGTATCTTGATGTCCTTGGTCGATCCATTCGAGAGATCGAGAACGGAATAGCCGACGGTGGAATAGTCTTCATCCTCATCGTCGGTGCGCTGATAGGTCCTCAAGATTGCATGGTCCTCGTTGTCCGTAAGAGCCTCGATGGTCGTGTTCTTAAAGGTGTACGACTTCTCCAGCTCCGGTGTCGGCAGGCCGTCAGCTAATGCTGCGGGGGGGGGCGGCCAGCGGGGTCAGCGCCGCTACGATGCCGATTGCGACCGCGGCGATCCTCCCGCCTTTTCGGATGCTCTTAAACATGGCAATCCTTTCGTTGGGTTATAAGTAACTATCCAGTATCTTCTTGCCGGATTCGAAGAATCTGTTGCGCAACATTGCCAAACGAATGCGATAGAGCGGCGGTCCCCTTGTCACGTCCTGCCGGAAAGTGCGACCCACAATTTGGTCGAATTCTGGGATGCGCTTTCCGGCTGAGGCCCCTAGCGGAAAGTAAGACCCAGAATATCGGCTCAGAACGGGATGCAGTTTCCCAAACAGGGCTCAACCGGAAACTGCGTCCCAGTTTGAGGCCTCAAAACGGGACGCAGCTTCCGCCTGATCAATCCTCGCTGCCATTCCGTCGTCGGCAGCCCGCATCAGCAGAACTGTTCACAGAAAATATATGAACAGATGTTCGGTGCACACCTATCTACCTGCATCTTTTCTGTCGAAAAACTTTGCTACTCCAAAAACTCAATCGCGTCAAGGCTTTTCTTGCCCAACGGTCGGTACCTGATAAACTATTAGGTTGCGATAACTGGCGAAGCTATGC
Source organism: uncultured Collinsella sp. (assembly GCA_934630735.1). Taxonomy (GTDB): domain Bacteria; phylum Actinomycetota; class Coriobacteriia; order Coriobacteriales; family Coriobacteriaceae; genus Collinsella. Next base: position 120,993 of record CAKTWK010000002.1, on the reverse strand, counting down.
CTCGCCAACCCACCGAGCATTTCCGTGAAGGAGGAAAAACCTGGTGACCTACGCATACACTGCCACTGAGCGCAAGCGCGTCAGCTTCGGGAAAATCCCGGAGGCCATGGAGCTCCCCAACCTTATCTCTGTTCAAAGGGAATCCTTTGAGCGTTTTAAGGACGAGGGCCTTCGTGAGGCGTTCAAGGAATCCAGCCCCATCCAGAGCCAGAACCATGTTCTCGAGGTTACCTTCGGCGAGCATCAGTTCGGCGACCCCGCGCACACCGTCGAGGAGTGCCGCGAGAAGGATATGACCTATCAGGCTCCGCTTCTGACCGACGTCCGTCTCACCAACAAGGAGACCGGCGAGATCAAGGAGCAGCTCGTCTTCATGGGCGACTTCCCCATGATGACCGATCAGGGCACCTTCATCATCAACGGTACCGAGCGTATCGTCGTCTCGCAGCTCGTCCGCTCCCCGGGCGTGTACTACAGCTCCGAGATGGATTCGGGCAAGCAGATCTACAAGGCCCAGATCATCCCGTCCCGCGGTGCCTGGCTTGAGTTTGAGGTCGACAAGCGCGACCAGCTCATGGTCTCCATCGACCGTAAGCGCAAGCAGAGCGCCACGATGTTCCTGCGCGCCCTTGGCATTGCCGTCACCAACGACGACATCATCGAGCTGCTTGGTAACTCCGATGTGATCAAGCGCACCCTGGAGCGCGACACCGCCCTCACCCGCGAGGACGCCCTTATCGAGATCTACCGTCGCCTGCGCCCGGGCGAGCCTCCCACCGTGGACGCTTCCCGCAGCCTGCTCGAGGGCCTGCTCTTTAACCCGCAGCGCTACGATTTGGCCCGCGTCGGTCGTTACAAGGTCAACAAGAAACTCAACCTCACCACCGAGGAAGAGGTCACGGTGCTCACCGACGAGGATATCGTCGCAACGCTGCGCTACCTCCTGTCCCTCGCTGCCGGCGAGCAGGGCTTCAAGGTCGACGACATCGACCACTTTGGCAACCGCCGTATCCGTACCGTCGGCGAGCTCGTCGCCAACCAGTTCCGTATCGGCATGAGCCGTATGGAGCGCGTCGTCCGTGAGCGCATGAGCTCCCAGGACATCGACGAGATCACCCCGCAGTCGCTCATCAACATCCGCCCGATCGTGGCCTCCATCAAGGAGTTCTTCGGTTCCTCGCAGCTCTCGCAGTTCATGGACCAGGCGAACCCCCTGACCGGTCTGACCCACAAGCGCCGTCTGTCCGCACTCGGCCCTGGTGGTCTTGCCGGCCACAAGTCCGGCTCCAGCCGCCGCACCAACGTGCCGACGGCCGTCCGCGACGTTCACAACTCGCACTACAGCCGCATGTGCCCGATCGAGACCCCCGAAGGCCCCAACATCGGCCTGATCGGCTCGCTCGCCCTCTACGCCCGCGTCAACGAGTATGGCTTCATCGAGGCCCCGTTCCGTCGCGTCGAGAACGGCGTTGCCACCGACCAGATCGACTGGATGACCGCTGACGAGGAAGAGAAGCACGTCATCGCGCCGGCCAACACGCCGCTCGATCCCAAGACCAACGAGTTCATCACGACCGATGCCGAGGGCAAGATCGTCCGTCCGCACACCGTGATCGCCCGTACCCGCGACTTCGACGGCTCCTTCGGCGCTCCCGCCGACGTGCCCGTCGAGGACGTCGACTACATGGACGTTTCGCCGCGTCAGATGCTCTCCGTCGCAGCCACGCTGATCCCGTTCCTTGAGCACGACGACGCCAAGCGTACGCTCATGGGCGCCAACATGCAGCGTCAGGCCGTGCCGCTGGTTCACCCTGCCGCTCCCTATGTCGGTACCGGCATGGAGCGTCGCGCCGCCCTGGACTCTGGCGAGGTTACCCTGGCCAAGAACGCCGGCGAGGTCATCTTTGCCGACGCTTCCAAGATTATCGTCAAGCATGCCGGTGGCATGGACGAGTATCACCTGGCCAAGTACCAGCGCTCCAACCAGTCCACCTGCATCAACCACCGTCCGCTCGTGCGCGTCGGTGACACCGTTGAGCAGGGCGAGCCTCTGGCCGACGGTCCTTCGACCGATCACGGCGAGCTCGCACTGGGCCAGAACCTCACCGTGGCATACATGCCGTGGGAAGGCTTTAACTACGAGGACGGTATCGTCGTGTCCGAGCGCCTGGTGGCCGAGGACCTGCTGACGACCATCAATATCACCCGTCACGAGATCGACGCCCGCGACACCAAGCTCGGCCCCGAGGAGATCACCCGCGAGATCCCGAACCTCTCCGAGGACATGCTTGCCAACCTCGACGAGGACGGCATCATCCGCATCGGCGCCGAGGTCGGCCCTGGCGACATCCTGGTCGGTAAGGTCACGCCTAAGGGCGAGAGCGCTCTGACCGCCGAGGAGCGCCTGCTGCGCGCCATCTTCGGTGCCAAGGCCCACGACGTCCGCGATACCTCCCTTAAGATGCCTCACGGCGCTTACGGCCGCGTCATCGACGTTGTCCGCTTTAGCCGCGAGAACGGCGACGACCTGGCCCCCGGCGTCAACGAGCAGGTGCGCGTCTACGTCGCCCAGCGTCGTAAGATCCAGCAGGGCGATAAGATTGCCGGCCGCCACGGTAACAAGGGCGTTATTTGTAACGTTCTGCCGGTCGAGGACATGCCCTACATGGCTGACGGTACCCCGATCGACGTTATCCTCAACCCGCTGGGCGTTCCTTCGCGTATGAACGTCGGCCAGCTGCTCGAGTGCCACCTTGGCTGGGCTGCTGCCTGCGGTTGGGATACCGAGCAGGCCGACTCCGACAAGTACGTCCCCGGTCCGTTTTTCACCGCGACGCCCGTCTTCGACGGCGCCAAGGAGGACGAGATCGCCGAGGTCATCCGTCGTGCCAACAAGAACATGCTCAACAAGGCCACCGCTGCCTTTGGCGATCACATGCGCCCCGAGTTCGTCACCCAGCTTGACGAGCGCGGCAAGACCCGTCTGTTCGACGGCCGCACCGGCGAGGAGTTCCGCGAGCCCATTACCGTGGGTACGTCCTACATCCTCAAGCTCGGCCACATGGTCGACGACAAGATCCACGCCCGTTCGACCGGCCCTTACAGCCTGGTTACCCAGCAGCCTCTGGGCGGCAAGGCCCAGTTCGGCGGCCAGCGCTTCGGCGAGATGGAAGTTTGGGCACTGTACGCTTACGGTGCTTCCAACGTCCTGCAGGAGATCCTGACCGTCAAGTCCGACGATACCGTGGGCCGCGTCAAGACCTACGAGTCCATCGTCAAGGGCGAGAACGTTCCTGTCCCGGGTATCCCCGAGTCCTTCAAGGTTCTCGTCAAGGAGATTCGCTCCCTCGCACTGGACATCGAGCCCATGCACGATGCCGACGAGGACGCCTCCGCCCCTGTGACCGCCGAGGAGACCTCTGCTCTCGACGACCTGGCTGCGCTTGCCGGCGTTGACGCCGACGTCGAGGCCGAGGATGCCGAGACCGCCGAGGCACCCGAGGCTGTCGCCGCCACGACCACTGATAAGGAGTAGTTGACTGTGGCAGATTTCGAAGCTACTGATTTTGACTCGGTAAAGATCTCCCTTGCCTCCGCCGACCAGATCCGTTCCTGGTCGCACGGTGAGGTCAAGAAGCCGGAGACCATCAATTACCGTACCCTCAAGCCCGAGAAGGACGGCCTGTTCTGCGAGAAGATCTTCGGTCCCGCCAAGGACTGGGAGTGCTCCTGCGGTAAGTACAAGGGCATCCGCTTTAAGGGCATCGTCTGCGAGCGCTGCGGCGTCGAGGTCACCTCGGCCAAGGTGCGTCGCGACCGCATGGGTCACATCGAGCTCGCCGCTCCCGTGTCCCACATCTGGTACTTCAAGAGCCCCACGAGCTTCCCGATGAGCCGTATGCTCGACATCAAGTCCAAGGACCTCGAGAAGGTTCTGTACTTTGCCAGCTACATCATCACCGAGGTTGACTACGAGGCCCGCGAGGCCGACGCTGACGATCTGCGCGAGGAGCTCGCCGCCGATCTGGAAGAGATCGATGCCGAGTGCGCCCGCCAGATCGAGTCCCTCAAGGAGCAGGGCGACCCCGAGAACTTTGACGAGTTCTCCGACGAGGAGCCGCTGACCCCCGAGGAGATCGCCTCCGGCATCGTCGACATCGAGGAAGAGTGCAAGGACGAGAAGCAGCTCCGTACGGACGCCTTCAACGCCTTCATGAAGCTCACCGAGCGCGACCTCATCTCCGATGAGCCGCTGTTCCGCGAGATGACCCGCTACTACTCCATGTACTTCAAGGGTGGCATGGGTGCCGAGGCCGTCCGCGACCTGCTCGCTGCCATCGACCTTCCTTCCGAGGCCGAGAAGCTCAAGGCCATCATCGCCGACGAGGACTCCCAGAAGCAGAAGCGCGAGAAGGCCGTCAAGCGCCTCGAGGTCGTTGACGCCTTCCTGAAGGGCGGCAACAGCCCCGCGAACATGATTCTGGACGTCATCCCGGTCATTCCGCCCGATCTGCGCCCGATGGTCCAGCTCGACGGCGGCCGCTTCGCCGCGTCCGACCTCAATGACCTGTACCGTCGCGTGATCAACCGTAACAACCGACTCAAGCGCCTGCTCGACCTGGACGCCCCTGCGATCATCGTGAACAACGAGAAGCGCATGCTCCAGGAGTCCGTGGACGCCCTGTTCGACAACGGCCGTCGTGGTCGCCCGGTCTCTGGCCGTGGCGGTCGCCCACTCAAGTCGCTCGCCGAGGCCCTCAAGGGCAAGCAGGGTCGTTTCCGTCAGAACCTGCTGGGCAAGCGTGTCGACTACTCCGGCCGTTCGGTAATCGTTACCGACCCCAAGCTGCTGCTGCACCAGTGCGGTCTGCCCAAGACCATGGCGCTGGAGCTCTTCAAGCCCTTCGTCATGAAGCGCCTGGTCGAGCTTGGCAAGGTCGAGAACATCAAGGGCGCCAAGCGCGCTATCGACCGCGGTGCCACCTTTGTGTGGGACATCCTCGAAGAGGTCATCGACGGCCGCGTCGTGCTGCTCAACCGCGCACCGACCCTGCACCGTCTGTCCATCCAGGCCTTTGAGCCGGTTCTGGTCGAGGGCAAGGCTATCCACCTGCACCCGCTGGTCTGCTCGCCCTTCAACGCCGACTTCGACGGCGACCAGATGTCTGTCCACGTGCCGCTGTCCAGCCAGGCTCAGGCCGAGGCTCGCGTGCTCATGCTCTCTGCGAACAACCTGCGCTCGCCGGCATCCGGCAAGCCGGTTAACATCCCTTCGCAGGACATGATCATCGGTGTGTACTACCTCACCCAGGTCCGCGAGGGTCTGCCGGGCGAGAACCACGTGTTCTCGAGCTTCGACGACGCGCTGCACGCCTATGACTGCCGCTCCGAGGTCGACATGCAGGCCAAGATCCAGGTCCGCGTGTCCGCTGCCGATGCCAACGTCATCAACGAGGACGGCACCCGTATCTTCCGCGTCAAGAACGGCAAGAACGAGTTCGCCGACTACGACGTCACCGGGAACAAGACCGCTCGCTTCGAGACCTCTATCGGCCGCATCATCTTCAATCGCCAGTGCCTGCCCGAAGACTACGAGTTCATGAACTACAAGATGGTCAAGGGCGACGTGGCCAAGCTGGTTGCTGACTGCTGCGATCGTTACCCCGAGGCCAAGGTCGGCCCGATCCTCGACGCCATCAAGTACTCCGGCTTCCACTACGCTACCCGCGCCGGCCTCACCATCTCGGTGTGGGACGCTCTCATCCCTGATGAGAAGCAGGAGCTGCTCGACCGCGCCCAGGCCAACGTCGACCAGATCAACGAGTACTTCGAGGAGGGCTTCATCAACGAGACGGAGCGCCACATCGAAGTCGTTAACGAGTGGACCGCTTGTACCGACAAGGTCGCAGCGCTCATGCTCGACTTGTTCGACGAGGAGAACCCGCTCTACATGATGGCCGACTCCGGCGCCCGTGGTTCTAAGACCCAGCTGCGTCAGCTCGGCGGCATGCGTGGCCTGATGGCAGACATGTCCGGCGAGACGATCGACCTTCCCATTAAGGCGAACTTCCGCGAGGGCCTGCTGCCGCTCGAGTACTTCATTTCGACCTACGGCGCCCGTAAGGGCCTGGTCGATACCGCATCCCACACCTCGGACTCTGGTTACCTGACCCGTCGTCTGGTCGACGTGGCCCAGGACGTCATCGTCCGCGAGGAGGACTGCGGTACGCACGAGGGCGTCACCTACAACCTCATCATCCCCGGCACCACCGACCTCAACACCGACCTCGTCGGCCGTTGCTTCATTGAGGACGTCGTGGCTCCCGATGGTACCGTGCTCTTTGAGCAGGACGGCTACATCGAGAAGGTCGCCGACATCCAGAAGATGGTCGATGCCGGCCTCAAGAAGGTCAAGCTCCGCGCGCTGCTCACCTGCCGCTCCAAGTACGGCGTGTGCCAGAAGTGCTACGGCTGGGATCTTTCCACCCGTCGTCCGGTCGCCATCGGTACTGCCGTCGGCATTATTGCCGCCCAGTCCATCGGCGAGCCCGGTACGCAGCTTACGATGCGTACCATTCACTCCGGCGGCGTCGCTGGCGTCGACGATATTACGCAGGGTCTGCCTACGGTCAGCCGTATGTTCGATATCGTCGGCAACGTCAACGAGAAGATCCTGGGCCGCGAGGCCGAGCTGGCTCCGTACTCCGGTCACCTCTCGATTAAGCCCGAGAAGTCCGAGTACGTGCTGACGCTCACCGACTCCGAGGACCACACCCGTGTCCTCGACGAGCGTCGCGTCCCCGCTTCGGTGCGCTTCATGCCCGAGATTGAGGACGGCTGCGAGGTTCGCGCCGGCGACCAGATCACCAAGGGCTTCGTCAACTTCCGCAACCTGCGCAAGCTGACCGACATCGAGTCGACGATGCACACCTTCGTCGAGAGCGTCAAGGACGTCTACACCAGCCAAGGCGTCGACCTGAACGACAAGCACATCGAGGTGCTCGCACGTCAGATGCTGCGTCGCGTTCAGATCACCAACCCCGGCGACTCCAAGTACCTGCTTGGTCAGTACGTCGACCGCTACGAGTTCGCTGACGAGGTCGAGCGCGTTGCCCGTCTGGGCGGTCAGGCTCCCGTGGCCGAGCCCGTCATCCTGGGTACGCTCAAGGTCGCGTCCAACATCGACTCCTGGCTGTCGAGCGCTTCGTTCATCCGTACCGCCGGCGTCCTTACCGAGGCTGCTATTGAGGGCAAGGTCGACCACCTGCTCGACCTTAAGTCCAACGTCATCGTCGGTAAGAAGATCCCGGCTGGTACCGGCCTCAAGCCGTACGCCAACGCCAAGCTGACGTATCGCACGGCCGACGGCTATGTCGACATCGACGGCCCGGCTTCGCCCAACGCCAAGTCGCTGCCCGAGTGGGCTCCTGTGGAGCTCAAGGACCTGGACGAGCAGCTCCCGCAGCAGCTCGACTGGGCCGGCTACGACGAGTTCGGCGGTGCTGACGGTTCGTTCACCCGCAACGGCCACACCATCTCCGCCGAGAAGGCTCGCCTGTACCTGTTCGACGACCTGGGCGTGTCGCAGCGCTGGACCAACAAGTTCAGCGAGGTCGGCATCGAGACGGTCGGCGACCTGGTCGGCAAGTCCGAGGAGGATCTGCTGCGCATCGATGGCATCGGTGCCAAGGCGATCGAGGAGCTCCGTGACGGCTTGGAGGCCCACGACCTGCTCTACATCCTCGAGAACAACGACGACGTTGCCGACGAGGAAGACCTCTCGCAGCTGCTGCAGATGGTCTTTAGCCCCGACGGTCCGGACGACATCCTGCTGGGCACCTCCGCCACGCCGACGCATCACGCCGACGCCGACGAGGAGCTCCTGGGCGCCCCGATCGACGACAAGAAGGCTCCCGCCAACGGTGCCATCAACGAGGACATGGCTTCCCTCGACGAGCTACTCAACCAGCTCGTAGACACCGACGACGCCGAAGAGGCCAAGGACAACGACGAGGAGTAACTAGTTCCGCCGTTCTAACGAACGGCGGCGACCTCCGTCGCTGCGCGGCCCCCAGAGCTACAATCTGTCATTCAAAAGGCAGGGCATGACCAAAAGGTCAATGCCCTGCCTTTTTCATGCCACCTTGTACGCTCTGGGGGCCGCTCGCTTGCGTATGCTCAACCTGTTGCGTTCCGTTGATCCCTTGCCAAAAAGGGACGGATTTATTTTTGGTAGGTTTTTCCTGCTTGGATTTGAAACATTTCATTCGGTCAAAGCGTATCTATGGTGAGGACCTCATCGAGAACCATTACCGTCACCGGGAGGTGATTATGGAAGAACAAACATTTAGACAGGCGGTCGAAGATCACCGGGATGTCGTGTTTCGAATCGCATTGACGTACCTGCGCGATCGTGCCGATGCCGACGATATTGCCCAAGATGTCTTTCTTAAGTTGCTTAAAAGCGATGGACACTTTGAAAGTTGGGAACATCTTCGCCGCTGGCTTATCCGGGTCACGATCAATGAATGCAAATCTCTCTTTCGAAAGCCGTGGAGACGCGTGGAGGATATTGAAAGTCTGGCCGATTCGCTTTCGACGGCGCAGGAGGAGACCAAGGCGGTCCTGTCAGACGTTATGCGACTTCCGGAGCGATTCCGTGTTCCCATCGTGCTCTATTACTATCTGGGCTTCTCGACTTCAGAGATTGCCGAGTTGCTGCATGTGCCAGCCGCGACCGTTCGAACGCGTTTAGCTCGTGGTCGATCGAAGCTCAAATTCATCCTAGAGGAGGGCGACCGTGAAATCCAATCAAATCAAGCAGGCCTTCGAGTCCATCCAAGCCGATAGCGATCTTGCCGACCGTGTTATTGATGCTGCTGCGGGTGAGCCGCTTCATCGAAAGGGTCACGCGAAGCCTCTGTATGTTGCCGTAATCGGATGTCTTGCCGGAGTGCTGGCGACCGGAGGGGTCGCCTACGCTGTTGTCAATTCCAGTTATTTTGCCTCTGCCTGGGGAAACCATGGCAACGGAGAGTCCGTTACCTGGACAAATGGCGGCTCGTCGGGGACGAAATATACCTACACCAGAGAGTTTGGTGATGGTATCGCGCCCCAAAGCCTGGAGGGTGCAGTCCAGAAGGTCAATCTGTCCGTCGAGGGCAACGGCTATACGCTCGACATTCATGAGATGGCAATCGACGAGAACGGTTGCGGTGCTGTGACGTTTACATTGTCCAATCCGAATGGCGTTAACTACTACAAGCCGGCGGCAGAGCTTGGCGAACTTGTTCTCTATGGTGAAGAAGAAGGGGGCGTCAGTACACCCAGCATGAACTTCGGCGAGGAATGGGCTGATACACGCTGCACCATTGATAAAGACACATCAAGCGACACGGTCATTAACGGCACGATGTACTTTGCATCTTGGAATCGCGATCGAGATTTACGACATGCGGTCACCTGGAATATCAGTTGGACGGAGGGCAAAGGTGAGGATGCGAAGGTGATCGAGGTATCGACGCCAGAGTTTAACGTCGGAGCGCACGTCGATACAAAAGAACTCCGCTCCGATGACTCGCCTCTCGAGATCAGTCCGTTTTCCATCCAGACGCACATCGATGATCTGGGCTATGAAGCAGTTGATCATAAACTGACCGTCACCTACAAGGATGGGTCAGAGCAGATTATCGAAGATGACGACGCAGGGGCGTACAATTTCTATGTTTCGATGGGACGCAATAGCGGAGAGAACATTTGGGTGCCAACGAAGTTGATTGATGTCGACCAAGTGGTTTCAGTAACGCTCGAAGGCACACGCTGCACTTCAACAGGGGGCGCCGAAACGTCGGAACCCTTTACCATCGTCTATTCGTAAGATTTGGGGCCGCTTTCTACTAGGGGAAGCGGCCTTCTTTGCGGTAAATGGGCGGTTAGACCGCACGATATTCGCCTGCATTCCTGAAGTATGCGGCAAAATCTTGATGGGTCGACCACACCGTATATGCTCAAGCGCTCTACCTGCGGGTTTATTATCGCAAAACCCCGGTGCGCTCGGCGGGTCCAGAATTTGCCGCATACTTCCGAAAGCGCCGCCGATTTCCATGCGACAGGTGAGAGCAGATCACCGTTGGAGCGCGACGTTTCCCCAGATAAAACCGACCAAAATAAACCTGTCCCTTTTTGGCAGGTAACGTTGCCCCGACGAGCACGTCGGATTCCCGGCCCGGGCGGCGCGGGGTTAAGTTTGTCGCGAGTTCCGCACGAGCCGGAGAGCACTTAATGTGCTCTCCGTGCGAGCCAGGACTGTAGAGCAGCAAACTTAACCCCGCGCCGCCCGGGCCGGGAATCCGCCCCCGCGCACAGAAGGGGATTCCTTTTGTGTAGGCTTTGCGGAAATGTGCCAATTTTGGGATACGCCCGGCGGCGTGGTCTGTTGACGGCACAGCTAACGCCACGTATCCTATCGAACTGCGTGTTTCGTAGGGGGATGCTGACCCCTCGATTCAAGCCGTTGCACTTTACAGAAAGCTGGAATCATTCGAGAAGGAGTACGCTTTGCCTACTATTAACCAGCTGGTTCGCCAGGGCCGTCGTTCCGTGCCCAAGAAGTCCAAGAACGCTGCTCTGCAGCACAACTCCCAGAAGCGCGGCGTTTGCACCCGCGTCTTCACCACGAGCCCCAAGAAGCCGAACTCGGCTCTTCGTAAGGTTGCCCGTGTTCGCCTCGTCAACGGCATCGAAGTTACTGCTTACATCCCGGGTGAGGGCCACAACCTGCAGGAGCACTCCATCGTGCTCGTCCGCGGCGGTCGTGTCCGTGACCTCCCTGGTGTCCGTTATCACGTCATCCGTGGCGCCTACGACGCTGCTCCGGTCCAGAACCGTATGCAGGCCCGTTCCAAGTACGGTGCTAAGCGCCCCAAGGCCAAATAAGCCAGATAACGTTTTGATACTTTCGCCGTGTGCCGCCTAAGCGCCGCACGGTAGACACTTAAGGAGATTTCACATGCCGCGTCGTGCAGCAGCTAATCGTCGTGAGGTTCAGCCTGACGCCGTTTACAACAACCGCCTGGTGACTCAGCTCATCAACAAGGTCCTTCTTGACGGCAAGAAGGCCACCGCTGAGCGCATCGTTTACACCGCTTTCGAGATCGTTGCCGAGAAGTCCGAGGGTGGCGACGCTCTCGCTACCTTCAAGAAGGCTATGGACAACGTCAAGCCCACGCTCGAGGTTAAGCCCAAGCGTGTCGGTGGCGCTACCTATCAGGTCCCGATGGAGGTCAACTCCCGTCGTTCCACCGCTCTGGGTATCCGCTGGATCGTCAACTTCTCCCGCGCTCGCAAGGAGAAGACCATGGCCGAGCGTCTCGCCAACGAGATCCTCGACGCCTCCAACGGCCTGGGCGCTTCCGTCAAGAAGCGTGAGGACGTCTTCAAGATGGCCGAGGCCAACCGCGCGTTCTCTCACTATCGTTGGTAAGTTAAGGTAAGGAACTAACATGGCTAAGCCTAAGTACAAGCTTTCCGATACCCGTAACATCGGCATCATGGCTCACATCGATGCCGGTAAGACCACCACGACCGAGCGTATTCTTTACTACACCGGTAAGACCCACAAGATCGGTGAGGTCCATGAGGGCGCTGCCACCATGGACTGGATGGTTCAGGAGCAGGAGCGCGGCGTAACCATTACCTCCGCTGCTACCACGTGCTTCTGGAACAAGGACGGCAAGGACTACCGCATCCAGATCATCGACACCCCGGGCCACGTTGACTTCACCGCCGAGGTCGAGCGCTGCCTGCGCGTCCTCGATGGCGCTGTCGCCGTCTTCGACGCCGTTGCCGGCGTTCAGCCCCAGTCTGAGACCGTTTGGCGTCAGGCTTCTACCTTCAACGTCCCCCGCATCGCCTTCATCAACAAGTATGACCGCGTGGGTGCTGACTTCTTCAACGCTATCGAGACCATGAAGGATCGTCTCGACGCCAACGCCGTGGCCGCTCAGGTCCCGATGGGCGCCGAGGACAACTTCTGGGGCGTCATCGACCTCGTCACCATGACCGCATGGGACTTCAAGGCCGACGACAAGGGCATGACCTACCCCGAGCCGATGGACGAGATCCCGGCTGAGTTCGCTGATATCGCTGCCACCAAGCGCGAGGAGCTCCTCGACGCTGCTGCCAGCTTTGACGACGAGCTCATGGAGAAGATCCTCATGGAGGAGGACTTCACCGTCGAGGAGCTCAAGGCTGCTCTGCGTAAGGGTGTTCTGGCCAACGAGCTCAACCTCGTCTTCGTGGGCTCCGCCTACAAGAACAAGGGCGTCCAGGAGCTGCTCGACGCTGTCGTCGACTACCTGCCCAGCCCGCTCGACGTCGAGGCCGTCACCGGTACCGATCCGGACACCGGCGAGGAGATCCAGCGTCATCCTGACTTCGACGAGCCCTTCTCCGGCCTGGTCTTCAAGATCATGACCGACCCGTTCGTCGGTAAGCTCACCTACGTCCGCGTTTACTCCGGCCGTGCCGAGTCCGGCTCCTACGTGGTCAACGCTTCCAACGGTCAGCGCGAGCGTCTCGGTCGCATCCTTGAGATGAACGCCGCCGAGCGTATCGACCGTGACGACGCTGCCGCCGGCGACATCGTCGCTTGCGTCGGCTTCAAGAACTCCACCACCGGTGACACCCTGTGCGCCGAGGGCAAGGAGATCGTCCTCGAGAAGATCAAGTTCGCTAAGCCCGTTATCGACGTTGCCATCGAGCCCAAGACCAAGGCCGAGCAGGACAAGATGTCCCTGGCTCTGACCAAGCTCGCCGAGGAGGACCCGACCTTCCAGGTGTCCACCAACCACGAGACCGGCCAGACCATCATCGCCGGCATGGGCGAGCTGCACCTCGAGATCATCGTCGACCGTCTGCTCCGTGAGTTCAAGGTTGACGCTAACGTTGGTAAGCCCCAGGTTGCCTACCGTGAGACCGCTGGTCACGACGTCGAGAAGGCTGAGGGCAAGTTCGTCCGTCAGTCCGGCGGTCGCGGTCAGTACGGCCACGCCGTCATCAAGCTCGAGAAGATGGAGGAGGGCTTCGGCTACGAGTTCGTCAACGCTATCGTCGGCGGTGTCGTGCCCAAGGAGTACATCCCGTCCATCGACAAGGGCATCCAGGAGGCCTTGAACACCGGTGTTATCGCCGGCTTCCCGGTCCTCGATGTTAAGGTCACCCTGTTCGACGGTTCTTACCACGAGGTCGACTCCTCCGAGGCCGCCTTCAAGATCGCCGGTTCCATGGCTATCAAGGACGCCCTCAAGAAGTCCGATCCGCAGCTGCTCGAGCCGATTGTGGCTGTCGAGGTTGAGACCCCCGAGCAGTACATGGGCGACGTTATGGGCAACCTCTCCGGTCGCCGCGGCAAGATCGAGGGCATGGAGGATCGCAAGAACAGCAAGGTCATCCGTGCCAAGGTGCCGCTGGGCGAGATGTTCGGTTACGCTACCGACCTTCGCTCCCAGACCCAGGGCCGTGCATCCTACACGATGCAGTTCGACTCTTATGAGCCGGCGCCCAAGTCCGTCGTGGACGAGGTCATGAGCAAGAACGCCTAAGTTCGAGCTCCCTGTTACGTAATCCGCGAGAACATCTCTCGCACTCTTTGGAGGTTTAAGTTGGCTACCCAGAAGATCCGCATTCGCCTCAAGGGCTATGATCACGAGGTCGTCGATCAGTCCGCGAAGCTCATCGTCGAGACCGCTCAGAAGACCGGCGCTCGCGTTTCCGGTCCTGTCCCCCTGCCCACCGAGCGCAACCTGTACACGGTTATCCGCTCGCCGCACGTGAACAAGGACTCCCGTGAGCAGTTCGAGATGCGCACCCACAAGCGCCTCATCGACATCCTCGACCCCACCTCGGGCACCGTTGATTCACTCATGCGTCTCGACCTCCCCGCTGGCGTCGACATCGACATCAAGCTCTAAGCGATAGCGCTCATAGCTTACAGAGCCCCGCTGCCATTACGGTAGCGGGGCTCTTTTGTTTTGAATGATGGTTTGGACTGCCGGGTAATGCTGCCGAGTAGGTGGCTGCGGCGCTCTATTCGCTCAATGGGCGCAATGACGCCTCCTCAAAATGGAAGGATCGCAGGCCGTCTTCCGTTTCGATACACGCGCGACCAAAGGCATCGACCGTTTGAAAGATGCCACGCGCCAGCTCGTCACCGGCAGGGGAACGGGCGATAACGTGCTCCCCAATCCAATTGAGATGAGCGACATAATCATCGTGGACGGGCGCGATCGGTCCGGCGTCTTCTTCCATGGCGTTGAGCAGATCTGCCCATGTGCCTACGGCGTGCACGACCGCGTGATGGACCTCCCTGAGTAGCACATCGACGGTGGGAACATTCTCGTTGAGGTCTGAGAGGCCGATTGCCGGCAGGCCGCCATCGGGAACCTCTTGGGGCGTGTAGTTTACGTTGACGCCAATGCCGCAGACGGCAAAGGGCATGCCCATGTTGTCACGAGCCGCCTCGACCAAGATGCCGCCGAGTTTGCGCCCTCGCGCGACGAGGTCGTTGGGCCATTTGAAGCCGATCTCGTTAGCAAGACCTTGCGCCTCGAGCGCCTCGAGCACCGCTAAGCCGCTGACGGCGGCAAGACCAGAGTACTTGGCGGGATCAACACGTGGACGTAGGACAATCGAGAGCAACAGGTTGCCGGCGGTTGAATCCCACTTGTGGCCGCGTCGGCCGCGTCCTGCCGTTTGCGCGCGGGCTGCAAGCCCCGTGCCGTGCGGCGCTCCCTGTTTTCCTGCTTCGAGCAGGTCGTCGTTGGTCGATCCGGTTACGTCGACTATCGTTAATTGGGCATCCATAGCGGCTGCTACCTCCTTAATGAATAAGTGAATGACGCGAATGGTGTCGAGAGATAGACACAATGTGAAGCCTTTGTCGCATTTGGACAATTTAATGTTAACACGTCAACAAAGCGAAGAATGCGCTATCCTCTCTTGGTCGATGTAAACACGTCAACAACTCAAAGGAGGTTAGTGATGGGTTTTACGATTCTTGGAACGGGCTCGGCGCTTCCTAAGCGCAGTGTTTCCAATGACGAGCTGTCCGAGTTCCTCGATACCTCGGATGAGTGGATTTTTACCCGCACGGGTATCAAGAGCCGCCACGTCTGCACCACCGAGTCACTTGATGACCTTGCCGTAGCGGCGAGCGAGCGGGCACTCCAGGTGTCCGGAATCGACGCGAGCCAGTTGGATTTGATCGTCTGCTCGACGACGACGGGTGACCATCTTGTTCCCGCTGAGGCATGTGCCGTCGCTGAGCGACTAGGCGCGACGTGCCCTGCCTTCGATGTCTCGGCGGCCTGTGCCGGCTTCGTATTTGCGCTCGATGTTGCCGAGGGCTATATCGCCCGGGGTCGTGCCAAGCGCGTGCTTATCGTTGCTGCCGAGCAGATGACGCGCGCGCTCGACTGGACCGATCGCGCCACCTGCGTGCTTTTTGGCGATGGGGCGGGCGCCGCGGTGATTGAGGCTGGGGGAGACAGCCCCCTTGCCGTTGAGCTTTCGACGGCGCCCGACGTCGAGACGTTGCGCGTTCCCGGTCTGGTCGGCACCTCGCCGTTTAATGCCTCCGCAGATAGCGAGAGCGTGCTGTCCATGAATGGCCGCCGCGTGTTCAAGTTCGGCGTCAACGCCATCTGCGACACGGTCCATAAGCTTGCGAGCGATGCGGGCATTTCGGTCGAGGACATCGACCATTTTGTATTCCATCAGGCTAACGAACGAATCCTGAGTCAGGCGGTCAAGCGCCTCGGTGTGCCAGACGAGCGCGTGGTTCGAACGCTACGCGAGACCGGCAACATTTCGAGCGCCTGCATTCCCTTTGCGCTTGACCGGCTGGCACGCACCGACGCACTGAATACGGGCGACACCATCGCCCTCGTTGGATTTGGCGCCGGCCTGGATATAGGTGGCTATCTGCTTCGTTGGAAGTAGTCGCACATAGGAAATGAAAACGCCCCTGGGGCACAAACAAAGGAGAACTACCATGGCAGATCAGAAGACCTTCGAGCGCGTTTGCAACGTTATCCGCGAGACCGCTGGCCTTGACGACGTCGAGATGAAGCCCGAGTCCACGCTCGAGGAGATTGGTCTCGACAGTCTGGGCACCGTCGAGATCCTCGTCGCCGTCGAGGACGAGTTTGGCATCCAGCTCGATACCGAGGAGAACCCCAAGACGGTCGGCGAGTTCGCCGATACGGTCGAGGCGGCATTGGAGAAGTAGAGATGCTCAAGACTCCTCTCTGCGATTTGCTCGGCATCGAAAAGCCCGTGTTCCAGGGCGGTATGGCCTGGATTGCCGACGCCTCGCTGGCGTCCGCAGTGTCCGAGGCGGGCGGCTTAGGGATTATCGCGGCCATGAACGCCGACGCCAACTGGCTGCGCGACCAGATTCACGAGCTGCGCGCCAGGACGGATAAGCCCTTTGGCGTCAACGTCATGCTCATGAGCCCGTTTGCTGACGAGGTCGCGCAAGTCGTTATTGACGAGCGAGTGCCGGTCGTCGTGACGGGCGCCGGTAATCCCACCAAGTACATGAAGGCGTGGAACGAGGCGGGCATCAAGGTCATCCCGGTCGTTGCCTCGGTGGCGCTGGCTCGTCTCGTGGCGCGTCGCGGAGCCACTGCCGTGGTTGCCGAGGGCACCGAATCAGGTGGCCATATTGGCGAGACCTCGACGATGGCGCTTGTCCCGCAGGTTGTCGATGCGGTCGATATTCCCGTGGTTGCGGCTGGCGGCATCGCAGATGGTCGCGGCGTGGCGGCGGCCTTTATGCTCGGCGCCGCCGGCGTCCAGGTGGGAACACGCTTTCTGGTCGCAAACGAGTGCACCGTATCCGAACAGTACAAAGAGCTGGTGATCAAGGCGGGCGACACGTCGACGCGCGCGACCGGTCGCTCGACGGGACATCCGGTTCGCGCCCTCAAG
Source organism: uncultured Collinsella sp. (assembly GCA_934630735.1). GTDB lineage: Bacteria > Actinomycetota > Coriobacteriia > Coriobacteriales > Coriobacteriaceae > Collinsella. The sequence goes on along the minus strand of CAKTWK010000002.1, from coordinate 104,001 downwards.
AGTCCCTTCACCAACGCGTATGCCAAGAACGAGGCGGCGGGCGCAAGCCCCGAGGAGCTCGGGGCCATGGGTACGGGTGCGCTTCGCAAGGCGGCAAAGGACGGTAATTACGAAGAGGGCTCGTTTTTGTGTGGACAGATTGCCGGCATGGTCAACGAGCGCCAAAGCGCACGTGAAATCGTCGATGACCTGGTCGATGGCACCGAGCGCGTCCTGAGGGGAGCGTGCGCATGGGTAGCGTAGCGCTTCTGTTTGCCGGTCAGGGTGCCCAGCATCCCGCGATGGGCGTCGACCTGATCGAGACATCGCCGGCGGCTGCCGAGGTGTTCGCCATTGCCGACGAGGTGCGCCCGGGGACGAGCAAGCAGTGCCGGAGCGCCTCGAAAGAGGAGCTCTCGCAGACCGAGAACACGCAGCCTTGCGTGTTCGCGCACGACTTAGCTGTCGCCGTCGCCCTGCGCGAGCGCGGCGTGGTGCCTGCCGCCTGTGCGGGATTCTCGCTGGGCGAGGTCGCAGCACTCACCTTCGCGGGGGCATTCGATACGCGAGCGGGTTTTGAGCTCGTGTGTGAGCGCGCGGCATTGATGGCCACGGCGGCCGAGCGTCACCCCGGCGGCATGCGCGCCGTCATCAAACTCGATGCGGCGCAAGTCGAGGGCCTGGCAAAACAGGCCGGCGAGGACTGCTGGCCGGTCAACTACAACAGTCCGCAGCAGACGGTTGTGGCCGGAGCGTCCGAGGCACTGCAGGAGCTCGACGTCCTAGTAAAAGAGGCTGGCGGCCGCGCTATGAAAGTCGCGGTGTCGGGTGCATTTCATAGCCCTTATATGGCCGAGGCGAATGAGGGGCTGGCGACGTATATCCAAGCCGGCCACGCGCCGTCTCCGTTGCTGATTCCGGTCATGGCAAACATGACGGCGGCGCCCTATCCGGCGGACCCGCGAGCGGCATCGGATGTCTTGGCCAACCAGGTGAGTCATGCCGTTCGCTGGGCCGACACGCTGCATGCTTTGCAGGATCAGGGCATCGACACGTTTATTGAGGTCGGTCCTGGCAAAACGCTGTCGGGCCTGGTCAAGCGTACGCTGAGCGACGTTCGCGTGTATTCGTGCGAAACGGCCGAACAGGTCGCAGCTATTGCCGACGAGCTCGCATAGCCCACAGGGCTGTAACCCGAAAGGAATGACATGGGCAACTTGAACAACGGCGCGCTCGAGCGCAACGACTCACGTCGCGTGGCGCTGGTCACGGGCGGCTCGCGTGGTATCGGCCGCGCTTGTGCCGTGGGCCTGGCGGAGGATGGCTACGATATCGCCGTCGTCTATGCCGGCAGCGTCGATGCGGCGCGCGAGACATGCGAAGCCTGCGAGGCGGCTGGCGCCACGGCGCGCGCATATCAATGTGACGTGGCCGACCCCGATGCCGTCAACGCATGCGTGGAGGCGGTCCTGAGCGACTTCGGCTCAATCTGGGCGCTCGTCAACAACGCCGGCATCACCCGCGATGGCCTGCTCATGCGTATGGGCGATGACGCCTTCGATCGCGTGCTCGATGTCAATCTCAAGGGCACGTTCAACACGACGCGTGCGCTCACCAAGACCTTTATGCGCCAGCGCGGCGGTTGCGTCATCAACATGAGCTCGGTCGTGGGCCTGATGGGCAATGCCGGGCAGGCCAACTACGCTGCCTCCAAGGCGGGTGTGATAGGGCTTACCAAAGCGGTCGCGCGCGAGCTTGCGTCCCGCGGCGTGAGGGTTAACGCGGTCGCCCCCGGGTTTGTCGAGACGGACATGACGGCAAAGCTCTCGGAGAAGGTGCGTGCGGCAACCGAGGAGCAGATTCCCCTTAAGCGCATGGCGCGCCCCGAGGAAGTGGCCGGCGTGGTGCGCTTTTTGGCGAGTGATGCGGCTGCCTACATTACGGGCGAGGTCGTACGCATTGACGGTGGAATGGCGATGTAGAAACCAGGGCCGAAGAACGGCTTGAATGAGGAGACCAAGATGGAACAGAGAGTTGCAATCACCGGCATCGGTGCCGTATCGCCGCTCGGCAACACCGCGCTTGCCACCTGGGCGGCCATGTGCGCCGGGACCTGTGGCATCGGCCCGATTACGCACTTCGATACGGATGCGTTTGCCGTCAAGGTGGCGGCCGAGGTCAAGGGTTTTGACGGCAACGACTACTTTGGCAAGCACGACGCCAAGCACCTGGACCCCTGCGTTCAGTTTGCACTGGCGGCGTCGGACGAGGCCATGCACGATGCGGGCTTTGATGTCGAAGGCGCCATCGATCGCGAGCGCCTGGGCGTCTACGTGGGGTCGGGCGTGGGCGGCATGCAGACGCTCGTCGACAACGTCCATACGATTGCCGACCGTGGGCCCCGCCGCGCATCGCCTTACATGATCGCGATGATGATCCCCAACATGGCATCGGGCAATATCGCAATCCGCCACAAGGCAAAGGGTCCGACCCTGCCCGTGGTGACCGCGTGCGCGACCTCGGCCCATGCGGTGGGCGAGGCGTTCCGTGCTATCAAGCACGGCTATGCCGACGCGATCCTCGCGGGCGGTGCCGAGGCGGCCATTATCCCCGATGCCGTTGCGGGCTTTACGTCCTGCCGCGCATTGACTACCAACCCCGATCCCGCGACGGCCTGCCGCCCGTTCGACGCAGACCGCGATGGCTTTGTGATGGGTGAGGGCGCCTGCGTGCTCGTGCTCGAGAGCATGGAGCATGCGCAGGCGCGCGGTGCGCACATTTATGCCGAGGTCGTGGGCTACGGCAACACCGATGATGCCTATCACATTACGAGCCCCGACCCCGATGCCGCCGGCATTGCCCGTGCGATATCGCTGGCGGTAGCCGAGGGCGACGTTAAGCCTTCCGAGGGTCTCTACATCAACGCCCACGGCACCTCGACCAGGCTCAACGATTCGTCCGAGACGGCGGGCATTAAGCGGGCGCTCGGCGAGGACGCAGCACGCGCCGCGCACGTCTCGTCGACCAAGTCGATGACCGGGCACATGATCGGTGCCACGGGTGCCATCGAGGTCATGGCCTGTGCCATGGCGCTCGAGCAGGGCGTGGTACCTCCGACCATTAACTACCACACTCCCGATCCCGCCTGCGATCTTGATTACACGCCTAATCGAGCGGTTCGCGCCGACCTTACCTGGGCGCTTTCGACCAACCTGGGCTTTGGCGGCCACAACGCTGCCATCGCGCTGCGTAGATATGCGAGGAGCTAGAGCATGGATTCCAAAAGACTTGCCGAGATAGCCGATGTTATGGAGGACCGCGGCCTCACGCGCGTGCGCGTTGAGGAGCCCGATGGCACCGCGGTCGAACTCGAGCGCGCGAGCGCCGCACAGCCGGTTGCCGTGCCCATGCCCATGCCGGGTGCCGTGACTGCTTCGGCGGTGGCTCCTGTCGCCATGCCTGCCGCCGCACCGGAGCCCAAGGGCACCGAGGTGACCGCTCCCATGGTCGGCGTTTTCTATGCTGCCCCGGCGCCGGGCGACGAGCCGTTTGTGCACGTGGGCTCCAAGGTCAAGGCCGGCGAGACCCTCTGCATCATCGAGGCCATGAAGGTTCTCAACGAGGTGACGGCCGAGGCAGACGGTGAGGTGCTCGAGATTTGCGTAGCCGACGGCGACCTCGTGGAGTTTGGCAGCTGCCTCATGAGGATCGGATAGGTGATATCCATGAACAAAGAAGAGCTCAAGAAGCTGTTACCGCATCGCGAGCCGATGCTTTTGCTCGACGAAGCCGAGCTGGTGGGCGACGAGGCCCACGGCAAGATCACGATTACGGGCGACGAGTACTTTTTGCAGGGTCATTTTCCGGGAAACCCGGTCGTTCCCGGCGTGATTCAGTGCGAGATGCTCGCCCAGAACTGCTGTGTGCTGCTGATGGGCGATGAGGAGGCGCGCGGCGCGACGCCGTTCTACACGAGCCTGGACAAGGTGCGCTTTAAGCGTCCGGTGCGCCCGGGCGACACGGTGGATCTGGTGTGCTCCATTACACGTGCGCGCGGGCCGTTCCGCTTTGCGACGGGTACCGCGAGCGTCAACGGTGAGGTTTGCTGCCGCGCCGATATGTCTTTTGCACTCATGCACGAAAGTTAAGGAAGGCTTCATGTTCGACAAAGTGCTCATCGCCAACCGCGGCGAAGTCGCGGTCCGTGTTATCCGCGCGTGCCGCGATATGGGCATCAAGACCGTTGCCGTTTATTCCACGGCCGATGCGGACGCGCTGCACGTGCAGCTTGCCGACGAGGCGTATTGCATCGGCGGCCCGCGTCTTGCCGAGAGCTACCTCAACGACGATGCCGTGCTCACCTGTGCCGTAAAGTCGGGAGCTAAGGCAATTCATCCCGGCTATGGCTTTTTCTCCGAGAAGGCGAGCTTCGTGCGCGACTGCGACAAGTACGGTCTGGCGTTTGTCGGTCCTTCGGCCGAGGTGATCGACAGCATGGGCGACAAGGACGCCGCACGCCGAACGGCCGCCGCCGCTGGCGTGCCCATCGTGCCGGGCTGCGATTTGCTCAAAAGCCCCGAGGAGGCGACGGCCGAGGCTGGGCGCATTGGCTGCCCCGTGCTCATCAAGGCGCGCGCAGGCGGTGGCGGTCGCGGCATTCGCAAGGTCGAGCGCGTGGAAGATGCGGCAAAGGCGTTCATCGAGGCGCGTGCCGAGGGCGAGGCCGTCTTTGGCGACGGCGAGTGCTACATGGAGAAGTTCGTCGCGCCGGCGCACCACGTTGAGGTGCAGATTATGGCCGATAAGCAGGGCCATGTGTTTTCGCTCGGCGAGCGCGAGTGCTCGGTGCAGCGTCGCAACCAAAAGCTGATCGAGGAGAGCCCCGCGCCGTGCCTCGACGGACACGATGATATTCGCGCGCGCATGCACAAGGCCGCGCGCGACCTGGCTCGTGCCGTTGGCTATGAGGGCGCCGGCACCATTGAGTTTCTGTACTCAGATGACGGCAATTTCTACTTTATGGAAATGAACACGCGCTTGCAGGTGGAGCATCCGGTTACAGAGTTTGTAACCGATACCGACTTGGTCAAGTGGCAGCTGCGCGTGGCAGCCGGCCAGCCTCTGCCCTTTGAGCGGGAGGATGTGCCGGTGCGCAACCACGCTATAGAGTGCCGCATTAATGCCGAAACGCCGGACTTTCTGCCGTCATGCGGAACGGTCACCGCGTTGCGTGTACCGGGCGGCCCGCGCGTGCGCTGGGATTCCGCCATGTTTACCGGTGCGAAAGTTCCGCCGTACTACGACTCCATGCTCGGCAAGCTCATCGTGTGCGCGCCCACGCGTGACGGCGCCATTCGCAAGATGCGCTCGGCCCTGGGCGAGCTCGTGATTGAGGGTGTGAGCGAAAACAGCGAGCTTCAGCTCGACGTGCTGGCAAACGACGAGTTCTTGTCGGGCATGTATCACACCGATCTGATGGGGCATCTCTATGCTGATGAATAGGAAAGCGAAGACGGTCAACGTCCTCGAGGGGCCGATGACCGAGTCATGCGCCGAGTTTCCCGCGCGCCACGTGTTTATCAAGTGCCCGGAGTGCCGCCGTGTGATCGATGAGGCACGCCTGCACGACAACCTCGAGGTCTGCCCTCGTTGCGGCAAACACTTTCGCGTGAGCGGTCGCGCGCGCATGCGCATGACGGTCGACGAGGGCACGTTTGAGGAATGGGATGCCAGTCTGGCGTCGGAGGACTTCCTCTCGTTTCCCGGCTATGCCGACAAGCTCAAGAGCGTGAGCGAGCGTTCGGGCGAGCACGATGCCGTTGTGTGCGGCAGGGGCAAAATCCGCGGTTGCGATACGGCACTCTTCTTTATGGATGCCAACTTTATGATGGGCTCGATGGGCTCCGTGGTGGGCGAGAAGATCTGTCGCACATTTGAGCGTGCGACCGAGCTGGGATTGCCAGTTGTCGGCTTTACCGTTTCGGGCGGCGCGCGCATGCAAGAGGGTGTGACCTCGCTTATGCAGATGGCCAAGATTTCTGCGGCGGTTAGGCGCCACAGCGAGGCGGGCGGCCTGTATATCACGGTGCTCACCGATCCCACGACCGGAGGCGTAACCGCGAGCTTTGCCATGGAGGGCGACATTATCCTGGCCGAGCCCGATGCCCTGACAGCATTTGCCGGCCCGCGCGTGATCGAGCAGAACATGCACAAGCGTCTGCCCAAGGGATTCCAGCGTTCCGAGTTTTTGCTGGAGCACGGCTTTTGCGATGCCGTTGTTCCGCGTGGTGAGATTGCGCTCACGGTAGGCGAGCTGCTGGCGCTGCACGAAGGGCACGCGCCCGGCCTGGGGGCACCGCATGAGATCGTGCATACGGGTCGTCGCGACAAAAAGCTGGGACACTTGTTTAAGCGCTCGGCCGCACCAAAAAGCGCGCTCGAAATCGTCAAACAGACTCGCTCGGCGAACCGCGCCACGGCAGGCGAGATGATCTCGTTGGGTCTCGACGGATTCGTAGAGCTGCACGGCGACCGCTACTTTGGCGACGATGCTGCCGTGGTGGGCGGCATCGGCTGGAAAGACGGGCGACCCGTGACGGTTATCGCCATCGAGCGCGGTACCACGACCAAAGAGCGCATGCGTCGCAACTTTGGTATGGCACATCCCGAGGGCTACCGCAAGGCACGTCGCCTGATGCACCAAGCCGAGAAATTTGGTCGGCCGGTTCTGTGCCTGGTTGATACTTCGGGCGCGTTTTGCGGTATCGGTGCCGAGGAGCGCGGCCAGGGCGAGGCGATTGCCCAGAATCTCATGGAGATGAGCGGCCTTAAGACGCCGATTGTCTCGGTGGTGACAGGCGAGGGCGGCTCTGGTGGCGCGCTGGCGCTGTCCGTGGCTGACCGCATCCTGATGCTCTCGAGCTCGGCCTATTCGGTCGTGAGCCCCGAGGCCTGTGCGTCGATCCTGTGGAAGGATACCGAGCGCGCGAATGAGGCCGCCGAGGCGCTTAAGCTCACGGCCCCCGATCTGTTGGCGCTCGGCATCATCGACGGCATTGTTGACGATAGGGGCCTGTCGCATGAGGAGATCGCCGGTGCCGTCATGTCCTCGGCATTTGATGCCTTCGATACGCTTGGGCAGCTCGACGACGCGACCCTCACAAACCTCCGCTACGAAAAGTACCGCGCAATCGGTCGGTACCGCACGATGTGACAAAGGGACAGTCCGCATGTCACATTGGGAAAGGCGTTCCATGTCACAAGTTTCTAACACCTCGTTTACAACGACGGTTTCATCAAACGCCATGGCCGTGGTGGACTATCTGTCCAAAAGCATGATGTCGGCGCTGCCGTTTATTGTCTGCGCGGCATTGTTCCGCACCGTCGCCGTCATTATGGGCGAAGGCATGCTGGGCCTGTGGTCTGCCGATTCCGAAATCTATCGCCTGTTCTACAGTTGGCTCTATAACGCCGGCTACTACTTTTTGCCCATCTATCTTGGTTGGGCGGCCGCCCGCCAGCTCGGTTGCTCGGAGCAGCTGGGCATGATGCTGGGCGGCGTATTGATTGCGCCCGATCTGCTTAAGCTCGTCGATGCCGCATCGACGACGGGGGCATCGATGACTTTCGTGTATGGTCTGCTTCCCGCGCCGGTCAACGATTACACGACGACTGTTATTCCGGTTCTCATCTCGGTGCCCGTGCTATGGCAGGTGGAGCGTTTCTTTAAGCGCACTATCCCTCAGGCTGTGGCGTTTTCTTTTGTACCGTTTGCAACCATGCTCGTTATGGTTCCGGTGTCGCTGTGTGTTACGGCGCCGGCAGGCAGCTATCTGGGCATGCTGTTGGGACAGCTTATGTTTATGCTTGGCAATTCCGGTGGCATCGTGTCGCTGCTCACGCTCATGGGGCTTGCCGCCAGCTGGGAGTTCCTAAAGATCGCGGGCGTCAGCAACGTCGTCCTATCGCTCGCCTATGCGCAGTTTATGAGTGTGGGAACGGATTCGTGCATTCTGATCGCCGCGACGATGGCAACGTTCGCCGTTTGGGGCATGCCCTTTGGCGCGTCGCTTCGCGTTGCGGATAAGGACGAGAAGGCGCTCATGCTGGGCTATTCAATCTCGGGTGTTCTTGGCGGCGTAAGCGAGCCGGCGCTGTACGGTTGCGGCTTTAAATATGGCAAGTGTCTGACGTGCATGGCCGTTGGCGGCGCCGTCGGAGGCCTTGTTGCGGCCGTGGGCCACGTTACGGCCTATACCATCGGCATGACGAATGTCCTCATGGTCATTGGCTTTGCCACGGGCGGCATCTCGAACCTGCTGTGGTGCTGCGCCGCCGGCGGTGTGGCATTTGCGGTGTCTGCGGCGCTGAGCTACTGCTTTGGCGTGGTGCCGGCGAAGGGGCAGGCGACAGAAGACGGGGTCGATTCGCGCGAAACCTCGAAGAGCACGGCCGAAGCAAGCGCATAAATCGATCGACAAAGGGGCAGTCCCGCATGGCACATTCCAAGGTCGTGGCCCGTGTGGGTTGCGGCCTTTTTGTATCTGTGGGGCAAAGTGGCTACACTACAATCCGTTTGAGCAATAGATATATAGGTAGTACCGTGGGGGCGGATGTAGATGGTCGAGTGGATTGTTAAGCGTGCGCAGGGCGACCGTGCGCGCGTGGGCACGTTGACGGGCGTGGTGTGTATTCTCGCCAATGTTGCACTATGCGCTGCGAAGGGTGCAATTGGCGTGCTGTCGGGATCGGTTTCGATCGTGGCGGATGCCATGAACAACCTGTCCGATGCCAGCTCGAATATCGTGAGCGTGCTGGGCTTTAAGTTGGCGAGCAAGCCGGCCGACCCCGAGCATCCTTACGGCCACGGTCGCTACGAGTATCTCTCGGGACTGGTCGTGGCGGCGCTCGTGCTGCTTATTGGCGTTGAGCTGGTGAAGTCGTCGGTGGAGCGAATTGTCAACCCCGAACCTGTCGAGTTCTCGCTTGCCCTGGTGGCAGTCCTTGCGCTTTCGATGGTCGTTAAGCTGTGGATGGCGGCCCTCAACCAAAAGCTCGGCGATCGCATTGAGTCCGAGACGCTGCATGCGACCGCTCAGGATTCCAAGAACGATGTCCTTGCCACGGGCGCCGTGTTAGCGTGCGCAATTGTTTCGCAGGTGACGCACATCAATCTTGACGCATGGGTTGGCCTTGCCGTTGGCGCCTATATTGGCTGGAGCGGCTTTGAACTCATCCAGGATACGGTGAGCCCGCTTTTGGGCCAGGCGCCCGATCCTAAGCTGGTCAAGCACATTCGAGACAAGATCATGAGCTACCCCGGCGTTTTGGGCGTTCACGACCTGATGGTTCACGACTACGGCCCGGGCAGGAAGTTCGCAAGCGCTCATGCCGAGATGGCAGCCGAGGCCAGCCCGCTGGAAAGTCACGACACGCTCGATAACATCGAGCGGTCGTTTAGGAACGAAGACGGTATGATCGTCACGCTCCATTACGACCCCATCGTGACCGACGACCCCAAAGTGGCGAGCATGCATCTGCGCATCAACGCTATGGCTCAAGAGATCGATAGCCGCCTCTCGATCCACGACCTGCGCTGTGTTCCGGGCCCCACGCACACCAATGTGATTTTTGACTGCGTGCGACCCTCGGATTTGGCGATGAACGCCGAGGACCTAAAGCGCGCGTTGGCGAAACGTGTCGAATCCGAATATCCTAAGTCGATTGCCAAGATCACGATCGACGAAGACTATGTCGGCCATGCCCACGAGTAGGGCTGCGCCGGTAAAGCAAGTTATACAGAAGGGGAGAGCATGAAGCGTCTATATCTACTCCGCCACGGCCAGACAGAATTCAACGTTAAAAAGCTGGTCCAGGGCCGCTGCGATTCTCCGTTGACCGACCTGGGCCGCAAACAAGCGGGAATGGCAGCCGCATGGCTCAAGGACCACGACGTTGTCCCCGACAAAGTAGTCTCTTCGCCCCTAGGCCGAGCCATGGACACGGCAAGTCTCGTCGCAACCGAACTCCTCGGCCCGGATGCAGCAGTCGAGCCCTGCGAAGGCATCATCGAACGCAGCTACGGCACCTTCGAAGAAGGCCCCCACGACGCGCTACCCACCGACGTCTGGGATCCAGGTGAGGAGTTGGTTCCCTTTGGAGGAGAAGGAAGTCATGCCCTGCAGGAGCGCATGGTAGGCACCCTCACCAATCTCATGGGCGCCGAGGGTATCGAAACCCTCCTAGCAGTAAGCCACGGCAGCGCCAGCCGCCAATTCATCAAGGCTGCAGCCCCAGAGGACTTCGAGCTCCCAACAAAACTTCCCAACTGCGCCATCATGATCTTCGATTTTGATGAGGCAAAGCTACGAGCAGAGGGCGAGCCAATGCAATGCAAGTTCACCCTCCAGCAAATAGTGGACCCCCAACAAAGTCATTAGCCTGAACGAGCAGAGTTAAGCAGACATCAACGTGTCGTCTCCCGAGCTTGGCAGAGGGGCGGCGAAATATATTAAGTTTGTCGCGAGTTCCGCACGCAAAGGAAAGCACTTAATGTGCTTTCCGTCTTGCGCAGGACTGTAGAGCAGCAAACTTAATATATTTCGCCGCCCCTCTGCCAAGCCCAGGCGACTCCACGCACTTTACCTGCGTAAACAATGTGAGTGAAATATGAATCTCGATGGATACGCCCGCAGCCGTGTATACTAAACAGCTGTGTGAAACCAGGGGAGTATTCTGGCTGGACAAAATGCCTGCTTAATAGGGTTGTCAGGTAGTCTGGGCGAAATACAAGGCTGGCTAGCACGTCGTGTAAGTAGTGGTCCTCTAGGGGCGTACGCTCGGTGGTGTATGCATTGTCCCAAGACCACGCGAGAGTTGGGATCATATCTTGATCAGCATGATTCTCGGCCGCAAGATTGGCATGACCCAGGTTTGGGACGAGAACGATAACGTCGTTCCCGTCACGGTCATCCAGGCTGGCCCCTGCGCTGTCTCGCAGGTTAAAACTCAGGCAACCGACGGCTATGACGCCGTCCAGATCGGTTTCGGCGACATCAAGGCCAAGAACGTGAACAAGCCCATGGCTGGTCACTTCGCCAAGGCTGGCGTCGAGCCTGTCCGTTTCCTTCGTGAGGTCCGCGTCGAGAACGGCGAGGAGCACAAGGTCGGCGAGGTCGTCACCGTCGCTGATTTCGCTGATGTCGAGAAGGTCGACGTCATCGGTACCTCCAAGGGTAAGGGCTTCCAGGGTCGCATCAAGCGCTGGGGTCAGCGCCGCGGTCCTATGACGCATGGTTCTCACTTCCAGCGTCACCCCGGTTCTATCGGCCAGTGCGCCTATCCTGCGCGCGTCCTCAAGGGCGTCAAGATGGCCGGTCACATGGGTAACGAGCGCGTTACCGTCAAGAACCTTTCCGTTGTCCGCATCGATGCCGAGCAGAACCTCATCTTGGTCAAGGGCGCTGTCCCGGGTGCCAAGAATGGTCTCGTCGCCATCCGTATGGCCTAAGGGCCCAGCCCATTTAGCCCAGCGTCATACCAAGGAGAACACTTAAATGGCAAAGTTTGAAGTAAAGAACAGCGAGGGCAAGAAGGTCGCCGAGGCCGAGCTCGCCGCTGAGGTGTACGGCATCGAGCCGAACATCCACGTTATGCACCACATCGTCAAGTGCCAGATGGCCTCTTGGCGTCAGGGCACCCAGTCTGCTAAGGGTCGCTCTGAGGTTTCCGGTGGCGGCAAGAAGCCTTGGCGTCAGAAGGGCACCGGCCGTGCCCGCCAGGGTTCCATCCGTGCTGCCCAGTGGCGTCACGGTGGCGTTGTCTTCGCCCCCAAGCCCCGTTCCTACGCTAAGCGTATGAACAACAAGGAGGTCAAGCTGGCTATGCGCTCCGCGCTGTCCGCCAAGCTGGCCGATGGCGAGCTCGTGCTCGTCGACGACTATGGCTTCGAGAAGCCTTCCACCAAGGCTGCCGTCGCCATGCTCAAGGCTCTCGGCCTTGAGGGCAAGCGTCTGACCATCATCGTTCGCGACGAGGACGTCAACGCCTACCTGTCGTTCCGCAACATTCCCAAGACGTTCATCATCACTGCCGACGAGGCCAACACCTACGATCTCGTCAACAACAACGCTGTGCTGATGCCCGCCGACATCGCCGCTCACTTCGGGGAGGTGCTTGCATAAATGACCGCCCACGAGATCATCATCCGTCCGATCGTGTCCGAGCGTTCCTTCTCCGGCATGGAGCTGAACAAGTACACGTTCGAGGTCGCCAAGGATGCTAACAAGTATCAGATCAAGGACGCTGTCGAGGAGATCTTCGGCGTCAAGGTCGTTCGCGTGAACACCCTGACGGTCAAGCCCAAGACCAAGCGCGTGCGCTATGTCGCCGGCAAGACCCGTTCTTGGAAGAAGGCCATCGTCACGCTGGCCGAGGGTGACACCATCGAGGTCTTTGGCAACCAGGCCTAAGACTCGCTGCTGTTGAGTGAGCTCATGCCTCCCAAATAGGGGAGGCGGGAGCTCAAGGTTTTGGGCGTATAAAATGGACACGCCCGGAACCGTGTATACGTCCGGTGTCATCGCACCCGAGGCAGAACCTCGAATCCCTGTCTGCGATGGCTAACGGATTCCTATTGAAAGGGATTGTAATGGCTGTAAAGCACCTTAAGCCGACCTCCGCTGGTAGGCGTTGGCAGACGATCTCCGATTTCTCCGAGATCACCTGCACCAAGCCCGAGAAGTCTCTTCTCGAGCCCCTGCCCAAGAAGGCCGGTCGTAACAACAACGGCCGCATCACCACCCGCCACCAGGGCGGCGGCGTGAAGCGTCGTTACCGCGTGATCGACTTCAAGCGCAACAAGGACGGCGTGCCCGCCAAGGTTGCCACGATCGAGTACGATCCGAACCGTTCCGCTCGCATCGCTCTGCTGCACTACGCTGACGGTGAGAAGCGCTACATCCTGGCCCCCAAGGGCCTCGAGGTCGGTCAGACCATCATGTCCGGTTCTGACGCCGACATCAAGCCGGGCAACGCTCTGCCTCTCGCCGACATCCCCGTCGGTACGCTCATCCACGCCGTCGAGTTCCAGCCGGGCAAGGGCGCCGCTATCGCCCGTTCCGCCGGTAACTCCTGCCAGCTGATGGGTAAGGAGGGCAAGTACGCTATCGTCCGTATGCCTTCCTCCGAGATGCGCCGCATCCTCGTTACCTGCCGCGCCACCGTCGGTGAGGTCGGCAACGCCGATCACGCCAACATCGTCATCGGCAAGGCCGGCCGTAAGCGTCACATGAACGTGCGCCCGACCGTCCGCGGTACCGTCATGAACCCTGTCGACCACCCGCACGGCGGTGGCGAGGGCAAGAACCACACTTCTGGTCGTCCCTCTGTTACCCCCTGGGGTAAGCCGACGAAGGGCCTTCGTACGCGTAAGAAGAAGAAGGTCTCGAACCAGCACATCATTCGTCGCCGTAAGAAGTAATTTCGGATACCGAGTTTTAGGAGAAAGCACTTATGAGCAGAAGTCTCAAAAAGGGCCCGTTCGTGGAGACTCGCCTTCTCTCGCGTATCACCGCGATGAACGAGGCTGGCAAGAAGGACGTCGTGAAGACCTGGTCCCGCGCGTCCACCATCTTCCCCGAGATGGTTGGTCACACCATCGCCGTCCACGACGGCCGCAAGCATGTGCCCGTGTATGTTACCGAGTCCATGGTTGGTCACAAGCTCGGCGAGTTCGCGCCGACTCGTACGTTCCGTGGCCACAAGGCCAAATAGGGGGTTAACCGTAAATGGCAACTAAGTCTATTGAAACTGAGGCCACCGAGGTTCGCGCCGTCGCTAAGTACGTGCGTGTTTCCCCCAGCAAGGCCCGCCTGGTGGTCGATCTGATCCGCCGCAAGCCTGTCGCTCAGGCCTTCGACATCCTCCACTTCTGCGACCGCGCCGTCGCCGTGGATGTCGAGAAGGTTCTCCGTTCCGCCGTTGCGAACGCCGAGAACAACAACGGTCTGCGTGCCGACAACCTGGTTGTCGCCGCTGCCTATGTTGACGAGGGTCCGACGCTTAAGCGCATCCGTCCCCGCGCCAAGGGTTCCGCTTCTCGCATTCTGAAGCGTACTTCCCACATCACCGTCGTCGTTGCTCCTCGAAAGGAGGCGTAAAGCTGTATGGGTCAGAAAGTCTACCCCACCGGCTTCCGTCTTGGCATCACCGAGAACTGGCGCTCCCGCTGGTTCGCAGAGAAGGATTACGCTAAGACCCTCGGTAACGATCTCGAGATCCGCAAGTACCTCGAGAAGCGTCTTTCCCGCGCAGCTGTCTCCCGTGTCGAGATCGAGCGCGCTGGCGACAAGGTGAAGGTCATCATCCTCACCGCTCGCCCCGGCGTTGTCATCGGTAAGAAGGGTGCTGAGATCGATACCCTCCGCACCGAGCTCGAGAAGGTCGCTGGCGTCTCCAAGGGCCAGCTCTCCGTCGACGTTGTCGAGATCAAGCGCCCCGAGCTCGACGCCAACCTCGTTGCTCAGTCTATCGCCGAGCAGCTCGAGGGCCGCGTTGCCTTCCGTCGCGCTATGCGCAAGGCTGTCCAGTCTGCCCGCAAGGCCGGCGCTAAGGGCATCCGTATCCAGTGCTCCGGTCGTCTCGGCGGTGCCGAGATGGGCCGTCGTGAGTGGTACCGCGAGGGTCGCGTGCCTCTGCACACCCTCCGTGCCAAGATCGACTACGGCACGGCTGTCGCCAGCACCACCATGGGCGCTTGCGGCGTGAAGGTCTGGATCTACCTGGGCGAGAAGCTCCCGGGCCAGCCTGTTCCCAACCCTGCACTCGAGGGCTCTTCCCGTCCTCGTCGTCGTAACTCCGAGAGGAGGGGTCAGTAGTGCTTGCCCCTAAGCGTATTCTTCACCGCAAGGTGCAGCGTGGCTCCATGAAGGGCCAGGCCAAGGGTAATACCGAGCTGCATTTCGGCGAGTTTGGTATCCAGGCTCTCGAGGCCCATTGGATCACCAACCGTCAGATCGAGGCCGCTCGTATTGCCATGACCCGCTACATGAAGCGTGGCGGTCGTGTCTACATCACGATCTTCCCCGATAAGCCCATCACCAAGAAGCCTGCCGAGACTCGCATGGGTTCTGGTAAGGGTAACCCCGAGGAGTGGGTGGCCGTCGTCAAGCCCGGCCGCATCATGTTCGAGGTCAAGGGCGTGCCCGAGGAGGTCGCTCGCGAGGCTCTGCGTCTTGCTCAGCACAAGCTCCCCATCAAGACCAAGATTGTGGTTGCCAAGAACGCTGAGCAGCGCATCGAGAAGGAAATGGCTGAGGAGGCCGCTCTCGAGGCCAAGTGGGCTGCTGAGGACGCCGCCGCCGCCAAGGAGGAGAACTAATGAAGCCCGCAGAGATTCGTGAGCTCTCGGACGCTCAGCTCGTTGAGAAGCTGAAGGAAATGCGCGCCGAGCTCTTTAACCTTCGTTTCCAGATGGCCACCAGCCAGCTGGACAACACCGCTCGCGTCAACACCGTGAAGAAGGACATCGCTCGCGTCCTCACGGAGCAGCGCGCCCGCGAGATCGCAGCGGAGAAGTCCGCTGTCGCCGAGTAGGACCTAAGGAGAGAACATGACTGATTCGCGTAACACGCGTAAGGTCCGTACGGGTGTCGTTACCTCCGTCTCCGGTGCCAAGACCATCGTTGTCACCGTCACCGAGCGCAAGCGTCACGCCAAGTACGGCAAGATGATGACCAGCTCCAAGAAGCTGCACGCTCACGACGAGGAGTGCACGGCTGGCGTGGGCGATACCGTCCGCGTTATGGAGACCCGTCCTATGTCCAAGATGAAGCGTTGGCGCCTCATCGAGGTCGTCGAGCGCGCTAAATAAGCAGTCGCTCTTACGACTTGTACGTTTCCGAAGATGTGCGTATGCCTGGTTTGCATACCACAGGCCGCATAAAGGCTGCGCACCTCTCTTCGGTTCTTAGTTCGGAGGAACATCTACCATGATTCAGATGCAAACCATGCTGAACGTCGCCGACAACTCCGGCGCTCGCAAGATTCGCTGCATCAAGGTGCTTGGCGGTTCCAAGCGTCGTTATGCAGGCATCGGCGATGTGTTCATCGGTGCTGTCCAGGAGGCTACCCCTGGCGCCAACGTCAAGAAGAAGGACGTTGTCCGTTGCGTCGTCGTTCGCACCGTTAAGGAGATCCGCCGCAAGGATGGCTCCTACATTCGCTTTGATGAGAACGCCTGCGTTGTCATCAACAACGATGGTTCGCCCGTCGGCACCCGTATCTTCGGGCCCGTCGCTCGCGAGCTTCGTGACAAGAAGTACATGAAGATCGTCTCGCTCGCTCCCGAGACCCTGTAGTTAGGGGAGATATATGTATATCAAGAAGGGCGATAAGGTCCAGGTTCTCTCTGGTAAGGATCGCGGCAAGCAGGGCGTTATCCTGCGTGCTCTCCCCGCCGAGAACAAGGTCGTTGTCGAGGGCGTTTCGGTCGTCAAGAAGGCCGTCAAGCCCAACGCTGCCAACCAGCAGGGCGGCATCGTTTCGCAGGAGGCTCCCATCGATGCCTCCAACGTCAATCTCGTTTGCCCCGAGTGCGGTAAGGTTACCCGCGTCGGTCACGAGAAGGACGGCAAGAACAAGCTGCGCGTCTGCAAGAAGTGCGGCCACAAGTTCTAAGCTGCCCGCAACATCAAGTTGCTAGCAAAGGCCCGGATGCCCCACGGCACCCGGGCCTTTTTCTATCCCTACTCATTGGGGACAGCCTTACATGAGTGATTGCGCTCATTGGGGACAGACTTAAATGAGTGCTGTCGGCAGCTGGGGGACGTTCCCCATGTGCCGGCAGTTTGGGACGGTCCTTAGAGCTGCAGCGCGCCATGAGCGATGAAGCGAAGCGGATCATCCTGTCTTTCGGGTTCTAACCTGAATTCCTGTCTCTGAGCAATGACGAGTGCGCATTTGTGCGTATATGCGTGCGTATGATTGCGTGACTATGCGTGCATACGCGTCGTCTGTAGCTGAATTTTGACCATTTAGCGATAATATACGCAGAAGTACGCACACACACGCATATTTGTGCGAATATAGAGCTGTCAGAAATGAAAGACTTTTCACGACGCAGGAGGCACATATGGCAGATTCCAAACAGGCTCCACTCGACGCCGAAGCAGCCGCTAAGGCGGCGTTTGCTTCGGTCAAGGATCAGCCGTTCCCCGACGACATTTTTACGGCTCCCGAGCTCCGTTGGGCTGTGATCGGTTGCGGCGTTATTGCCAACCAGATGGCCCAATCTCTCGCTCTTGCCGGCCGCAAGCTTACGGGTGTCGCCAACCGCACGCTGTCCAAGGCTCAAGCTTTTGCTGAGCAGTATGGCATCGAGAAGGTCTATGAAACGGTCGAGGACCTCTATGCCGATCCGGACATCGACGCCGTCTATATCACCACTCCGCACAACACGCATATCACCTATCTGCGTGCCGCGCTGGCCGCCGGCAAGCACGTGCTCTGCGAGAAGGCCATTACCCTCAACTCTGCCGAGCTCGACGAGGCCCGTGCCATCGCCGATGAGCACAACGTGGTCCTTATGGACGCCACCACGGTGCTCCACATGCCGCTATATCAGGAGCTGCGCCGTCGCATGGATGCCGGCGACTTTGGCCGTATGAACCTCGCCCAGCTCAACTTTGGCAGCTATAAGGAGTACGGCGACTTGACCAATCGCTTCTACAACCGCAACCTCGCCGGCGGCGCCATGCTCGACATTGGCGTGTATGCGCTCTCCGTCATGCGCCTGTTTATGGCCAGCCAGCCAACCGAAGTTGTTTCGCTCGGCAACACCTGCGAGACCGGTGTCGATGTTGCGGGCGGCATTGTCTGCCGTAACGCCGAGCAGCAGCTGGGCGTTGTGAGCCTTACGCTCCACTCCAAGCAGCCCAAGCGCTCGGTCATCAGCTTCGACAAGTGCTATATCGAGGTCAACGAATATCCGCGTGCCGATCATGCGACGCTTGTGTGGACTGCGGACGGTCATCGCGAGGAGGTCGCCGCGGGCACCGAGGCTTACGCCCTATGCTACGAGATGGCTGACCTCGAGAAGGCCGTCGCCGGCGATGATTCCAAGCGTGAGCTTCTGGATTATGCTTCTGATGTTATGGAGCTGATGACCAAGCTCCGTGCCGATTGGGGAGTCGTCTACCCCGAGGAGGAGTAAGCGATGCTCGCGGAAGATAGGCTCAATGCGATCGTCTCGATGGTGCAGCAGACCGGCTCGGTTACCGTGCCGGAGCTTGCCGATGCCCTGGGCGTAACAGCGTCTACCATTCGGCGCGATCTGCAGACGCTCGACCGCGCGCACCGTATCGCCAAGGTGCACGGTGGCGCGACAAGCCTTGAGCGCGCGCACGTGACGCGCGACCTAACGCTCAGTGAGCGCAGCGATCTCCATAACGACGATAAGGAGCGTATCTGCGCCCGTGCCGCGGCCCTCGTAGAGCCCGATAGTTTCGTGTATATCGATTCGGGCTCCACGACCCTCAAGCTCATCGAACATCTTCCATACCTTGAAGGTGTCACCTATGTGACTGATTCCGTGCTTCACGCTCAGCACCTCGCTTTGCGCGGCATGCGCACCGTGGTGTTGGGCGGCGAGCTCAAGCCCGAGACCGAGGCGCTCGTTGGCCCCGATGCCCTGGCGACCCTGGACCGCTACAACTTCAACTGCGGCTTTTGGGGTTCTAACGGCATTGCCGCCGAGCAGGGCTTCACGGCACCCGATATCGAGGAGGCGCAGGTTAAGCGCATCTCGATGCGACACACGGCCAAGCGCTTCGTAATCTCGGATGCCAGTAAATTTGGCATGGTGGCGCCCGTCAAGTTCGCGGACTTCCGCGACGCAACGATCATCACAGCGGGCGAGGTGCCCGCCAAGTACCGGGCAATGGACAACGTCATCACGGTCTAACAGCAGGGGACGGGCTAAGGCCAAAACTACCACAAAGGGGCAGGAACCTTTGTGGTGGCTTTGACGTTTTCCCAGATAAAACCTGCCAAAATAAACCTGTCCCTTTTTGGGAGGTTTTAGGGCTCCCAGGGGCAGGGGGCTTCGATGTGGATGTGCTCTCCGGTTACGGGATGCGTGAAGGACACGCTGTGGGCGTGGAGCATCAGGCCGCAGGGGCGCGGCGTTCCGTACAGGTCGTCGCCTACCAGGGGATGACGCTCGCTGGCCAGATGCACGCGGATCTGGTGCTTGCGGCCGGTGAGCAGCTCGACATCGATATACGAACGCGTGGGCAGGCCGCGGCGGCTCTTAAGGCGCTTGAGCACCTTGACGCGCGTCTGAGAGGGCTTTCCGCTGGCGCCGACACGCATCTTGCGGCTATCGTGGCGGTCGCGCGCGATGGGCTTGTCGATGAGCTTTTCGTTCCAGTCGATCTTGCCCTCTGCGAGCGCCAGGTAGTGCTTTTCGAAAGCGTGGTCGATGATCATCTGGTCGAAGGCGGGCTGCGTCTGCTTGTCGAGCGAGAACAACACCACGCCGGTGGTGTCGCGGTCCAGGCGGTTGAGCGGCTGCATGTCGGTCGCGGCAAAGCCGTCGCCCATCGCCAGCAGCAGGTCGCTGGCGTAGTCGGTGAGCGTGCGCTCGCCGGTGCCATCGCCGTGGACGATCATGCCGGCAGGCTTGTCGATGGCCATGAGCCAGGCGTCGCAGTAGAGGACTTGAGGTTCTTCGTTCACGTGTAAGCCTTTCGGTTAGCTGATTCCCACAAACATGCAGCCCGAGGTCGCCCCGCGTAGGCGGGCGGCGGGTTTGCGGCCGGTCTGTGCTGCTTCGACGGCACGACGGACGCGGGCGACGGCACGGCCCACCTCATCCGTCTCGAGCAGCGTTCCGTTTACCATGAGACGACGCACGCCGGCATCGAGCAGCTGAGGAACCTGCGGCGTGAGGTCGATGGGGTAGGCATCGTACAGGCGAGAGCGGCCGTGGATGTCGGTGCGGACGGGCATGACCTTTCCGTCGATATTCTTGAGCGAGAGCTCGCGGGCACGCAGGCGGCAGTTGGCGCAATCGTGGATGCAGCCGTTGGCAACCTGCAGAATGCAATGCTCGCTTGTCATGACGCGCGGGCGGCCAAAGACAGTGATGCCCAGAGCCGCGGGCGCGGCGGCGCCGAGCGAGACAATCTCGTCGAGCGTGATCTCGGGCGAGAGCCAAAACGCACCGGCTCCGCGCTCGGCAAGCGCTTCCATGCAGGGCGTGTTATGAACCGGCAGGCAAGAGCGGACTTCCGCCGTGGCGCCAACCTGGGCGGCCAGGGCAAGCTCGGAGATGTTGCCAATAGCGACCGTGGAACCGGCATTGATCCAGGGGTCGACGCGCTCGTGGTCAACGGCGCGGCAGACCTCGTCGAGTACGGGCACGATACCCTGCTCAAATGCATCGGCAGGGGAGACACCGGCGGCCTCGAGTGCGTCGGTGGTCATATAGATGCGCGCGGCACCCTCGGCACGAGCTGCCTCGGCGGCTTCGAGCGTGGTGACGGCGGCGCAAATCTGCGGCTCGTCGCGGTAATGCTCGGGCATGGCGCGCGTACATTTGTCGAGTACCGGCAACTCGAGCGTCTTCGCGCGCTCCTCGTACGGCGCAAGAATGGCCTCCTCCAATGCTTTACAGGCGGCGGCGCGCACCTTGTGCACGGCGGAGAAGCCCATACCGCAGCCGGCGTCGAGCGAAACGTCAAAGCTCGCTGCCTCAAAGGGTGAGGAGCCCATGCGCCCCACATGCTCAACCAGGTCTGCCGCCTCGACGGCGCGGGTCATGGCGGCCTCGACAGTGAAGCCCGTGGCGGTGGCGGTGAGCGCGGGGTTGTCACAGCAGGTGAGTGTGACGGTAAACGGCTCGCCCAAGCGCGCCACGACGGACGCATCAACAGCTCGGCGGCGCAGCACATCGCGCTTGAGCGCGGCGCCGGCGGCGTCGATGGCACGCTGACTGCGAATCACGCGGACGCGGCAGCCCTCGGGCATGCTGCGGGGCACGCGACATTCGATGATGTCACCGGCGGCGGCATCATCGGTAGCGATGGTGGTTAGGAACTGGTCAAACTCGTTATCGTGGCGAAGCTCCAGCAGGTCGCCCTTGCCCACGGGCTCAAACAACTCAATGCGGGCGATGGCGGCGCGGCGACGGCGGTCGTCGGGCTTGAGGCCGCGCACATCGCGGTTGGCCGGGCGGCTGCCCAGCACCGTGCCCACGATCTGGCCGCGGTTGTTGGAACGCTCATAGCTCATCATCTCGTCGCCCGAGGTGCCGTCCTGATAGGCGTGCGTAAAGTCGCGGTTGAAGCAGCGCTTGAGCTGGCGTTGGCGGGCGGCCTCCTCGTCCTTGGCAACGGTGGCTCCGGATAGCATGTCGTCAATTTCGTGACGATACACATCAACGATGGAATACACGTAATCGGGCGCCTTCATGCGGCCCTCGAGCTTGAGCGACGCGGCGCCGGCGTCATACAGACGGCGAACAAGCTGTGAGGTGTTGGTGTCACGCGGGCATAGCGCACGCTCGCGGCCGGCGGGGGAGAGCGCACGGCCGTTCTCGTCGATCAGCTCATAGGGCAGGCGGCAGGGCTGGGCGCACATGCCACGGTTGGCCGATCGTCCCGCCATGGCAAAGCTCGAAAGCAGGCATAGGCCCGAGTAGCAAAAGCAGATGGCGCCGTGGCTAAAGACCTCAAGGTCCACATCGGGCGCGGCATCGTGAATGGCGGCAATCTCGTCGATGGAAAGCTCGCGCGAGAGAGTCACGCGGTCGGCGCCCTGCTCGCGGCACCAAAGGGTTCCGCGGTCGTCATGGATGTTTGCTTGGGTTGAGATGTGCGTCTCGATGCCGGGCATCGTGCGCTTGACCTCAAAGAACAGGCCCCAGTCCTGGATGATGAAGGCGTCGGCGCCCAGCGTGGAGCAGCGATGGATGAGTTGCAACGCATCGCCCATCTCGGACTGCTTGATGACGATGTTGACCGTGACGTAGACGCGCGACCCGGCTAGATGTGCGGCGTGGCAGGCTTGCTCAAAGGCCTCGTCGGTAAAGTTGGTAGCCTTGCGGCGGGCGTTGAAGCTGCCCATGCCGCAGTAGATGGCGTCTGCCCCGGCGGCGAGTGCGGCGGCAAAGGGCTCGGGCCCTCCGGCGGGCGCCAAAAGCTCGGGTCTGCGGTTGGTGGTTCGACTGGCGGTTGCGGTCATATCCTGCCTTTCAAAATGCTCAGATACTCAAAAGTATAGTGGTGCTGTTGCGGCGGACGAGCCCTGTGGTCCAAGCAGGATAAAGTCTTCAGCAGCTCGGGCAGGCTGCTCCACATAAGAACCGTTCAGCGGTCCTGGGAAACCGTTGGGCGATAAAATATTCTCGCAACGTGATAATAATCTTGCATCGCGCGGAAACCTTGAGTACTATCCCAATCAAGCGCGGTGTTCAGACCGAACTGTGCCTCCCGGTGTGAACGCCGCGCTCACGCTCTCTATTTGTTCGTAAGGAGAAAAACATGAGCAAGACTGTCGTGTCTTCCGATAACGCACCCGCAGCCATCGGCCCGTATTCCCCCGGCATCCAGACCGGCAACATGGTGTTCCTGTCCGGCCAGCTGGGTATCGACCCCGCAACCGGCAAGATGCCCGAGGGCGTCGAGGCCCAGGCTAAGCAGTCCCTCGCCAATGTCGAGGCCCTGCTGACCGCTGCCGGCGCCACCTTTGCCGATGTCGTCAAGACCACGGTCTACCTTGCCGACATCGCCGACTTCGCTGCCGTGAACGAGATCTACGCCTCCAAGTTCGAGGCTCCGTTCCCCGCGCGCAGCGCCTTCCAGGTTGCCGCCCTTCCGGCCGGCGGTCTGGTCGAGATCGAGGTCGTCGCCGCTCTCTAAGGCGTTGGCGAAAACAAAACATGACATGCAAAAAGACCCTGCAGTGCGAGCTGCAGGGTCTTTTGTCAAGCGACGGATCGCTTGTGGAGCCACCAAGGGCAGTCTTTTTGTTTGTTAGCCTTCCTTGCGGACTTTTTGCAGGTAGCGGTAGACGCTGGGCTCCGAGATGCCCAGCGCGGTGGCGGCGCAGGCCACGGCGCCCTTGAGCATGAACACCCCGTTGCCGTTGAGGTGGCGAATGACGTCCACGCGGTCACTCTGACCAAGCGACGCTACATCCAGCCCGCGCGCGCTCAGCAACTCGGCAATGCTGCGGTCGATGAGCTCCTGTGTGGACTCCGAAAGACTTTCGACCTCGATAGACGCGGGCTCCGTGCGCGTCGGCGCCGCGTCGAAGCATGCCATGAGCTGCTGCGCCATGGCGTTGATGGAGCGCACGGTCGAGAGGTCGGTGTTGACGCAGAGCATACCGACGATCTCGTTATCTTCGCGGATAAAGTACGTCGCTGACTCCAACGTCTTGCCGCCGGCACCGCGCCCCTCGTAGCCCGTAATAAACGGCAGGTCGCGATACTTGGGGTCGTGCATGATCTTGAGCGCCAGATCGGTGGCGGGACCGCCGACCTTACGGCCGCTCACGATGCCGTTGCGAATATCGACGATGGCGTGGTCGGGATCCGAGAAATCATGCAGCACGATCTCGCTGTTCTTACCGAGTATCTGCTCCAGGAAATCGACCATCGGCAAAAAGCGACGTACGGTCTCGTTCACGGGCAACTCCTTTGGGTGAAATCGGAGATGTTCATAACAATTTTTTCTCATGGTAACACGCTGCTCTTCATCTCGTATATCCGCAGGTACATTGCGTAATACAGACGAACGGTAGGAATTTGGCGGTAAACGGTTGACCAAAAGAAAAGTTAGATGTTATTTTAACCAGACACTTTTCTGACCTGCGGAAATGCATTATCTCAGCTGAAGAATAGTCTGATAACAAAAAATTATTATTGAGAATGAGAATCATATTTAATACGATATGCAACGAAGGCACAACCTCAACCCCGCACTGCGTCACAATAGAGCGTTAGATGCGAAAACAACTATTTCGAGGATTGGTGGTCAAATGACCCAGGAGACGGTTAAGAACGGCACCGAAGCCCTGTTCACTCGTGAAGGCATGCCTCCCGTTAAAGAAATGATCCCGTGTGCCCTTCAGCACGTACTGGCTTCGTTTGCCGGTATCATCACCCCGGCTGTCATCATGGCCGGCGTCTACGGCTTTAATAGCCAGCAGAGTACCGACATCATCCAGGTCGCGCTCATTCTTTCGGCAATCGACACGGCCCTTCAGGCCTTCGCTCCCTTCCGTCGCATCGGCGGCGGCCTGCCCATCGTCATGGGCGTTTCGTTCGCGTTCTTGCCGGCCCTGCAGGCCATGGGTGCCTCGGGCTTTAGCTTTGGTGCGCTGCTGGGCGGCGAGATCGTCGGCGGCGCCGTCGCGGTCCTCTTTGGTCTGGCCTACAGCAAGATCAAGTGGCTGTTCCCGCCCGTCGTGACCGGTACGGTCATCTTCTCCATCGGCGTTTCGCTGTATCCCACGGCCGTCAAGTATATGGCCGGCGGTATGGGTACGCCGCTGTGGGGCACTCCGCAGGCCTGGTGCGTCGCTCTTATCACCTTCGCCGTGGTCTTTGCGCTCGCCAACTTTGGCAAGGGCACGCTCAAGCTGGGATCCGTGTTCTTTGGCATGATCGCTGGCATGATCGTTTCGATCCCCTTTGGCATGATCGACTTCTCCAGCGTCGCCACCGCTCAGGTCTTCGCCCTTCCCAAGCTCATGCCCTACGCGCTCGAGTTTGATCCCGAGGTCTGCATTACCCTCGCTGTTGTGTTCCCCATGGTTGCCATCCAGGTTATCGGTGACGTTTCCGCCGCCTGCCTGGGTTCCATCGACCGTATGCCCACCGAGCGCGAGCTCTCCGGCGCTATCGTGTCCCAGGGCCTCACCTCTATGGTCGGCGGCCTGCTGGGCGGTCTTCCCACCAGCGCCCTTGGCCAGAACGTGGGTATCATCTGCTCCAACAAGGTCGTCAACAAGTGGGTCTTTGTGATCATCGCGGCCGTCTTTGCCATCGCCGGCCTGTTCCCGCAGCTCTCTGCCGTCCTTTCCGCTATCCCGCAGCCCGTCATCGGCGGCGCGACCGTCGGCGTCTTTGGCACCATCACCATGAACGGCGTGCGCATGTTCACCCGCGAGGGCCTTACGCAGCGCACTACCACCATCGTCGGTACCTCCGTCGTCTTTGGCCTGGGTATCTGGATGGCCAGCGGTTGCCTTGCCGGCGAGGGTATGCCCACCTGGGTGTCCACCGTCATCGGCTCCAATGCCGTGACCCCCACCGCCATCATGGCCATTGTCCTTAACCTGATCCTTCCGCAGACGCCGGTCGTGGCTCAGCACATCGATGCCGCCAAGGACGCTGCCGTGGATCTGGTCTTGCCCGAGAGCAAGAAGTAACCAATTCGGTGCTATTCGTCGGCGGGCGCATCGCCTCGTCCGCCGACGTCATGCGGCGTCAAGCCGCACTTCAAAGGGTTTGTCCCTTTGGTGAAGCGTTGACGGGAGAGGGCCCGTTTCCGGTGTAGGCCGGCGCTTCGCACTCCGCCATGTCAGAGGTGTCAAACCCCGCCTCTGATGTTGAAGGGAGCATCCATGCTTCTGGTCGCTAACGGTTCCGTCTTTACCCGCAACGCGCAGGCCCCGTTCATTCCCAACGGTGCGGTCGCCATTGACGGAGATACGATCGTCGAAGTGGGCCCCGAGTGCGAGCTCAAGGCCAAGTACCCGGATGCCGAGTACGTCGACGCCCGGGGCAACCTCATCATGCCCGGACTCATCAACTGCCACACCCACATCTACTCGGGTCTGGCTCGCGGCCTTGCCATTAAGGGCTGCAACCCCACCAACTTCCTGGAGAATCTTGAGCAGCAGTGGTGGAAGATCGACGACAACCTGACGCTCGACGGCACCAAGGCCAGCGCCTATGCCACGATTCTGGACTCCATCCGCGATGGCGTCACCACGATCTTCGATCACCACGCGAGCTTCTGCGAGATTCCGGGCAGCCTCTTTGCCATTAAGGATGCCGCGCAGGAGCTGGGCATGCGTTCGTGCCTGTGCTACGAGGTCTCCGACCGCCGCGGTCAGGAAAAATGCGACCAGGCCATTGCCGAGAACGCCGAATTTGCCCAGTGGGCCGCCAAGGAGCGTCGCGATAACGACAACCACATGATCGCCGCCATGTTTGGCGGTCACGCCACCTTTACGCTTTCGGACGAGACCATGGACAAGATGGCCGAGGCCAACAACGGCCTGACCGGCTTCCACATCCATGTGTGCGAGGGCATGAATGACGTGTGGGACTCCCGCCTCAACCGTGGTGGCATCAGCCCCGTCGAGCGCCTGCTGCAGCACAACCTGCTGGGTCCCGACACCATGCTCGGCCACTGCATCCACGTGACGCCTGCCGAGATGGATATCGTCAAGGAGTCCGGTACCTGGCTCGTCAACAACCCCGAATCCAATATGGGCAACGCCGTGGGCTGCGCCCCCGTGCTCGAGTTCTTCCGCCGCGGCATCCCCGTGTGCATGGGCACCGACGCCTACACCCACGATATGCTCGAGAGCCTCAAGGTCTTCCTGATCATTCAGCGCCACAACGCCGCCATGCCCAACGTGGGCTGGTGCGAGGCCATGACCATGCTGTTCGAGAACAACGCCAAGATGGCCAGCAAGTACTTCGATCGCAAGCTCGGTGTGCTCGAGGCCGGCGCTGCCGCCGACGTCATCGTCATGGACTACAAGCCCTTTACGCCGCTGAGCGAGGAGAACATCGACGGCCACATGCTCTTTGGCATGATGGGCAAAAACTGCCGCACCACCATCATCAACGGCCGCGTCCTGTACAAGGATCGCGAGTTTGTTGGCATTGATGAGGAAAAGATCAACGCGTGGACCATGGCTGAGTCCAAGAAGCTTTGGAGCACGCTCAACGATCGCGCCTACTAATTAGCAAGTAGATTCACGCGCGTCGGATGTTTCGCTGCATCCGACGCGCGTATAGGCGACCTCCGCGGGGTCGCCGGCGCTGTGCTAGCGCTACGCCGTATTTGCGCCCGCCGCGCGGTCTCGCCGGGCGTTACAGAGAGGAGCTCACTATGAGCGACATTATGAGGCCGATCCCGTTTTCGCAGCTGATGAACTGGATCATCGAGGAGCACAAGACCCAGGGCGCCGTCTTTGGCGTTCGCAAGATGGTCACGGCCAACCAGGAGGGCGCGCTTCCCATTTTTGACGAGCGCATCGAGACTCCGTTTGGCCCGGCTGCCGGTCCCAATACGCAGCTTGCCCAGAACATCGTGGCATCCTATGTGGCTGGCTCTCGCTTCTTTGAGCTCAAGACTGTTCAGGTTATGGACGGCGAGGAGCTCTCCAAGTGTGTGAACAAGCCCTGCATCGTGGCTCAGGACGAGTGCTACAACTGCGAATGGTCGACCGAGCTCGAGGTTCCGCAGGCCTTTGCCGAGTACGTGAAGGCATGGTTCGCCTGCCACCTGATCGCTCGCGAGTACGGTCTGGGCAGCCCGGACGGCTTTGTCTTCAACATGTCCGTGGGTTATGACCTCGAGGGTATTAAGAGCCCCAAGGTCGACGCCTACATCGAGGGCATGAAGGACGCCAGCGGCTCTGACGTCTGGAACGAGTGCCGCACGTGGGCGCTCGCTAACCTGGACAAGTTTGAGCATGTCGATGCCGCGTTTGTCGAGTCCATCCCGGCGCGCGTGTCCAACTCCATCACCGAGTCTACCCTGCACGGCTGCCCGCCGGCGGAGATCGAGCGCATCGCGACCTATCTGATCACCGAGAAGGGCCTCAACACCTACATCAAGTGCAACCCCACGCTGCTGGGCTATGAGTTTGCCCGCCAGCGCCTCAACGAGCTGGGCTTTGACTACATCGTCTTCGATGACACGCACTTCCGCGAGGACCTGCAGTGGGTCGACGCCGTGCCCATGTTCGAGCGCCTGATTGCCCTGTGTGCCGAGCGCGGCCTGGAGTTTGGCGTCAAGCTGACCAACACGTTCCCCGTCGATGTGACCAGGGACGAGCTGCCCTCCACCGAGATGTACATGTCCGGCCGTTCGCTGTTCTCGCTGACCATCGAGGCCGCCCGTCGCATTACCGAGCAGTTCGATGGCAAGCTGCGCATCAGCTACTCCGGCGGTGCCACGGTTTACAACATCCGCGCCCTGTATGACGCCGGCATTTGGCCCGTTACCCTCGCGACCGACGTGCTCAAGCCCGGTGGCTACGAGCGCTTTAGCCAGATGGCCGGCGAGTTTGCCGACCTGGACGGTAAGCCGTTCGCGGGCGTCTCGCTCGAGGCCGTGACTGCGATCCAGGCCGACTCGCTTACCAACCCGCTCTACAAGAAGCCGCTGCGCCCGCTGCCCGACCGCAAGGTCGCCGGCAAAAGCCCGCTTTCCGACTGCTTTACCACGCCGTGCCGCACGAGCTGCCCCATCCAGCAGGATATTCCCGCCTACCTGGCGGCTGTTGACGAGGGCCGCTACGAGGACGCACTCAACATCATCATCGAGCGCAACGCCCTGCCGTTCATTACCGGCATCATCTGCCCGCATCCCTGCGGCCGTGCCTGCGAGCGCGCATTCTACGAGCCCGAGGGCGCCCAGATTCGCGCCAGCAAGCTCAAGGCCGCCCGCGAGGCAATGACCGCCGTGCTGCCCAAGCTGCGCGCCCAGGCTATCGCCAACGACGGCGAGCGCAACGTTGCCGTTATCGGTGGCGGTCCGGCCGGCCTGGCGACGGCGTTCTTCCTGACGCGTGTCGGCGTGCCCGTTACCATCTTTGAGGCCCGCGATTCGCTCGGCGGTGTGGTCCGTCACGTAATCCCCGAGTTCCGTATCACCAGCGACGATATCTCGCACGACGCCGAGCTCTGCCTGGCCTTTGGCGCCAAGGTTCAGCTTAACGCCCGCGTGGAGTCCATTGACGAGCTCAAGGCCCAGGGCTTTACCGACGTGGTCGTGGCCACCGGTGCCTGGATGCCCGGCTCTGCGGGCCTGGGCGAGGGTGCCGAGCTCGACGTGCTGGAGTTCCTCGAGGCCGCCAAGAAGGGCGAGAAGCTTGAGCTGGGCGAGGACGTCGTGGTCATTGGTGCCGGCAACACCGCCATGGACGCCGCCCGCGTGGCCAAGCGCCTGGCAGGCGTGAAGAACGTGCGTCTGGTGTATCGCCGCACCAAGAAGCAGATGCCCGCCGACGAGGAAGAGCTCGATCTTGCTCTTGCCGACGGCGTTGAGTTCTGCGAGCTGCTGGCGCCCAAGGCACTCAACGGCGCCGTGCTGACCTGCGACGTTATGGAGCTTGGCGAGCCGGATGCAAGCGGCCGTCGCAGCCCCGTCGCCACGGGCGAGACCGTCGAGCTTTCCGCCACCACGGTGATCTGCGCCGTGGGCGAGGGCATCGATGCCAGCCTGTACGATGCCGCGGGCGTCGAGCATGACCGTCGTGGCCGTCTTGCCGCCACCTCCACCGGTGTTGAGGGCGTCTGGGCTGCGGGCGACTGTCGCCGCGGTCCCGCCACCGTGGTCGAGGCTATCGCCGACGCCGCCGAGGTCGCCCGTGCCATTGCCGACGTGGACTTTAACAAGTACGCCGACTGCAACGAGCAGGCCGGCCGCGAGGACACCTGCTATGAGCGCAAGGGGTCGCTGTGCCGCGACAAGCGCAACTGCACCAAGACTCGCTGCCTGGGCTGCGGCTCGGTGTGCGAGGTCTGCTGCGACGTGTGCCCCAACCGCGCCAACGTTGCTATTAAGGTGCCGGGCCTGGCTAAGCATCAGGTCGTCCACGTCGACGGTATGTGCAACGAGTGCGGCAACTGCGCCGTGTTCTGCCCCTACCAGGAGGGTCGTCCCTACAAGGACAAGCTCACCCTGTTCTGGAGCGAGCAGGACATGGAGAACTCCGAGAACGAGGGCTTCCTGGCCGTGGACGAGGATCACTTTAAGGTCCGCGTCGCCGGCACGGTCCGCACCGT
Source organism: uncultured Collinsella sp. (assembly GCA_934630735.1). Classification (GTDB taxonomy): domain Bacteria; phylum Actinomycetota; class Coriobacteriia; order Coriobacteriales; family Coriobacteriaceae; genus Collinsella. The sequence continues at coordinate 73,976 of CAKTWK010000002.1, read as the reverse complement.
CTCGGTCGATGCCGTCAATACCGGTCTTCCCGAGGCCGTCCGCCTGACCATCAAGGCCGTGCGCGACAACTATCCGTATCTCCTTAAGAAATAGGCGAGTCTCTTATGGCCAAATCCATTCAACATAACGTGGCCTACGTTGCCTGCGGAAGCGGTTGCGCCTCCGCAGGCGGCGACGCCCGCTGCAGCGAAGGCTGCATTGGCTGTGGCGCCTGCGTCACGGCCTGCCCCCGCGGCGCCATTGCGCTGGTCGATGGCATCGCCCGCGTGGACCGCTCCAAGTGCACGGGCTGTGGCCTGTGCGGCATGGCGTGCCCGCAGCGCGTGATTGCCTTCGTTCCCGGCTACCAGAACATCCTGGTGCGCTGCAACAACACCGATAAGGGCGCCATTGCGCGCAAGATCTGCGACACGAGCTGCATCGGTTGCGGCATGTGCGCTAAAAAGTGCCCTGCCGGCGCTATCCGCATCGAGGACAACTGCGCCCATATCGACGGCGCGGACTGCCTGTCGTGCGGCATGTGCGCCGTCGTCTGCCCGCATGGCGCCATCCACGACCGCACCGGCATCGCCGCCGGCGTGTAGGAGGGAATCACCATGGCACAGGAATTCACTTTTACCGTTAACGGCGTCGAGCGCACGACGACCCAAAACAAGCCGCTGCTGCGCTACCTGCGCGACGACCTGCACATCCATTCCGCCAAGGACGGCTGCTCCGAAGGTGCCTGCGGTACCTGTACCATCCATGTGGACGGTGCCGCCGTCAAGGCGTGCGTGCTGACCACCGCTCTTGCCGCCGGTCGCAACATCGTGACCGTCGAGGGCCTGCCCGAGGACGTGCGCGAGGCCTTTGTGTACGCCTTTGGCGCCGTGGGCGCCGTGCAGTGCGGTTTTTGCATCCCCGGCATGGTCATGGCAGGTGCGGCGCTCATCGCCGAGGACCCCGAGCCCAGCGAGGAGCAGATCAAGTACGCCATCCGCGGCAACGTCTGCCGCTGCACCGGCTACAAGAAGATCATCGAGGGCATTTCGCTGGCAGCTGCGGTGCTCCGCGGAGAAAAGCAGATCGACGAGGACTTGGAGCGCGGCGACGGCTACGGCGTGGGCAAGCGCGCCTTCCGCATCGACGTGCGCAAGAAGGTGCTCGGCGAGGGCAAGTATCCCGACGACATCGACGAGCTCGATCAGCCTGGTCTGACCTACGCCAGCGCCGTGCGCTCCAAGTATCCGCGCGCCCGCGTGCTCTCCATCGATACCTCCAAGGCCGAGGCCCTGCCCGGTGTGGTGGGCATCCTGCGCGCCGAGGACGTGCCGGTCAACCAGGTCGGCCACCTTATCCAGGACTGGGACGTCATGATCGCCCAGGGCGATATCACCCGCTGCGTGGGCGATGCCATCGTGCTGGTGGTCGCCGAGGACGAGGCGACGCTCGAGAAGGCCAAGAAACTCGTAAAGATCGATTACGAACCGCTGGAGCCCGTGCGTAACATTGTCGAGGCCAGGGCTGCCGACGCTCCGCGCCTGCACGACAGCTTCTTTGCCTTTGGCAACACGGTGGAGCTCAAGGACAACGTGTGCCAGAGCCGTCACGTGACGCGCGGCGACGCCGCCAAGGCGCTGGCAGAGAGCGCGTTTACCGTGACGCAGCGCTTTACCACGCCCTTTACCGAGCATGCCTTCTTGGAGCCCGAGTGCGCCGTTGCCTTCCCGTACAAGAACGGCGTCAAGGTGCAGTCGACCGACCAGGGTGCCTACGATACGCGCAAAGAGTGTGCCCACATGTTTGGCTGGGATAGCGAACCCGAGCGCGTGGTCGTCGAGACCATGCTCGTGGGTGGCGGCTTTGGCGGCAAGGAGGACGTGTCCATCCAGCACCTGGCCGCGCTCGCCGCCTATAAGTTCCAGCGTCCCGTGAAGTGCAAGCTCACGCGTGCCGAGTCGCTCGCGTTCCATCCCAAGCGCCATGCCATGGACGGTACCTTTACGCTGGGTTGCGACGCCGAGGGCAACTTTACCGGCCTGGATTGCGAGATCAATTTTGATACCGGCGCCTACGCATCGCTGTGCGGCCCGGTGCTCGAGCGCGCCTGCACGCATGCCGTCGGCCCCTACAAGTACCAGAACACCGACATTCGCGGTTTTGGCTACTACACCAACAACCCGCCCGCCGGTGCGTACCGCGGCTTTGGCGTGTGCCAGTCCGAGTTTGCACTCGAGAGCCTGATCGACTTGCTGGCAGAGAAGGTCGGCCTGGATCCGTGGGAGATTCGTTACCGTAATGCCATCGAGCCGGGCGAGGTTTTGCCCAACGGCCAGATTGCCGACTGCTCCACGGCGCTAAAGGAGACGCTGCTCGAGGTCAAGGATGTCTACTACGCGCATCCCGGCCACGCCGGCATCGCCTGCGCCATGAAGAACGCCGGCGTGGGCGTGGGCCTGCCCGATGCCGGCCGCTGCAAGATTCGCGTCGAGGATGGCCGCGCCGTGGTCTATGCCGCCACGTCCGACATCGGCCAGGGCTGCAACACGGTCTTTTTGCAGGACGTTGCCGAGGCGTGCGGTCTGCCGCTGAGCTGCATCGCCAACGGCGAGTGCTCCACCGAGAACGCTCCCGACTCCGGCACCACGTCTGGCTCGCGTCAGACGGTCGTGACCGGCGAGGCCGTTCGCGGTGCCGCCTTCCTGCTGCGCGATGCTATGGTTGGCATCGAGGCCGGCAAGCCTGCGCCTACCGCCCCGGTGAGCGCCCATGGTGACGGCGTCAAGATCGAGTACGACGACGGTCGCGCCTATCAGCTGCGCACGCAGGAGCTCGTCGCCGGCCAGGGTATGCATCCTCAGGATCCCGCGGCCGCCATCAAGGCGCTCGAGGGATGCGAGTTTGGCTACGTGTACCTGGAGCCGACCGACAAGCTGGGCGCCGACGTCCCCAACCCCAAGAGCCACATCTGCTACGGCTTTGCCACGCATGTGGTCATTCTGGATGATGACGGCCGCGTGAGCGAGGTCTATGCCGCGCACGATTCCGGCAAGGTGGTCAATCCCATCTCCATCCAGGGTCAGATCGAAGGCGGCGTGCTCATGGGTATGGGCTATGCGCTTACCGAGGACTGGCCGCTCAAGGACTGCGTGCCCCAGGCAAGGTACGGCACGCTCGGGCTGTTCCGTGCGCCCGAGATTCCGGATATCCACGCCATCTACGTGGAGAAGGACGAGCTGCTGCCCGTGGCATACGGCGGCAAGGGCATTGGAGAGATCGCAACGATCCCCACGGCGCCCGCCGTGCAGAATGCCTATCGCGCGTTTGACGGCAAGCTGCGTCCGGATCTGCCCATGGTGGATACGCCCTACAGCCGCGCCCGTCACCGCGGGTAGGGTAGAGTGCGGACGGTCATTGCTGACGAGCTGTTCGCGCTCAACATCAACTGCATATGCTGTGCCTTTGGCCCCGGCTCCATCGCGAGCCGGGGCTTTTTGTTTGGAGCGCCTCTGCATGCGGAAGCTGCGTCCCAGATTTCGGCTCCAGAATGGGACGTACTTTCCGGACGGGGCTTCAAACGGAAACTGTATCCCGGATTCTAATGCTCAGAATGGGATTCGTTTTCCGGTAGAGGCCTCAAACGGAAAGTACGTCCCGGAATATGGCTCCAGCGTGGGATGCATTTTCCGGTTGAAGCCTCAAGCGGAAACAGCGTCCCGGAATTCGGTCTCGGAACGGGTTGCGCTTTCCGGATCGGCCCTCAAACGGAAGCTGTCTCCCGGAATCAGGCCTCGGAGTGGGATGCGCTTTCCGGAACGGTTCTCAACCGGAAACTGTGTCCCAGAATCGACACTCGGAACGGGTTATGCTTTCCGGAACGGCCTTCAAGCGGAAATTGCATCCCATTCTGAGCCTTCATTCCGGGACACACTTTCCGCTAGGCCCGCCATCCGGAAAGTGCATCCCGTTTTGAGCGTCCAAGCTGGGACACGCTTTCCGTTGGCGTGGCCGTTGGGAAAATGCGGCCCAGATAGGGGGGTGCAATCCGGCGATGCGCCGTTCAACAGCTCCTACAGCTCCACGTCGTTGAGCCATGTCGGCAGCGCGGTCTGCCGGATGCCTGCCGTCTGCAGCTTTTTGGCGAGCATTCCTGCTGAGCGGACCTCGTTTATGGTAAAGCGCAGCAGAGGGTGGCCGTAGAGCGATAGGTGCGCCTCGCGCTGTCGTTCGGCAACGAGCGCCTCGGCGGTGGTGCGTCCGGCCAGCATGGTCTGGTCGGTATATTTGATCAGCCCGTCGAGCTCGCCCAGCGTGAGCTCCCGCGCCTGGCGCTCCCAGGCAAAGTCCGTTCGTATGGGCTTGGCCGAATCGAAGGGGTCCGTCAGCTCGTATTGAAGCCAGTCGGGCGCAAAGCCCGTCTCGATCATGACGGCTCGGGCGACCGATTCCCCGCCGCTCTCGGCGCGGGCGTCGGCATATCGAAGCGTTGCGAGGGCGGTACGAATCGCGCGACCATTGCGGGCAGTCGCTCGTTGCTCAACGGCCTCCATCAGCTGTTCCCGCGCAAGGCCGAGCTTTGAGATCGCCGAATCGGCAATGGGCATGCCGTCGGCAAAACCAGTTTGCAGCAGGCAATCTGTGACCATTTGGATGGGCGGCGTTACCGATGTGCCTGATAGAAGGATTGCTCCGGCCGGCTCGATCTGATGCCGCTGAATATGCGCGCCCGGGCGAGCCGACGGCTTTGTCGAGCTGCAGACGTGTGCGACGTTCAGGTGCCGCCACGAGACTTCGAGTCCCAAGAGACACGCTGCCGAAAACGAGCAGAACGTCCAATCGGGATGGATGATCGCAAGGGCGCGGATAATCTCGCAATGGCGTTGCGCTCGGTTGAGTTCATCCCAGCGCGTTTTTCGCGCAAACAACCCCGGCATGGGCGAGACAACCGTGCCGCCGGTGCGCCGAAGGAGCGCTTTTCGGATCGCCGTGCTCGGGGGAATCAGACAGCGCCCCTCTTGTTCGGCTTGAGTGAGCAGCTGGTCGATGAGTTGGTCATTGCAATGGGTCATGAGCTACCGCCTTCTTTTGGGTAGCAAAAACGTACCAGCTGGAACTTGCCGCTCAGCTGACCAAAAGCTGACCAAAATCTAACCATGCAGGTAGATGGCTTGGTTTTGACGTCACTTTTTGAAGCCGAATCGGTGGGCGGTAATCGGCGACCGTGAACGGTAGCGTGTTATGAAGCCTTGGTAAGTTTCGGGATGTGTACTTTTTTGAAAAAGAGCATTCTATCTGCTGTTTTGTGTTTCTGGATCGCATGTTTGAAGGCATGTGATAAGGGCTGCGGATCGTCGTCTTGTATCTGCGGAAACTGTGACCCAGATTTCGGCCTCAGAGTGGGATGCCGTTTCCGGATCGGGCCTCAAACGGAAATTGCATCCCGGAACGAGCCCTCAGAGCGGGATGAACTTTCCCAGCGGGGCTGCAGACGGAAACTGCGTCCCGGATTCGACGCTCAGACTGGGATGCATTTTCCGGTTGAGGCCTCGAGCGGAAAATGCATCCCATAATCCCCAATGGCACCGCAGCGCATTTCGTGTCCGCACAGGCGTGCACGCCGGTCGTCATATCACGTTATAGCTAGCTATATTATAGGTAGCTATAACGTTCGACCTTTCGACGACTCTCGGCCTGTGGCAGAGCATGGGTCGCGAAGACGCTGCGGTTTGCTACGGCATGACGGGCGGCATTCCTGCATATATCGAGAAAGTCGACCCTGCCGTATCGCTCAAGGACAACATCAAACGTCTTTTTCTTACTCCTACGGGCTATCTCTTTGAGGAGCCGAGCAACCTGCTGTTGCAAGAGTGCCGCAATCCCGAGCAATATGATGCGATCGTGCAAGCAATTGCTCAGGGGCGCTCGAGGATTTCGGAGATTGCGAGCTCCACGGGAATCCCTGCGAGCAACGTAAAGAGCTATGTGGATAAGCTGGCGTCGCTTGGGATTGTCGAGCGCGAGCTGCCCCTAAACGAGACGAGCAATAAGCGAGCCGTGTATCTGCTGAGCGACCAGATGTTTAGGTTCTGGTACAAGTTTGTGCCGCAGAACATCGGGCTGATTCAAAACGACATGGCCGAGATGGCGTATAAGCGCATTGAGCCGCACGTATCGGATTACATGGGCACGGTCTTTGAGCTTATATGCAGGCAATACGTGTACGAACTCGCACGGGCGGGCCAGCTCGATGTGGTTCCGGCGAGTGTCGGGCGCTGGTGGGGGACGAATAATCGCACGCATACGCAGGAAGAGATCGACTTGATTGTTGACGATGGCGAGGGCGCTGCGCTGTTTGCGGAGTGCAAATGGCGCAATGAACCGGCGGGCGAAGACGTGCTGCAAAAGCTCGTGCACCGAAGCGAGCTCTTTAGACGGCAGTATAAAAGCTACGTGATCTTCTCGAAGCGTGGCTTTACGCAAGGATGTCAGGAAGCTGCGGCGAACAGGGGAGATACCAAGCTGATCTCGTTTGCCGAGATGTGAGGGCGGGGCAGCTCTGCTCGAGGGCAAGAGCCTGTCCTCGAATTGATGGAATAGGGCCCCTTCTTTTGTCGTGTTGGCTATCGGCGGAATGCCGGCGGAATGTCGGCGGAAAGCGTATCCGCAGTCCCGCCCCAGAGTGGGATGCCGTTTCCGGATCGGGCCTCAAGCGGAAATTGCATCCCGAAACGAGCCCTTAGAGCGGGATGAACTTTCCCAACGGGGCCGCAGGCGGAAATTGCATCCCGGATTCGACGCTCAGAATGGGATTCGCTTTCCGGTAGAGGCCTCAAATGGAACATGCGCCCCAGGATCCGCAACGGCGCCGCCGCGCAACTTTGTGTCCGCACAGGCGGCTATGTTTACTGCAACGTAGTCATTCGTGGAAAGGACGGATGCCATGGCAACGGATAAGACCGGTTATGTGAGCGTTGGTGCCCGGATCGAGGATAAGGTCATGCCCGACCGCGTGATCTTTAGCATTGGCTTTGGCGGCCGCTTTGATACTAAGGAGGCGTGCCTGGACGATTACAACGCCGATCGTGCCAAGGTCGCCGCCGCGCTGGCGTCCTTTGGTCTGGATGACGAGTTAACGTGCCGCCGGTACACCTGCTATGCGCAGACGACGCGCAAAAGGGCAATCATCGTGGGCTACGACTACTATGCGTACGGCACGGTTGCCGCGCCTGCCGATTCGATTGACTGTACTTCTGTCTGGACGGCGCTCAACACCTGCGGATCGCATGCCGACATGAACATTCGATTTGAACTTGCGGATGAGCGCGCGGCGGAGGACGTCCTGATTGCCCGCGCTGTTGAGCGCGCTCGCGGTAATGCGCAGGCGCTTGCTGCGGCGGCGGGGACTAAGCTGGGCGGCATCAAGCATATCTCGTATAACAGCCGGCCGGGGGATTACGGTACGGTGTACTGCGCTGCCATGGGCGCTCCCGATGGGGCATCCGGAGGCCTTGGGGAAACGGTGCTGGATCCGGAACCCATCGAGGTCGAGTGTTCCGTGGATGTGGAGTGGTGGCTGGAATAGTGGACGAGTCGGGCGAGCGTCGAGACTTCATGACTGAAAATCCATTTGTTAAACCTGGCACCCGTCGGTAGAATAAAGTCGACGGCAGCCCAAGGGTGATAGCTGGGCAGCGCCGTTGTTTGGTCAAGAGGTCAGTGCCTTAATGGCAGCGACTTGTTATGCTTCGAATGCTGCTTGAGTGCCTCGGAAAGTTCGATAAGCGCCGTGAAGAGCGAGACCAAAGCAACCAAGAGCTCTGTGAGCTCTGATGGGCCCGGGATGACCGCTGATTCAAGTCACCGGGCCTAAATCTTTTTCATGCATTTGAATAGAGCGGGCGACTCTCTTGGGGCGGTCTGCATGGCGTGCGACCGGCGCATGGCGTTGCACCCCGCTTTTGTGTCTGCACGGGCGCCTATCCTTACGGCAATGTAGCCGCCTATGTAGCAAGCGGCAGTTGACGGAGAAAGGCTCTAACCGTGTCAGCTGAAAAGACGCCGGGTATCTCGGCTATCGATACGACGAACTTTGCGCGCCAGATTGTGCTGGACTTTGAGTTTGCGCCGGTGCCAAAGCAGCGCCAGCGCCGTGGGCTGCGCAATGAGATTATCGAGGTCGGTGCCGTCAAGCTCGATTACCACGGCAACGTTATGGGCGAGTTCTCGCAGTTTGTGCAGACGGAATTTACCGAAGGCGTTGCGTTCCCCGTCCGCGAGCTCACAGGGATATCGGCCGTGGACACCGCGATGGCCGATCCGCTCTATGTGGTGTTCAAAAGGCTCAGCGATTGGATCGGTCGCTACTCCGCCCAGGTGGTCTGTTGGAGCGGGGCGGACCGTCGACAGCTTTTGACTGAGTGCCAAGCAAAGCACATCGACCTTTCCGCATTTCCTACGGACTGGGCCGATCTGCAGGCGTTTTACACCTCGATCATGGATGTTGGCAGCCACGGGCGCGTTTCTTTGGGTGACGCGGCGACGTGGTTTGGCATCGAGTTTGACGAGTCGACGGGCCACGCCCACAGCGCCCTTGCCGATGCGCGCGTAACCGCCAAGCTGCTCAAGCAGATGATGGACGGGGACTACCGCGTGAGCCCGCACGCCCAGCAAGTTCGCCAACGATGGGGAATGGGCGAGCGAGCTCAGACGCGCCTTTCCAGCAAGTGCCCCGAGCTGGGCGACCTGCTGCTAAAGCTGAAGGCGGAGGGGAGGTAGGGGGCGACTATAACTGATGGGCGAGGTGTGCGGGGCGGTCGCTGCTATCAATGTCAATTTGATAGAACCAACGCATACAGATCGACTGCCTACGGCGCCCCTGGAATGACCTCAAATCCAAGTCATCGGGGCTCAATTTGTCGCATGGGTTTAGGCGTAAACGTGCGCTTGCTTTATATAATCCATTGAGGTGGGCTACTCCGTTGACTTTGATCGGTGTCCGGAGCGGCAGAAGCGGCTCCAAAAAGCCCTGTCAGTCAATTTAGAGGGCCCGGGCAATCCCGGGGAAATTGCTGAGGGACCTATAATGTTTGAAATAAGTAAAAAACGCTTTTTGCAATTACGCAGATAGGTTTTGCCATGGTTTTCGATAAAGAAGCTTCGTTCGAAGAAGCGGTTATCGCTGTGTTGAAGCAGCACGGTTGGGACGATGCGGAAGGTGTTCTTCGCTACCCCACCGAACAGGACCTTATCTGCAACTGGGCGAAGATCCTGTTTAACAACAATGCCGGCATAGACCGCCTGAATGGCTGTCCACTCACGCAGGGTGAAATGGCACAGGTCATCGAACAGATCGAAACGCTTAAGACCCCGCTGGCGCTCAACGGGTTCATCAACGGCAAAACCATTGCCATCACCCGCGACAACCCTGATGACGTCCTTCACCTGGGCAAGGAAGTCAGCCTGAAAATCTACGACCGTCAAGAGATTGCTGCAGGTCAAAGCCGGTACCAAATCGCCCAACAGCCAATCTATCCCGCAAAAAGCAAAATCCTTAACGATCGTCGCGGTGATCTATGCCTGCTCATCAACGGCATGCCCGTCATCCATATCGAGCTTAAGCGCAGCGGCGTGCCCGTAAGCCAGGCAACCGGCCAGATTGAAAAATACGCGCACGAAGGTGTGTTCACGGGACTCTTCCGCCTGGTGCAGATCTTCGTGGGAATGACCCCTGACGAGGCGCGGTACTTCGCCAACCCCGGAACGGGTGCGTTTAACCCCAACTTCTTCTTCCACTGGGAAGACTTCAACAACGAGCCCGTCTGCGCGGGCGACAAGCCCGGTACTGACGAGTGGAAGCGCTTCACCTCGACGCTGCTCTCCATTCCCATGGCACATCAGCTCATTGGGTTCTATACCGTGGCCGACAGCTCGGATGGCTGCCTAAAAGTCATGCGTAGCTACCAGTACTATGCCGCCGCGGCCATCTCGGATAAGGTTCGCAGATGCAAATGGGACGAGCCGCGGCACAGCAGCACGCCCGGTCGTCCCGGCGGCTATATCTGGCACACCACCGGCTCCGGTAAAACCATGACCAGCTTTAAATCGGCCCAACTTGTCGCTGATTCCCATGATGCCGACAAGGTCGTGTTCCTAATGGACCGCATCGAGTTGGGCACGCAGTCGCTCTCGGAGTACCGCTCCTTCGCTGACGACGCCGACGACGTGCAGGGCACTGAGAATACGCAGGTCCTCAGGTCCAAGCTCGCTAGTGACGACCCCAAGAATCGCCTTATCGTCACCTCTATCCAAAAGATGAGCAACTTGAAGGTCGGCGAGACGGGGATCACCCAAGCCGAGCTCGACCGCCTGGCTGGCAAACGTATCGTATTTATCATTGACGAGTGCCACCGATCTACCTTCGGCGATATGCTCCAGGACATACGTCGTGCCTTCCCCAATGCCCTCTTCTTCGGTTTCACGGGAACGCCAATCCTCGACGAGAATCAGAAGAAGGGATCGACCACGGCCATGGTGTTCGGCGAATGCTTGCACCGATACAGCATCGCCGACGGCATCCGCGACGGCAATGTGCTGGGCTTCGACCCCTACATGGTGACGACGTTCGATGACTATGACGTGCGCGAAGCGGTTGCCCTAGAGCAGGCGAAAGCCGCAACCGTCGCCGAAGCCATTTCCGACGACCGAAAGAGCAAAGTTTTCTACTACTATAAGGACTCGGCAAAGGTTCCCGTGGGGCCGATGGTCGACGGCGCTGGTAACCATATCAAGGGAATCGAAGATTTCCTTACTCGCGCCCAATACTGGCCCGATACCCCGCATCACGGAAAGGTTGTCGAGGACATCCTGCGCCGCTTTCCGGTGCTCTCCCACGGCAACAAGTTCCATGCAATCCTGGCGACGAGCTCCATCCCAGAGGCGATCGACTACTACCGAGCCTTCAAGGAGCGCGCCCCGCAGATGAGGGTGACTGCCCTTTTCGACCCGAGCATCGACAACAACGCCGGCTCCACGGTAAAGGAAGACGCTCTGGTCGAGCTCATAGAAGACTATAACAAGGCATACGGCCAGGAATTCACTATCCCCACATGGCCCGCCATGAAGAAGGATATCTCGGCTCGTCTGTCCCACAAGAAACCCTACGTCAACGTCGACACCAACCGTGATTCCCGCATCGACCTGCTCATCGTGGTTGATCAGATGCTCACGGGCTTCGACTCCAAATGGCTTAACACGCTCTATCTCGACAAGGTAATCGACTACGAGAGCATCATCCAAGCGTTCAGCCGCACGAACCGCCTGTTTGGGCCCGACAAGCCTTTCGGCACGATTCGCTATTACCGTCGACCCCATACTATGAAGGGCTATATCGAAGCGGCGGTGAAGCTGTATTCGGGAGACCGCCCGCTCGATATGTTCGTCCAGAAGCTACCGGAGAATATTGCGTTGATGGATACGCGCCTCCAGGAAATACTCATGGTTTTCGAGGCCGCTGGCGTGGGAGACCTCTCGAAGCTTCCCGCATCGCAGGAGGCCAGGCGCAAGTTCGCGAAGGAATTCGTCGAGCTTAACGAGTTCCTTGAGGCCGCGAAGGTACAGGGCTTCACATGGGAACAGGATACCTACGAGTTCAGGGAAGAACCGAAAGAGGGCTCGCAACTCAGCGAGTCCGTTCTCGTCCAACCCGTCATCGACGAGCGAACCTATCTTGTCCTCGTGCAGCGCTACAAAGAGCTCTTCTCTGGCGGTACCCCGGGCGATGCTCCCGATGCACCCTACGAGTTGGACGGGCACATTACGGAAATCGACACAGGCCTCATTGACAGCGATTACATGAACTCGAACTTTGAGAAATGGCTAAAGTGCCTAGAACAGGATGACGAGGGCCTCGCGGCGGCGCGCGAGGAGCTTCACCGTTCTTTTGCGTCTTTGAGCCAAGATGACCAGCGCTTCGCGGAGCTGTTTCTGCACGACGTGGAGCGCGGCGATGCAACCCTTGAGGAGGGCATGACGCTGAGGGACTACATTACGTCATATGCCTGCAAGGCCAAAAATGCTCAGGTACAGCGCGTTGTCGAAGCCCTCGGCATAGATGGCGACCTTCTCACCGCCATGGTGGCACTTGACTTGACTGAATCGAACATAAACGAATTCGGACGCTTCGACGACCTGAAAGACTCGGTTGACAAAGTCCGCGCCAAAGCTTTCTTCGAGCAGAAGGAAGGCAAGAGCCTGCCGCCATTCAAGGTGAACACCCGGGCTGCGGCGCTTCTCAAGAGATTTATCCTGAAAGGCGGCTTCGACATCGACGAGTGAGCGGCATCATCATCCTTCATCAGCGTGAGCCGCCACACATGATGAAGGAGGCAAATAATGCTCATTGCCATCACCGAAGACTCTCTCTTTTGCGATTACTACTCGCAATGGGTTAGCGTCTATAAAGAAGGGGCCATCCGCGAAGTCACGATGGGGAAATATCGGCTCACCCAATCTTGGCTAGCCAAGCTTGTTCCTAACCTCAGGATCAAGGATTTGGACCGAACCTCGTACCAGCGGCTCATAAATGGCTATGCTGAGCATCACGAGCGGCAAACGACCATGGATTTTCACCATCAGCTGAAAGGAGCGATCCTAGACGCTGTCGACGAGGGACTCATTCCGCGCGATCCTACGCGAAAGGCAATCATCAAGGGTAAGCAACCGCGGGCAAAGAAGATAAAATACCTCAACCAGTTCGAACTCCATGCCATGCTCGGCGATCTTGACTTGTCAACAAGCGAGCCAAGTTGGGACTGGCTCATCCTTATCGTCGCCAAAACAGGCCTGCGCTTCTCCGAGGCGCTAGGCCTCACCCCCGAGGACTTCGATTTCGCCCATCAAACGCTTTCCGTAAACAAAACCTGGGACTACAAGAATGACGGCGGCTTTGTCCCCACGAAAAACGCCTCGTCAGTGCGGAAAGTTCAGCTCGATTGGCAACTAATCATGCAACTCTCCGGTCTATTGAGGAATCTCCCCCCGTCTGAGCCAATATTCGTTAAGGGCAAGGTATATAACTCAACAGCAAACAGTGTTCTAGCGCGTCACTGCAAAAACGTCGGGGTACCAGTTATATCCGTCCATGGCTTGCGCCACACACATGCATCACTTCTCTTGTTTGCTGGCGTATCCATAGCGAGCGTATCGAGAAGGCTCGGCCATGCAAGCATGACTACTACCCAGGAAACTTATCTTCACGTCATTCAAGAGCTTGAAAACAAGGACATCGACATTGTCATGAGAGCCCTTTCTACTCTCATATAACCCATATCAGTAAATTGCGGCTCACGCTGATGAAGGGTGATGAGATGGTCAAGTTGCTTGAACATGGACCCTATTGCAGTCTGCTCATCCTTTGAAGGAAAGGCGAATTCTCCGGCCGCCAGACCCTTTCCAGATATCTCTAGGAAGGTTGATCCAGAAGCTTTCTGTTCAGCGAACTTCTTGATTCGATCGGTCATGGAGTAGACGAAATACACATCGGTATCATCGTTCACGACTAAAGACTGGAAGCCTTGGTTTGTACATGCTGACCTGCGAAGGATCGCTGTATTGCCAATGCCCGCACGACTTGTAAAGAGAATTGTTTTACCAGCTGGAAGCAATGTTGCCGAGCAGCTATCGTAACCAGCCTGGGTTATCCTTCGAACACTTCTGTCGGCGTACACCTGCTCGCCCAATTCGGCGGGCGAATACCAGTCTATATCGCCATCCCAGTACGCATCGTTATTTGTGCTCGGCGTGCCGCCGCCCACAATAGTGGCGGCCTCGCCCAACTTACGCTGTTCCCAAGATGGAGTCGTCCAATTTGAATAACCACTTGGGAACAGCGTAAGTTTGTTGATTTTGTCACCGCATCCGGAATCAGGAACTCGGAGAATCTTGAACTACCTAGCTATTCCGTGACTAACGATCGTGGCTTCGTCCCTCAGGACGAACAGTTCGAAAACGGTGGAACGATGCACGAGGCTGATAAAACAAGCTATTGGATTGTCGAACCGAAAAACTTTGCGTACAACCCCGCCAGAATCAATGTTGGTTCAATTGGCTATCAATCTACCAGCGGAAATGTAATTGTTAGTTCCCTATACGAAGTCTTCCAGACTGACAAAACCTGCGACGATCGCTTTCTGTGGCATTGGTTCAAAACGCGGTTGTTTACGCAGCAAATCGAAATGTTACAAGAGGGCGGCGTCAGGCTCTATTTCTTCTTCGATAAATTGTTGAAGAGCGAAATTAGTATGCCTTCGGTAGCTGAACAGAAGCTCATTGGTGAACAATTCGACCGACTCGACTCCCTCATCACCCTTCATCAGCGTAAGCGCCGTAAGCGGCTGTTCACGCATCTTCTCGTCTGGGAACAGCGTAAGCTGGGTGAGATTGCGCCTGTAACAATGGGACAATCCCCAAATGGAGCTTGCTACACGGACAATCCAAACGATGCAGTTCTCGTTCAGGGGAACGCCGATTTAAAAGATGGCTGGGTTTCTCCTCGCGTTTGGACAACGGAGATCACAAGGACAGCCAAATCTGGAGATCTAATCATGAGCGTTCGCGCTCCCGTCGGCGCAATGGGAAAAACCACTTATGACGTGGTCCTTGGCCGCGGTGTCGCTGGAATTGCCGGCAATGAGTTTCTGTTTCAGACCCTATCTAAGAAAGAAGCTGAGGGATATTGGTCGACCGTTTCCGCTGGTTCGACTTTTGATTCTATCAATGGGGATGAACTCAGGAAATACGCTGGTCGATTGTCCTCGCAGCGAGTTGGAGTGTGAGACGATTGGCGATTGCTTGTCTAAGGTTGACTCCCTCATCACCCTTCATCAGTGACAGCCCAACAGTAAGTCGCACGACAATATTTTCCTCGCTGGAGCGAAAAACCGCCGACTCGACATGGCGAAATCGGCGGTTCTGGAGCTCGAAACAAGAAGCAACTCGCGATAGTTATTAGACGAACATCCTTTCCAACAGCGATTTCTTAGTATTCCTCAGCAGTTCAAGCTTACGCTGATGAAGGGTGATGAGGGAATCGAGATTGAGAACAACCGAAGATATGCGCTTCTGCTCGCTTTCCGACGGGTAAGAGACCTCAACCTCAGCGATGTCGTTGCCATGGACATGTACGACTGATTTTCCTTGTGCTCGCTTTGCTAAATCGTCATGGGCTTTGCTATACGTTATAGCAAGCGCGATGTAGTCTGGATCAAGCTTGCTTACTGGAGTCACGACGTTCAAATCGCCGCCAAAAATGACTCCTGACCTGCGCACGGATGATGCAACAGCAATATCTTCTGCGGTTTCCCCGGATGCGGGAACGATTACTTCGTTACCCTTTGAAAGAAGCGATCCCTCTTGCTCAACGGCAAAAGTATCCACGTCGTCAATACGTGATTCATATTGGGTATATAGGCGCCCATACAAGATCAGTGGAGTGCCAGCATCCTTAATGTCGGCTTTGCTGTAGCCATACCCCTTAGAAATAGTGCAAAGCTCGCCCAACTTACGCTGTTCCCAAGGGTCCGTAAAACCGGCGAAGCGAATTTCGGGCTCAGTTTCACCCGGCTTGGGGAACATCTTATCAAGCATCGATTTCTTCAGCTGAACGAGCTTGTCATGCTTACGCTGATGAAGGGTGATGAGGTTATCGAGATGGAGGAAAACCAATCCGACAGCCTCCTGTTCGCGCATGGAGGGCATCAAGAGAACAACATCGGCTAGGGTATCCTGCGACACGTTGATATGTTGAGCACCCTGAGCTCTGTGAGTAATTTGCTCGCGAATAAAAGAGGAACCAAGAAGATATTTAATGAAAATAGGGTTATACTCATCGACTTTTTTACCTCTTATCACGAATCCTCCGAAAGCGGATGAAACATGCTGGTCAAGATACACGTTCGACGTTCCGGCATCCTCCTGATTTTCCGAGCTGCGCTGAAACAGTACATCACCGTACTCAACACAATAGCGGCTAGCTTCTTCGCAATTCAGGCGAGCTTTGCCCCTTACTGTCTCGTGCGTAATGAATTCATCATCAAGAACATCCATGACACTGATAAGCGGAATCCCGCTTCCAAATGACTCGCTTGAGCCATTAAAACCATTTTGGAAAAGAAGCAATTCCCCCAACTTACGCTGTTCCCAAGGGTCCGTAAAACCGGCAAAACGAATTTCGGGTACATTAGTCTTTTCCGTCACGCTATTCACCTCCCAACAGTTTCCGCAGCTCAGCAATGCCCGCCATATCGTATTCATTGCCCGTGAGCTGGCCCAACATCGCTGCCAGTTCGTTTTCCGCCTCATTAATCTGATTGCACACGTCCGAATAGGTTGTCGCGTACTTTGCATTCAACGCCACAATCTTCGCAATGAAGTCGCCTATAACGGCATTGGGCAGTTCGAGCAAATCAGACTGCAGCGGCTCAATCCATTTCGCAGCCAGCAATTCGTCACACTGGACATCAGTCAAGCCCTCAATAACCTTTTTTGTCGTCTCTTCGAGCGCAACAAGCGCCTTTTTGCTTGCCTTTTTGAGGTCTTTCTCCTCATCGAGCAGAGTCTGAGCACGAACAAGCGCCATCTCAAAGCCGCCATTCGGATGCTTGCCGATGCTCTTCACGGCTTTCTTGAGGGATGCCGCCACAAGCACGCCGTCATCGTCAAAAACATCGCTCGAGCCTTTCTCCTCCTCATCAAGATTCTCAAGAATCTCGTCAAGCTCTTGAGATATTTCATTCAAACGGGATTCGTACGCGGTAATTTCCTCGACATCATCAGCGAGCAGCTGCTCTTGGACAAGCGCAAACGGCAAAATGCGGCCCGTCCAGCCATCCTGCACCTCAACGTCTTTGCCGCTCTTCTTCTTAATCACCATATTTGGATCGACTTTACGCACGGCTTCCCTGCCCTCGGCTTGAATAACCTCGAGGTCACCGGAAATGCCCGTCCATGCATCATCAAGAGCCTGATAGGCATCATATTCGTCAACAAGCGCGATATCGGAAAGGGCATCGTGAAGTTGCGCCGCAATATGTTCTTCTTCGGCCACGGCGTCGACCTGCGACGCACCGTCCACCAACCTCTTCTGCAGCTCAGCAGGCAGATGCGACAGTGCATCCCGATAGCCGCCCAGAAATGAGACGACGTTGGCGTTGGTCTTTATCGTTGCCGCCACGTCGTCTGCCACGACCGCAAAGCACGACCCGCCGCCATCGCCGTAAAGCTGACCCTTCAGGTTCGGCCACACCTTCCAGTAGCGGTCGAGAGCGTCGACCTCGGACTTCGGAACCCCACCGAACATGGTGGCGTACACGTCCCAGCTCTCAGCGGCTTCGGACGAATCCACATAGCGCGGAATATTGAGGTTGTAATCGTTGGCGCGTATCTCGTCGATAGTCACCAGACGGCTGAACTTTTCAACGGTCGCCCCGGTCGTCACCGCGTCCACGATGCGGCGTATATCGCTCGCGCGCAGCTTGTTGTTCTTGCCTTCCTTCACAAAGTGCTTCGACGCATCCACGACCAGCACGTCGCTGCTCTCGCGCTGCTTGCGAAGCACCATGACGATGGTCGGGATGCCCGTACCGAAGAAGATGTTGGCAGGGAGTCCGATGATGGCCTGGATATGACGATTCTCCACCAGGTTCTTGCGAATAGCGCCCTCCTCGCCGCCGCGGAACAGCACGCCATGGGGCAGAACGATGCACATGATGCCGTCGGGGCGCAAGTGGTACAAATCATGCAAAAGGAAAGCGTAATCGGCCTTGGATTTAGGGGCAACGCCAAACTTGAAGCGCGGATCGAGTTCCTTGTCTTCCGGATCCCAGTTTTGGGAGTAGGGCGGATTCGACACCACGGCATCGACGAACAGTGGATTGTAGGTCTCATCCTTGTTCTCGACCGTATCGAACCAGGGCCAATCGTCTTCGAGCGTGTCGCCATTGCGCGCCACGATGTTGTCGGGGAGTATTCCGCGCATGACCAGATTCATGCGTGTGAGGTTGTACGTGTTCTCCTTAAGTTCCTGCGCATAATACTTGATGGAGTCGGGGTCGCCGTTGCGTCGCGCCACTGCCTTGCCAATATTGATAAGCAGCGAGCCAGATCCACTCGTGGGGTCGTAGATGGTGATGTTTTCGCGTCCAGCTAGGTGCCACGAGACTATCTCGCTCATGAGCATGGACACTTCGTGCGGCGTGTAGAACTCGCCGGCTTTCTTACCGGCGTTGGCGGCGAAGTTGCTGATGAGGTACTCGTAGATGAAGCCGAGCACGTCGTAGTCCTGGCGACCGTCCATCGGGATGTCCTTGATGAGGTAGATGAGGTCGCGAGCAGCCTTGGACTGGCTTCGTGCGTCGGTGCCGAGTTTGGAAAGGCCAGTCTGCAGCGTGTCGAAGATGCCGTCGAAGACGCGTTTGCGTGCAGGATCGATATTGCGGCTGAAGGCGGAAAGCGCGTCGCGCACATTCGATATCTCGAAGTCGCCGCCCTTGGCGACCCAGGTGGAGAAGAGGTTCTCGTAGGCGATGAAGTAGCCGCACTCGCCCTTGACGAACTCGACCGTCTCCTCGTCGTCTTCCACCAGGCTGGGCAGGTCCTCCTCGACGAAGTCGCGCGCCTTCAGGCGGGCAACCTCGGTCTCGGATAGGAACTTGTAGAAGATGAATCCCAGAATGTAGTCCTTGTACTCGTTAGCTTCGATTTTGGAACGCATCTTGTTGGCGGACTCCCATATCTTGGAGGCCAGCTGCTGCTTGTTCATCTAGTTTTCCTCACTTCTATAGACTTGGTTGAGTGTTTCTCCGTCGTCGCTTACCCATTCGGTCCAGCCGTTCTGGCTGCCGCCGAGCACGAACACCGCCGCGGCGCTGGGCGTCGGGAACTCGAGGTCCTCGGCGAGTTCTGCGATGCCGCCCGAATCGCCGAAGATTTCCCTGCGCACGGCCGCGACGCTCGCGTTTTTCAGCAGTTGCCGTGGTCCTCGTCGAGCAGGTAGTAGACGCCGCGCTACGGGATGTTCGGTAGCGACTTCGCCTCGGCGAGGTCCTCCCTCGGAATGACGACGGTCACGAGCGACTCGCCGTCGATGCGGCAGATGCGGATACGGTCCGGCTGCGCGTCTATGAGCTGGACAGTGAGAGTCTTGACCCGGATCATGCTCATGCCCCTTTCTTCGCGAGCTCTTCGATCATGCAGGTGCGCACGAAGGCGGAGAAACTCATGCCTCGCAGCGCCGCTTCCTCCTTCGCTGCGTCGCGCAAGGTGTCGGGGATGCGTAGAGTCACGGAGACTTGATTACCGTTCACCAGGAAGCTCCTGATCTCGGTTTCGTCAGGGTTGCTCTTAATGAGTTCCTTGTAGTTATCAGGCATCTGTGCTCCCGTCACTCGAAATGCAATACAAATGCGTTTACAGCATTATAGCGTTGCGTCCTCTATGTAAAATTCGTTGATTGGTGAACATTTAATTCCAGGCGACAAGAACAAATGGGGGGGGGCAAATACAAAATGAAGGCAACCGAGGCGAATCTGCCCCACCTTATGAGTGTGGCGAAGACTTACCTACATGAAAGCGGGTAAAAGTGGGGCTATCGTTGGCCGTTTGCCAGCACTGTGGCAAGTTGTCGGTGCAATGCCTGGGGCATTTGAGATAAGTCATAGTGCCACAACACGGTCGTGCTATGGCAGAAAGGCAGGTTTCGCGTGGGTGCTTGGATGATTCGTGCCGGTCGTGGCGGCGTATATGCGTCCGACTGGCTCGAGCATGGCGTCATAGGTATTGGCTGGGATTTCAATGGTGCCGATATTGCCGCTATGAATCGCGAGCAGATTAGGGCAGCATACGGCCTGGCACATCCCGGCGACAGCAAGGGCAAGGTCGCGGCAGGCGTTGGGCAGGTTTACCGTTTTGCACACGATATGACGACGGGTTCGACCGTTGTCATGTACGATCCGGAGAGCCGCTTTTATCACCTTGGCGTTATCACTGGCCCCTGCGTTGCCGTCTGCGATATGGACGGAGTGACCTACACGCGAGACGTCAAGTGGGGTGAAACCGCTCCACGTGATGTGCTTTCGCCGTCCTCTAAAAATTCGCTCGGCGGCATCCAAACCATCTTCGCTGTCTCCAATGAGGTCATGGCCGATCTCACGAATGCTGCAAGGGACAAGTCGGTGGTGGCTTCAAATGATTCCGCCATCGATGATAACAACGCGACAAATGACGAAGAAACCCTCGCAGCGACCTATGACAATGGTATTGAGCTCATTAAGGATCGCGTTAACCAGCTCGATTGGGAGGATATGGAGCGCTTGGTAGCGGGCTTGCTCAAGGCCATGGGCTACTGCGCTCGCGTTATGCCCAAGGGCCCTGATGGCGGTCGCGATGTGGTAGCGTCCCCGGATGCTCTCGGGCTGGAATCTCCCCGCATTGTCGCTGAGGTCAAACACCGTAAGGGCGCCATGGGCGCTCCGGCAGTCCGTGCTTTTATCGGTGGCCTTCGCGCGGGCGACCGTGGCCTGTATGTGTCAACTGGGGGCTTTACGAAAGAGGCGCGCTACGAGGCGGATCGTGCAAACATTCCCGTGCGCCTACTCGATCTGGATGCCTTCGTGCGGCACTATGTCGAAATCTATGACAAGACAGATGACGACACCCGTTCCATTCTTCCGCTCACCCGTATCTGGTGGCCAGCATAAAAGGAGACATTGCCATGATTCAACAGGTTGCTTTTGAAGTTCCCGCAGAAATAGCGGTGGGCCTAGCTACTGGTAAGTATGTCCAATGGGGAGGTGTTGTGCGCGACGGCGCAGGTCATATTGTTCGGCATCTTAAGCCTGCAGATGTTCAAAATGGGGCCAACAAAGCGCTGCGTATAGCCGACCAGGCGGTTCAGCTTGCGAAGCAGAACAAGAAAGTTGCTATAGCTGCGCTTGCGGTTGCGGGCGTAGCTGCGGTCGGCGGAGGCGTCTATGCGGGGGTGACTTGCGTGCGCCACAGCAAAGAAGACGCGTTGCGAAAGAAGCGGATGGCAGACTTTAACTCCGCATTCTCGGAATACCTTAAGGCTTTGGGGGATGGCGAACTTACGATCGAGATGATTGACAGGTTGGAAGGCGCCATAACTGCCCTTAGTGGCGGTAAGGAAGGCTTCACGGTCGAAATTAAGGGCGAGCAGTTTGAGGACATTGTTAGGTCTGTGCGCGACTACACCGATCGTCTGTCCAAGGCGAATGGCGAGAAGGCCTCCAATGCCGTTCTTAAGCTGTTCGAAAAGAAACCGAATGACGTTGAAGGCCTTAGGGAATGCCTTAACACTCAGCGTGAAATTTTCTTGAGAGCGGCATAGATAGACCCAGCTGGCACTTGTGCATGTCAAAAGGCATGCGCAAGTGCCAGCCTTTTGACATCGTGCGGCTTGAGCGGCGGCGTGCAACGGCTGCACGCCGCTTGCGAAATGACGTGCGGGCGGCGCTTGATTTCGCCGGTTGCTGTTAGGCTTAAATCCGAAAAAGTGTCGTAATACACACTTCAAAATCCAGAAAAAGTGTCGAAATGAGCACCTAACAACCACGGAAAAGTGTATCCTAATGCTAAAACAGCACGTAATAAGGGGTACGCTTATGCTACAGAGAAAAGCGAAAGCACAGTTTGAATCTTGGCTTGCCTCGTCGCCTAACAAGGCTCTTTTGGTCAAGGGCGCCCGACAGGTAGGAAAGTCATATTTGGTCAACGTCTTTGCAAGCGAATCGTTCGAAAATGTCGTGACGTTCGACCTTATCGCCGACGCGTCCGTGCGCGATTCGTTTTTGGCGGCAAAAAGCGCGGATGACCTGCTTATGCGCATGTCTATTGCTGCAACGCAGCCGATGGTTGCGAACAAGACCGTTGTGGTTATCGACGAGGTGCAGCGATGCCCCAACGTAGTGACGTTTATCAAATACCTGGTCCAGCGCGGCGACTTTCGATACATCCTTACCGGATCGCTCCTTGGCGTTGAGCTCGAGGGCATCGATTCCCTGCCGGTGGGGTATGTCGAGCAGGTCCAGATGTACCCACTCGACTTTGAGGAGTTCTGCTGGGCAAGCGGCGTTGCTGCCGGAGCGTTTGACATGCTCAGGGGTTGTCTAAAGGACGAAAAGGAGCTCCCCGGCTATCTGTATGACCGCTTGCTCAATCTGTTCCATCAGTATGTGGTGGTGGGGGGCATGCCCGACGCGGTCAATTCCTTCTTGGCGACGCGCAATGTCGACGAGGTTCGAAACATCCATCGCGATCTTCACGCCCTGTATCGCGATGACATCGCAAAGTACGCTCCGCCTGAGCTACGCTTGGTTATACGTGATATCTATGATCTGATTCCCAACGAGGCCGGCTCCAAAAACAGGCGATTCAAACTGTCATCGATTAAAGGTGTCAAACGTTTTTCGCAGGTGACAGATCATTTTCTCTGGTTATCGGAGGCGGGTGTCGCACTTCCCGTGTATAACGTAACGGCGCCCGTGGCACCCCTTTTATTGGGTGAGCAGCGAAATCTCTTTAAGCTGTTTTACTTGGACACCGGAATGCTCATGTCGTCGTATTCCAAAAGGGTCGCCCAAGGCGTTTTTGATGGGGAGGCAGAAGGCCCCTTTGGCATGAACATGGGGGCGGCGTTTGAGGGCTTCGTTGCCCAAGAGCTCAAAGCCCATGGATTTAGATTGCGCTACTTTACGTCCAAAAAGGTCGGTGAGCTCGATTTTGTGGAAGAGACATTCGATGGGGAAGTGTTTGCCATCGAGGTCAAATCGGGCAAGAGCTTTAAGTCCCACGCGGCGCTCGATAACGCACTGGCAACGAAGGGCTACGGAATCGATTGCGCCCTGGTACTTGCGGAATGTAATCTTCACCGCGATGGTGACGTGCTGCATCTGCCCATCTTTATGTCAGGGCTTTTGGAGCCGTAACATGCCGCCGGCTCTTCCGGCCCTCCCTTAACCCTCGCTACTCGTCTCCGTCGTTGGGGTCGCCTTTGAGGGTGTTGATGTCCAGGTGCTGGTTGTCGTCCTCTTTTTGCTGCGTTGCCGATTCGGACGCGGTGGGGCCGCGGAATAGCTGGAATCCCTCAAACGCGATCACGCCGAGCAGAGCGATGATGATGGCGATAAAGACAACCTTTGCCGCCTGCGAAAACCCCGAAAAGCGCGGCGGTTCTTCTTCGGTGTGGTAATCGGCAGCGCGCTTATCGTCGGCGCCATGGGTATACGACGATGCCGAGGCTGCCTTTACGCTCGCTTGGTTGTAATCGGGAGCGGGCGCTGCGGCAAACGGGTCGCGAGAATAGCCGCTTGACGTTTGGCCGTAATCCTCGGTTTCGATGCGGCTGGCGCGAGGCTGTTCGCTCGGACGGCTGGTATATGCAGCGGCGTTGTCGTATGCGGAGTCGCGTTCCTCGGCAGCCGTAAACAGGGGGTTTACCGGAATGTTGAGCGCTGGCATGCCGCCCGAGGTCTCGTCCAGATCTGCCGCCGCCCAGGAATCAAAGGCAAACTGGCGGTTGGAAAGATCATCCAGATCCATGACAGGCGGCTCGAGCTCGGGCTCGGGAGCCGTGTATGCCGACTGCTGCGGGGCAGCGTAGTGAATCGTGTTGTCTGCCGTGGGGCGCTGTGCCGCTGCAGCGAGAAACGCCGCCGTCTCGGACGGATCGCTAGCAGGACGGGGTGCAGGGGCGGCTTTACGCGTCGCCTGCACGATGGGACGGGTGGCAAAGTCGTCCGCGGGCACAGATGCCGGCGCGGGCGTGGCGGAAGGTGCGTGCTTTGCACTTGTTGGGCGAACCCCGCCGCCCATGAGCTCCTCGGCGGTCCAGGGGCGGTCGCTCATCACGTCGTCGAGGCTCAGCGCAAAAAGGCCCTCTTCGCCCTCGTCAAACGCGTGTTTCGCATGCCTGGCGCCAGAAGCGGTGCCTCCGCGGCCGTTGCGTGATGCGTTGCTCGACCCCATCTTGTCCCATCCTTTCGAAATGCTCACATTCATCGATTATATGGAACTTGCCTTGCGGCCGACTCTCGGATTCGCGCATTCCAGAACTCGCGCCCAAAAGGGGAGGGATGCGGGCGCGCTGACTATTTGTCGTCGGCCTCTGCCTTGGCCTCGTTGAGGTAGCTGTAGAAGCTGTACTTGGAGATGCCAAAGAACTCGCAGGCGCGCTCGCTCGATTTGGAGATAAGGAAGGCGCCGCGGCGGTCGAGGTATCCGATAGCGCGAATGCGCTCGTCCTTGGTCATGAGGGCGGCGGGCTTGCCCACGTACTGCTCGCACTCGCGCAGCAGATCCTCGAGCAGGTCGCCGATGTTTTTGGTGATGGGCTCGGGCTCGGTGTATCCCTTGTCGCCCGTGCCGGTGAGCGCGTCGAGCGAACGCTCAAACGCCTTCATGAGCGTGATGTCAAAGTTGATGCCCATAATGCCAACGGGGTTGCCGGCGTCGTCGCGAATGAAGATGGTCGACGATTTGAGCAGCTTGCCATCAGCGGTCTTGGTGAGGTACGGCGCGCGGTCGTGGACCTCGGCGGCATCCTCGTGCATGGACTCGAGCACAATATGGCTGGGGCCGTCGCCCAGTTTACGTCCGCTGATGTGGCCGTTTTCAATCACCACGATAGAGTGGTCCATGTCCTCGGTCTCCAGATCGTGGACGACGATTTCGCAGTTGGGGCCAAACTGTAGCGCCAGGCTGCGCGCAAGACGCTTGTAAAACTCAATCTGTGCGGGGGTCATAGGTGCCTTCCTAAAAATTAGTTTGGGCTCACTGTGCCATAAACCACACCTGTTCGCAAATAACGAAAACATCGCTGCGTTATGCGACCGTTCGGCGGCGAAAAGGTACCGATTACGGCAACAAACAATTTGTTAGGTTTTCCAATCAAAAAGTGTGATAGAACAGTGCTAACAAACTTTTTGTTTGGCATCCACATAAAAGTTCAGCCGCATGAATGGGAATGGGCTGAAACGCGTATGCGGGGGCCGGCAAGAGAGAACTTAAGGAGTTCACCGTATGGCCGATAAGATCCAGTGGGCGGGCAACACGATGCCCAAGAGCGATGACAAGCACTTGGGAATCATGAGCCTCGACCACGTGAAGAAGGCCCGCGCCTTCCACCAGTCGTTCCCCCAGTACACCGTCACTCCGCTTGCCCGCCTGGACGGCCAGGCCGCACGCCTGGGCCTGTCCAACCTGTGCGTTAAGGACGAGAGCTATCGCTTTGGCCTCAATGCCTTTAAGGTTCTGGGCGGTTCGTTTGCCATGGCCAACTACATTGCCGACGAGACCGGCAAGGACGTTGCCGAGTGCACCTTCGATTACCTGACCTCCGATCAGCTTGCCAAGGACTTTGGCCAGGCTACCTTCTTTACCGCCACCGACGGCAACCATGGCCGCGGCGTGGCATGGGCTGCCAACAAGCTGGGCCAGAAGGCCGTCGTGCACATGCCCAAGGGTTCCACCAAGCCCCGCTTCGATAACATCGCCGCCGAGGGCGCCACGGTGACCATCGAAGAGGTCAACTACGACGAGTGCGTGCGCATGGCCGCCGCCGAGGCCGATGCCTGCGAGCGCGGCGTCATCGTTCAGGACACCGCCTGGGAGGGCTACGAGAAGATTCCGTCCTGGATCATGGAGGGCTACGGCACCATGGCTTCCGAGGCTGCCGAGCAGCTGCGCGAGATGGCCATCAACCGCCCGACGCACGTCTTTGTCCAGGCTGGCGTAGGCTCGCTCGCCGGCGCCGTGGTGGGCTACTTCACCAACCTGTATCCCGATAACCCGCCCACCTTCGTTGTGGTCGAGTGCGCGCCTGCCGCCTGCCTGTACAAGGGCGCTGCCGCCGGCGACGGCGACCCGCGCATCGTGGACGGCGACATGCCCTCCATCATGGCCGGCCTGTGCTGCGGCGAGCCCAACATCTTGGGCTGGGATATCCTGCGCAACCACACCACCGCCTTCGTGTCCTGCCCCGACTGGGTCACCGCTCGCGGCATGCGCACCCTGGGCGCTCCCGAGAAGGGCGACCCGCGCGTCATCTCCGGCGAGTCCGGCGCAGTGACCACCGGCCTGGTCGAGACCCTCATGCTCGATCCCGAGTACGCCGAGCTCAAGGATCTCATCGGCCTGGACAAGACGAGCTCCGTGCTCTGCTTCTCCACCGAGGGCGACACCGATCCGGATCAGTACCGTCGCATCGTCTGGGAGGGCGAGTACCCCACCTGCTAGCAGACTGACCTGTCCGGGCGGCGGAGCATATGTTTGCTCCCTGCTCGAACAGTCCTGCGCAAGACGGAAAGCACATTAAGTGCTTTCCTTTGCGTGCGGAACTCGCGACGGAGCAAACATATGCTCCGCCGCCCTACGTTTACTTGCTTGCCGGGTGCTCGACCTCACGCTGCTTGGCACAAGTGATCTATCTGAAATATCTACCTGTAGGTAAACCCTTGTAGAAAGGTTGACTGTTATGACTAAAGAACTCGATTTCGACGCTATCAAGGCTGCTGCTGAGTCCCATCGTGCTGATATGACTCGCTTCCTGCGCGCTATGATCTCCCACCCCTCTGAGTCTTGCGAGGAGGGTGAGGTTGTCGCTTGCATCAAGGCCGAGATGGAGAGCCTTGGCTATGACGAGGTCAAGGTCGACGGCCTGGGCAACGTTATGGGCTTTATGGGCGAGGGCGACAAGATCATCGCCATCGACTCCCACATCGACACCGTCGGCATCGGCAACATCGAGAACTGGGACGCCGATCCCTATGAGGGCTACGAGACCGACGAGATCATCTACGGCCGCGGCGGCTCCGACCAGGAGGGCGGCATGGCTTCCGCTACCTACGCTGCCAAGATGATGAAGGACATGGGCCTCATCCCCGAGGGCTACAAGATCATGGTCGTCGGCACCGTCCAGGAAGAGGACTGCGACGGCATGTGCTGGCAGTACATCTACAACAAGGACGGCATTAAGCCCGAGTTCGTTATTTCCACCGAGCCCACCGACGGCGGCATCTATCGCGGTCACCGCGGCCGCATGGAGATCCGCGTCGACGTTCACGGCACCTCCTGCCACGGCTCCGCTCCCGACCGCGGCGACAACGCCATCTACAAGATGGCCGACATCATCGCCGACGTCCGCGCCCTCAACAACAACGGCTGCGACGAGTCGACCGACATCAAGGGCCTCGTCAAGATGCTCGACCCCAAGTACAACCCCGAGCACTTCGAGGACGCCCGCTTCCTGGGCCGCGGCACCTGCACCGTCAGCCAGATCTTCTACACCAGCCCCAGCCGCTGCGCTGTCGCTGACTCCTGCGCCATCTCCATCGACCGTCGCATGACCGCCGGCGAGACCTGGGAGTCCTGCCTGGACGAGATCCGCAACCTGCCGGCCGCCAAGAAGTACGGCGACGACGTGAAGGTCTCCATGTACATGTACGACCGTCCGTCCTGGACCGGCGAGGTTTACGAGACCGAGGCTTACTTCCCCACGTGGATCAACAAGGAGACCGCTCCGCACGTCAAGGCCCTCGTCGACGCCCACAAGGCCATGTTCGGTGACGAGCGCATCGGCTGCGAGCCCAGCATGGACAAGCGCACCGGTCGTCCGCTGTGCGACAAGTGGACCTTCTCCACGAACTGCGTTTCCATCCAGGGCCGCTATGGTATCCCCTGCGTCGGCTTTGGCCCGGGTGCCGAGTCTCAGGCTCACGCTCCCAACGAGGTCACCTACAAGGACGACCTGGTCACCGCTGCCGCCATGTATGTGGCTGCCCTGAATCTCTACGATCCGAGCCAGGCCGATGGCGACGCCACCGTGTTCCGCGCCGGTCTGACCAACAACAAGATCGATTAGTCCCATTCCTCGATCTTGTTGAGCCGGGGACAGCTCGTGTCCCCGGCACCCCCTGTTGACTTGGGGCCCGCGGTCGTTATCTCCCATGCTTCCTCAACGGTAGCGGGTCCTCGTCATAGCGCTCTGCATGTTCTAGCCACACGCGCATGCCGGAGCACATCTACTCATTGCGATCGTTTCATCTTTGGAAAGGATATTTACATGGACGCCAAGTTTACCGAGCTCGTCGAGCAGCTGAACGGTCTCGATTTTAAGGGTATGTACGGCAGCGACTTCCTGCACACCTGGGATAAGACCACCGACGAGCTCAAGGCTCTCTACATCGTCGCCGACGCCCTGCGCGAGCTGCGTGAGAACAACGTCTCGTCCAAGATCTTCGACTCGGGCCTGGCTGTCTCGCTGTTCCGCGACAACTCCACTCGTACGCGCTTCTCCTTCTCCAAGGCCGCCAACCTGCTCGGCCTTGAGCTGCAGGACCTGGACGAGAAGAAGTCCCAGATCGCTCACGGCGAGACCGTCCGCGAGACCGCTACCATGATCTCCTTCATGGCCGACGTCATCGGCATCCGCGATGACATGTACATCGGCAAGGGCGACGCCTACATGGCCGAGGTCTCCGAGTCCGTGCAGCAGGCCTACGAGGACGGTGTTCTTGATCACCGTCCCACGCTCATCTCCCTGCAGTCCGACTCCGATCACCCCACGCAGTCCTCTGCCGACATGCTCTACCTCATCAACGAGTTTGGCGGCCTCGAGAACCTCAAGGGCAAGAAGGTTGCCGTTACCTGGGCCTACTCGCCCTCTTACGGCAAGCCGCTGTCCTGCCCGCAGTCGCTGATCAGCCTGCTGCCTCGTTTTGGCATGGACGTCACCCTGGCCCACCCCGAGGGCTACGACCTCATGCCCGAGGTCGTCGAGCGCGCTAAGGGCTACGCCGCCGAGTCCGGCACCACCTTTAAGCAGGTCAACACCATGGCCGAGGCCTTCGAGGGCGCCGACATCGTGATCCCCAAGAGCTGGGCTCCGTTTGCTGCCATGGAGAAGCGCACCAACCTGTACGCCGAGGGCGACGACGCCGGCATCGCTGCGCTCGAGAAGGAGCTGCTTGCCCAGAACGCTACGCATCAGGATTGGTGCTCCACGACCGAGCTCATGGAGAAGACCGCCAACGGCCAGGACACCATCTTTATGCATCCGCTGCCCGCCGACATCTCCGGTGTCTCCTGCGAGCACGGCGAGGTCAACGCCGACGTCTTCGACATGCACCGTGTGGGCATGTACAAGGAGGCCAGCTACAAGCCGTACGCCATCGCAGCCATGATGTTCCTGCAGAAGGTTGCCGATCCCGCCGCTACCCTCAAGGCCCTCGACGAGCGCAACACCGCCCGTTGGTTCCAGGCCTAAAGCTGGGTTGAGAAATGGCTAAGCGTATTGTTGTCGCCCTGGGCGGAAACGCCCTTGGCGCCAACCTTCCCGAGCAGATGGAGGCCGTCAAGACGACTTCCAAGGCTATCGTCGACCTGATCGAGGAGGGCAACGAGGTCGTCGTCGTGCACGGCAACGGTCCCCAGGTGGGTATGATCGCCAACGCGATGGCGGAGCTCACGCGCTCTAACCCTCAGAAGTACATCCCCTGCCCGCTGTCCGTTTGCGGTGCCATGAGCCAGGGCTACATTGGCTATGACCTGCAAAATGCGCTGCGCGAGGAAATGCTCGACCGCAACATCGACAAGGGTGTCGCCACCGTGCTCACCCAGGTCGAGGTTGCGGCAGACGACCCGGCCTTTGCCGACCCGGTCAAGCCGATCGGTCCGTGGATGAGCGAGGCCGAGGCCAAGGAGCTGGAAGCCGACCGCGGTTACCAGTTTATCCACGACGAGAAGCAGGGCTTCCGTCGCGTGGTGGCCTCGCCCAAGCCCGTGAACATCGTCGAGCTCGACACCATCAAGTCGCTCGTCGAGTCCAACCACGTGGTGATCTCCTGCGGCGGTGGCGGTATTCCCGTCACCAAAGCCCAGGGCAACCACCTTAAGGGCGCTGCCGCCGTCATCGATAAGGACTTTGCGGCCGAGAAGCTCGCCGAGCAGCTCGACGCCGATGCCCTGATTATTCTGACGGCTGTGGAGAAGGTTGCCATTGGTTTTGGCACCGACCACGAGCAGTGGCTCGACACGCTGACCGCGGCTGACGTAAAGCGTCTGTCCGAGGCCAACGAGTTCGGTCGCGGCTCCATGCTGCCCAAGGTCCAGGCCGCCTCGACGTTTGCCGAGAGCAAGCCGGGCCGCACGGCGCTCATCACGCTGCTCGAGAAGGCGCGTGACGGTCTTGCCGGCAAGACCGGTACCACGTTTACCGGCGACGCTGAGTAGGCATATCTGCACCATTGAGGAGGGTGCCCTGCGTCGCGGGGTGCCCTCCTTTGTTCTATGGAGAGCCAAGGTTCGTTCGCTGGAAAAACGAGCGCGTGCCTGTTCCGACGGAGTGCGAGCTTGCTATGGTGGGTATAGCAACTATGGTGTCCAAGGCGGCCAGGGGAGGTTTGCGGAGATGAAACTCGGTTGCGTCATTATGGCCTCGGGCGAGGGCAAGCGGTTTGGCTCCAACAAGATGCTTGCCGATATCTATGGCAAGCCGCTGATTGCCCGGACCATCGATTCGGTTCCCCGGGGCTTTGACGTCGTGGTTTCGACGCGTTGGCCCGAGGTCGCCCGGATTTGCGAGGACAAGCATTGCCCGTGCGTGCTGCACGATGGCAAACTGCGCAGCGAAAGCGTCCGTGCGGGCCTTTCGTGGGGGGCGAGTCGCGGCTGGAAGGGTTGCCTCTTTTTGCCGGGCGACCAGCCGCTTGTGAGCGCGGATTCTTTTGAGGCTATGGTTCGTGCATTTGATGAGCGTGGCCGCAAGCATCCGGTGCGTCTTGCGTGCAACGGTGAGCCTTCGAGCCCGGTGCTCTTTCCGGCGGAACTGTTCGATGCACTTATGTGTCTTGAGGGCAAGGACGGTGGCGGTTCGATTCTCAAGGACCGTATCGACGTGGTGCTGGTCGAGGCGCGTGCCTACGAGCTGTGGGACGTCGACACCGCCAAGGGCCAGCGCCGCGTCTCGGAGCATATCGCGGCCTGCTCGTATTTTGATCGCGTGGCCAACTGCATCAATCAATAAGGAGCAATAATGATCATCATCAAAAACGGCGCGCTCGTGACGCCACAGGGGCTTCGTCGCGCCGACCTTGCCATGGAGGGCGACAAGATTGTGCGGATTGCCGCGGCAATCGAGCCGGGCGAGGGCGATACCGTCCAGGACGCCACCGACTGTTGGGTGTTCCCCGGCTTTATCGACGGCCACACGCACATGCAGTGCTGGACCGGCATGGATTGGACGGCCGATAGCTTTGAGACCGGTACGCGTGCGGCTGCCTGCGGCGGTACGACGACCATCGTGGACTACGCGACGGCCGATCGCGGCGTGACCATGCCCGATGCCCTTGCCGAGTGGCACCGGCGTGCCGATGGAACCTGCACGGCTAACTACGCTTTTCATATGGCACTCGCCGAGTGGAACGAGCGCAATCGCGCCGATCTTTCGGCCATTCGCGAGGCGGGCGTGTCGTCGTTTAAGACCTACTTTGCCTACGATCATCTACGCCTGGACGATGCCGAGACGCTCGAGGTGCTGGAGGAACTCAAGCGTATTGGCGGCATACTGTGCGTGCATTGCGAGAACGGCACGCTGGTAAATGAGCTGCAGAAGCGCGTGTTTGAGCAGGGTGTCCACGGGCCCGAGGGCCATGCGCTCAGCCGTCCGGATGTGTGCGAGGCCGAGGCGGTGAGCCGGCTGCTATATCTGGCGCACCTGGCCGGCGACGCACCGGTCAACGTGGTGCACCTTTCGACCAGGCTGGGGCTCGAGGCCATTCGCGCTGCCAAGGCGCGTGGGCAGAAGAATATCTATGTCGAGACCTGCCCTCAGTATCTGATGCTCGACGATACGTGCTACTTGGAGCAGGGCGAGGACGGCTTTGCGGGTGCCAAGTATGTGATGAGTCCGCCGCTGCGCCACGCCGGCGACCGTGCGGCACTGCGCGAGGCGCTTGTGGCCGGCGAGATCGATACGATTGCGACCGACCACTGCAGCTTTAACCTGCACGGGCAAAAGGACCGCGGGCGCGACGACTTCCGCGCGATTCCCAACGGCGGACCCGGCGTGGAGCATCGCCCCGTCGCGATCGCTACGAGCTTTGAGGGACAGCTGGGTCCCGAGGATCTGTGCCGCTTGATGAGCGAGAACCCGGCGCGCGTCTTTGGCATGTATCCGCGCAAGGGTTGTCTTGTCGAGGGCGCCGATGCCGACGTGTGCGTGTGGGATCCCCAGGCGCGCTGGACCATTCGCACGGCGACGCAGCACCAGGCTGTGGACTACACACCGCTCGAGGGCTTTGAGGCGCACGGCCGCGCCAAGGCTGTGTTTGTGAACGGCGTGCTGGCCGCGCGCGACGGCGAGCCCACCGGAGCCCAACCCGGCCGCTACGTGCCCCGCTAACAGGAAGGTCGCCGGATTCCCTTCGCAGGTGCGGTGGAATAGTTCCTGTTTAGCCGCCAAATAGGCCGTTTCAGGAACTATTCCACCGCAACTTATAGGCCTGCTGGGGCAGCGCCAGCTATTTGAGGCTGGTGGCGACGATGAGGCGGTCGAGAGCTGCCTCAAAGCGATCGGCCATCGTGGGGTCGTTGAACGTGTCGACTTGGTTGAGCATGACGCGTGCGGTGCTGAGTTTCAGCGCCTGCATCTCGGCATTGAGCACCTGGGCGACGCGCTCGGGCGTGGCGATGTCGGTGAGCTCGCAGCCGCAACGCTCGCAAAAGAGCTCGGGGCGGTGGACAACCTTGGCGACGGGCTTGCCCAGCCCCGAGGCGCCGACGATCCAGACAACGTTTGCCGTGGCGGCGGGAATTGCCGGCTCCCAGGCGGCATGCGCCTTGAGCGGGAGTCGCTTGCTGCCGTCCGCCTCGGCCAAGACGTAGGTAAAGCGCTGTGCCAGCTCGCCGAGCGGCTCGGCGGGGGCGGAGAGCTTGCCTGTCTCCGGGTCCAAAACACCCGCCTGGCAGATGCTTCCGTGCACAAGGCCCGTGCAGGCCTCGCAGGTGCAACCGGGGACATGCGCGGCGCCCGGCTTCCAAGGCGCGGCGTCCAAACGGCGGTTCGACCCGTCCCATGGCACGCCGGCGACGGGAAACATATGCGTGGTGGTGCAGAGGAGCACGCGGCCGCCAGCGCGCATGAGCTCAAGACCCAGCGTCTTGAGCAAGGTCGACTTGCCTCCGCTGCCGATAATCGCGGTAATGCCCGGCTCGATCTTGAGCGCCGAGGCAAGATTGCCGCTAACCGTTTCCATCTGTTCACCGCCGTATAATACTGTGATAATAAATAATCATCAGAGTAGCGGTCGAACCGCTTTTGCTCTGCTCAAACCGTAGCACAGGGAGGTGCCCCGGGAATGCTCGTTTATGTTCGCGGCGCCGGCGATATCGCCACGGGCGTCGCTGCCCGTTTGGTACGCGCCGGCGTGTCGGTCGTTATGGCCGATATCGCGGTTCCCACGTGCATCCGTCGCACAATCAGTTTTTGCGAGGCCATTCGCCTGGGCGAGGTCCAGGTCGAAGGCATTTGCGCTCGCTTGGCACAGACGCCGGCTGAGGCGCTCGAGATTGCCCAAGCGGGGGATGTTGCCGTTGTGGTGGACCCCCAGGCCAAGATGCTCGACGAACTAAAGCCCGCTGCCGTGGTCGACGCGATTCTGGCCAAGCGCAACTTGGGCACCACGCGCGATATGGCGCCTGTCGTCATCGCCGTGGGGCCGGGCTTTACCGCGCCAGTCGATTGCGACGCCGTGGTCGAGACCATGCGCGGTCATTTTCTCGGCCGCGTCATCACCCAGGGCTCGCCCCAGCCCAATACGGGCGTGCCAGGTGTCATCGCCGGCTATGGCAAGGAGCGCGTTATCCACAGCCCCGCTGCCGGTGTGTTTAGGTCCGACCATGCGATCGGCGACATCGTGAGCGCCGGAGACGTGATTGGCTACGCGGGCGATACGCCCATGTGCGCGCAGATTGATGGCTGTCTGCGCGGGCTTTTGGCGAACGGCGTGCAGGTGACTGAGGGCTTTAAATGCGCCGATGTCGATCCGCGCGGCGATGCCAGCTATATCAACTACATTTCGGACAAGGCGACGTCGGTCGGCGGCGGCGTGCTCGAAGCACTCGCTATGCTCACCGATGTCTTTAGAGGATAGAAGGCGGCAATGGAAAAGCTCGATGTTGTGAATGCGGCGCTTGCCGCCCTGCGTGCTGGCGAGACGTGCGAGCTCGTGGTAGTGGCCGGCACGGCAGGGTCATCGCCGCGCGGCGTGGGCGCCTGGATGGCCGTCTTTGCCGATGGCAGCCAAGCGGGCACCATTGGCGGCGGCAAGATCGAGCTCTTTGCGCTGGACGAGGCGCGCGAGCTGCTGGCCGCAGGGCAATCGCGTCTGGTCCGCTACACCATGGGCGGCGAAAACTCCGATACCGGCATGATCTGCGGCGGAGCCATCTGCCTGTGCTATCTGCACCTGGATATATCGCAGGTGCCGTTGTTCCAGTCGGTTGCCGACGTCTTGGCATATCGACGCATCGGCGACTTCGTCATCGACTTTGAGCCGTTTATCGCGAGCGCGCTCGAGGGCGATGCGGCCGAGTACCATGGCGAGGAATCGCGCCGCACCATTGCAGGCTGCCCCGGGCTTTCGCTGGTGGAGGAGGGGAGTAAGGTCACCTACACCAACGCGGCCTCCGAGATTCCCGCGGCGCACATCGAGACGCTCTGCCCCGAGGGCCTGACCTATATCTTTGGCTGCGGCCACGTGGGCGCTGCGACGGCGCGGGTACTCACGGCGGCGGGTTTTGCCGTCGTGGCTTGCGACGACCGCCCCGGCACGCTGACCCCCGAATGGGTGCCCGGCGTCTACGATCGTCGCCTGGTCGATTACAAGAACCTGAGCGAGCTGTGTCCCATCGGCCCGCGCGACTTGGTGGTCGTGGCCACAGCAGGCCACAAGTCCGATATCGACGTGGTGATTCAGGCGATGCACGCCAAGCCTGCCTACCTGGGCTGTCTGGGTTCGCGCCGCAAGACGGCCTTTGTGCGCGCCCGCCTGGAGCAGGAGGGCTTTACGCAGGACCAGATTGACGAGCTGCACCTGCCGATCGGCGTTGCCATTCAGGCCGAGGACCCCGAGGAGATTGCCATCTCCATCGCCGCCGAGATGATTCACCTGCGCCGTACCAAACTCGTCCCCCGCAAGCGCTAATCGCATCCCCATATATGAGTTGCGGTGAAATACGGACTGTTTATGCCTGTTAAGCCGTCAAACAGTCCCTATTTCACCGCAACTGTCATTTTCCTCCGTCCCCTAGGGGTCAATTTGTGCGGGGGAGTTGTGGAGTTGTGCAGGCAGACGAGGTTTTTCTGGAAATACACACCCAATGCGCGTATAGTACCGATTGTTTTGTCGGCTCCTGCTGCGTCGAGTCCAAACCGCGAAATGCCATGAGCGGCGCGGATGCAGCCAGGAGGCACGAGGACAACCCATCGTGGCCACGCCCCGTGCTTAAAACCCCAAGAAGGAGTGAACAATGGCAGAAGAGAAGTATGTGCCGCGTCTGAAGACCAAGTACAACAACGAGGTCAAGCAGCAGCTTCAGGACAAGTTCCAGTACGAGAACGTCATGATGATCCCCAAGTTTGAGAAGATCGTCGTGAACATGGGTGTCGGCGAGGCCGCTACCGATTCCAAGGCCATCGACGGTGCCGTGCGCGATCTGCGCGCCATCACCGGCCAGCAGCCGATGATCACCCGTGCCCGCAAGTCCATCGCTACCTTCCGCCTGCGCGCTGGTATGCCGATCGGCTGCAAGGTTACCCTGCGTGGCGACCGTATGTGGGAGTTCTTCGATCGTCTGACCTCCGTCGCGATCCCCCGTATCCGCGACTTCCGCGGCATCTCCGCCAAGAGCTTCGACGGCCGTGGTAACTTCTCCATGGGCGTCACCGAGCAGCTCATCTTCCCCGAGATCGACTTCGACTCCGTCGATCACCAGCGTGGTATGGACATCACTTTCGTGACCACCGCCAACACCGATGAGGAGGCCAAGGCCCTTCTGGACGCCTTCGGTTTCCCGTTCAAGAAATAGGTTCACCTGCCCTATAAGCGCCGTTCCCACAAGGGGGCGGCGCTTGGGGCGAACAATACTCTATGTGAGGAGGATATAAGTGGCTAAGACATCGATGATCGTCAAGTGCAATCGCAAGCAGAAGTTCTCTACTCGTGAGTACACGCGCTGCCAGCGCTGCGGCCGTCCGCACTCTGTGTACCGCAAGTTCGGCCTGTGCCGTGTCTGCTTCCGCGAGCTTGCACTCAAGGGCGAGCTTCCCGGCGTTAAGAAGGCCAGCTGGTAAGTCACTACCAGCGTTTCAAGCATCCGTTTGGAACAGGGAAAACGCGCTAGTTAGGCTTTGCCGTTAAGGGCGGCGAAGAACCAAGAGCACGTGTTCATCAAGAACGAAGGAGAATCTGCATGAACCTTACAGACCCGATCGCAGATATGCTTACGCGCATCCGTAACGCTAACTCTGTGAACAAGGCCACGGTCTCCATGCCGAGCAGCAAGAAGCTCGTCGAGATCGCTCGTGTTCTGCACGAGGAGGGCTACATCGAGGGCTACGATGTCGAGGACACCGTTCCCCAGAAGACTCTGCACATCACGCTTAAGTATGGTCCCAAGAAGGCTAAGGTCATCAACGGCATCCGCCGCATTTCCAAGCCGGGCCTGCGTAAGTACACCGGCGTTGCCGACATGCCCCGCGTCCGCGGTGGCCTTGGTACCGCCATTATTTCCACCAGCCATGGCGTCATGACCGACCGCGATGCTCGCAAGCACAACGTCGGCGGCGAGATCATCGCTTACGTCTGGTAATTCGCTCGGTAGGTAGAAGGAAAGGAGATCACCGTGTCTCGTATCGGTAATAAGCCTGTCCAGATTCCCGCCGGAGTCGAAGTGGCAGTCAACGGCAACAACGTTGTCGTCAAGGGCCCCAAGGGCCAGCTCGAGCTCGATGTCTATGAGAAGCTCGCTATCAACGTCGAGGACAACGTCCTCACCGTTTCCCGTCCCGACGACGAGCGTGAGACCCGTGCCCGCCACGGCCTCACCCGCGCCCTCATCCACAATATGGTTGTTGGCGTTTCCGAGGGCTTCGAGAAGAAGCTCGAGCTCGCCGGCGTCGGTTACCGCGTGCAGCAGAAGGGCAAGAACCTCGAGTTCTCCCTGGGCTTCTCGCACCCCGTGATCGTCGAGGCTCCCGAGGGCATCACCTTCGAGGTTCCCGACAACACCCACGTGAACGTCAAGGGTATCAACAAGCAGCAGGTCGGTCAGATCGCCGCTGAGATCCGCGGCCATCGTCCTCCCGAGCCTTACAAGGGCAAGGGTATCCACTACGTTGGCGAGCACATCCGCCGCAAGCTGGGTAAGGCCGCCAAGTAGTCGTAACCGACTCACTCGCATAAGACCAGCACCCCGTCAGGTGCTGGCAAGATCAACCTTTTTAGGAGTTTACGTATGAACAAGCATAAGGCGAAGCTGGAAGGCCTCAAGCGTCGTCAGCGTCGTGTTCGCGGCAAGATCTCGGGTACCGCCGAGCGTCCGCGTCTTCGCGTGACCCGTACTAACGCCAACATCTATGCCCAGATCATCGACGACAGCAAGGGCTCCAGCCTGACGCTCGTCTCCGCCTCGACCCTCGAGGCCGAGTTCAAGGGCACCCACACCTCGAACAAGGAGGCTGCGGAGAAGGTCGGTCAGCTCGTTGGCAAGCGCGCCATCGAGGCCGGCATCACCAAGGTCGCCTTCGATCGCGGTGGCCGTATCTACCATGGCCGCGTAAAGGCCCTCGCCGACGGTGCTCGTGCCGCCGGTCTCGAGTTCTAGGAGGTATGTAGCACATGGCTCGTAATCAGAAGCAGCAGCGCGAGGCCTCCGAGTTCGAGGAGCGCGTCGTTTACATCAACCGCGTGTCGAAGACCGTCAAGGGTGGTCGTCGCATGAGCCTCGTCGCTCTCGTCGTCGTTGGCGACGGCAAGGGCAACGTCGGCGTTGGCATGGGCAAGTCCGCTGAGGTGCCCCTGGCCATCTCCAAGGCGTCTCTCGATGCCAAGAAGAACATGTTCCACGTGCCGGTGACCGAAGAGGGCACCATCCCGCACGAGGTTCTCGGTCACTTTGGTGCCGGCCGCATCATCATCAAGCCCGCTGTCGAGGGTACCGGCGTTATCGCCGGCGGCGCTGTGCGTCCCCTCTTCGAGCTTGCTGGCATCAAGAACGTCCTGTCCAAGTCCATGGGCACGGACAACGCTCTCAACAGCATCAAGGCTGCTGCCGAGGGCCTCAAGGCTCTCTCCAGCCCTGAGGACGTCGCGGCTCGCCGTGGCCTGACGGTCTCCGAGATGTTCGTCGGTAAGGAGAACTAAGCATGGCTGACACCATCAAGATCAAGCAGGTCCGCAGCACCAACGGTTGCAAGCAGGACCAGGTCCGTACTGTCCGTGCCCTCGGTCTCCACAGGATCCGCGAGGTTCGCGAGATTGCTGACAACGAGTCCGTCCGCGGCATGATCTTCAAGGTCAAGCACCTTGTCGAGATTGTAGAGGAGTAGCAAATGCAGCTTCACGATCTTACTCCCGCGCCCGGTTCCACCAAGAACCGCAAGCGCGTCGGCCGTGGCAATTCTTCGGGTCACGGCACCACTTCTGGCCGCGGCCAGAAGGGCCAGGGTTCCCGCTCTGGCGGCACCAAGGGTGCCGGCTTCGAGGGTGGCCAGACTCCGCTGGCTATGCGTCTGCCCAAGCTTCCGGGCTTCCGCAACCCCCGTCGTATCGAGTACACCGCTGTCAACGTTGAGCGTCTCGAGCGTAAGTTCGAAGACGGCGCTGTAATCGACGGTGCCGCTCTTAAGGCTGCTCGCATCACCAAGAGCGAGTTCGAGCCCGTCAAGGTGCTCGGCAATGGTGAGCTCACCAAGAAGTTCACGGTCAAGGTCGACAAGGTCAGCGCTTCTGCGCAGGCCAAGATCGAGGCCGCCGGCGGAAAGGTCGAGCTGCCGTGCTAAATGGTCTTAAGAATGCTTTCCGCATCAAAGAACTGCGCGAAAAGATTCTTTTTACCATAGCTATGCTCGTCGTGTACCGCATTGGTGCGCACGTTCCTGTGCCCGGCATTCCCTTCCAGGGGATGCTGGGCCTTTTCTCGACCGGGAGCAACTCGGTCGCCGCAGGTGCTATGGCCCTCCTGAATCTTTTCTCTGGTGGCGCGTTGAGCTATGTCTCGGTGTTCTCTTTGGGCATCATGCCGTACATCACGAGCTCGATTATCCTCCAGATGCTCCAGGCCGTCGTGCCTTCCCTGCATGAGCTTGCCCGCGAGGGCGAGGTCGGTCAGACCAAGATTACGCAGTATTCGCGTTACCTTACCTTGGCTCTGGCTATCCTCAACTCCGTGGGTTACCTCTTCCTCTTTAAGAGCTTCGGCATTAGCTTCAACGGCGCCGGCGCTCCCGAGATCATCTTTGACCTCATGATCGTCGGTACGCTCACTGCGGGCGCCATGCTGATCATGTGGATTGGTGAGCTCATCACCCAGCGCGGTATCGGCAATGGCATGTCGCTTATCATCTTCGCGAACATCATGGCCGGTCTTCCGCAGGCGATCTTCTCCAGCACCGAGGGTAACGCCGGTGGCATCATCACCATGGTGATCATCTGCGCCATCATCCTGCTGGTCATCCCGCTGATCGTTTTCCTTGAGCGCGGCCAGCGCCGCATCCCGGTCTCCTACGCCAAGCGCGTCGTGGGCCGTCGCATGATGGGTGGCCAGACCACCTACCTGCCCATCAAGGTCAACACCGCGGGCGTCGTGCCGATTATCTTCGCTTCGGCGCTGCTGTACTTCCCGGCCCAGATTGCCGTGTTCTTCCCCGGCATCGGCTGGATTCAGGCAGTTGCCTCCGCGCTTTCGACCGGTTGGCTCAACTGGGTGCTTAACGTTGTCCTCATCGTGTTCTTCGCGTACTTCTACACCTCCATGGTGTTCAACCCCGATGACACGGCCGACAACCTTAAGAAACAGGGCGGCTTTATTCCGGGCGTGCGTCCGGGTAGGGCTACCGCGGCCTACATCAAGAACGCGCTCAACAAGATCACGCTTCCCAGCGCTGTTTTTTTGGCGCTCATCGCCATCGTGCCTTCGATTATCTTCTCCTTTACGGGTAACCATCTGATCCAGGCATTTGGCGGCACGTCCATCCTCATCATGGTCGGCGTCGTGCTCGACACGGTCGATAAGCTCGAAGGCCAGATCAAGATGTATGATTACGATGGATTCTTTAAATAGGCTAGAGGAGGATTGCTCATGAACCTCGTATTGCTCGGAGCTCCGGGTGCCGGTAAGGGCACCGTCGCACAGGAGCTCGTCGCCGAGTTTGGCGTCGCTCACATTTCTACGGGCGACCTGCTGCGTGCTGCCGTCAAGGGTGGCACCGAGCTTGGTATTCAGGCTAAGAAGTACATGGACGCTGGCGAGCTCGTTCCCGACCAGCTCGTGATCGACCTTGTCAAGGAGCGCCTTGCCGCCGATGACGCCCAGCAGGGCTTCATCCTCGACGGCTTCCCGCGCAACACCGCCCAGGCTGTGACGCTCGATTCCGAGCTCTCCGCCATGGGTCGCGAGATCGATTGCGCCCTTCTGGTCGACGTGGCCCCCGAGGTCATCATCGACCGTCTGTCTTCGCGTCGCACCTGTCGCGCCTGCGGTTACACCGGCACTGCTGCCGATGCCACCTGCCCCAAGTGCGCCGGCGAGATGTATCAGCGCGACGACGACAAGCCCGAGACCATCAAGAACCGTCTCGACGTCTACGAGAAGTCCACGAGCCCGCTCGTCGACTACTATCGTGGCCAGGGTCTGCTCAAGTCGGTCAACGGTGACCAGGCTCGCGAGACCGTGTACGGGGATGTCAAAGAGGCTCTCGGTCTATGATCAAG
The DNA here is from genome assembly GCA_934630735.1 of uncultured Collinsella sp. Taxonomy (GTDB): domain Bacteria; phylum Actinomycetota; class Coriobacteriia; order Coriobacteriales; family Coriobacteriaceae; genus Collinsella. The sequence goes on along the minus strand of CAKTWK010000002.1, from coordinate 32,939 downwards.
ATTAAGTCTGCAACGCAAATCGAGCAGATGAAGAAGGCAGGAGCGCTATCTAAGATGGCGCTCCGCCACGTTGGAGCCATGGTTCGCCCTGGTGTTTCGACCTTTGAGCTTGATCAGCTTGCGGAGCAGATTATCCGCATGCATGGTGGCACCCCGGCCTTTAAGGGCTACGGCGGGTTTCCCGGTACCATTTGCGCATCGATTAACGATGCCGTGGTGCACGGTATTCCCAATCCCGACATGATCCTGCGCGATGGCGATATCATCTCCATCGATACGGGTGCCGTTGTCGACGGTTGGGTCGGCGATAATGCTTGGACGTTTTTCGTCGGTACCCCCACGCCCGAGGCCAAGGCCCTGTGCGAGGTTACGCGCGATTGCCTTAAGGCTGCCATCGAGCAGGCTGTTCCCGGTAACCATATCGGGGATGTTGGTTATGCCGTCCAGTCCCTCGCCGAGTCTCACGGCTATGGCGTGCTTCGCGATTATGTGGGGCACGGTATTGGCCATGTGATGCACGAGGACCCCAACGTTCCGAATTACGGAAAGAAGGGGAGGGGCGTTCGTCTCCAGGCTGGTATGGTCATTGCTATCGAGCCGATGGTCACGATGGGATCCAATCATGTGAGCACGGGCTCCGACGGTTGGATCGTCACGACCAACGACCACCTGCCCGCCGCGCACTATGAGAACACCGTCGCCATCACCGATGACGGCCCGGTGATTCTTACTACCGACGCGCAAGGCGCCTGGTGTTCCTTGCAAGGAGGCGAGATGTAGAGGCCGCGTTCAAATTCTCCGGCATTTACATTTCAAAGTAACTAGTTTCACTTAGTTGTGGAGCCATTACGAAGATATTACGATACGTGCACGCGTATTGTAGAATACTCAATCGCTGTCGTTTTCTAGAGAAAGATGATTGCTTGTGAAGAAGGAAGACGCAATTGAGCTCGAGGGTACGGTAAAGGAGCCGCTGCCCAACGCCATGTTTAAGGTTGAGCTCGAGAACGGTCATTCGGTTCTGTGCAACATTTCTGGCAAGATCCGAATGAATTACATCCGCATTCTCCCCGGTGACAGGGTTGTCGTGGAGCTTTCCCCGTACGACCTGACCCGCGGTCGCATCACCTATCGCTATAAATAGCGACACGCATACACGCTCTTTTCCGACTGCAGGCTTAGCTCAAACTACGGTCGGTTTGCGTGTGAAGACCAGCCATAGTTTTAAACGCCTGCGGCTGGGCGAGTAGATAGTAGGGAAGTAGTTTGAGCGCTACCGAAAGGAAGAACGATGAAGGTACGTCCTTCGGTCAAGAAGATGTGCGATAAGTGCAAAATCATTAGGCGCCATGGCAAGGTCCTCGTCATTTGCGAGAACCCCCGTCATAAGCAGCGTCAGGGTTAAGAGAGGAGACTACGTTGGCCCGTATTAATGGTGTCGACCTCCCGCGTGAGAAGCGCGTTGAGATCGGTCTGACCTACATTTACGGCATCGGCCGCACCACTGCGACGAAGATTTGCGTCGAGTGCAACGTTAACGTGGATACGCGCGTTAAGGACCTCACCGAGGATGAGGTTAACGCCATCCGCGATTATATCGACAAGAACCAGATCATGGTTGAGGGCGACCTCCGCCGTGAGCGCAACCAGAACGTCAAGCGCCTTATGGACATCGGCTGCAACCGCGGCCTTCGTCACCGCAAGGGCCTCCCGGTCCGCGGCCAGCGCACCCACACTAACGCTCGTACCCGCAAGGGCCCGAAGCGTCAGATCGGTGCTAAGAAGAAGAAATAAGGAGCGCTAGATAGATGGCTACTGCTAAGAAGAACGTTCGCGCTGCCCGTCTGAAGCGCGCGGACCGTAAGAACATTTCCGTGGGCCAGGCTCACATTCGTTCTACGTTCAACAACACGATCGTTTCGATCACCGATCCCCAGGGCAACGTCATTTCCTGGAAGTCGGCTGGCCAGGTGGGCTTCAAGGGCTCCCGTAAGTCCACGCCGTTCGCTGCCCAGATGGCTGCCGAGGCTGCTGCCAAGCAGGCCATGGAGCACGGTATGAAGAAGGTTTCCGTCTTCGTCAAGGGCCCCGGCTCCGGTCGTGAGACCGCCATCCGCTCCCTCCAGGCTGCTGGCCTCGAGGTCTCGAGCATCCAGGACAAGACCCCCATCCCGCACAACGGCTGCCGCCCCAAGAAGCGTCGCCGCGTGTAACTGAAAGGATCGTATCAATATGGCAATCGACAGGACTCCTGTTCTTAAGCGCTGCCGTCAGCTCGGGATCGATCCCGCTGAGCTCGGTTACAGCAGCAAGAAGGAATCTATCCGTCAGCCCAAGCGCCGTCGCAAGGAATCTGAGTACGGCATGCAGCTGCGCGAGAAGCAGAAGGTCAAGTTCATCTATGGCGTTCTGGAGAAGCAGTTCCACGGCTACTTCAACAAGGCCCGTAAGATGAACGGCGTCACCGGTGAGAACCTCATGATCATCCTTGAGTCTCGCCTCGACAACGTCGTCTTCCGTCTTGGCTTCGCCCGCACCCGCAAAGAGGCTCGTCAGTCCGTCCGTCACGGTCACTTCACCGTGAACGGCAAGCGCGTGGACATCCCGTCCTACCGCGTCAAGGCCGGCGACGTCGTCGCTGTCGGCGAGAAGTTCCGTGACCTCCTCCCCATCAAGGAGGCCCTGATTTCCTCCGAGCGTTTCGAGGTCCCTGGCTGGCTCGAGGTCGATATCGAGAAGCTGTCTGGTAACGTGCTCGCTCTGCCGACGCGTGAGCAGATCAGCGGTGATATCAACGAGCAGCTCATCGTCGAGCTCTACTCTAAGTAGTCCATCCGGGCTGCTGAGGCTGGAGGTAATACATGTCAGAATTCATTAGGCCTCAGGTTCAGGTCGAAGAGATTAACGAGACGTCTGCTCGTGTCTCCGTTGAGCCGCTCGAGCGTGGCTACGGCGATACGCTGGGTAACTCCCTTCGTCGCGTTCTTCTGTCCTCGCTCGAGGGTGCCGCCGTCGAGGCTATTCAGATCGATGGCGCGCAGCACGAGTTCATGACCATCCCTAACATGGTCGAGGATGTCACCGACATCGTCCTGAATGTCAAGGGTCTTGTCTTCAGGGCTCTCGGCACGACCGACGAGGCGACCGCCACCATTTCGGTTGACGGCCCCTGCGAGGTCACCGGTGCGGACTTCTTTATTCCGTCCGAGTTTGAGCTGGTCAACCCCGAGCAGCACATCGCTACGCTCACCGAGGGTGGCCATCTCACCATGAGCATGCGCATCGGCTATGGCCGCGGCTATGTCTCTGGCGAGGCTAACAAGCGCGACAACGATCCCATCGGTGTGATCCACGTCGACTCGCTGTACTCGCCGGTGTCCCGTTGCGCCAAGCTCGTTGAGGCTTGCCGTGTCGGTCAGCACACCGACTACGACCGCCTTGTCCTCGAGATCGAGACCAACGGCTCCATCGCTCCGCGCGACGCCGTGGTCCAGGCTGCCAATATCATCAACCAGCATATGGCTGCCTTTATGAACCTTGCCGAGACCCCCGAGGTCGAGGAGGAGGCTTCGATCTTCGCTCCCGAGGTCACCAACGACAACGCCGAGCTGGACAAGCAGATCGAGGATCTGGACCTTTCCGTCCGTTCCTACAACTGCCTTAAGCGCGCCAGCATTCACTCGGTCCGTCAGCTCGTTGAGTTCTCGGAGAACGATCTGCTCAACATCCGTAACTTCGGTGTTAAGTCGATCGAGGAAGTGAAGGACAAGCTAGAGTCCATGGGCCTGAGCCTGAAGGCTTAATGCTTCGCATATTTGAGGAGAAACTAGACCATGCGTCACAACGTTAAGAAGGGCCTGAAGCTCGGCACCGATGCGAGCCACACCAAGGCCATGAAGAAGAGCCTTGCTAAGGCCCTCTTCGAGAACGACCGCATCAAGACCACCGAGACCCGCGCTAAGGCGCTGCGTTCGGTCGTCGATCCGATCATCACCTGGGCCAAGAAGGGCGACCTGCACTCTCGTCGTCTGGCCATCGCCAAGCTCGGCGATAAGCAGCTCGTTGCCGAGATCTTCGACAAGGCTGCTCAGGGCATGTGGCAGGACCGCAACGGCGGTTACACCCGCATCATGAAGCTCGGTAACCGCAAGGGCGACAACGCTCCCATCGTTATCATGGAGCTCGTCACCGAGCCTTGCACGCCTAAGGCCAAGAAGGCTGCTCCGGCCCCCAAGAAGGCCGCTGCTCCCAAGAAGGTCGAGGCCGTCGAGGAGGCTCCTGCTGAGGAGACCGCTGAGTAGACAATTCGTCTGCATAGGCTATATTCGAGGGGTACGTTCGCGTACCCCTCTTTTTTTGTCGCGATACCGTTGATTGTTTGTTGGGAGCGTCCATGACCGCGCCGTCTGATTTCAATTCGATTCCAGAGCTCGATGCCACGCTCGTATTCCGTGTTGCCTATGATGGCTCGTCCTATAGCGGATTTGCAGAGCAGCCGGGTCAGACGACCGTTGCGGGCGAGTTGCGCCGCGCTATCGAGACGCTGCTGCGCCGCCCGATCGATCTGACGTGTGCGGGGCGTACCGATGCCGGCGTGCATGCGGTGGCTCAGTACATTAGCGTGCCCGTAACGGACGCTGAGCTTGCTCTGACGCGCCGTAGGTGGCTGAGGGCTATGGATGCCCTGTTGCCCAAAGATATCGCCATAAACGAGGTCTACAGGGCCCGTAAAGGCTTTTCTGCTCGCTTTGACGCACGGTCCCGTACGTATACGTACCGTATTGCCGATCGCGATGCGCGCCCCGTGCTCTCGCGCGGCGCTGTGTGGTGGCATCGCTATCCCCTCGACGTCGATGCGATGGCGGCCGCCTGCCCTGCGCTTTTGGGCGAGCAGGACTTTAAGAGCTTTTGCAAGGTGGCATCTGCCGTGGGCAAGCCCACGCATCGCTGCGTGATGCGTGCCGAGTTTGGCCACGAGGTCGCTTTTGGCGAGGATATCCTGACCTTCACCATCGAGGGCAATGCGTTTTTGCACTCGATGGTGCGTACCATTGTAGGAACGCTCGTGGAGATTGGCATGCATCGTCGCGATCCCGAGTGGATGCGCGAGGTCATTGATGCCTGCGACCGTACCGCCGCGGGTCCCACGGCGCCTGCCTGCGGCCTTACGTTTATGGGTGTGGATTACGGCCCCGACGAGCTTGTCGTACTCGACTAGGGGAGTGCTCGGCGCGTCCGTACCTGACACATACTATGTGTGAGCTGCGCGTGTGCAACATCTGTTCTTGGCGTGCAACATGTTAGGCGGCTCGTTGCTTTTATAGCTCGGGTGTACCATGAACGACAGTTTGATTTGGCGCTATCGAGAGGATGGAAAACTTGGTTCGACGTGGTTCGCATCCGCGACTTTCGGTGATCCTTATTGTTGAGGGTTCGCCCAGCTATGCGATGCGTGCGCTCGAGAGCGTCCAGAACCAAGACCTCTATGATTTGCAGATTGTCATCGTATGCCGCGATGTTGCACCGGGTGTGCGCCATTCGCTCGAGGTTGCCGCCGGCAGAGATATTCACATCGATTTGATTGACGTCGAGGATTCGGCGCGCGGAGCATGTCTCAAGGCCGGTTTTGCCGCCTCGCGTGGATTGCAGATTGTTGCCATGAACGCCGACGAGTGGTTTGCCCCACAGTCCCTTTCCAAGATGGTCGATGTTGCGTGTGATGCTGCGGCAGACATGGTGATTCCCACGGCATCGCTCGACCGCTACGATGCTCATCGTGAGCGCCATTCGCGTGTACTGGATGCCACCTCTCTTGCGATCGATGACCGTGCTTCATTGGCGGCCGGTCTGTCTCAAATGATTTCCGGCGGCCTGATTGCCCAGACTCCCGGTGTGATGTACAGCCGCACGCTGTTCGAGACGTGTTTGTCGCGCGACCGTGCGTTTCGCTCGATTGGGTTTATGACATGCGCTCTTTCGCAGGCGCAATGCATATCCGGGTGCGGTGATGCCTGTTTCCATGCGGTGGCGCCACGGCTTACAGATGCTTTTGACCCCACATTGTTTGCCAAGCTTACCGATGACGCCCGGGCGCTCGACGAGCTTATTGATTCGCTGGCAGAGGCGAACGGTGACGCGCAGCTAAAGGTGGCGAGCCATATGTTTTACTTCGCCGGGCTGGTCGCCTGCATCGAAAATTTGTGCTTGAGCCCGCATGGGGTTTCTTCAATTGAGCGTTCCGCCCGCATGCGTGATATGCTCGAGGCATCTCGAACTCGTCAGATGGCTGCGGCACTCAAGGGCAACCATCGTGGACTCGGCTTGTTGTTCGGACCGATTGCCAGTGCCAAACCTACGCGTTGCGTGATGTATACGCATCTGGCCGCTTTTTTTAACCGGACGGGCGTCAAAACTGCTTAAGACGGCTATTTTCGAAACAATCTTGCATGGAATTGTTTCGAAATGCGTTCTTATTCACAAATACCCTCAAATAGCGCTAAACTATTCAATTACTGATTGATTGTCTCCGCCATCTATGGAGTGAGGTTTAGTATGGCTAAAAAACGCAATGGGCGCCAGGATGCCATCAGAGATATCGTGCGCAACAAGGATGTTCGCACGCAGCGCGTGCTGGTGGACGAGCTTCGTGCCATGGGGTTTGATTGCACGCAGGCGACCGTTTCGCGCGACATTGCCGATATGGGGCTGCGCAAGCTCCCCGAGGGTATCTATGTCCTGGCCGAGGACTTGCATCTGCAGCGTATGGTTTCCGAACTGGTAACGGGCGTTCTGCGCACCGACAACTTGGTTATGATCAAGGCTCAGCCCGGTACCGCTTCGGGCATTGCCGCTGCGGTCGATGCCGCCGAGCTGCCCGACGTGCTCGGTTCGCTCGCCGGTAACGACACCATCTTGGTTATCGCCCAGACCGCCGAGGACGGCGAGCGCCTGGAGGCCCTCATCAACAAGCTGAGCAACTCTCGTAAGTAGGCAAGGCGGCGCGTGAGGATAGCGCCGTACGAGCGCATATAGCGACTTTTATGGGGCGTCGACGATGGTCGGCGCCCTTTTTTATTGTCGCATCGTGTTGGGGCGCATGCGAGGTTCCTCGTGACAAAAAGGCGCCCGAGCAGCATTTGAACTGCTCGGGCGCCTTTGATTGGCTATGGCTGGGTGCCTACTGACCCGTAGAGGGATCGGGCGTGGGCGTAGGCGTAGGCGTTGGAGTGGGGGAGCCACCCTCGCCGCCGCCTTCGCCACCGCTACCGTCGCCGCCCGTCGAGCCGCCGGTCGTGCCGGTGTCACCGGCGGTTTCGCCGCCCGTGGTCTCGGTGGTCGTGGTGGTCGTCGTCGTGGTCGTAGTGGTCTCTTTCTCGTCCTCTTCGTTCTCGTCCTTGGACTCTTCCTTCTTGGCGTTGTTGGTGCCGTAGAACTTCCAGACGTTGTTGTTCTTATACGTTGGGGCAGTGCCCGTCGGGAACTCCTCGCGGTCGGTGCCGGCAAGGACGGTGTTCATGAACTTCTTAAAGACGGGCAGGTTGGTGCTGTCGCCCAGCAGGTCCGTGCCGTACTTTTGGATGGGAATCTCACCTGCGGAGTAGCCGGTCCACAGGGCGCATGCCAGTTGCGGGGTATAGCCGCAGAACCACAGGTTGGTGGTGTTGTCGGTGGTACCCGTCTTGCCGGCATAGGGCTGGTTCACGCTCAGAGCGCCGGCGGCACCCGTGCCGCTGCCCTGCATGACTCCGGTCAGGACGTCGGTCACTGCCGCGGCCTCGCCGGCGGAGAGCACCTGCGAGGGGTTATCGGTGTGCTGGTACAGTACCGAGCCAGTGCGCGAATCAATCTCGGTGATGGCGATCGGCTGGCGATAGTAACCGCCGTTGGCAAACGTGGCATAGGCCGCGGCCATCTCGAGCGGCGAGATGGAGCCGGTGCCGAGCGTCATGACGGGAACGTCCTCGATATTGTCCTTAGAAGGATCGATGCCGAGCTTTTTGACGAGCGACATGATCTTGTTATTGCCGATGGCCTCTGCAACCTGGATATAGCCGGTGTTGGAGGAGTATGCCGTAGCCTGCTTGAGCGTAATGGTGCCGTAGCTTTGGTTGGCGTAGTTTTGCACCTCGGTCGTGGTGCCCTTGGCTTTGAGCGGCGAGTTGCAGTTGAGGGTGACGTTGGGGTTCATGCCGTTTTGGATGGCAGTGGCCAGCGTAAAGGCCTTAAACGTGGAGCCCACGGGACGCTTGGCCGTGGCGTGGTTCACGTGGTTCTCGTCGGCGTTATAGTCGTAGCCGCCCACCATACACTTGATGTAGCCGGTCTTGGGGTCGACGACGACCATGCCCATGTCCAGGCCGTCGAGCGAAAGCGTGTCGAGCTGGGCGCGCACGGCCTCCTCGGCAGTCTGCTGCATCGTGGGGTCGATGGTGGTCTTGACGGTTAGGCCGCCCTTAAACAGCACGTCGGTGGAGAACTCCTGCTCCAGCAGCTGCTTAACATAGGCGACAAAGTAGGGCTGCGAATACACGTCGACGCCGCTGCCCGAAATCTCGGTTACGTTGAGGGTGATGGGCTCTGCCTGCGCGGCGTCGTGCTCCTCCTGGGTGATGTGGCCCAGGCGCAGCATGTTGTCGAGAACCTTGTTGCGGCGAGACAGTGCCAGATCGGGATTGACCGTGGGGTCGTACTGCGAAGGCGAGTTGGGAAGGCCGATGAGCAGCGCGGCCTCGCTCAGGGTGAGGTCGGCGGCGCTTTTGGACAGGTAGGTCTCGGCTGCGGCCTCGATGCCGTAGGCACCGTGGCCGTAATAGATGGTGTTGAGGTACATCATGAGGATCTCGTCCTTGGAGTACATCTCCTCCATCTTGATGGCGATGTAGGCCTCGCGCACCTTACGCTCGATGGTCGAATCGAACTGCTCCTCCTGCAGGATGGTGTTGCGTACCAGCTGCTGGGTGATGGTCGATGCACCCTCGTGGCCACCGGAGACGGTTGCCACGGCAGCACGCGCGATACCCCACAGGTCGATACCGCCGTGCTCGTAGAAGCGCTCGTCCTCAACGTCGACGGTGCCCTGCAACACGTACGGAGAGACCTGATCTTTGGTGACGGACTTGCGGTTTTGCGTGTAGAAGCTCGCGATCTTGTTGCCGTTGCAATCGACGATCTCGGTGGGTTCGCTCACCAGATAGGCGTTGGCGTCGGTATAGTCGGGCAGATCGGACAGCCAGCGATTGACGTTGCCGATCATGCCGATGCCAAACGCTACGCCCGCGATGAGCAAAAAGCCCAAGAACGAGAGCAGGATCATGGGCAGGGCATGCGTCTTGGAACGACTGCGTCCCTGTCGTTGGCGAGGACCCATATATTGACCTCCAGGTATGTCGTGCCGGGCGGCGGGTGCGCCGCTGGGGCAGGATGGACATAAGTTATTACACGATAAACCAAACGAGGCGCGCGAGGCCTCGTGTATGCTGGATGACGGCATTTTTCAGAGTGAATGCATACCTTGTTGGTAAGGAGTTTGCCGATGGCGATTCGGGCGATGGGGTCGAGTGGACAATATGGGAGGAAGCCGGGGGCTGCTGGGATGGCGCTGCCCGAGCTGTTGGCGCCTGCGGGCGGGCTCGATCAGATGCTCGCTGCCATCGCGGCGGGCGCCGATGCCGTCTATGCGGGCCTGGGCGGGTTTAACGCCCGCGTGAGCGCACACGGCTTTACCGACGACGAGTTTTTGCGCGGCTGCGTCGTGGCGCATGCGCACGGCGTGCGTGTATACGTGACGCTCAACGTGTTTGTGTTCGATGACGAGTTGGCCGACGCGGTGGCGCTGGGGGCGCACGCGCATGAGTTGGGTGCCGATGCCTTGATCGTGGCGGATGCCGGTCTGGCCTGCGCGTTGCGCGCGGCGATTCCCGCGGTCGAGATTCACCTGTCCACGCAGGCGGGCGTCCATAGCGAAGGCGCCGTGCGCCTGGCTGCCGACGAGCTGGGCGTCGAGCGTGTGACGACCGCGCGCGAGCTGGCGGTCGACGAGATCGCCGCCCTGTGTGCTACCGGCGTGCCTATCGAGGTATTCTGCCACGGCGCGATTTGCATTGGATATTCGGGTGCCTGCGAGTTTTCGGCCCTGCGGCGTGGACGATCGGCGATGCGCGGCGACTGTACGCAGCCGTGTCGCTTGGCGTACGACCTGGTGGACGAGGCGGGAGAGAGCGTCGTTTCCGTGGAGGGCGATCGTCTGCTGTGCCCGCGCGACTATCTGGGCATTGCGCACCTGCCCGAGCTTGTTGGGGCCGGGGTGGCGTCGCTCAAGATCGAGGGACGCATGAAAAATCCCGACTACGTGTTCAACGTGGTGCGGGTGTGGCGTCGTGCACTCGATATGCTGCGCGATGGCGCGTGGGATGCCGCTGCCGTGTCGGCGCTCGAGCGCGAGCTTGGCAGGTCGTTCAACCGCGGGTTTACCGATGCGTATCTGCGGGGGCGATCGGGTGCTGAGCTCATGAGCTTTGAGCGTGCGATTAACCAGGGCGTACGCGTGGGCCACTTGGTGACGGTGGGTCACGAAGAGGTGACCGTCGAGCTCGATGCCGCCGTGGCCGCGGGTGACACACTCGAGATCCGGTTCTATCCGGGTGCCGATGCACGCCCCGATGTGCCCAAGCGCTGGCCCCAGGTGCCCTGCCCGGTGGATGCCGCAGCGGGGGAGCGCGTTGTCGTGCACTGCAAGCGCAAGGTCGATGCGGGCTGCGAGGTGTACCTGATTCGCAGCGCCGGCGTGTTGGAGCAGACGGCGACGGCGCTGGAGCACATGCGGGTCGAGGCGGACGCGGTCGTACCCGTTGCACGAGCCGTTGAGATACTGCCCCATGAGGGCGCCGTGGCTGTTGGCGACGTGCCCGAGGCGGTGTTGGCGGAGCTGACGGAAAAGGGGGCTTCCGTTCGCATGGTCTTTGCCTGGCAGCTGATGGATGCCGACCCGTGCGGCGAGCGCGATCTGTCCCATGCGACCGTGGTGCTCGACGAGGTCTGCCGCGCAGCCGATGCCTCGCGTACCCGCTCGCTTATGTGGCGTGCCGGGCGCGTCGTCTGCCGTAATCTGGGACAGGTGGCGATGGCGCGTGAGCTGGGCGTGGCGTTTGACGTTGCGGCACCGGTGTTTTGCGCGAACCGGGTTACGCTTGCCTGGCTACGCGGGCTCGGCGCGGGCCGTGTGTATTTGCCGGCCGAGCTTGTCGCCGACGACGCGGAGCGTGTTGCCGAGCTTGCCGCTTGCCCCGGTGTCTTGGGGCCTGTCGACACCGACCGTCCCGAGCTCATGGTGTGCGAGCACTGCTTGCTGACTGTCGAGGGCGCCTGCGCCACGGATGCGACGGGGCAGGTCCGTTGCCGTGACTGCTCGCGCCGTCAGCAGACGCGCTTTTTGGTCGAACGTGACGGCACGCGTTTGCCGGTCGTTATCGACGCGTGCGGCAGGACGAGGATTTTCCTGTCGTAGGTGTTCGGCCGCGCCGTTTTGGTTATTATTAGTGGGTTTATGAACTTCGAGCACCGCCGTATCCGGTGAGGGTGCTATAGCAAAAGGAGGATACCCAATGCTGTCTGTTGACGAGCAAATGCGTATCATCACCTCGGGCGCAGCACAGATCGTCCCCGAGGCCGACCTTCGCAAGAAGCTTGAGAAGGGCGAGCCCCTCAACATCAAGCTCGGCGTCGATCCCACCAGCCCCGACCTGCACCTGGGTCATGCCGTGCCCCTGCGCAAGATGCGTCAGTTCCAGGACCTGGGCCACAAGGTCACCCTCATCATCGGTAACGGCACCGCACTTATTGGCGATCCTTCGGGCAAGAATTCCACCCGCCCGCAGCTTTCGCAGGAGCAGATCGAGGCCAACGCCGAGACCTATGTGAGCCAGGCCATGAAGATCCTGGATCCCGAGAAGACCACCATCGTGCACAACGGCGACTGGATCCTGTCGATGGATCTGGCCGGCCTGCTGCAGGTGTGCTCCAAGTTCACCGTCGCCCGCATCCTCGAGCGCGACGACTTTACCAAGCGCTACCAGTCCCAGACGCCGATCGCCCTGCACGAGTTCCTGTACCCCGTGATGCAGGCCTTCGACTCCGTTCAGATCAAGGCCGACGTGGAGATGGGCGGTACCGACCAGCTCTTCAACCTGCTCGCTGGTCGCGAGCTCATGGAGAAGATGGGCATGGAGCCGCAGATCGCGCTTACCATGCCGCTGCTCGAGGGCACCGATGGCGTACGCAAGATGTCCAAGTCATACGGCAACTACATCGGCCTGACCGATGCTCCCAAGGATATGTTCGGCAAGACCATGTCCATCCCCGACGAGATGATCGGCAAGTACTATCGTCTGGCCAGCTCGCTCACTCCGGCCGAGGTCGACAAGATTGACGCTGCTCTGGCCGACGGTTCCGCCGACCCCTATGAGCTCAAGCGCGCGCTGGGCCGCGACCTGTGCGACACCTATCACGGCGCCGGTGCCGGTGACGAGGCTCAGGCCGAGTTCGACCGCGTGTTCAAGGAGGGCCAGCTTGCCGACTTCCCCGAGAAGCATGTCGAGCTGACCGTCAACGACGAGGGCCAGATCTACCTCGCAGGCCTGCTTAAGGACCTGGGCCTTTCGGCGAGCGCCGGCCAGGCCCGTCGCGACATTGACGGCGGCGGCGTCAAGATCAACGGCAAGGCCGTTGCTCCCAAGAGCTACAACATCGACCCGAGCGCCCTCAAGCTGGGCGACACCCTCTCCGTAGGCAAGCGCAAGGGCTTTAAATTGGTCTAACGAGCAAGTTGACCTCACAAGTGCAACAAGGCCGCAGCCGGGATTCCCGACTGCGGCCTTTTTTGGTTACGATGATCCCTTGGGGACGGAGGGATCATTTGGCGGTGCCGTTAAGCGGAGAGGCGTATTGTTGACCCATCGTTTGGGCATACAATTGCTATTGGCTTACTGCGGTGAAGGTTTGTCCGCTCCGCAGCTATTTCTACAGTTAAAGGAGTATGTATGTCCGTTGAGGTCATGAGGTCTGTGATCGAGGCCGCCGAGGGTCGCGTGCCCGTCGACACGCTGTTTACCAATGCGCAGATTGTCGACGTATATGGCCAGCGCGTGGCACCCGGTAGCGTTGCCGTCAAGGATGGCGTAATCGTCGGCGTGCTCTACGACGGTCGCGACGATGCCGCCGGCACCTACGAGGCGGCTGAGGTCATTGACTGCCAGGGTCGCTATATCGCCCCCGGCTTTATCGACGGACATCTGCACATTGAGTCCTCGAACATCCGTCCCGCCGAGTATGCGCGCATGGCGGCGACGCGCGGCACCACCACTGCCATCGCCGACAGCCACGAGATCGCCAACGTTTCCGGCCTGAACGGCCTGCGCTTTATGATCGAGGACGGCCGTCGCGCGCCCATTTCCATCAAATACATGATGCCCTCGTGCGTGCCCGCACTGCCCGATGAGCAGGCCGGTGCCGTTATCACCGCCGCCGATATGCAGGCGTTTTTTGCCGAGCATCCGGGCGATGTCTTTGGTCTGGGCGAGATGATGAACCTGCCGGGCGTCTTTATGGCCGATCCCGAGACCTGCGCTCGAATCGACGCTGCCAACCAGACGCCGTCCAAACAGGTCGACGGCCATGCGCCGCTCGTTGCCGGCAAGGATCTCAATGCCTATGCCGCGGCGGGCATTATCGCCGACCACGAGTCGACGATTCCCGAGGAGGCGCTCGACAAGCTATCTTGCGGCATGTATGTCATGCTGCGCGAAGGTACGTGCAGCCATGACTTGGCTAACCTGTCTCCGATGTTGCTGGAAAACCCCGCCCGTGCCCGCCGCTGCTGTTTTGCGACCGATGACCGCGCTCCCTCCGACGCGCTTTCGACCGGTATGATCGACAATGCCTGCCGCGTGGCCATCGAGGCCGGTATTGACCCCGTGGTCGCCATCTCTATGGCGTCCCTGTCCACGGCCGAAGCGTTTGGCCTGGACCACGGTTGCCGCGACCCGCACGAGCTGCGTGGCGCCATCGCCCCGGGCAAGCGTGCCGACCTGCTGGTACTCAACGACCTGACGTTTGCTACAGCTCCGCATCGCGTGTATGCCGCCGGCGCGCTCGTGGCACAGGACGGCACTTTTGTGGGCGAGGTTGCGCCCGAGATGGCCGAGGTTGCGGCCCTTGCCGATGAGCTGCGTGCTTCCGTTAAGCTGCCGAAGCTTTCGCTCGACGTATTCGACTATGCCTTTAAGCCGGGCGAGGCCGTGATTGACGTGGTGCCGGGCAAGGCCATCACGGGCATGGCTCGTCCCGAGAATGCCGAGGGCCTGCGCCGCATCATGCTGATCGAGCGTCACGGCCGCGGCGTATCGCTGCAGGCAGAGGGTGCCGACGGTGATGGTCCTGCGGGCCTGGGTCTTGTTGGCAAGCACATCGGTCGCGGCTGGGTGCGCGGTTTCACCATCACCGGTGGTGCCATCGCCTCCACGATCGGTCACGACTCGCACAACGTGTGCGTGGTGGGCGACAACGCAGCCGATATGATGGCTGCCGTCGAGGCTGTTGGCCAGGGCGGTCACGTGCTGGTACGCGATGGTGAGGTCGTAGCGCGCATTCCGCTGGCGCTCGGTGGCCTGATGAGCGAGGGCACGGCCGAGGATGTCGCCGCGCAACACGACGACTTTATGGTCAAGGCGCGCGCGATGGGTATTGAGCCGCCACTCGACCCCATTATGGGCATCATCTTCCTGCCCCTGCCGGTGATCCCGACGCTCCGCATTCGCCCCGAGGGCATGTTCGACGTCACTACCTTCACCTACGCCGACTAGTCATTGGGGACGTTCTTAAACGACTGGCCGTCGGGGACACTCTTTGGCGTGTCGCCTGACGCCACGACCGTGGGACCTCTGGCGCGCGTGAGCTATTTGCTAGGTCCTTGTAACGTTTATGACTGCGGGGTCTTATTTGGGCTCCCTTTGGGTACGTTGGAATCGGATACACGTCCGATTCCATCAAGCCCGAAGGGAGCTTTTCTATGTTTAAACTGATTGCATCCGATATGGACGGCACACTGCTTGACGAAAATGGCCAGGTGCCGCCTGAGACCTACGAATTGATCCTGGCGCTACGCGAGCATGGTGTACATTTTGCTGCATCGTCAGGCCGCCGCTACGATCGCCTGTGCGAGTTCTTTGCGCCCGTTCGCGACAAGATGGACTTTGTCGCAGCTAACGGTGCCCAGGTCTACGCCGACGGCAAATTGGTAGACCGCGAGGTGTATTCGCACCTGGCGATTCGAAAGCTCGCCCAGGCCGTCGCGACGTTTCCCAATCTGCATCTTGCACTCTTTGACCGAACCAAGTCCTTTTTGCTCGATGACGAGTGCAAGTTCGTGCGCGAGGTCGATAAGGACCTCCCCAATGCCGAGCGCATTTGGGAGCTGCCCGATCCCAGCGTAAATATCATCAAAGCGAGTATCTTTTGCGACGACGGTGCCGTTATGGACAGTGCGTACGTGCTACAGCGCGAACTCGGTCAGCTCTTTACCTTTGCGCCTTCAGGCAACGCGTGGATCGATGCCATGCAGCCCGGTGTGTCGAAGGCTTCGGGCATCGCACAGCTCGCGGAGCATTACGGCATTGGGCGCGATGAGGTTATGGCGTTTGGCGACTCTATGAACGACTACGAGATCATTCGCTTTGTCGGCACGGGTTGCGCGATGGAAAACGCGCGCCCCGCGCTCAAGGCGGTGGCCGATTGCGTGGTGGGTCGTAACCGCGACCACGCCGTTCAGCAGGAGCTCCGTCGCGTGCTGGAGAGTCTCGCTTAATCCGGCAGATGGGGACGTTCCTTTTCTGCCGGGTTGCTGCTGCTAGGCGAGGGCGGCCATGATGGTGCGGGCGACGCCGTCGTGGTCGTTGTCGTATTCGGTGATGGCGTCGGCGGCCTCGCGGTCCTCGGGCTCGGCGTTGATCATGGCCATGCCGTGGCCCGCTGCCTGCAGCATGGGGATGTCGTTGATGTTGTCGCCGAACGACCAGGCGTCGGCGAGACGCTCGCCCAGGTGCTCACATAGCCACGTGAGGGCCGTTCCCTTGGTGGCTCCCTCGCCCATGACCTCGATATTCATGGCGTACGAACGCGTGACCTCGATGCCTTCGAGCGTGTCGAGCGCTGCCGCGATGGCGTCGCGATCGGCTGGGTCGTGCCAGTACATGGCGATGCGTTCGAGTGTCTCGACTCCGTCGATCTTGCTGTCGATATCCATGTCGATCGGCGTTCGCGTGCGCTTGAGCGAAGCTGCGATGTGGGGGTCGCCGCCGCAGAATTCGTCCAGGCGCTCGTAGAGCGAGCGGGGGAGGAAGCACTGCCCGTCCGCGAAGATATCGAAGGTCACATCGTGGCCGGCGGCAATGCTATGGACGCGGTGGGCGATGGCGCGGTCGAGCGGTCGGCTCAAAATGCGCGTAGCACGTGAGGCATCGGTGGGCGTACCGTCGTCGAGCTGCCAGACGCTGGCACCGTTGGCGCAGACCGCGTAGTGTACGGCGGGGTGGGCGAGGATGGGCTCAAAGATGCCCGACAGCGGGCGCCCCGTGCAGGGCACAAACTCAACACCGCGGCGCGCAAGCTCGTCGAGCATCGTCCAGGTGGCGTCGCTCATCTGCTTATCGCTCGTCAGCAGCGTTCCATCCATATCGGAAAACACAATCATTCGATGCAGCCCTTCCTACTGGCATAAAAAGCGTGGCCGAGGGCGGTGATGCCCTGGCCACGCTCGGGTTCTATAACGGTCCGCGTCCTAGCGGTCGGCGAGCGGCTTGTACTCCAGCGGCTCGATAACCGGGCGATACGCGGGACGGATGATGCGGTGCGCGCAGAAGAGCTCTTCCATGCGGTGCGCCGACCAGCCGGCCATGCGGGCGACGGCGAACAGCGGTGTAAAGAGCGTCTCGGGCACGCCGAGCATCTTGTAGATAAAGCCCGTGTACAGGTCTATGTTGGCGCAGATGGGCTTGGTCATGCCGTGGTCGCGCATCACCTGCGGTGCCAGGCGCTCGATGCGCTCGATGAGCGCGAACTCATCGCCCAGGTCCTTCTTGGCGGCAAGCGTGCGCGCGTAACGGCGGCACACCTCGGCGCGCGGATCGCTCAGCGTGTAGACGGCGTGGCCCATACCGTAGATGAGGCCCGTGCCGTCGAAGGCTTGCTTGTCGAGAATCTTGCCCAGGTAGGCTGCGACCTCGTCCTCGTCCTCCCAATTGGAGACGTGCGCACGGATGTCCTCGTGCATGGACACGACCTTGGCGTTGGCGCCGCCGTGGCGCGGACCCTTGAGCGAGCCGATGGCCGCGGCATAGGCGGAATACGGGTCGGTGGCCGAGGAGGACAGCACGCGGCAGGCAAACGTGGAGTTGTTGCCGCCGCCGTGCTCGGCATGCAGCATGAGCATCACGTCGAGCAGCATGGCTTCGTCGCGGGTGAATTCCATGCCGCCGCGCAACACCTGCAGGATGGTCTCGGCGGTGGAGAGGCCGGGTGTGGGGTGCGGTACATGAACCTCGGAGCCGCGGCGCTTGGCGACCGAGGCCATATGCGCGAAGGCGGCGATGCGGGGGAGACGGGCGAGCATGGAGATGGCCACGTCGATTTCGTGCTCGGGTGTAATGGCGTCGGGCTCGGCGTCGAAGGCGTAGAGCAGCAGTACGGCGCGCTGAAGCACATTCATGATGCTCGACGACACCGTGGTCATGGGGAACTCTTTGACGTACTCGTCGCTCAGGTGCCTAAAAGCGCCCAGACGTCCGCAAAAACCGTCGAGCTCCTCTTTGGTGGGCAGCGAGCCAGTGATGAGCAGGTAGGCGACCTCTTCGTAGCCATAGCGATCCTCGGCCTGGGCGTTGTTGACCAGGTCCTCGATGCTGTAGCCACGAAGCGTGAGTTTGCCCTGATCGGGCACGACCTTTCCGTCGACCTTGTTGTAGCCATGCACATCCGAGATGCGGGTAAGGCCCGCGACCACGCCCGAGCCATCGGCATTGCGCAGGCCGCGCTTGACGTTGTGCTCTACGAACAAGCCCTCGTCGTACGGGGCGGTCGGCAGGCCGTGGTAGAGGTTTTCGCTTTCGGGCGAAATCTGACGGCTCGCCTCGTAATCCAGAACCAGGCGGCTCAGGTGATCGTCGAAGCGGTAGTAGATTTTCTTGGCGTCGTAGGCCATGCGCGCTCCTCTCCGGTCCGCTTTGGGGCCGCGCGCTTGGACGATATGACGTCAAGCTGCCCCGAGCGGCTTGTTCGCTACAGGCGGTACATAAAGTTAAAGACGTCCTCGCGCTGGATGGACACGTTGACGCCCGAAAGCTCGCCGGCCTCGGCCAGCGCCTTCTGCAGCTCGGCGAAGTCGAGCTTGGACTCGGCGGTGTCGGCCAGCATGGTCATGGTGAAGATGTCCTCGATAATGGACTGCGTGATGTCGCGGATGTCGACGTTGGCCTCGCCTAGGACACGGGTGACGCCGGCGACGATGCCGGGGCGGTTCTTGCCAAGGACGGTGATGACGATACGGGAGGACGAGATCTCGGCCATGGGAAACCCTTTCGCGTGATTGCGGCGCGCGCGGGGCGCTCCGCTACGGTACAGTGTTCATCATTGTACCTGTCTGGCGCAAAAAAGGCGCGCTCGCTGCGGCGTTACATGCCTGCAACATGAGCGTAAGGGGGAAGGCCGCACGGGGAAGAGCCGTCTGGCGCGTGTCCGGCTCGTGTTGGGTTGATTTCCGATCTCAGCCGAACACATTGAGCGAACAGGCCGTTCCCGCAGTCAGCCGAACGCCTCCGACGGCTGATTCCGAACTGGAAGCGGAGGGCATCCCCGCCCTTCGGTAGGGGATACCGCTCCGCGGCGCATGCCGCGGGCGGCGCCCCTATCGGACCACCGTGACCTCAGTTGGGATGGGCCCAGCACTGCCGCGTACTCGGTGAGCTAGAGCCAACTGTTCGTCTTCACGTCGCGTATGGCGATATTTCGGTCGTCCGGCTCGGTGATGCCGGAGCCGAACGCCTGGAGCGTCTCGATGGACTCCTGGATCCTCTGTTGGAACATGGGACCCGGATCGACCCTCGGCCCGAGGTGCCCGCGCCAAAGGCACGGCGTGGCGCGCAGCATGTTATGGATTTTGGAGATGGGCTCGATGTCGGCGTAGACGTTGAGCGTCGCCATGGTGTCCTTGTGGCCGAGGATCGATTGGAGCGCCTTGATATCGCCGCCTTGGCGGATCCACTGCGTTGCGAACGTGTGGCGAAGGCCGTGGAACGTGATCAGCTCGTCGTTGGTGCCCATGAGGCCGTTGGTCTCCGAGAACGTCTTGAACGCCCTGCGGATATAGCTTGTCGTCGCGAAGGTCGCGCCCGGCTCCGACAGGATGTAGCAGTCCCCGATCTCGACCGCCCCGGTAAGGCCGCGCAAGCGCAGCTTTCCGCAGTCGATCTCGTGGGTCTCCTTCAGGAAGGGGAGTAGGCCGACCGGGTCGATGGGGATACCCCTGGCGTCATGGGTCTTGGTGTCCTTGATGAACGAACCCATTCCCTTCGCGTACGCCACCGAGTGTCTGATCGAGATCAGGCCCGTCTCGAAATCCACATCGCACCACCGAAGGCCGCAGACCTCGCCGATTCGCATCCCCGTGTGCAGGGCGAGTACGACCGTCCTCTAATCCTCGGCGGACCAATCGAGTCCGAACTCCTTTCGGGCATCCTCTTCGCTCATGACTTCGAGAAGGTCTCCGGGTTGGCAACGAAGGGCGAGGCATAGCTGCTCGAGTGTGTTGAAGCGAATGCCGCGAATATGCCCTTTTTTAATACGGGACAGGTTCACGGGCGTGGTTCCAATCCTTTCGGCAAGTTCGTTCGAGGAAATCTTTCGCTCGGCCATGATCTTGTCGAGGCGAACAATTACGGGCATGGCGTTTCCTTACGCAATCTCGTCGGAGTCGAGGTACAGCTCTCGGGCGTACAAGAAGAGCTGGGAAAGCATGAACAGGACGATGCCGAGAACCAGAGAGGTCCAATCGAATGATGAAGCGATCTCTTGGGCGCCGACGGCCCCCTCGCCGCCAAACATCGAAACGGAGGTTTTGAGTGAGCCGGCGTAGAGGCTGGTGGCAGCTTGAACAACGAAGAGAATGCCGAGCACCTTCAAGCATGTCGCAGACCCTTTCTTGAAGGGGTCTCCGCTCTTGATCGTCCACACGAGAACGGCGCTGAGGATGGTCGTAGCGATACCGATGACGGCAGGGACCAATGTCGAGATCGCAAGGGCTGGATACGCGGGGGAGTCTGCAATTACAGGGTTGTCGAGCACTTCGATTGCTGGCTTTAAGGAGAACGCCACTTGTGCGATGGCGGTGGCGCAAAGGGTCGCAGAGGCTATCGCACATGCGATGCGGAAGGAATGAAGCCGGGGAGTGCGATTGTCGGAACTCATAATAACCTCCGAAGAATTTAAAAAACTCAGGTTACTTTTTAACAGTTTATGTTAAATTGACTTTGCCGGCAAGTAATAAGGGCCGAGCATTTTGTTCGGCCCCTCTGTTCCGACTGGATGAGGTTAAGGTTGGCGATGAATATGCTCAAAATCTCGAAGGCGATCTTTAGGTCGCTTCTCTCCTCCAGGTCGCTCTGTGTTGTCGTTGTTGCGTTGATGGTTCTTTGTGCTCTGCCCGTCTTCAGGAGCGCGGCTGGCATCGACGGACGGGTCGAATATCTCGAGTCGGGAATAACCCGTGTTGAGCAGGAATTGTCAGCATCCTATGCGGATGCGCTTGTGAATGCGGGGGAGGACGGTGTCTATACCTCTTCATCAAGCATGCCCGCGCTTCTGTACCCTCTTGCCGCGGGACGTCTTATCTTGGCACCGCTCTCTCCCCTACTTCCGTTTCTGCAGATATCGGATGGAGAGTACACCTATTATGACGGATCGAAGGAGTACTTGCTATGGGTCGCAACGGCCGTTGCCGTCTCGTTCCTTGCCGCGCGTCTTAACAAACGTGAAAAGCTCATCATCCAGGCACCGATGGGCGAGCTGGGTAGACTTGTTGCATCGAGCGTATGGGCGAGTGTTTTTGCAATGCTTGCCGTCCTCGCCATCAATCTTCCAGGGATAATCGCCGCGCTTGTGAAGAATGGCCCGGGCTCGCCGTTCTATCCGATAGGCTACATTCAATATGCGACTCCGGTTATCAAACCGGCTTGGCTGGTGTTCGCGCAGACGGCCATCTTGCAATTCTTGGTGGCAGCGTTCATCTCGCTTGTCGTTCACCTTGCCGTGAAGATTGCCAATAACCCTACGCTTGGAATCGTGTTCGTATGTGCCCTGATGGGGGTGACGATGGTTCCCGGGTATTACGGAAGATCCATCGCTTTACGTGAGTTCGCCCTGTTGAATCCCCTTACGTATGCGAACACTGAGTTGACCGTCGGCGCCTATAGCCCGTACCCGACAACGCAGATAGTGAATCTGCCTGGACTTTGCTTCGAGCGTGGCGCGATTGCCCTCGTATGCGCAATCGGGATCGAGGTGCTGGCAATTAGCCTGCTTTGCGTTGCTGGAAAGAGCGGCTGCGCGTGCCCGATATCCCCGATTTGTCTTGAGAGAGGTTCCTTCACTGCATCGAGAACGGCAACTCGTTCGAGCGCTTGTGCCTCCGCCGTTGCATACGTAAGAACGATGGGGAAACTGCTCCTGCGTTCTCCTACCCTCGCCGTATGCGCGATTGCAATGTCGACGACGATGCTGGCCCCGGCTCTGGTCGAGATGTTTCCTGACGCTGATAACGTTTCCGCTGTTCGGTATAGGGATGGGGAGCTCCGTTCAATAGATCGGTATCTAGAGCAGAACGCTGCGAATATGGACGTCGAGGGCAAAGCGGCCCTGGAAGACATGCGGGATGCTCTTTCGGGTTTCGTGTACGCGCCTATGCCTGCGGAGGGGTTTCGAAGCCTTGCGACGTACGAGCGCGCTCGAGGTGAGCTGGGCGCGGCAGATGCGACTCTCCTGCAATCGATCGGAATCGAGCCGGAGACTCCTTCTCGTGCGGAGGCGCGCGCCCTTCTGCTTGAGTCGATCGCGAGCTTGCCGGACCCCAAGGTTTACGAGTTAAGTACGAAGATGCCCCCATTAATCCTCCTTTCGTATCTCCAGGCAGCGCTTCCCTCCTTATTTTTGCTGTTGCCCGTGGTTGTCACATCGCTCGCGTGCACCCACCTGCAGTGTCGTTCCCTTCTGGTTCTCCAGATCCCCGCAACAGCGCATGTGCGTTTTCTGACGGCTGTTGCGCTGGCTCTCCTGCTTGGCTTGGTGCTGCTTTTGGTGTCGATGGTTCCCGCTGCCGTTGTGTCCGTGATTAAGAACGGTGCGGGTGGATCGGAGTATCCCGTCGCTCTCATTCGGGCGGGAGCTTCGACAACGTCCATGGTGGGGGAGGCGGTGTTGTGCAGTATTCCGTTGCTGGTCATGGCATACGGCGTGATTTCCGTCGTCGCTGCGTTGACAGCAGCGATTAGCCGCAACCCCGTTGTCACCGGAATGGTTTGCGCGGTTCTCTTGGTGTTGGGTTCGTTGAGCGCTCATGTTGAAAGCGTGGGCATGGGCGTCGCGCTGCTGGCTCCATTCGCCTCGTTTGATCCCGCTTCCCAGGTGGGGACGATTGGGTTCCTTGGGCGAGGGACGAACGCGATGCCTTTTGGAGAGGTCGTCGGCGCATCGGGCGCTCTGCTGGTGGTCTTGGGCGCCGTATCTCCGTTGATGGTGCGCCTGAGTGTTCCAAAGATCGAAAGGGGATGATCTCGATGATTGACCTTCAAACGCTGACGATCTCTTATGGAAAGAAGGTGCTCGTAGATTCGGTGAACGCTGAGTTTGCCCCGGGTACGGTCTACGGTCTCGTCGCTCCGAACGGGCATGGAAAGACGACGTTGCTGCGTGCGATGGCAGGTTTGCCGGGTCCTCGCGTGGACGGGAGCATCGTTCTGGATGAGGTGCAGGGTACGGGTGCGAGAGAGGTCCGTTCTATGATCTTCTATGCACCTGGTGAGGGGACGCTGCTGTATCCCGGATTGCGTGCGGAAGATCACCTCAAGATGGTTTGCGATATGTGGCCGCATGCTCGCGATATCGAAGAGATAGTGGAACAAACGCAGATAGGCGAGTTCGCGAAGATGAGGATCCGCACTCTGAGCCAGGGCATGAAGCAGCAGCTTACCCTGGCGATTGCGTATGCGACGGGCGCGCGGTACCTTCTATTAGATGAGCCCATGAACGCGCTCGACCCCAGCAGGGTGGACTTGCATTCCGAGATTCTCAGGAAGCTGGCCGATTCTGGTACGTGCATCATCATGTCATCCCACATCTTGGATTCGGTCGATAGGCTGTGCGATGAGATTCTGTTTTTGAAGGATGGGAGGCTCATTAGAAGCATTCCGCAAGATGATGCTGCGCCGAAGTCTCCTGGATCCCATTTCGCAAAGCCTGCCGGACGCGCCGAGGGTGCGCTAAGCACGTATCGGCGACTCTGCGAAAAGGGCGGGTAGAAATGCAAGTTAAAAATCTATGTGGCCAATGTGATACCGTTGAACCCGCATATCGATACCGCTCAGCCATTCGCCTCGCCCCCGTCGCACGTATCTTCATCCGGTCTGTTACTTTTAATCTAACAATTCTTTGAGGAACGTAGGTGCTTCTAAATGTACTGTCGACTTCTTCTCAAACTAATCCTAAGAGACAAGGCCGTATGGATTTGTACGCTCGTTCTCGCTGCAGCCTTTTCCGTCCCCATTGCGTTCAATTCACCCATCTACGGGCCCTTCTTTATGAAACAGGGCATGCAGGGCTTTGTCGACGCATTCAATACGCGCGCGCCCCAGGCCAGCGGCACAGACCTATCTCCAGAGCAGCAAGATGACGCGGAGCTTGCAAGATACGCGAACGCCGCCCTTGCCGCTCAAACCGACGCCGCCTTTCTCGATTCTGCCGAGAGCTACTACGCGCTCATGGACGAGGGCTTCCAATCCGGGTCCATCGTGGGAGACCGAGAGACCAATGACGCAGCGCTCGCATATTGCCGCGCCCTGAGCAGCTCCGGCATCACGGATATCCCGGCCTCCGCAAACGACCTGCCATTCCTTTCCTTCCTGCCTTACGCCATTGCCGCGGCGCCGTCTTTCCTTCCCTTCATCCCCTTCCTTCTCTCGTCGATACTCGTGCTCGGCGCCACAAGGCCCGGGACCCTGGCGGCGAAGGCGCCCGTGCCCAAATTCCGGCGCCTTATCCAGATCGTGTTTTCGATAATCGTCGCGGGGACCGCGATGCTCCTCGCCGGCCTCGCACCCGGGGGCATTTACGCCTTGGTCCTAAACGGCTTCGGGCAAATTGGGTACCCGATCGCCTTCTTCCATGACGGCGCGCTTGCCACCACGACCGCGGGAAACGTCTTCACAGCCCTGCTTCTCGCGCTGCTTGCGGGCGGAACCTTGATATCCGTTTGCTCCGCCGTCCTATCGACCGCAACGAGGCGCGTCCTCGCGGGCCCCCTTACCTCCGCGCTGCTTGTCGCGGCCCCGGCATTCCCGTTATTGTCCGATTCGGCACTAGGGCATAATGCCGTGCTCGGGCTCCTGCCACTGCCCGTATTCTCGCCTATCGAGGCAACGGGTTACGTAGGATGCTTCCCGACAGAATTCATTGGCTCCGGTTCAGGCAGCGCATCGATGCTTGCCGTGGCCCTGGCATACGTCGCGGTCTTTTTTACGGTCGGCGCCGTTGCGACACGTTCCCCCAAACAGCCTGGACCCGCGAAAAAGCACCATGGGCTCGAGCTTCTAGACGCGAGCGTGGGATACGGAAGCACGACGATACTTTCAATCGGGTCGCTTTTCCTGAGCCCGGGAACGGCGGCGGGCCTCGTTGCTCCCAACGGCTCGGGGAAAACCACCCTTCTTGAAGCGCTGTCGGGCCAATTTCCCACCCGCATCCGCTCGGGAAGCCTGGCGGCAGACGGAATCTGCCAACGTCGATCAGCCGAATTTGCAGAACTCGTCTACCTGAGCTCTTCGGGCAGCGCGGATCTCTATCCCACGCTATCGGCCATCGAGCACCTTGCTTTCGTTAGGGAGGCGTGGAAATCGGCCGCCGACATCGACTCGCTCTGCGACTCCCTCGGAATCTCCCCATATCTCGACAAGCCGACCCGTAAACTCTCGACAGGAATGAAGCAGCAGGTAAAGCTTGCCATGGCGATAGCGACCGATTGCCCGTACCTCATCCTCGATGAACCGCTGAACGGCCTCGATCCGGGAAAACGGAAAACCTCCTGCGACGCGATGCGCAGCGAAGTGGCGCGGGGACGCAGCGTGCTCATTTCAAGCCATCTACTCGACGACCTGGCAGACCTTACCAACTCGTTCTACTTCATCGAAGCCGGCACGCTCGTGGAAAAGATCAAGTCGTCCTCGCAGACGCTCAAGCAGGAATACCTCGATACATACGAGAGATGAATGTGGGGGAGTGTTCGGATGAAGTTGATATTTAAGGTCCAGCTCGTGTTGTGCCGAAAAGACCGTGAACCTTTTGTGGGACACGCGGCGCCGTGGTACCATAGCCGAGTTTGTTGTCTTGGTCGGAAACCAAGACGCCTTATGCGCTGATCGGTAACCAGCGCCTGACCAATAAGGAGTCCTACCATGAAGCAGGGTATCCATCCCCAGTATGTCGAGTGCACGGTGACGTGCTCCTGCGGCAACACCTTCAAGACGCACGCTACCGTGTCCGAGATGAAGGTTGAGCTTTGCAACGAGTGCCACCCGTTCTACACCGGCCAGCAGAAGTTCGTCGACACCGGTGGACGCGTCCAGCGCTTCGCCGACAAGTTCGGTGGCGCCGCTGCCGCCCAGCTCAAGAAGGCTGAGGAGGCCAAGGCTGCCAAGGCCGCCAAGGCTGCTGAGGCCGAGGCCGCTCGCAAGGCCGCCGCTGAGGCTAAGGCTGCCGAGAAGGCTAAGCGTGCCGCTAAGTTCGCCGAGGAGGCTGCCAAGCAGGCTGCCGAGGCTCCCGCAGAGGCTCCCGTCGAGGAGGCCGCTGCCGAGGCCGAGACCACCGAGGCTGCTGAGTAAATAGCTCGCCGCGGAATCGCTCGCATTCATGGCATAAGGGCCGCGCATCCGTTTGGGTGCGCGGCCCTTTTCTTTTTATTGGTGCAGGCTAACCCGTTCCCATTGCACCAGATTGGCGCGAAGGGGACGGGTTGGTTTGCACCAAATGGCAGAGTGACGGCGTTTTCCCAGATAAAACCTGCCAAAATAAACCAGTCCCTTTTTGGCAGGTCGGTCGGGTCGTAGTTATTACGTGGCGGTCGAGGTCGACCGTATAGGCCGCGTCCTGTTTGGCTAAAGTACATTTATCTGTGTTTAACTCGCCCGAGGCTGCATGGCGTGGGCGATGGCCAAAAAGGAAAACCACATGGGATTCATGTCAAAGCTGCTGTCCTTTGGATCCGATAAGGACCTTAAGCGCTACTACAAGATCGTCGATCAGATCAACGGTCTTGAGCCCCAGTTTGAGAAGATGACCGAGGAAGAGCTCCGCGCCCAGACCGATAAGTTCCGTGAGCGTTACGCCAACGGCGAGTCGCTCGACGACATGCTCCCCGAGGCTTTTGCCACCGTGCGTGAGGCTTCCAAGCGCATCACGGGCATGCGTCACTTTGACGTGCAGCTCATTGGCGCCATGGCACTGCACGAGGGGCATATCGCCGAGATGAAGACCGGCGAAGGCAAGACCCTGGTCTCCACGCTGGCCGGCTACCTCAACG
Organism: uncultured Collinsella sp.; assembly: GCA_934630735.1. Classification (GTDB taxonomy): domain Bacteria; phylum Actinomycetota; class Coriobacteriia; order Coriobacteriales; family Coriobacteriaceae; genus Collinsella. The sequence continues at coordinate 6,055 of CAKTWK010000002.1, read as the reverse complement.
CTATTGCCGGCAAGGGTGTACACGTCGTTACCGTCAACGATTACCTGGCCAAGCGCGACTCCGAGTGGATGGGCCGCATCTACAAGTACCTGGGAATGACCGTCGGTTTGCTCCAGAACAACATGCCGCTCGAGCTCAAGCGTCCGGCCTACCAGGCAGACGTCACCTACGGCACCAACTCCGAGTTCGGTTTCGATTACCTGCGCGACAACATGGTCACTCGCCCCGAGCAGCGCGTGCAGCGCGGCCACCATTACGCCATCGTCGACGAGGTCGACTCCATCCTGATCGACGAGGCACGCACCCCGCTCATCATCTCGGGTGCCGGCACCAAGTCCGCCAGCACCTACAAGGACTTCGCGCGTGCCGTGCGCGGCCTGGAGCGCGGTGAGGACGTGTCGCACGACATGCTCACCGCCACCGAGGACGTCGAGCCCACGGGCGACTTCGTCATGGACGAGGCCAAGCACACCATTGCCGCCACCGAGCGCGGTCTTAAGAAGATCGAGCGCCGCCTGGGCATCGAGGACATCTATGCCGATCTCTCCGGCCAGCTGGTCAACCACCTGCAGCAGGCGCTGAAGGCCCAGTACATGTTCCATCGCGACAAGCAGTACGTGGTCACCAACGGCGAGGTCAAGATCGTCGACGAGTTCACCGGTCGCATCATGGAAGGCCGCCGCTACTCCGAGGGCCTGCACCAGGCCATCGAGGCCAAAGAGGGCGTGCTCGTGCGCGAGGAGAACCAGACGCTGGCCACCATCACCCTTCAGAACTACTTCCGTCTGTACGACAAGCTCTCCGGCATGACCGGTACGGCACTCACCGAGGATGCCGAGTTCCGCGAGATCTACAAGCTGCCCGTCGAGGTCATCCCCTCCAACAAGCCCGTTCAGCGTGTCGACCACGAGGACCTGGTGTACCGCACCATCCAGGCCAAGTACAACGCCGTTGCCGACGACGTCGAGCGACGTCACGCCAAGGGCCAGCCGGTCCTGGTGGGCACCGTCTCCATCGAAAGCTCCGAGAAGCTGTCGGCCGCCCTTACCAAGCGCGGTATCGCGCACGAGGTCCTCAACGCTAAGCATCACGAGCGCGAGGCTCATATCGTTGCCCAGGCCGGACGCTACGGCGCCGTGACCATCGCTACTAACATGGCCGGTCGTGGTACCGACATCCTGCTGGGTGGCAATCCCGACGAGCTGGTGCGCGAGCGCCTTGAGTACGAGGGCCTGACCATGGAGGACGTGACGCCCGAGCAGCTCGAGCAGTTTAACGCTGAGGCCAAGGAGACCTGCAAGGCCGAACGCGAGCGCGTGCTTGCCGCCGGCGGCCTGACCGTCATCGGCACCGAGCGCCATGAGTCCCGTCGTATCGACAACCAGCTGCGCGGCCGTTCCGGTCGTCAGGGCGATCCGGGCGAGACTCAGTTCTACCTGTCGCTCGAGGACGACCTCATGCGCCTGTTCGGCGGCGACAAGATGGACCGCGTTTCCAAGATGATGGTTACCGCCGACATGGGCGACGACATGCCCATCCAGCACAAGATCATCTCCAAGGCCGTCGAGAACGCCCAGCACAAGGTCGAGAGCATCAACTTCTCCATGCGCAAGAGCGTTCTTGAGTACGACGACGTCATGAACAAGCAGCGCCAGGTCATCTACGCCGAGCGCAACAAGATTCTGGACGGCAAGGACCTGACCGACCACATCACCGAGGTCATGCACGATACCGTGTACCGCTGTGTTCAGGAGTTCTGCACCAAGGACAGCCACGATGGCGAGCGCGATCTCGAGGGCCTGCGCAAGTGGGTCGTGGAGCTCACCGGGCATATCGATACGCCCAAGTTCCCCGACGAGGACTTCGAGGCCCTGGCTGCCGATGTCCTGGCATATGTTGAGAAGTGCTACAACATGAAGGCCGAGCGCCTGGGTGAGGACCTCATGCGCGAGCTCAACACTCAGGTCATGCTGCGCGTCATCGATACCCGCTGGATGAACTACCTGCAGGAGATGGACTACCTCAAGACCGGTATCGGACTGCGCGGCTTTGGCCAGCGCGACCCGCTGGTCGAGTACAAGACTGAGGCTTATGGTGCCTTCCAGATGCTCGTTGACACCATGTACGAGGATTACCTGCGCACCGTTCTGCGCATCGAGATCAAGGCCGCCCCGCAGGCCGTGGAGCACAAGGAGGACCCCGCGCTCGAGGGTGCGCGCTTCTCCGGCCCCGCCGACGTCGATGGCGACAACGGCAGCTCGGTGCTGCGCAAGCAGGCACAGGTTCAGGCTCGTACGGCCGTCCAGGGAGGCCCGGCTGCTGTCAACAACGGCGGCAAGGTGACCACCTACCGCAAGTCCGAGAGCGATGACCCTTATGTCAACGTGGGCCGCAACGACCTTTGCCCCTGCGGCAGCGGCAAGAAGTTCAAGTACTGCCACGGCAGGAATCGTTAATGGCCGAGGCTTTAGAGGTAACGCCCGCCGAGCTGGACGCGTTTGCGGACCGGCTCGGCGAGGTCGAGTCGTATCTTCATTTGGACGAGAAGCGCACGCGCGTGACCGAGCTCGAGGCAAAAAGCGTGGCCCCCGGCTTTTGGGATGACGCCGACGCCGCTCGCGCAACCATGGAGGAGATCGCTCGCGCCAAGGAAGATATCGCTGCCGTGGATACCGCGCGCGGCGAGCTATCTGACGCCCGCGCGGCGCTGGAGCTTGCCGAGGAGATGGGCGACGACCCCGATGCCGCCGCATTGCGCGAGGAGGCTGCCGCTACGGCAGAACGCCTGGCCCGCGCTATCGACGAGCTCGAGCTTTCGAGCTGGTTTACCGGTGAGTTCGATCACGGCGACGCGATTGTGACCATCAAGCCCGGACAGGGTGGCCTGGAGGCGCAGGACTGGACCTTCATGCTCTTTAAGATGTACATGAAGTACTGCCAGCGTCGCGGCTGGAAGGTCACCATTAACGACTGTCCCGCGGCTGAGGTCATCGGCATCGACCGTGCGACCTTTACCGTCGAGGGCAAGGACGCGTTTGGCATGCTGCGCGCCGAGGCCGGCGTCCACCGTCTGGTGCGCATTAGCCCCACCGACGACAAGAAGCGTCGCCAGACCACGTTTGCCGGCGTCGAGGTCATTCCCGTGCTGCCTGACGATATCGACATCGAGATCAGTCCCGACGATATCCGTGTGGACGTGTATCACGCGAGCGGCCCGGGCGGCCAGGGCGTCAACACCACCGACTCCGCCGTACGCGTGACGCATTTTCCCAGCGGCATCGTTGTCACTTGCCAAAACGAGCGCAGCCAGATTCAAAACAAGGCCGCGTGCATGCAGATTCTCAAGGCCCGTCTGTACGAGATCGAGCTCGAGAAGCGCGCCGAGGCGCTCGACGAGATTCGTGGACCCAAGACCACGATCGGTTTTGGTAACCAGATTCGCAGCTACGTGCTCTACCCGTATCAGATGGTCAAGGACCTGCGCACGGGTGTGGAGACCAGCAACGTCGAGGCCGTTCTCGACGATGGCGATCTGGATCCGTTTGTGATCGGCTACCATCGCTGGGCAACCGGCAACGCCGATGCGGAAGCATCGTCTGCCTAGGCACATGATTGGCTCCGGGTCGATGCAAACACTTCGCAGGGGTGGTATTTGCCCGGTGAATCGGTAGAATCGAATACAGCAAGAAGTTCAAAGCGCACTCGTTTGGGTGCGCTTTTTTGAGGGAGGCAGCATGGCATATCGTCTGGACATCAAGCGCATTCTTTCGATGAACTTCTTTCATGACTTGCCCAAGATTATGTTTGGCTGCGCCCTGGCAGCTATCGCGACGGACTTGTTTTTGATCCCCAACGGCCTTGCCGCCGGCGGCGTCACAGGCCTTGCCACCATTATTCAGGCGGTCGGCGCCTCGCATGGCATATCGCTTCCCGTCGGTATCCAGACCATCGTGATGAATGCCTTGCTGCTGCTGGTTGTTATGCGCGAGGGTGGCATGTTCTACGTGGTGCAGACGGCGACCGGTTTTGTGCTGCTGGGTTTTTTCACCGACCTGTTCGCTCCGTTTGTGGCGCCGCTGGCACATGCCGACCTGATGCTGCCCGCTATGTGGGGCGGCATTATCACGGGCATCGGGTATGGCATGGTGTTGCGCGCCGGTGCCAACACTGGCGGCTCTGACACGATCGGCCAGATCATCTCGCGCAACACATCGCTGCCGGTTGGCTCGACCGTCATGGCGATCGATGTTGCCGTGTGCGCGCTGTCGGCCCCGGTCTTTTCGGTCGAAAACGCGCTGTATGCGGGCCTTTCGATGGTCATTAGCGGCTACGTGATCGATGCCGTGGTCGACGGTGGCAACAGGCGCCGTATGGTGCTCATCATCTCGGACAAGTTTCCCGATATCGCGGCCGACATCATGTATGGCCTGGGCCGCGGCTGCACCAAGTTTAGGGCGACCGGCATGTACTCGGGTGCCGAGAAGCCGGTGATCATGGTCATTGTGAGCCGCCGCGAGCTCAACACCCTCAAAACGATCGTGCGCGAGCGCGATCCTCACGCCATTGTGACGGTCGCCGACGTTACGGAAACCTTCGGTGAGGGATTCAAGGACATTAACGCGTAGGGCCGACTGCGTTCCATCCAAAAGACGTTCACATTGATAAACCGTTTCATCAGCGGTTCTGCCTGCTCAATTGTTCAAATAATGATAAATACTCTGGTAAAGCTTCCAGTTTCCAGCATAATGAATGACGTACGTGCATCGCGGCTGTGTTGGGACTACCTTTCCGTGCCGTGCGCATCTTGTCTTAAGAGGATGAAAGGAAGGCACAATGAGCGACGAAGAGCTCAAAAAGGTTGCCAACGAGGTAAGGAAGGGCATCGTCACCGGCGTGCACGCTGCCAAGTCCGGCCATCCGGGCGGTTCGCTCGGCGCTGCCGACATCATGACCTATCTGTACTTTGAGGAAATGAACGTCGACCCGGCCGACCCCCGCAAGGCCGACCGCGATCGCTTCGTGCTTTCCAAGGGTCACTGTGCACCTGGCCTGTACGCCGTGCTTGCCGAGCGCGGGTTCTTCCCCAAGGAGGATCTCGAGACGCTGCGCCACATCGGCAGCCACCTGCAGGGTCACCCCAACATGAACGACACCCCGGGCGTCGATATGTCCACCGGTTCGCTCGGCCAGGGCATCTCCGCCGCCGTGGGCATGGCCGTTGCCGCCAAGCACTGGGGCGACGACTATCGCACCTACGCCCTGCTGGGCGACGGCGAGAGCGAGGAGGGCCAGGTCTGGGAGGCCGCCATGTTTGCCGGCAACCAGCAGCTTGACAACCTCTGCGTGATCGTCGACCACAACGGCCTGCAGATCGACGGCCCCGTCGAGGAGGTCAACGACCCCATGCCGCTCGCCGACAAGTTCCGCGCCTTCAAGTTCCACGTGGTGGAGCTCGCCGACGGCAACGATTTCGATCAGCTGAAAGCTGCATTTGATGAGGCGCGCACCGTAACAGGCATGCCGACCGCCATCATCACAAAGACCGTAAAAGGAAAAGGCGTTTCCTTCATGGAGAACCAGGTAGGCTGGCACGGAAAAGCTCCGAACGATGAAGAGTACGCAATTGCTATGGCAGAACTGGAAAAGGCAGGTGAAGCGTTATGTCAGAAGTAAAGAAAATCGCAACAAGAGAAAGTTACGGTAATGCACTGGTTGAACTTGGCGCAGAGCATGACAATCTGATCGTACTCGACGCTGACCTTGCAGCAGCAACCAAGACCGGTGTGTTCAAAAAAGCATATCCGGACCGCCACATCGACTGTGGTATCGCAGAATGTAATATGATGGGAATCGCTGCCGGTCTTTCCACCACAGGCATCGTTCCGTTCGCAAGCACCTTCGCGATGTTTGCCGCAGGCCGTGCGTTTGAGCAGGTGCGCAACTCCATCGGATACCCGCATCTGAACGTAAAAATCGGTGCTACCCATGCCGGAATTTCCGTAGGAGAAGACGGCGCAACACATCAGTGCAACGAGGATATCGCCCTGATGAGAAC
>CAKTWK010000001.1 GCA_934630735.1 uncultured Collinsella sp. | reverse complement strand
ACCCGTGGCGCGGCAACAAAAAAGCGGCCGGCATCCGCCAGTCGCTTTTCTATTCTATGGTGGGCCGTCAGGGGTTCAGCCTGCTCCGCAGGCGGCCGCTGCGGCGCTTCGCGCCTTGCGCGCTGCGCTGGCAAACGCTCACGCGTTTCCTCAGCTCCGCGCCCCGACGGGTTCGAACCCGTGGCGCGGCAACAAAAAAGCGGCCGGCATCCGCCAGTCGCTTTTCTATTCTATGGTGGGCCGTCAGGGGTTCGAACCCTGGACCTTGGGATTAAAAGTCCCCTGCTCTGCCAGCTGAGCTAACGGCCCGCGGGTGGCATTGTACCACGGTCTGGGACTATTCCCAACTCCATTGACCGTTCTGGAAAATCACAACTTCACGTCCATCAGGCGTAATGCCCGTAATATCGATGTCGTCCGTGCCGATCATAAAATCGACGTGCGTGCTCGAGACGTTAACGCCATGCTCCAGGAGCTCCTCCTTGGACATGTCGTACCCACCCTCGATGCATTCGGGGAAACCGACACCTAGCGCGAGATGGCAGCTAGCGTTCTCGTCATAGAGCGTATCGTAGAACAGGACGCCACTTTCGCGGATCGGCGTATTCTTGGAGATGAGTGCGACCTCGCCCAGACGAGCGGCACCTTCATCGGTGTCAATAATGCTCGCAAGCGTCGCCTTGCCCACGCGGGCATCGTAGTCCACTACGCGGCCCGCCTCGAACTTAATCCAAAAATCGTCAACCTTGTTACCGTGATGAATGAGCGGCATAGCCGAATACACGATACCGTCGGCACGCATACGATCAGGCGAGGTGAAGACTTCCTCGGTGGGAATGTTGGGGAAGAATGGGTGCCCATCGGGCGTCTCGCCCTTGCCGCCGGCCCACTCGTGACCTTTCGTCATGCCAATCGTCAGATCGGTTCCATTTGCCGAGGTGTAATGCAGATAGTCGAAACGATTGTCGTTCAGGAAACGCAGATTCTTTTCGAATGCGGCGTCATGGAGTTCCCAGTCGCTCTCCGGGTCCTGGCCATCGGCACGAGCGGTGTGCAGAATCGCATTCCATAGTTTATAGATCGCAACCTCATCCGCATCGCCCGAGAACACCTCGCGAGCCCAGGCAACGACCGGCGCGCCGGCGATGCACCACGGGTTGATGTTGTAGTCCAGCCCACGGCGGAAGACCTTGCACTGCGTATTCCTTGCCTTGGAAGCCGCGGCGGGCTTGGCGGGGTCAATGCCCTTCAGAGCCGCTGGGTCCGCACCCTCGATAAAGATAAAGCAGGCGCCGTCCTGGGCCAACGAATCCAGCTGCATGCGCTTCCACTCGGGCGTCTGCTCAAAATAGCTTTTATCGACATGCTCGTACGTGAGCCTCGTCACGGCATCATCGGCCCAAATGACCGTCACGTGGCCAGCGCCGGCGGCATAAGCCTCCGCGACCACCACGCGGGCAAAAGGCGCGCACTCGACCGGAGACTGAACGACAACCTCCTGGCCGGGCTTGACGTTTACGCCCTTGCGGACAACCAGACGCGCATAGTTTTTAATCTTGGGCTCCAGGGCCTTCATGCCCTCCAGAGCTTCTTCGACCGTCAGGGCAGCTCGAATCATGTGCCACTCCATCTATCTATAGAACAGTAAAAAGGCGCGCCGCAAAAACGACGCGCCTTATATCTTAGCGATAAGTATGCATGCAAACGCTACTTCTTCTTGGAGTCCTTTTTGTCCTCCTCGGCAGCCGCGCGCTCGATAAGAGCGTTGAGCTTATTCTCGGACATGCCTTCGGCCTGCGCGCGGTACATGTTGCGCAAGGGACGAATACGAGCGAAGTCATAGATAAAGTCACCCAGGATGATGACATAGGACACAACGATGCCAACCATCTGAACAGGACTGGACACCGTGCCGCCGGGAACGAAGTAGAACGAAACCCAAATTGCCACGATGAACACCATGCCGATAGCGAGCACGGCCCACCAAATACGGCGGCGCTTGGTGTAGTCCTCATCCTGCTTGAGAAGGATATTCGACACCGTGTAGATGCGATCCTCGCGGGCGCGCTGCTTGGCCTTGCGGGCGCGCTTTTCCTCCTTGGAAAGGCCTTCCAGGTTTTCGCCCTTCTCGAGCTCTTTACGGCGTGCCTTGGATGATGCCGGCACGACGTGAACAGAGCTCGCTGCCTGACGGGCGGGCTTAGCGGATGCGGCGGACTTGCGCGCAACCCCGGTAACCTCGCGGGATTGCGTGCGCTTGTTCGTGGCGCTGCGGGTACTCACTTACGCGTTCTCCTTCATGCTTGTGAACTGGGAGCCCGTGATGATTTGGAAGGCCTCGCGATAGCGTTCGGACGTGCCATCGATGACCTCGGCGGGCAGGTGCGGGGTCTCCCCCGTCATATCCCAGTTGGCCTTGAGCCAATTGCGGACGAATTGTTTGTCGTAGCTGGGCTGAATCTTGCCCTCCTCGTAGCTGGCGGCAGGCCAGAAACGGCTGGAGTCGGGCGTGAGGCACTCGTCGATCAGCGTGACCTTGCCATCGATGACACCAAACTCAAACTTAGTGTCGGCAATGATGATGCCACGGGTCGCTGCATACTCGGCGGCAGCCTTGTAGATCTTAAGAGACAGATCGCGGATCTGCGTGGCGACGTCCTCGCCAACGATCTCGCAGCAGCGCTCAAACGAGATATTCTCGTCGTGATCACCGATCTCGGCCTTCGTGGACGGGGTGAACAGCGGCTCGGGAAGCTTGGAAGCCTCGGTCAGACCCTCGGGCAGCTGAATGCCGCAGACGGTGCCGTTCTCGTCATAGGTCTTCTTGCCCGAACCGGTCAGATAGCCGCGGACGATGCACTCGATAGGAATCGTCTGGGCCTTCTTGACCAGCATGGCGCGGCCTGCGAGGTAGCCACGATACTCGGCAAACTCCTCGGGGAAATCCGCCGGGTCGATGGAGACGAGATGGTTGGGGACGATGTCGGCAAACTTATCGAACCAGAATGCCGAGATGCGATTGAGCACCTCTCCCTTAAACGGAATCTCGTCGGGAAGAATAAAGTCGAACGCAGAAATGCGGTCGGTGGCGACCATCAGTAGGTTTTCACCGGCATCGTAGATATCACGAACCTTGCCACGGGAATCCGGACGACGCTCCATCGTTGTCACGTGAGTCACTCCTTACCAAAATACGACAGTAATGCGGGTTCTTTCCCGCATGTTTTCGCAAACTCGGAGCGGCAGGGACGAAACCCCTCCTTCACCGAATAGCGAAAAGCTAGTGCTCCATTGTAGTAGATGCCGCGTCCGCCGTGTGCTCGCGAGGCAGATGAATCGTAAAAGTCGTACCCTTTCCAAGCTCCGACTCCACGGATATGTAGCCGTGATGACGCTCGACAATCTGCTTGGTCACGGCGAGGCCCACGCCCAGGCCACCCGCTTCGCGGGCACGACTGGCGTCGGCACGCCAAAAACGACCGAAGATGCGCGACAAATCATCCTTGGCGATACCGATGCCCGTATCCGAAACCGCGATATCGACGTGCTTGCGGTCACTGAGCACCGACACCACGACCCAACCCCCCTCGGGGGTATAGCGCATGGCGTTACTCAAGAGGTTGATGACGCATTGCGTGATCATGTCGGGATCCGCCTCGACAACGTCATCGTGGCCCTGCGTCTCATCTGCAAAGCGCAAACGCAGGTCACGGTCGGCAAACAGGCGCTCCTGGCCATTCACAATCGAACGCACAAACGGCACCATATCCACCGGCTCCAGGTTGAGCGGCGCGGTACTGTTTTCCATACGCGACAGGTCGAGCATCTGCTGCACCAAACGAGCCAGGCGGCGCGTCTCGGAAGCGACCGTCTCCAGATGCTCGTCGTCGGTGGGGTACACGCCGTCCTGCATGGCCTCGACCGTTGCAAGCATTGCCATGAGCGGTGTGCGCAGCTCGTGGGCAACATCAGAGGTCAGGCGCTTCTCGTGCTTCATATCCTTTTCGAGTGAGGTGGCCATCTCGTCGAAGGTCTCTCCCAGCTGATCGATCTCATCATCGCCGCGCAAGCCCGTACGAGCGGACAGGTCTCCATCGCGGATCTGCTTGGCGGTGCTGGTAATACGATGAATCGGCTTGGTGAGCATGCGCGACACGAGTGATCCGATAACGACCGAGATGCAGACGGCCACAACCGCAGCAAGGGCCATGGCATTAAAGGTCTTTTCTCTGAATGCTGAGTCTGCCTTGGTGAGCAGGGCATCGGAGCCAATCGCCCACAATTTGACCTGACCCACGTGCTCGCCGGAGGACGTCACGATCTCAACGTTGGCAACACTATTGGAATCGGTGGGAGCAGACGAGACCGGGCTGTGCGATGCCTTCTTTCCGCTCGTACCGTCGGTCGTCGCCTGATTTTCGCGCACATCGGCAGTAGCGCTTGCCGAGGGCCACGAGTCGTCGTAGACGATGACGCCCTTTTTATTGACGACCTGCATGCCAAGATCGTCGGACACCAAGCTCGATGTCGCGACCGCACGCAACTCCCCCGCGGTCCAATTGCCGTTTTCCTCGTACGACGTCGCAAGCTTTTCGGCAGCGGAATTGGCGATTTCGACAATATTGGAGCGCGTGTAATCCGTAAAAACCGTGCCCCATACAACGGAGACTACGCCCACCAGCACCAATACCGTCATGAGCGATGTCAGGGCAAAAGCCAGGGCCATGCGCGAGGGATAGCTCATCGTTGGCCGTGAATCGGAACGAGGCGTGTTCCAACTAGCCTTGGAACCCGCCTCGTTCTCCTGCTTATGCTTTTGCCCGATTTCAAAGCGCGCAGGTGTCATATGTGATTTCCTTTATTTCTCGTCCGACTTATCGGTCTTGGTCGGAGCCTCGAAGCGGTAGCCGACACCGTGGACGGTGTAGAGCCACTTGGGCTTCTTGGGGTCGTCGCCCAGCTTGGCGCGAAGGTTCTTCACGTGGCTGTCGATGGTGCGCTCGTAACCCTCAAAGTCGTAGCCGAGCACCTTCTCGACCAGCTCCATGCGGTTGTAGACGCGGCCGGGGTGACGGGCAAGCGTGGTGAGCAGCTTGAACTCGGAAGCCGTCAGGTCGACTTCCTTGCCCTCGACCAAAATCTTGTGGCCCGAGATGTCAATGACCAGATCGCCAAAGTCGAGCACCTCGACGGCCGGCTCATCGGCCTGGTGGGCACGGCGGAACAAGGCACGCACGCGCGCGACAAGCTCGCGCGGCGAGAACGGCTTGATCAGGTAGTCGTCGGCACCGAGCTCGAGGCCGATAATACGGTCCTCGATCTCGCCCTTGGCCGTCAGCATAATGATGGGGACATCCGAGGTGTCGCGAATGGTGCGGCAAACGCGCTCGCCGGGAATCTTAGGGAGCATGAGGTCGAGCACGACCAGGTCGAACTGATGCTTCTCGAACTCCTCGATAGCGGACTGGCCGTCACCCACGCCCACGACCCAATATCCCTCGCGCTCGAGATAGGCAGCGACAGCGTCACGGATTGCCTTCTCATCCTCGACCAGCAGAATCTTTTTTGCATCTGAAGCCATAACACGGCCCCCCTGTCTCAATTAGCTAAGAACAAGCTCATTTTAACGCACCTGAGCCCACCGGGTATCGCATGGGTGCGATAGCTCGGCGGGCGGCACTCATAGTCACAACGCGCTTATTCCCCTGTCGACGCCTTTTTAACCCCTCGGAGACTAAAGAGAGAACAAGCGAGCGGTAACCGTCTCGGGAATTCCCTGGCTGTTGCGCACCGTTGCGTACGTTAAGAACGAGTTCGATTTACCCGCCGTAGCAGGATAATCGCCATACTCCAGGGCTCGGTCGGGCGACAGGAGCGAGCCGTAGGTCTTAGCCGAAGTGTCAATCAAAAAATGCGACGCCTGAACTTTAACCAGGTATTTATTTTTCCTTCCCGCAGCGCACGCGAGCGGCTCACGCGAAAGGAAGAGGTACGGCCCGCCCTCGTTACCGATATAGGTGCCCATATTGCCCAGGCTACCCACGCCGCTATACGTCGCCTCAATGGAGAACACGAAGGTGTCGCCCATATACACGGCCTCGAAAGGCGAAACCGACGAAGGAAGCACCAGCTGAGCTCGCTTCGTGTTGTTGCCGTCAGTCAGGTCGATTGCCGTCATACCGTAATAGACACCCTCATCATTGTGCACGCGGGGCGAGATGGTCAGGATGCCGTCGCTCACACGCGGGGCGGATGCGAAGCGGCCCGTCGACTTCCAAATAGTCTCAGGCTTGAACTCGCTGGGCGACTGACGGTAGCAGTACGAATCGTTACTCGTCTTGCTGCCGCCGGACGAGGGCATCTTATACCAGATGACCGACGACCCATACGCTGTGAAGAGCGGCGGATCGTAATTTTCGCCACCGCGATCGAGCTCGACAGCGTTGCCGGTAAGGGAGGAGCCTACAAGGTTTTGCGCATAGAGCTTCCAAGACGCATTGGCAAAGTTCATCTCGACCCACACGAACACGCCATCACCCGCACGAACGTCGTAAAACGCATAACCGGTTCCCTCAACGGGATCCTCGATAAGTGTGGTAAGCGAGCCATCACCCAGGTTGAGCACACCAAGCGTATTGGCATGCAGGGCAGAAGCAGGCGCCATCATCGCGGCAGCGTAGTCGCCATCGCAGTAGTACAGCAGCGTGCCCAGCGGCAGCGTCCACGAGGCCGTGGGCTCAAGATCGATATCAACAGCTTCGTACTCATCGGTGATCGAGACAATCTTCGAATCGTCCTTGATAACCTGCGGCTCGCCGGCGGCATCGTCGCTGGTGCCCGTTTTTTTCGAGCAACCGGCAAGCACCGTGGCAGCGCCCGCGACAGCACCGCCGAGCACAAAGCCGCGGCGCGATATTCCATTCTTGATGTGGTCGGCGATACCCATTAGGCGATCTCGGCGCGAGCGGCCTCGATAGCGCGCGTAAGCTGATCGGCGCAAGAAGTCTTTTTCATACCGCAGGTATTACCGGCGAGAACCTCGATGACGCGATCGGCAGGAGCACCCTCGACCAGCTTGGAGATAGCCTTGAGATTGCCGTCGCAGCCGCCGGTAAACTCAACGCCCACCACTTTGCTGCCGTCGTCGGAAAGGTCAAGGTGGATATTGCGAGCGCATACGCCCGTGGGCTTGTAGTCAAAACTAATCATTGAGATCCCCTCTCAGAAAGAAATTTCAGACGTCTATTATCCCCGCCTGGGCCGACTTATGATCGCAAGCACCGATTCAACATCCTACGATGCATGGACTCGTGGGGGCAAGATTAGCAGTCCGCACCCTGTGCGTGGACCGTGCGCTTCTCCCGATACATATTGTGGTCGGCGACACGATATACATCGGCCAGCGTATTTCCAGCCGTCTCGACGGTCGCCACGCCAATCGATGCGCTGACCGTCAGGGCCTCATCGCTTACCGCGGCAAGACCGAGACGAAGATCCTGTTCCAGCCCGAGCGCAGACTCGTTGTCAGTATGGGGGCAAACCAGCAAAAACTCGTCGCCGCCAAGGCGCATCGGCAGATAATCCGCACCAGCCACCCGCCGCAGCACGGACGCCGTCCGTCGCAGCAGTTCATCCCCCATCTCGTGACCATAGATGTCGTTGGTCCGCTTGAGATAATTGCAGTCCAACATAATCACGCTCACGGGCAAGTCCTCGTTTACCAGGCTATCTCCGCGCGATTCAAGATAGTTGCGGTTGCGAAGCCCCGTCAGTTTATCTTGGTATGACAGCTCCTCGGCATGCTTGACCATCGATATGTTGTGCGTCGCCACGACGACCGACTCCAGCCGGCCTTGCTCATCGCGATGCTGGGGGACAACCTGTAGCGAGTACCAAGCGCCTCGACAATCTCGCACCTCGGCAGCCAAGTACGGTACGCCCTCCATACGTTCACGAAGAGTACTTATATCTACGAGCCCCACGACCGCTTCGCGGCTTTCGGGGCTCACGATATCCCGGCAGACCGTGTCCATAAAGTCATATGCCTCGCTGTGCTCGGCAAATATCTTCGCTATCGCCGGCGACATATTGATCCCCTCGATCTCGAGGGTGTCGAGATGCAAAAGGAAGGTCGAATCGTAGATGGCGCTTATGGCATTGATAATGCCGAGCTGTTTATCCTTTTCGACCAAATTGCGGTGGTCAACGATATTTCGAGCCAACAGCACCACGACCCAAAACGCAAGGCTCACCAAGACGCCAGCAGCGACAAATGTGATCCTGCCAGACATGACCTCAGATTTGGGATACAGCGCAAACAGGCGGTAGTCCTTATACGCCGCACGCACGGCATACCAGGTAGCCCCCCGATATTCGACACGTGTTAGTCCTTCGTCTTTCCAGTCAATTCCACTATCGACGAGAAGTCGAGCAAGGGTTATATCGACAGTCGAATCGTTTGAGGAAACGATTTGCGCATCGCGCATCACAAGCACCGTTGGGCTCTGATGGAATGTGTTGTTCACAAGGACGTCGGCAATCGTGTATGAATAGTCATCGGCGGGCTCAGCCGCAAGGGATCGATACCCAAACGCCACCCCACCACCGTATGGAACGGCACTCACGGCAAAGTCGACACCGCGACGTTCGACGGCGGTCGAGTAGGAAACTTTGGAACCTCGATACATCGATGCGATCGACGAGCAGGCCAGCTCCTCTCGCCACAGCATCAGCGGATCGCGACCGTCGACATCGTAATGAGCGACCATATGGCCGTCGGCGTCCATGACCAGCATTCCCGAAAGGTGCTCGTTGTGGACATACTCCTCGACCAGTGCATCGTTAATTTCGACGCGGTCAGACGGCAAGAACGTCGCGAACGACTCGACCACGGCATCCAAATTGTGCGTCGCCTCGGTTTTTCTTCCCTGCTCATATCGGTCATATTTTTCGCAGGCGGCCTGTAAAAACGTCATGGCTTCCCGGCCAAACCCAAGCGTCTTATCGAGGCAGCGATGCGTGCCGACCGTATAGAGCAGGCCCAACAAGACAATGCTGGTCACAACGGCGACAGCCGCGGTAACTAAATGCTTTCGATGCAAGCGGCGCTCATCATTTGTCATGATTCCGCTCCTTGCCTGCCTGTCGTCGCCCCTGCCTTGTAACTGTCCACAATGCGCTCAATCGTGCCATCTCGGTCCATGTCGAACAGCACGGTATTGAGGTTTTTGACGTACTCCCCCTCATAGCTGTTCTCAAACGCAACGCCCAGGTCAACCGTCATAACGTTGTCGGCAAACACGCGATAAACACCGGGATACTGCGCGACGAGCCGATCGAGCGATTGAACGTCCGCCATCCAACAGTCAACATAACCTTTGACCAGGGCAGCTTTGCAGAGTTCGGCAGAACCATACGATTTGATGTGCACATCCGGCGAGATCCCTAGGTCCCCGGCAAGCAATCGGCGTTCACTCACCGAACCCGCAATCACCGCAATGGTCTTGCTTCCATCGAGAGACGCCAAACCCTTGATACCACTCGTTTTCTTGGCGGCAACCGAGACTGTCACGGTCAGATACGGCTCAGTCCAGTAATAATCGTCTTCGCGATAATTGGGCGAATAGTCGCACCACAGACAATCGATATCGCCGTTTTTGAGCAGGCGATCGCGATCATTCCATGATATGTCAACAAATTGCGGTTTGATTCCAGCACGCTTGCAGGCCTCGCGGGCGATATCGATATCGATACCGGCATAATCGCCTGTGGTATCGACATACACATAGGGGTCATTATCCGTAACGCCAATCTTGAGCATCGGGAGATCTCTGTCGGCTTCATTCGAGGAGGAAGAACTGCTTCGAACGGTATACGTCAGGGCGCCCGCACAGACGGCAACAAGGAGTATGAGCGTGAACGAGACGATGGTGGCCCGCTTGATGCGTCTGGGCACGTGCCCCCTTTCATCGAAACAGCAGTGGGAGTTCATTTTATTACCCGGGGGCATATGCGACAGTAAAAAAGCGCCTCGCCCAGGACGGGCAAGGCGCCAAAGGTTGAAATGCATCCGCAAGCGGTCGAATTAGGCTAACCCTACTCGAAGCTCAGCTGCTCCAGGCGATCGAAGACCGTGTCGATACGGGTGACGAGCGGGGTACCCTAACGCTCGAAACGTTTACGCATAAGAGCGAAAGCGATCAGCGCAACGCCTGCGACAGTAGCAATAAAGGCAACCGCAAGGGCCTGGTCGCCCGTATTGGCGAGCGCGCCCTTAGTAGCCTTAACAGACTTTTTGGTCACCTTAGTCGTCGTCTGCTGACTAGGCTGGGACGGCGTCACGGGCTGTGTTGGCTGAACCGGCTCACCATTGGCCTCCTCGCCCGTCACCACGTACGTCGAGAAGTGGCTCGTGCGGAAGCAGAGGTAGTCACCCTCGGTCCACGTATCCATAGCCTGAGTGGAACCATCCTCGGCAACGTAGAGCACCTTGAGATTGGTGAGCGCCTTCATGGCGGCAGTCATCTTGACACGGACGATGAAGGACATGCCTTCGTAGTCCTCGATAACCTCGCCGTCCTTGAGAAGCTTGATATCGAGCTTCTCGGCAACCTTGGTAGCCCCCTGCTCAAGGCCGGAAATCGTAGCATTGGCGGCGTCGGTAAGATTTGTCGGCTCCTCGACCACAAGAGAGATGCTGTTGTTCTGGGCAATGCCGGCAGCGGCATTGTTCTCGGCGCTTACGCTAACGTCCGTTCCGTCGCTACCTGCAACGCCCGCAATGGTCCTCGCCGCTACAGTAACGGTACAGGTCATTGTTTTGTCACCACAGGTGACGGTGATCGTGGCGGTACCGGCCTTAAGCGGCGTCACGACGCCGTCTTTGACCGTGGCGATCGACGAGTCGCTGGAGGTCCAGCTCACCGTCGTATCGTCTGCATCGGCAGGACTCACCGTTGCGGAGAGCTTTGTGGAGGCATCACCGACGGTAAAGGACAGGCTCGTCTTGTTGAGCTCAACCTTTTGGGCGGGATTGGTCACGGTCACCGAAACGGTCTGGGAGAGCGACCCTGCAGTGATGACAAATGAGCCAGAACCGGTCTTGAGGGCGGTAACGGTGTAGGAGCCATCACCGTTGTCGACAACCTTAAACGCCTTCGAAGCGCCCGTGTCATCCAGAGCAAGATTGGTCTCGTCGACCTCACCCGCAAGGGTTCCAGCAAGAGAAACCTTCACGGTGCCCTCTTCGCCCTTCTTAAGGTTAAGAGCGGTCTGGTCGACCGTAAGGTTCGTTGCGGGATTAGAGACGGTCACCGCGCAATCCTGAGAATAGGTGCCGTCTTCAGTCGAAACGGTGATGGTTGCGGCGCCCTTGGAGACAGCCGCCACCTTTCCGGTTTGATCGACTGTAGCGACACTTTCGTTGCTGGACTTCCAAACAACTGTCTGGTTAGCCTCCGCGGGAACGACCGCCGCCTTAAGCTGCTCGGTTGCAGCGCCCACAAGCACGACCTTCTGCTTATCGAGCGTGATGCCCGTAGCAGGCTGAATAACCGTCACCTTGCACGTGGCGCTATGCTCTCCGTCCTCAGTGGTGACGGTGATCGTAGCAGCACCTGCCTTGACCGGGGTCACGACGCCGTCTGCAACCGTGGCGACCGTAGGATCGCTCGACGACCAGGACAAGTTCTTGCTCGTTGCATTATCGGGCTCAACCGCTGCGGTCAACGTCGAGGGCTCACCGCCCACAGCAAGCTTAAGGTTTGAAGCGCTGAGCTTGACGCCTGACACCTTTACAACCGGAGTGGTTACCGTAATCGCATCCGTGGTTGCAGAAACGCCATCGACCGTTGCCGTGATACTTGCGGTACCGTCGCCAACAGCAGTGACGAGACCGTTGGCGTCAACGGTAAGGACACTCTCGTTAGAAGAGGACCAGACAACCTGGCCAGCTTTGTCATCAGGAGACACCTTAGCCTTCAGTTGCTGAGTCGTGCCCTTGTTCATGGAGACAGAATAACCGTCTGCAATGGAGACCGTAGTCTTTGCTGGCTCCTCGCCGGGACCCACAACGTGAATGGTCAACGTATCGCAGAGAACACCGCCATTATCGGGATCCCCGAGATATACATCAACTGTCGTGGTGCCGCTGCTAACCGCAGAAACCTCATAGCCCGCGGTAGCCTGGTCTAATGCTCTTTCACCAACCTGAGCAATATTCGTATCGTTAGACTTGAATCGATAGTAGTCGAGGTGTGGATAGTCTTTAAGAAGCTCAACCGCATCGGAACTCATCACGGTGCCGTAAAAATCGCGTTGCGTGCAGTCGAGAACGCGGAAGCCATCGTAGGCAGAACTATTGCTATCAGTAGATAATGTAATTTCTTTTGTATCAAGAAACTTAATAGAGGGCTTTTCGGAAGGAAGCGCAACTACCTTGATAGTCCCGGTATGCTCCTGCCCGAACGGATCAGTAACGATAATCGTCGCGACGCCCGCCTTTTTGGCCCAAACGATCCCGTATTCGTCAATTGAAACAACGCCGTTTCCATCTTTGATTGTGTACTTGAATTCTCGCGAAGAATAGCTCTCTCGGCAAGTCTGTCCGACGGGATTCAGTTGAATGCTAATCAGATCGGCCGCCCCAATCCAAGCACGGGAGCCAACAGCCATAGTACCGCTTAAGTTTTCCTCTACATAAGCAGGATTCTGCTCATGCCACGAAGCGTCGCAAAGCTTTTTCGTCTGGAGGTCGTCCTGGAAATAGTTCAGCCTTACCTCTACTTCATTTCCATCTTTACCACAAGGAGTTATGCGAATCGGCGCCTTCTTCTGGTAACCGTCCTTGTCGTAAGACTCGACCCCATTCAGGCTCATCGAAGTAATGAATTTTGAACTTGACCAGTCATTTCTAGTGCTATCGATATCAAATACCGTCGGCTCCTCGCTAGGGCGCTCAAAGGCAAACAAGATATAGCCCGAAGCATCACCGCAGTGCGCCTTGCCACAAACCGAGCAGTTATCCGTGTAATAGATTGCTGCACTCGAAGACGATGTTTCGTTAGAACCACTTATGTACTTAACAGCCGTCACCGGATTGAGTTTTTCGGCCAAGCTAATCTCAAGATATCCCTCGGCGCTGTAGTCACCGTAATTAAATGTGACGGTAATCCTTAGCTTTCCATCGCCGACGGTCTTAGGATTCAATACATAGGACCACTGACCAGAATCACTGGAAGACAGAGAAATGTTGTCTCGGTCATCATCGGAAACCGTAACTTTATAGTTCTTTTTATCTTGAGCAGCCGAACCCAGTTTTTCCCAAGGGACATTTCCTTGCAAACAGAAGTCCAAACTTCCCGACAGTCTCTGTCCAACGGCTACTGAGCCGTTTTCGAAAAGGCTGTGCTGATTGCTATAGACGTAAACGTTCCCACTCTGTATCTCAGACGCCACAGCCGTCGAAGGCGACGCCATACCTGCAATTGACGCAGCAGCTAAAGCCAAGCAGAACGCAGCGGCTATCCTCCAAAACCCTTTTCTCATTCCCCTAAGTCCAATCTCTCGTGAAAAAATGCAGCATTCTCCCACACATTAAAATTGGCTTAAGGATACCCCCCCCCCGACTGAGACTGGCAAGCTAGTGTTTGTCGGAAGAGTCAAATTATCGGCAAGCGATGCTCCCGCATCATAAAATCGCCTGTTGAAGTGAAGCTTTCCCGACACTCTCACGCAAAAGCCCCGTTGGCAAAACGGGTTACCAACGGGGCTTGGGCTAGAAAGTCATACATCAACTGGGACCAAAAGAAAACTAATTGGTTTGATTGCGTCCCAAATCGGTCAATTAGAACTCGAGCTGCTCCAGGCGATCGAAGACTGTGTCGATGCGGGTGAGGAAGTCCCACGGATCAAAGATCTCGTCGAGCTTCTCCTGGCTGACGGTGCAGCGCGGATCGGCCTCGAGACGCTCCTTAAAGGTGGGGCCGGAAACACAATCCTGCACTTCGTGCCAGGTAGCCATGGCGTTTTCCTGCACGATAGCATAGGCATCCTCGCGGGTGATGCCCGTGTCGACGAGGGCCAGCAGCACCTTGGAGGAGAAGATGAGGCCGCGGGTCTTGTTGAGGTTGGCCATCATGCGAGCCGGATACAGCTGCAGGCCGTCGATGACGCGGATGAGGCACTGGAACATGTGGTCGAGTGCGATGAAGCTATCGGCCTGGGCGACGCGCTCGGCGGAGGAGTGCGAAATGTCGCGCTCGTGCCACAGGGCAACGTTGTCAAAGGCGACCTGGGCGTTGGACTTCACGACGCGCGATAGGCCACAGACCTTCTCCATGGTGATCGGGTTGCGCTTGTGCGGCATGGCGGAGCTGCCCTTTTGGCCCTTGCGGAAGGGCTCCTCGGCCTCGAGCGTATCGGTCTTCTGCAGGTTGCGAACCTCGGTCGCGATGCGCTCGCAGGTGGCCGCCGTAGTGGCAAGCACGCCGGCAAGGTAGGCATGGTGATCGCGGCTGATGACCTGCGTGGACAGCGGATCGTGGACCAGACCTAGGTGCTCACAGACGTACTCCTCGACGAACGGCTCGATGGAGCTGTAGGTGCCGACGGCACCGGAGATGGCACCGAAGGCAACGTTCTTGCGAGCATCCTCAAGACGATCGAGATCGCGCTTGAGCTCCCATGCCCAAGAGCCAAACTTCATGCCGAAGGTCATCGGCTCGGCATGGATGCCATGGGTTCGGCCGGCGCAGAGCGTATTGCGCTCCTCGAAGGCGCGGCGCTTGCAGATCACGCCGAGCTTCTTGACGTCCTCGATAATCAGGTCACACGCCTGAGTAAGCTGATAGCACAGAGCCGTATCACCCAGGTCGGAGCTGGTCATACCATAGTGAACCCAGCGGCTAGGCTTGGGCTCGCCCTCGGGAACATCGGCGTCGATATATTCCTTCATGTTGGTCAGGAAGGCGATGACATCGTGGCGCGTGACCTCCTCGATCTCGTCAACCTTCGCCTTCTCAAAGCTGGCGTGGTCGCGAATCCACTGGGCCTCTTCTTTGGAAATACCGATCTTGCCGAGCTCCGCCTGAGCCTCGCAGGCCAGGACCTCAATCTCCTGCCAAATGGCGTACTTGTTCTCGAGGGAGAAGATGTGTCCCATCTCCGGGCGGGTATAGCGATCGATCATAGCGGCTCCTTTTTGGTTATTGGCACGTTGGTCGTAACCCAACCATTGTACCGTGCGCGGGCGCGAGTATGGGCAGCAGGCATTAACCTAACATTTTGTGGCATAGAGCGGGCATGAGGACGTCCGCGTATTTGCGAAGCAAATACGCATCGGCTTCAGGCGCCTGCCGGCGCCTTCGCCTGCTCGCTATAAACGCTTCGCGTTTATTTAACGCTCGCACCCTGGCGGGTTCGAGTCCCGGCACTTTATTGAAAAAAGCACGGCACCGTGATGGTGCCGTGCTTGTGCTTTTTACTGGAGCGGGCAACGGGACTCGAACCCGCGAGTGTCAGCTTGGGAAGCTGATGCCTTACCACTTGGCGATGCCCGCAATTGCGCATTGGGATAAATTAAATGCTCGAATAGTATATACCGAGCATTTCAAGGGAGCAATATGAATGCGGCGTGTTATCACTATGCAATCGCGCACCGCGCACTGCGGCACAAAAGCCTACGAAACGCGCTCCAACTGGTCCCTCGCATCAGAAAGCGCATGTTCTACCCCGTTTTGCACCTCAGTGTCAAAACGATACGCAGGGACCGAAACGCTTAAACCATAGAGACGCCCGCCTTTTTCTATGGGAACGGCGATGCACTCAACCCCTTCTGCCATCTCCTGATGATCATATGCAAAACCACACCGTCGGACCTCCTCGAGCTGTCGCATCAGGTCATCTATGTGTTTTACCGCATGCTCAGTCGTTTTTTCGAATGGGACAGGAAGCAGTGAGCGAACCAACTCCTCATCCCATCGAGATAGAATCGCCTTTCCAATCGCCGTGCAGTGTGCAGGAAGGGTCTTACCGATTTCCGATGAAAGACGGATGTGCTGGGGGGAATCAACGCGCGAAATATAGAGGACACGACCGTGGTCGAGCACACCGAGCTGACAGGTCTCTCCGCACGATGCGACAACCTTTCGCATAGCTGTCTCAAAAGAGGACAATCCCCCACTCTCACGATCGAATGCCTTGCCCAGCAGATACGTCTTAAGCCCAATCGAATACCTACCGGTAGTCTCGTCATAACTAACGTAATCTGAATCGGCCATGGTGTGCAGAATCGAGAAGAGACTACTCTTTGGAGCGCCGACAATGCGGCATATCTCTGCCATGGTAAGTCCGCTCTTTGTAGCCGAAAGGGCATCAAAGATTGATAGAACCCGCAAGGTAGAACGGTGGCCAGCAGGATTATATCGCGAGGGCATGGCAACTCTCCTTGTTCATTAACGCCCAGACTTTCCCCGTAAGTATAGCGGCGTGCCCCTTAAAGCAACCGTTCACCGGCCAACCAAAACCATTCGCGGCGGGCCCGTGTGAGGTCTTTAGCATTTCATCTATACTGTTCCGTATAACGAATAACGTTCGTATATACGAACGTTATTCAAGTTGGCATAGGGAGGAAACATGTCAGACGTTGTAAGCCAAGGCCAAAACGCCGTTGTCATCGATCAGAGGGACAACGTCGCCGTCGCCACCTACCAACTGGAGGCGGGCGCCGAGGCCCGCTATCCCATGCCGGACGGCACGCTGGCGAGCGTTACCGCGACCGACGACATCCCGCTGTTCCACAAGATTGCCCTCGTGGACATCCCCAAGGGTGAGAAGGTCGTCAAGTATGGCGAGTTCATCGGTGTGGCCACCACGGACATCAAGCGCGGGCAGCATGTTCATACGCACAACTGCGCCAGCTCCGACGACCTGAAGGACTCCGTCGTCGCCGACACCGACTCCGTCGCCACCAAGACCTCCTCGTCCGCGGAGGGCACGCGCACCTTCATGGGCTACCGTCGCCCGGACGGTCGTGTCGGCATCCGCAACCACGTCCTGATCCTTCCCACGAGCATCTGTGCCTCCGACACCACGGAGAGGATCGCGAACGCGGTTGAGGGCTGCGTCTCCTTCCACAACCAGAATGGCTGCTCGCAGGTCGACTGCGACCAGAAGGTGACTATTGCGGCCTTGGCAGGCTACGCTGCGAACCCGAACATCTACGGCGTCGTTTGCGTCTCCCTGGGCTGCGAGGGCTGCCAGAACGACATCGTGGTCGACGCGATTCGCGAGCGCACCAACAAGCCCGTCGAGACCCTGGTCATCCAAAAGGTCGGCGGCTCCATCAGGGCGATCGAGGAGGGCACGCGCCTTGCCCGCAAGATGGTCGCCGAGGCGGACCGGTGCGTCCGAGAGCCCACTGACATCTCCGAGCTCATCTTCGGCACCAACTGCGGCGGCTCCGACCCCTCGAGCGGCCTTGGATCCAATCCGCTGATTGGCGAGGTCTCCGACTGGCTCGTCAACCATGGTGCCACCTCCGTGCTGTGCGAGACGCCCGAGCTCTTTGGCGCCGAGCACATCCTCGCCCGCCGCGCGAAGGACAAGCAGGTTTCGGACGACATCCTCAAGATCGTCTACGACTACGAGAAGTACGTCCAGATGTTTGGCGCCGAGATGCGAGAGGGCAATCCCAGCCCTGGAAATATGGCTGGCGGACTCACGACCCTCGAGGAGAAGTCTCTCGGCTGCGTGCACAAGGGAGGCCACAGCCCCCTCAACGCCGTCTATCCGTACGCGGCGCAGCTCAATCCGCACGAGGGCCTCGTCGTGATGGACACCCCCGGCAACGACCCCTCCAGCGTGGGCGGCATCATCGCCGGCGGCTGCCAGCTCGTGGTCTTCTCGACCGGTCTTGGCACCCCCACCGGAAACGCCATCGCGCCCGTGTATCGTCTGACTGCTAACAAGCGCACCTACGAGGCCATGAGGGACAACACCGACCTTGACGCGAGCCCGACGATCTATGGCCCCGAGTCCATGGAGGAGATGCGCGACAGGATGCTCGACGACATCATCGCCGTCTGCAACGGCCGCAAGGTCTGCGCTGAAGCCCTTGGCTATACCGAGACCGCCCTTCCGCACATCTGCAACTATATGTAGGCCAGCGTCTGACAGGACGCTCCAGAAAGGAGAGAAACCGTGACAACCACGCAAGCCCCCGAAAAGACGCCCAACGCGTTCCAACGCGGCGTCAACGCGGTCATCGACCTGCTGTCCTCGTTCTTCCTCCCGATCATCAACCTGCTCGTCTCCGTCGGCATCCTCAAGGGCATCCTGACGCTTCTGCAGGTCTCGGGCATGGTCACCGACGACTCGACCACGTATGCGATCCTCAACGCGATGGCCGACTCGCTGTTCTACTTCATCCCGGTGTTTCTTGCTTACACCTCGGCAAAGCGCTTCGATGTTGACACGGTGACCGCCGTCCTTCTCGGCTGCATCCTGGTGTATCCGTCTATCACCACCATCATGGCGGCGGACGCGCCCGTCTACCTGTTTGGCCTCGAGCTCTCGAAGGCGACGTACTCCAGCTCCGTCATCCCCATCCTTCTTGCCATCTACTGCGCGAGCTGGGTCCAGAAGGCCTGCTACAAGATCATCCCCGAGACCTTCCGCGGCCTGTTCACGCCGCCTATCACGATCATCGTTATCGTCCCGCTCACCCTGGCCGTCTTCGGCCCCCTCGGCACCATCGTGGGCGCTTGGCTCGCGCAGGGCTACGAGGCCGTCTACAGCCTCTCGCCGCTCATCGCCGGCGCGCTGATCGGCGCGTTCCAGCCGTTCCTCGTCATCCTCGGCCTGCACTGGGCCCTGTTCCCCATTGCCATGAACAACGTCGCGGTCTACGGCTTCGACACCATCATGGCCCTGTTCGGCGGCGCGATCTTCGCCCAGGGCGGTGCCGCGCTCGCCGTCGCCCTCAAGACCAAGAACAAGAAGTTCCGCTCCCAGGCGGTCTCCGCCTCGCTCACCACGCTGCTGGGCATCACCGAGCCCGCGATGTACGGCGTGAACCTGCGCCTCAAGAAGCCCATGGTCTGTGCATGCGTCGCCGGCGGCATTGGCTCCGCCGTGGCAGGCCTGTTCGGTTGCGCCGGCACCGCCTTCGCTTTGCCCGCGCTCACCACGCTGCCCGTCTTCATGAGCCGCGCGTTCGTTCCCTTCTGCATCTCGCTGGCGCTCGCCTTTGGCCTCGCCTTCCTGTTCACGCTCTTCGTCCCGATTGACGACGTGACCGAGGAGGAGATGGAGGCCGAGGAGCAGTCCGCCTAGCGTCCGGATTGCAAGGCCACTCTATGTCCCGCGCCGGCGGGCTCGACTGGAGGTGGTGCCCACCTGGCAGCAAAGAGTATCCGTCACTGACCATATATCCATTAGACATTGTTTGACGTAAGGAGAATAAAATGAAGAAGATCGACGCACACGCCCACGTCTTTGACCACATCGGCTCCATGGGCAAGGCCGGAGAGCTGCGCCCCCTAGGCAACGGCAACTGTCGCTGGGCCACCGGCGAAGAGTTCCGTATCATCCCCGAGGGCAAGGGAGACAAGGAGTACCTCGTTGAGACCTTCATGGACGTCATGGACGAGCACGACGTCGAGAAGGCCATCCTGCTGCAAGGCGTCCTGTACGGCCTGCAGAACGAGTACGCCATGGAATGCGCCGAGAAGTACCCTGACCGCTTCAAAGCCGCGGTCATGCTCGACCCCTTCTGCCGCTGCGCCCAGCAGATCCTCGAGCACTTCATCAACGATCTGCACGCCCACGTCTTCAAGTTCGAGGTCCCTGTGGGCGGCGGCCTTTCCGGCTACCACCGCGATTTCGCGGTCGACGGCCCCGAGATGACGGTCCTCATCGACAGGATCGCCCAGGTCGAGGACGCCACCCTGGTGCTCGACATCGGCAGCCCCAACCAGTCCAGCTGTCAGCCCGAGGCCGTGTATCGCCTGGCCAAAAAGTACCCCGGCCTGCACATTGTCGTCTGCCACCTGCTCGCCCCGTCCCTTGAGGACGGCGACGTCCTCAAGTGCGCGCTTCCGTACCTCGCCCACGATAACGTCTGGGTCGATCTCTCCGCGCTGCCCTGGAACGTCGCTCCCGAAGCCTACCCATATCCCACCGCGCTCGAGTACATCGCGATGGCGAAGGACGTCCTGGGCGCCGACAAGATCATCTGGGGCACCGACTCCCCCTGCGTTCTCACCAAGTTCGACTACAAGGACCTCTATAGCTTCATCGAGGACTCCGACGTCTTCACCGACACCGAGAAGCAGGGTGTCTTCTACGATAACGCCGTCAAGGCCTACTACCTCTAGGTCCTTCTCGGCAGTGCAGAGATTCGTGGGGGTGTGACCCCGGAAAGCGAGTGACACATGTTTGAGGGAGTCTTCTGCCCCTCCATCACCATCACCGACGATGATGGAAAGATCGACTACGAGCTGTGGGGCAGGCACCTGGACCACCTGGCCGACGCGGGCATCAACGGCGTGCTGCTGTTTGGCAGCATCGGCGAGTTCTACAGCGTGAGCCTCGAGGACAAGAAGTCGGTCGTCGACTTTGCCGTCGAGCGGGTCGCCGGTCGCATGAAGGTCTTCGTCGGCGTGGGTGACACCACCTACGACAACGTCCTCGAACTCACGCGCTATGCCCAGAAGGCCGGTGCCGACGCGGTTCTGGCGGTCTCGCCGTACTACTTCGGGCCCACCGACGACGCTGCCGAAAAGTACTTTGGTGGCATCGCAGACACCACCAACCTGCCCGTCGTGCTATACAACTTTCCGGCGCGCACCGGCACCGACCTGTCGCCCGAGCTCGTGGCCAGGCTCGCCGCCGCCCATCCGAATATCTGCGGCATCAAGGACACGGTCGACACCATCAGCCACACGCGCAAAGTCATCCGCGCCGTCCGCAAGGTCAACCCCGAGTTCTCGGTCCTTTCCGGCTTCGACGAGTACTACCTGGTCAACCGCGCGAGCGGCGGCAACGGTGTTCTGTGTGGCCTCACCAACGTGGAGCCCGAGCTCTTTGTGAGGCTGCACGGCGCCTACCAGGCAGGCGACTTCGCGACCGCCATCGAGTGCGCCAAGCGCATCTCGTCGCTCATGGCCGTCTACGATGCCTGCGATTTGTTTGTATCTGCCATCAAAGTAGCGGTCAATATAAAGGGTCTTCCAATCTCGACCGCGATCTTTGATCCCGCCATACAGGCCAGTGATGACCAAAAGGCAACAATCGAACAGCTCCTGTCATAGACTTGTACGTGGATCGATGTGAGATTATCGTCTTCACATCGATCCACGTATCTTTGTTCTTGTTTACTTTATGAATTTCTTTCCATAACTTCATAAACATATGGAGACAAGGACCCGTGAGGGTCCTTTTTCATTTACTTCTACCTGCGCTTTTATCTGATTGTTGTATTTGAGCTCGATTTGTCAGAAATCGGGCAAGCTTTTGGTCAGCTTCTGGTACTTACCCGCATGAACCATGGCGGTAGCCTCATCCCAAGCGCCGCGGCCTCCCCGTGCGGCGCACGAGGGATAAGGAGCAGCCATGTCCAACGCACCCACGCACTCTGTCCACAGCGCAATCGCAACAGGTCCGCTGCTCCTACTCCTCTTTTTTCTGATCGGTTGCCTAGCCCCAGGGACTGCACTCGCCGTCGACGGGAGCGACGCCCTTAATTTCCGCACCATAAGCGACGGTTGCGGCCCCTTCGGTGTCGGTAAATACGAGGCACAGGACACTTCGATTTCGTACTGCATGAATCAAGACTGCCCCGGCCCCAGCAAGCCGGGAGGGCCATGGCGTACATATAACCAGGGCTGGACATGGCTCGATGACGAATTTGCCGCCGTCGTCTGTCACGGATATCCTTCCAGTACATCCTTTGGCGGCCACAATCTGTCGCCCGATCTCGCCCGTGCCGCCACCCAGATTGCCGTGTGGATGCTCAACGGAACCACGCACCCCGACGGCACCTATTCGTATACAAATAGCAAGGGAGTTGCCAGGAGCGGTAGGTTTTACGAAAACGCCGAAGCCGTAGCGGCTGCACGTTGGCTCTACGACAGCGCTAAGTCCGGATCCATTAAGGCGGCCCCACATCGAGCCAGGCGTTATCACGGCCCGGTCTCGGGCGAGGGTCGACACCAGGACATGCTCTATGTTCTGCCCACCGTCTCCGTATCTTTCCAAAAACAATCGTCGCAGGCTGACATCACCGCCGGTAACGACACCTACAGACTCGGTGGCGCAACCTTCGATATCTTTGAAAGTGCGGGCGATGCACGTGTCGGCACTATCCAGATGGACGAAAACGGGCGTGCACAAGCAACGCTTTTGCCCAATACGGCATATTACCTGGTCGAAACCAAAGCCCCGGCAGGCTACATCCCTCGAAGTGACCGAATAGCCTTCACCACACTAAACAGCGGCGAACATGTCACTGTCAACGAGCAGCCTGGCACCATCACCTTGCGTATTGCAAAAATCGATGCCGCCACGGATGCCGGCGCCCAAGTTGGGGCGTCGCTTGCGGGCGCTGAATTCACCTGCGTCTCGCAATCCACCCCCGGTTGGACTCGCACCCTTACGACCGACGAAAACGGACGGGCGATCCTCAATGACGTTCCCCTGGGCACCTTTACCGTCTACGAATCGAAAGCGCCCGAGGGCTACCTGATTTCAAACGACTGTTGGAGCTACACCGTCGGTGCCGAGCAGCTCGGAGATACGGGCATCATTGAGCTCGAAAGCCGTATTCCCAACGCCCCCATCGCCTTTGACCTCGAAATCTCGAAGTTTAAGGACCATGGCAATAACGATGAGTCCGGCCTTGAGCAGCCGGCGGGAGGCGTCGTCTTTGAAGTTGTCAGCAATAGCTCCCAACAAGTCGTCGGCACGTTGACTACAAACGTTTACGGCTTTGCCTCCACCAAAGACCAGCCCGATGCATGGTTTGGCGCAGGCAAGCGACCCGCCGGCGCTCACGGTGCCATTCCCTACGACCGCGCGGGCTACACCGTTCGCGAGGTTGCAGAAACGGTCCCTGAAGGATTTAAGCAAGCAGGGGAATGGACCATCACAGCAGAGCAGACCGCAGACGGCGCCGAGCTTCAGTACATCATTGATAACCATTCCCTATCGACGCACCTTCAAATCGTAAAGCGCGATGCTCAGACCGGCGGCGCCGTACCACTCGCCGGCTTTACGTTCCAGCTGCTCGATAGCCACCACGAGCCCGTCTCGCAAACATGTTGGTATCCGGCCCACAATGTAATGAATACCTTCACAACCGATACAACCGGTGCCGTCACGCTGCCCGAATCACTTAATCCCGGAACATACTACGTGCACGAGGCATCGGCCAAGGAACCGTATCTGCGCGGAGAAGACCTGGAGATAACGATTCCCGCCGACAGAAATCTGACACCGGTCGCCGTCGCCTCGTTCTATGACGACGCCGCAACCGGAAGCATCGAAATCATTAAGACGGATGCTGTAGATGGGCGCACCCTCGCTGGAGCCACGTTTGACAT
The DNA here is from genome assembly GCA_934630735.1 of uncultured Collinsella sp. GTDB lineage: Bacteria > Actinomycetota > Coriobacteriia > Coriobacteriales > Coriobacteriaceae > Collinsella. The sequence continues at coordinate 114,154 of CAKTWK010000001.1, read as the reverse complement.
CCGCGCTAGCGGCGACATCGTGCGAACCGACGACAGCATCGTCGCCCTGGATGGCGAAACCGTCGCCACCGTTACAACCGACGAACGGGGGTATGCGCGAGTCGACCATCTTTCGCTGGGATACGGTACCGCCACCTACGAGGTCGTCGAGACACAAGCGCCCGAAGGCTATCTGCTCAACCCAACCCCACATACTGTGAAGTTGTCGTACGCTGACCAGCAAACGCCCGTGATCGAAGTGCACCTTGACGTTTCCAACGACTACACCAAGATCGATATCTCCAAAGTCGACGCGTGCGGAGGTCAGGAAGTGACAGGCGCAGAGCTTACCCTCTGCGACTCCAATGGCAACGAAATCGATTCTTGGACTTCATCCGGTAAACCGCACCACATTGAGCACCTTTCACCCGGCACCTACACCCTGCGCGAAACGATGTCCCCGCGTACCTACGACCTCGCCGAAGAGATAACGTTTGAAGTAAAGGCCACGGGAGAAGTTCAAACCATGGCCATGAAGGATACCCCCATCGAGATCAAGGGAAGCGTCGATAAGCGCCAAGAGATTGCACAGCCAGTCATAAGCGAACTCATTGCCAACGGCGATGGAAAAAACCGAGCCAAAGCACGGGCCAATACGCAAGGTACCTTCTGCTATACCATCGACGCCAAAAATGAGTCGAGCACCTGGGTCGACGAGTTGACCATCACCGACGACCTTGAGTGCGCCAAAGATGGCGCAGCGAAACTTGTTGCCGTCGAAACCCCTATTGCGGTCGGTGATCTAAACGGGCTGTGCAACGTGTGGTATCGAACGTCTCCGACAGGAACAAGCGATACGGGCAAGCAGGTCAATGCAACGCTTGACGACGGGCACCGCAATCCCTGGCTCGAAACGGAAGAGGTTACAAAGCTTCTGGGCGACGATGTGCGTCTCGTCGATTACGACGGGTGGCACCTGTGGAAAGCAGATATCCCGACGGACAAGTCCGTCACGCTCGATACGAAAGAGATTGATCTTACAGACGACGCCGTCATCACGGGCATCCGTTTTGAATACGGTGCGGTAGCCACCGACTTTACAACCAGAAGCGAGGCGGGCTCTTGGACCCGGGATGACCTTAAAGACGAACACGACGATCTTGACGATGCCAAGGCGGCCCTTAACTCGGATGCCCGAGGCGCAGTCGTGCATATGCAGGCAACGTCGTCCTATACGCCCCAAACCGCACTTGCCAACAGTGCGCGCGTCGATCTTTGCCGCAACGGCGGTGGCGATAAACTCGAGGCACATGACGAGGACCGCGTCATCCAACGATGCGCCCTGCCTCAGAACCTGCCGGCAACGGGATCTGTTGCCGTCGCCGCATGCATCACCGCACTCCTGACCTCGGGTACTGCAGCCATATGGTTCGCTCGCCTTAGGTCAGCCACAAAGAAGCACTAACACGGTAAAAAAGCGGGCGAGCCAGTCTCCCGGCTCGCCCGCCTTGGGCATAAACGATGAATCGGCTATTCAGCAGATGACGAACCGCCATCGATGGCTGCCTGATCGGACTCGGAAATACCGTCGGCACCCAAGCTTTGCTCTTGCTCCACCTCTTCGTTCATTGTTGTCTCGGGCGTCGAGCCCTTAACGCCAACGACATACGCGGCCCCAAAACCCAATGCGATAGCGATCAGGGTCAAAATCAGATAGATGGGCCAATGGCGCTTGATGTACGAAAACACGCTGACTCCTTAGCGGGTCTGTCTACGAACGGCGAATGACCTCGGTCACGACCTCGGACACCGTAGCGATATTGGTCGGATTGACGTTGTACGGCAGGTCATCCTCGGTGCGAGCGCAGGCAAGGCGCGGGCCGTCCACACCGGCGATCGTAAGGGCACGACGGCTCGCCTCGAGCGCTGCGGATGCATCGGTTTTTGCATAGGGCATCTCGAACGCACCGCAATCGACGTGGAACGACTTACACACCTTGCTGACAAGATTCATGATGCGGCGATCGCCCTTAAACAGCTGCTGCTCGCCCTCGACCGTTACCACCGAAAGCCTGCCGGCACCGATAGACTCAAGGTTGATGAAGAACACACCGCGGAGCTTGTCACGATGCGAGGCCAAAAACGCCCTCATGCCGGCGCCGTCGCAATCGGACGCGCCCGTTGCGACGAACCAGATATCGTGGCCGAGCAGCTCATCGTCACCCATGGAGGCAACGGCCGAGAGCATATCCTCGGCAGAAGCACCATCGGATGAGGTGGCGCCGCCCTTCCAACCGTCGTCGTCATCCTCGAAGTTATCCCACGAGCCAATGCCGCGGCCAGACTTCTTGGCATCGTAATCGACCTCGACGCCCAGCCAGTCGCTCATGCTGTCCTGCTCATTCTTCTTTTTACGACCGAACAAGCCACCCAGGCCACGCTTCTGCGGCTTGGCGCCCGTCGAAGCAGGAGCCGAGATGGTCTCGAGCGGCTGTGCGCCCGCGGAGATGGGCATGGGGGTCGCGACCGGTGCCGATGTGGGCTCGGGGCCCTGCGCCGTCGCAAAGGGATCATTTGTCTGCGCCGAAGGATCGGGAAGATCGAACAGCGACGTGCGGGACGCGACATTGGCCTGTTGCATCGAAGGCAGCGACGGATCGGGGACCGAAGCCAGTGGCGACGAAGAGGGCGCAGGCGCGGAGGCCGGATCGGGGATATTCATTTGCTGGCGCGGAGGCACCTGAGACGAAATCTGCGCCATGAGGGAGTCAACCGTCTCGTCCTGCGTGGGAGCGACATTGGCCACCGTGGCGCCGGGGTCGCTCGGCGCGGGCATGGTAAAGATCTGCGTAGAATAAGGCCTGGACACATCCGTCTTGGGAGCCTCGTCAGCCGCAGGGGACTCCTGCTCCATCGCAGGAGCCTCGACCTGCTCGGGTGCGTTGGCTTCAACGGAATCGGCCTCGTCGATAACCGAATCATCGGCGGCGTCCTGGGCATCATCGGAGATGGGGAGAGGCTCGGCAATTGCGGTGCCCTGCTTCTCAAACGTCATCGTGGCATCAAATGACATGGTGCTATCGACCGGCTGCTGCGCATCAAAAGACGTCGTAGCATCGGCAGCGCCAGCGGATGTCGGCTGCGGAGCCTCGAAGGACGTCGTGGCGTCGGCGACATCGGCAGGCTCCGGCTGCTCGGCCTCGCTCTGCTCGAACTCCTGTGCCGCACGCTCACGCTCGGCCTCGGCGGCCTGCTGCTGGGCGATGGCCTCCCGCTCGGCGGCCTCGCGGGCAGCGGCGCGCTTTTCCTCAAAGTCGTCGACGAACTTCTTTCCCTTCGTAAAGGCACCCTTAAAGAAGCTAGAAGCGCTGGCACCAATTGAGGAGAACGCGGAAGCGATATCGGCATGAGGCGTTGTCGAGGGAATCTCGGCCGAGAAATCGGTGTCGCTCTCATAGGACACGCGCTGCGGATACTCGTCATAGTCTTCGTCGGCGGTCTCGTCTTCAACCTGTGCCGGAGCGGCAGGTGCCAGAATATCCAGACCGGCTGCAGGATCGAGTGCGGGCTTTGCGTCAGACTCCGCGGCAGCAACAGGGGCAGCGACCGGCTCGGCGGGAGCAGCAGCCGTATTGGCCGCGGGCTCAGGCTCCTGTGCAACAGGAGCAGGCTCCGGCTCAAACGCCGGCTCCTCGCCCTCTTCGTAATCGAGCGTGCAGGACTCGGGCAGCATGCCGAGCGCACGGATGGCATCCGAACCAAAGCGGATATTGCCGGCGGCATTGCGATAGAGCTTGGGCTTGGGCTCGGCGACTTCGACCACCGCGGGCTCCTCCGCCGGCTCGGCGGTGGACTTTTCCTCGGTGGACACTTCGGCCTGGGCAGTCTGGTCTTGAGCCTCGGGCGCGATAACGCCGATCAGCGTCTCGTCGGCAGAGGCACCCTCAAAACCATCGATCTGTCCATCAAAAGCCTCGTCCTGCTCGGGTACATCGACAGGCGCCACCGGCTGGCCAAACTCGTCCTCGTCGTAGGAAGGTTCCTCATATTCAATGGTGTTGCCGTAGTCGTTTTGCTGCTGGGCCGCGGCATACTCGGCCGCCGCGCGCGCCATCTCCTCGGCGCGACGCTTCTGCTCGCCAAAATAGGTATCGAATGGAATGTCGTCGGGGAACTCGTTTTCGCCCTGATAGGGGGCAACGTTGTCCATGACACCGAGCATGGCGGCAACAGAGGACTTGTTGCACACTGCGCCAGACGTGTAGGGAAGCACAAAACGGTTGGAGATGATATTGGCGGCGTTAGCCAGTGCCACAAGGGAGGCCAGAATCGCGACAACCCACAGCAGCACCTTGAGCACGCCGGGGAGCGGCAGGATACGCAGGATGGCAACAGCCGCGGGTGCGATCGTGGCGACAGGCAGGAGCTTGGCGATAAGCGCGCGATACGGAGCGTAGGGCTCGCGAGCAAGGAGCTCGGCACGGGGGGAATCATAGTGCGCCACCACGACGACCGGGCGGTTGCGCGGAGACGCAAGCGGGCCCGAGGCCTTGTGATAGGCGATGACATTTTGGCTCACACCGGTCTTTCCCAGGCGCGAAACCACGGGATGTCCCGTGCGCTCGAGCACATAGAGCACGGCACCGACAATGGCCAGCAAGGTGCCAACCAAGCCGATACCGCCGCCGATGCCCATCAGCAGGGCGCCGGCAAACGCCAGAATACCGGTAACGGCAAACGCCAACCTGCTGGGCGCGGGAGCATTAAATTCCTGCACCTCGGGGTCAAAGCCGTGGTTGCGGAAAATCTGAGCGATATCCTCGGCAGCCAGGCGCTCTTCTTCACTGCACGCCGGCGTAATGCCGGTGTTCTGCAGCAGGTGGTTAATATAGTTCTGGGTGTTCGCCATGTGCGCTCCACATCCATAATCCGACAAATAGGCCCAATGCATGCACATTAGAACCGTATATAGTCGAAAGTATACCCCGAGCGAGCGCAAACGACCGAATTCGGGCCATCTTAACGCCGCGAGCGGACAAGGATATAGCCTAATCTCCATATCGGACTAAAATCATGGCATCAAACGACCTTCCCATGCGAGGATTCTATGACGGCAAGCGACGCGACCGCGACAATTAAAAAGGGGGCACCCGAGCCCGGTTTCGATAAAACGGCTCAGCGCATCCTCAACCTTTTCTTTGTACTCAACAGTTCTCCCGAACCGCTGACGACCGAGCAAATCGTCCTGGATTCCGATTTGGGATACGGCTCGGGCAATATCGACTCAGACAAGCGCAAGTTCCGCCGCGATCGCGACAAGCTGCTCGAACGCGGCATCGTTATCAGGGAGGTTCGTGCTGCCGGAGCGCAGGAAACCGAGGAGAGCGCGTGGACGATCGACCGCGAGCACACGTTTGCCGCTGGCGGTCTCATCACCGCAGACGACGCCGACATCCTGCTCGATGCCATCGACCAGACACTCGCGGCAGGCTCATCCGCCTTTGCCGCGCCGCTTGCCGACATTCGCTCCAAGATTGCCTACCTCACCGGCCTGTCGACGACAGGAGAGGCACCGATCCGCCGCTCTCCCGCCGTCGATGCGGTATGGAGCGCCTTTGCCGATCGTTGCGCGCTGCGCTTTTTGTACCAAAACGGACGCGGCGAACAACGCGAGCGGACCGTTTGCGTCTACGGCATGTTCGAGCGCGAGGGTACGGCATACTTCTGCGGCCTCGACAACGCCACCGGCAATATCAGAACATTCCGCTGCGACCGCATCATTCGCGCCTGGAGACCTTCGAAAGCCTACGCCATTCCTGCGGATTTCAACCTCAACGATTACTTATTCTTTGAGTTCGATTTTGCCGACCGCCCACCCGTTGCGGCTACGTTCTCGTTCGCGCGTGAAGCGCAGGCCGATATGATCAACGGTCTCACACGCGGACGAGGCGAACTCATGCGCACCGAAGCAGGTTGGACCTGGGCCGTTGACGTGCGCGACTTTGAAGCCGCAGCCTCGTTTTGTATGGCCCATGCCATGGATGGCATGAGGCCCGTCGCCCCCGATTCTCTCAAACAGGCATGGAATCACCTCATCGAAAGGACGGTGCACGAGCATGCCCGTGCGTAAACTCACCAGCGAGCAAAGACTCTCGCGCGCCATCGACATCATGGAGGCCCTCTACGCCGCCGGCGAGAATGGCATGACACGAGACGAGCTTTGCTGTCGCTTTGATATCACGGGGGCATCGCTCGACGAGATTCTCGAGATCGTCTCGACGCTTGCGGACCGAGAATCGGGCGCACGTATTATCTGCGAACGCCGCGGCGAGTGCGTGGTCATCACCGGTGATGCGGGGCGCGTGCTACCGCTACGTCTGAGTGCCGCCGAGGGCGCTGTGCTCAACCATGAACTTGAATCACTGGGGATCGAACCCCAAGCGGCGGCTCGAATACGGCGCGCCCTTCTCCCCAAAGAGCTCGGCTACAACCAGCGCGTCTTTGACACCGTCGCCCACGGATCGCACTGGCAGCAGCTGAGCTGCGCCATTCGGGACGGCGTTCGCTGCCGCATCTCGTATCGCTCGATGGATGACACACAAGCGCGCGAGCGTTTGGTCGACCCCTTGCGCATCGCAACAAACGGCGACCAAACGTATCTGATTGCCTGGGATGTCGCGATCGACGAACAGCGTACCTATCGTATGGATAAAATCGAGGACCTGGTCTTGACCGACGACTCCGTCGTGCGCCACGCACCGGAGCCCGCGACCCTCCATGACTCCCTTGCCCAGGCGGAGCGGAGCGCGAAGCTTCTCATGCCGCGCGCCTTGGCAGAGCGCCTAGACTGGCCCGGCATCATGTCGATTGAACCAAATGGGGCGGACAGCTCGACAGTGAATGTACGCTACGGCTCCGAGCGCTGGCTGCTAAGCCAGGTAATCGCAGCGGGCGGGGCCATCCGCATCTTGGATGACCCCGCCCTGTCAGAGCGTCTGTGCGATATGGCAAAATCTCTCGTCTGTCCGCTTTAGCGGCGCCGCTCGTGGCGTGCGCGCCACAGCTGTAGATAGTGCCCGATTTGTGCCGATTCGATGCGCTGATAGGAGCTCGTGGGCAGCGACGTTAAGAATTTCTTGCCGTAGCCCTTCGTCACCAGGCGCGGGTCGGCCAAGATGAGTACGCCACAATCGGTCGATGAGCGAATGAGGCGACCGGCTGCCTGCTTGACCTCGAGCACGGCCTCGGGCAGCGAATAGCGCGCCCAAGCGCGGTCTTCGCGCAGATTGCGCTCGCATGATAGCGGGTCCGTGGGGCTCGAGAACGGCAGCTTGGGGATGATGACGCAGCGCAACGTCTCGCCACTGGCGTCAAACCCTTCCCAAAAGGCCTTAAGCGCAAAGAGCGACGAGGTCGGTTCGTTGATAAAGCGATCGCGCAGACGGCGAGGAGACGAGTTGCGCTGCTGGCAGTTGAGTTCCAGGCCCGCACGAGCCATCTTGGGCTCGACGCGAGCGTACAGCTCCTCCATGTCACGCCTGTTGGTGAACAGCGTGAGCACCGAGCCGCCCATGGCAAGATGAGCGTCGACCAGTACGCGCTCGAGCGCCGAAAGATAGCCTTCACGGTCGCGCGGATCGGGAATATCCCCAGCCACGACCACGGCCATATTCGAATCGAAGTCGTAGCTCGAATCCAAGTGCAGCGACGATGATGTCGAGGCACCGATGCGATCGAGGCCGACGGCATGGTTAAAGTGCTCAAAGCTCTTGGAAACCGTCATGGTCGCCGATGCAAAGATAGCCGTGTGGACCTCGGGCAGCCACTCGGTTGCCAAGGCCTCACCAATATCGATGCGCTCCGCGGTCATCGACTCGCCGCCGGCGCGCAATCTGCGATTGACTTGCAGCGAGTACACGTAGTGTTCGTCGGTACCGTCGATGATGAGTTTGAGGTTCTCGGCAAGCTCATGCAGGCGGCGCGAGATATCACCCAGGTCGACAACAACCTCGGGCTTGTCGGAGGCAACGGCTTGTACCAGCGCGTCGACGCTCTTGTCAGCTTGTTCCAATGCGTCGATGGCAGTGTAGGCCGACTGTAAGAAATCATGCCAGTCGTCAGATTCGCGCAGCTCGGGGCCAATCCATAGGTTCGCATTGTCGTAGCCCCCGCGGGCACGGCGGCCAAGCTCGCGAACGCCGTCAAACACATCGGCAATCGCCATGCTTGCACGTACAACCGTCGACGTCGCCTTGGCGGTAAGACCCAGGTAGAGCGTAGAGCCCTCCGAGGTTGCCAAATCGCGGGAAACCTGGCTCAGCGCGCCGGTGCTCGAGCCGCCCAAACGCTCAAACAGAACGCGCGATTCATCCGCCGACACCACGCGCGCCCATTGACGGCGCGCCTCGCGCTCGATGGAGTGGGCCTCATCGATCACCCAGTGACGAATCGGAGGCAAGATTCTGCCCTCGGCCGCAACATTGCGGAACAACAGGGAATGGTTGGTGACCACCACATCGGCATGCGCCGCGCGACGGCGGGCGCCGTGGACCAGGCATTTATCGGGGAAAAACGGGCATAGGCGACGGGCGCACTCGCGCGACGCCGTCGTAAAGTCGGGACGGTTGACGCTGCGCCAGCGAATGCCGAGCGAGTCGAGGTCACCATCGGCCGACTGACACACGTACGCCATGATGACCGCGACTGCCGTAAGCGTGTCGGCAGGATCACGCTTAGTCGTAATTTCGACTTGGCTACGGCTCATGCGCTCAAGCTTGCGCAGGCACGGATAGTGGTCATAGCCCTTGAGGGCGCAAAACGATAGGCCTCCGTCCAGCCGCTCGGCAAGTTTGGGCAGCTCGTGATACATGAGCTGGTCGGCAAGATTATTCGATTTAGTCGCGATACCAACCGTGATGTTGTTGCGGCGCGCGGCCTCGGCAAAAGGCACCAGATAAGCCATCGATTTGCCGACGCCCGTCCCCGCCTCAATCACGCGATGCGTTCCCGTAACGAGTGCGTCACGGACCTCGAGCGCCATCGCAATCTGCTCATCGCGCGGCTCGTAGGTGGGATACATGCGATTGACCAGGCCGCCTGGGGCATAGTCCGCCTCGATTTCCTCGCGGCTCGGCATCTTAAGGACCGGTAGCTCGTCCGCATCAACGCGATCATCGGCCCGATCGGCCTTGAGTACGTCGGCGCGGGCGGCGCTGAGAGAGAAGATGGAACCGGGGTTCTGTCCCGCCAAGAAGGAGAAGATGGGACGATAGGACCAGGGTACGTCGGGGTGCATGTCGGCCAGGCGCGCCATCAAGCCCTGAGGCAAGTCGGTGAGCGCCACGAGCAACACGCGCCACACACCACACAAGGCGTCGACATCGGCGTTGGCGCGGTGCGACACCGAGTCGCAGCCAAACAGGTCGGCCATGAAAGACAGCTTATGCGAGGCCAGGCGCGGAAGCGCGATGCGCGACAGTGCCAGCGAATCGATCCAGATGTCACTGACGTTGACGCCGCCCTTGACCGACTCGATAAACGAACGGTCGAAAGTGGCGTTATGTGCGATCACCGGGCAGCCGCCGACAAAATCGGCGAGAGCGGCGACAGCCTCAACGGCCGACGGGGCATCTGCCACATCGGCGTTTGTAATGCTCGTGAGCTCGGTAATCTCGGCGGGAATCAGCTGCTTGGGATGCACGAAGGTATCGAAGCGATCGACAACCTCGCGGCCCGAAAGGCGAGCCGCCGATATCTCGATAAGCTCGTTGTCCTGCACCGAAAGACCCGTGGTCTCGGTATCGAGGACGATAACATCTTCTTCGATGAGACCAAACGCTTGGGTTTTGGCGCGCTCGGCAAGCGTGGCATAAGAATCGATGACAAACTGCGGCGTTCCCGACGAAACAGCGTCCTCGATTAGCATGCAACGCCCGCTCGACGAAGCCCCATGCGAATCAGGCTGTCACAGACCCGCGGGAACGTCATGTCATCGGTGTGGCGAATCTCATCCGGATACAACGACGTATCGGTCATGCCGGGAATCGTGTTGGTCTCGAGGATAACGGGGCCGTCCTCGCTCACGATAAAGTCGCTGCGCGAGATACCCAGGCAGCCGAGTGCCTTATGGGCAGCACAGGCGAGCTCCTGGGCACGAGCGTAGTTCTCGGGCGAAATCTGCGCCGGAATGCGATGGATGTCCGTAGGGTCGACATACTTCACGTCCAGATCGTAGAACTCGCAGTCCTCGGGCTTACGGATCTCGACAATCGGCAGAGCGCGCACGTCATCCTCGCCGTATACGCCGACGGTGATCTCGGTACCCTCGATGCACTTCTCGACCAGTACTTTGTCGCCAAACTCAAACGCCTTGGCGATGGCCGCGGGCAGCTCAGAGGGCTCGTGGACCAGGGAGATGCCATAGCTGGAGCCGTTAACGGCCGGCTTCACAAAGCAGCGCTCGCCACAAACCTCGACGATATGATCGATATCGACATCATCGCCCACTTCGAGCGCAAGGCCGGGAGCAATGGGAATGCCCGCCTTGGCGTACAGGAGCTTCGAGACCTCCTTGTCGGCACCGCAGGCGCTCGCGAGCACACCCGAGGCCGTGTAGGGGATACCCAGGGTCTCCATGGCACCCTGCATGGCGCCATCCTCGCCGCCGGCACCGTGCATGGCGATAAACGCCACGTCGAAACCACCGGTCGCCATGGTTACCATAAAATCATCGGTAGCCGTGTCAAGCAGCTTCACCGAAGTGTAGCCGGCCTCCTTCAGGGCCGCCACGACGTTCTTTCCCGAATTGAGCGAGATCTCGCGCTCAGCGGAATGACCGCCCGCCAAGACCGCTACGTGCATGTTCTCTAGGCTTTTACCCGGCATGGGCAGACTCCTCCTCTATAATTTTTGCAGCTGATACCATATTGTAGCGATACCCTCTACGTTTCCCCAAAATCGAAAGGCTTCCATGAATCCCAGGACTAAATCTCAGGACATTCGCGACTTGAGCCAAAACGATATTCGCGAGCTCGTGGCAGAACTCGGCCAGCCCGCTTTCCGCGGCAAGCAACTCATCGAATGGGTCTTTGAGAAGAACGTTTGTTCGTTTGACGACATGACCAACCTTCCCAAGGCTTTCCGCGAACAGCTTAAAGAGGCTTTTGCCTTTGATACGCCGACTGAACTCACCAAGCAGGTTTCCAAAGATGGCTCTCGCAAGTATCTGCTTGAGTACCACGACGGCATTTCCGTCGAGACCGTTGGCATGCCCCGTCGTAACAAGCTTTCTGTTTGCGTGTCCACCCAAGCCGGCTGCGGTATGGGCTGCGCTTTTTGCGCTACCGGCCTGAACGGTCTCAAGCGCTCGTTGACCGCCCAGGAGATCGTTGACCAGGTGCTCCATGTTTCCAACGACTTTGGTGAGCGCGCGACGAGTGTAGTGTTCATGGGCCAGGGCGAGCCGTTTGCCAACTACGACGAGGTTCTCAAGGCGTTGCGAATCCTTAACGACCCCGATGGCATCGGTATCGGCGCCCGTCACCTCACTGTCTCTACCAGCGGCGTTATTCCTGGCATTCGCAAATTTGCCGACATCCCCGAGCAGTTCACGCTTGCCGTGTCGCTGCATTCCGCCATCCAGTCGACGCGCAACAAGATTATGCCCGGTGTTAAGAAGTGCACGCTGCTCCGCCTTCACGAGGCGCTGCAGCTCTACACCGAGAAGACGGGCCGCCGCCCGACCTATGAGTATGCCATGATCGAAGGCGTCAACGATACGAATCCCGAAATGCAGGCGCTCTGCGATTTCTGCGAGGGAACGCTGTGTCACGTCAACCTGATCCAGCTTAACGACATTGAGGGTAGCCCGCTCAAGCCGTCTCCGATTCATAAGGTTGAGGATCTTCAGCGCCGCCTTGAGTCTCGTGGCATCGAGACCACGATTCGTAATTCTCGCGGCAATGATATTGATGCAGCTTGCGGACAGCTGAAGCAGCGCTTCAAAGTTCAGAAGAACGCATAGGGGAGTCCGCACCCCACAACGTTTCATGTGAAACATCCGACAGCCCTGGTTGCAAATAATGCAACCAGGGCTGTTTCATTTTTTTCATACTATTGGATTTGATTTTCGTAAGCATAGTTTTTAGTCAAAATAAGGGTCCTTGTCTCATGAATCAGATAAGGACCCCTTCAAAACAGGCAAGTAATTGTTAGGTACCTAATAACCAACATTTTCCCACTGATGGTTAACCCAGTCTTGGTTAATCTTGGGATTCTTAGTCACCTGAGCAGTACGCATAGCGACATCTTCGGTCATTACATCCATTTTCTTCTTAGATGTATCGACGATATCCTGAGCTCCGCGCAGCAGTCGACCGCGCAGTTCATCATCTGTCGCAATCTTATAACCGGCAAAGGCACCAGCGGCGACAGTGGTTGCCAACGCAATGACCGCAAGAATCTTATTCTTCATCCTGATCCTCCTGCCCAAATTGAACCATTTCGCCAAGGATACGGGAGAGCTCTTCTTCGTCTTTGAATTCGATTTCAATTTTATTCTTACCACGCGAGCTCTTCACGCGTACATTCGTGTTAAAAACTTGACGAAGGACTCGGGCGGCCTTTTTAAATGACTGAGGTGTTGCCGGCCTCGGAGTCCTTGGCGTCTCTCCGGCAGAAAACAACGGAGCAAGATTTTCTGTCGCTCTAACGGAAAGACCTTCTGCGACAACCTTCTCTGCAAGTCGAATCCTTGCATCTTCATATGGAACTGCAAGAATCGCTCTCGCATGGCCCGCAGTAAGCTTGCCCTCGAAGATCATCTGCTGTACGATTTCGGGAAGATCCAGCAAACGAAGTGAATTTGTAATTGCGGAACGAGACTTACTGACAGCCTTCGATAACGCCTCCTGCGTCATGCCGCTGGCATCAATGAGCTGACGATAACCCTTCGCCTCTTCGACGGGATTCAAATCAGAACGCTGAAGATTTTCGATAAGAGCAAGAGCGAGCATTTCCTCATCATTAACTTCTTTAATGATGACAGGCAGTTCTTCAAGTCCAGCAAGCTTTGACGCCTGGTAACGACGCTCACCCGCGATGATCTCATAGCCGTTTCCATGTTTGCGAACCAAAAGTGGCTGCAAAACGCCATGTTCTTGGATTGACTCACTCAACTCGCGAAGTTCAGTTTCGTTAAAGTGAATTCGCGGCTGATTAGGGTTGGGAACGATATCCTCAATAGGCAGTTTTGTTTCAGATGCAGCATTTGAAGCCGATGCAGCAGAACCACCGGTCTCATACTCGGCCTCTGAGACCAAAGCATTAAGCCCACGGCCCAATCCGCCACGTTTCTTTGCACTAGGCACGCTTGATCACCTCTTTTGCAAGGTTCATATACGCTTTTGCGCCCTTATTTTGAGGCGCATAGGTAATTACCGGTTCTCCAAAAGACGGAGCTTCGGAGATTTTAACCGTACGAGGGATCAGAGTCTTAAACGCCTTATCACCAAAGTACGATTGAACCTCCTCAACAACCTGATTCGACAGGGAAGTACGCGAGTCGTACATAGTCATAAGCACGCCATAGGTGTCTAAGCCCTTGTTCAGGCGTGATTTGACCATCTTCATTGACTCAAGCAGCTTCGTAACTCCCTCGAGTGCGTAATACTCACACTGAATCGGAATCAAAACGCTGTCTGCTGCGGTCAAAGCGTTGATTGTAAGCAGGCCGAGCGAAGGAGGGCAGTCAATGAAAATAAAATCGAACTCGTCCTGAATTGGCTCAAGCAAATCTTTAAGGCGGGTTTCACGAGCAATTGCGCTTACGAGCTCAATTTCGGCACCTGCAAGCTGAATTGTAGCCGGAATAACGAATACCTTTTTGCAATTTGTATCAAGAACAAGCGATTCTGCCGGCACATCATTCAACAATGCATCATAGATGCATTGTTCAAGGTCTTCCTTTTCAATTCCAAATCCGCTGGTGCTGTTTCCCTGCGGATCAAAATCGACAATCAGCGTCTTGCGACCCTGCTCACCCAGTGCTGCTGCAAGGTTTACAGCCGTCGTTGACTTACCGACGCCGCCCTTTTGGTTGATGATTGCAATGATACGCGTGTCTTTTGCGCTCTTCGAACGCTTAACGTCGCGAAATCCCACGGTCCCTCCTGGTGTGTATTAAAGCTGTCAAACGGAGGATGTTTCACGTGAAACATTCCGATTCGATATCAACCGCCATGTTTCACGTGAAACACTACAAGTTGTTACTATCCATTATGTTTCACGTGAAACATCTAGGCAAGCGGATTCTTCTTTGCCATGCCATTTGCACGAGGCAATGAAACGGATGCCGGATGACTCTTCTTAAGAACAATGAACTCCCTGTGGCCCAAGCCCTCAGGCAAATCAATTGAATCATTCAGAAGCAAAGTAAAGCCGCAGATCTTTGCTGCTGACATGCCGGAGGCAAGCTCCTCATCCGATGGATTGCCCTTCGTGATAACAAATAACCCTCCATCCTTGAGGTACGGTGCTGCATACTCAACAAGAATCGGTAGAGGGGCCAGTGCGCGGGCGGTTACGACAGAGAACTGCTTCTTATGGCTTCGAGCATATTCTTCAAGTCGATCATGAACTGCATGACCATATTTCAATCCAAGAGCATGAACAAAAGAATTGACAGCATCAACCTTCTTGCCAACAGAGTCAATATAAGTAGCTTTACGATGCGTGGTTATCGTTAATGGAATACCAGGGAAGCCAGCACCTGTTCCCATATCGAGCAAAGCACCCTCAGGAGCCTTATTGATATAAGGGAGCAAAACAAGTGAGTCGAGGATATGAAGTACCGCAGCATCTTCTACGTTAAGAATACGGGTGAGATTGGTTTTCTTATTTGTTTCAAGAACCAAATCCAAATGCTGAATACATTTCCTTAGCTCAGTATCAGTTACGCTCAAGGAATACTCTTTGCAATAGAAAGTTAGACGACTCAGCATCTCGTCAGCCTGCTGATCAGTAAGTACAAACAACAGAAGCTCCTTTCTGACAAAAATCAGTGTATCGAGAACTTTTGACAAAAAAAGGGGACGTGGAAACCACGCCCCCTTAGCATAGGCTCGAGTAGATTATCGAGCAACAATCACCACATGGCGATCAGGGTCAGAACCCTCAGAATGGGTATCGACGGCATCATTGCCACGAAGTGCAATATGAACCAGTCGGCGCTCATAAGCATTCATGGGCGGAAGCGAAACACTCTTATGAGTGCGGATAGCGCGCTCGGCGGCAGACTGAGCCATAGAGGCAACTTTGTCCTGACGGCGGCTCTTATAGCCCTCAACGTCAACCACAACCGGATACCTAAAGCCAAGCTTGCGGCTCACCAGCAAAGAGAACATAACCTGAAGGGCATCAAGGGTACGACCATGACGGCCAATGAGAACAGCAAGATCAGGAGCCGTAACATCCAAAATCAGCTCGCCCTCGTCGCCCTCGTACTCATCAATAGGAGAGTTGGCGGCATCGAAGTGCGAAAGGATGGAACGCAGAATGGAAATCGCAACATCGGCAATGGTGTCGAGCTCCTCATCGGTCAGCTCTTCACCGGCCTTGTAGCGCTGTGCAATCTCGGGATAATCGCCCGCAATCTGCGGGGCAACCTCCTCAAGCATATCCTCGATGATCTCTTCAGACATAACGTACTCCAAAAGTTAGGTACCTAAATAAGATTGATATCCCGACTACTTCTTCTTGTGCGGACGCGGCTTCTTCTCGCGACGGGTAACCTCGACCTGCAGCGGAGCGTTCTTGAGGCGCTCCTCCTCATCGGCCTTAGCCTTGTCGATAACCTTCTGCGTCACGAAGATCTGCTGGATAACCTGCCAGGCAGAAGACACATCGTAGTACAGCAGAACGCCGACGGGCAGGCTCCAGCCCATCCAAAGCATCATGACGGTCATGACGACGGCCATCATGCGCATGCTCTGGGCCTGCTGACCAGTCTGATTGCGAGACATATACAGCTGCGGAATCAGGGTCAGGACAGCGAACAGAATCAGGCAAACCAGCGCAGGCAGCGCAACCATAAAGCCATCGGCAAAGGAAGCGCTCGGTGTGGTGGTCAGGTCAGGCAAGATGTTGAAGAACGAGAACGTGCCGTCGCTAAAGTAGTTCGGCAGGTTACGCAGCAGCGTAAATAGAGCGAACAGGACAGGCATCTGGATCAGCAGCGGCAGACAACCAGCCATGGGGTTGAACTTGTTCTCGCTGTAGAACTTCTGCATCTCCTCGGCCTGACGCTGAGGATCGTCGGCGTAGCGCTCCTGGATCTCGAGCATCTTGGGCTGCAGCACCTGCATGCGAGCCGTCGACTTGGTCGACTTGAGCATGAGCGGCGTCAGCAGCAGACGGATGATGACCACCAGGATGATGATGGACAGGCCCCAGTCGACCGCAAAGGTCTGGATGAGCTTGAGCAGCTCGAAAAGGATGTTAACGATCCAATCCCACATGTAAGTTTTCCTCCGATAGCGAGTGCCCGCTAAGGCACAGGGTCATAACCGCCGACGTGCAGGGGATTGCAGCGAGCGATGCGCCTCACGGCAAGCCAGCAGCCTCTCAAAACACCGTACTTCTCAATCGCCTGTATAGCGTATTGCGAGCACGTTGGGTAATAAATGCAGGCGTCAGGCAATAAGGGCGAAATAACCTGTTGATATATGCGAATAGGAGCGATGGCAACACGTCGCAAAACGTGGTTGCTCATCGCTCCTCCCCGGCAACGCCGGCGCGTTTCATAAGCGAACGCAATGCCTTGTCCATCTCCTGCGGCGAGGAAACCCTCGTCTTGGGAGTCGCGAACAAGATGATGTCATAACCCGCAACGGGAAATCCACAGCTGCGGGCGGCCTCGCGCATCACACGCTTAGATCGGTTGCGCACAACAGCACAACCGAGTCGTTTAGCACCAACGAAGGCGACCCTCCCGGAGTCGCCTTCGCCAACCGATTCACATATGGTCATTCGAATCAGAGGGTGATTGAAACGACGCCCCTGACTGAACACATGCTCGAAATCTTGCCGAGACTTAATAGTCTTCATGCGAGATGTGTGTATCGCTGCTAGACAGTGAGACGCTTGCGGCCCTTGGCGCGACGACGGGCGAGCACGGCACGACCACCCTTAGTGGCCATACGGGCACGGAAGCCATGGGTCTTGGCACGCTTACGCTTATTAGGCTGATACGTACGCTTCATCTTAAGTTCCTCCTGCTGCATTTCGAGTGTCCGCGGGGACGCGGACGCAGATATAGACACGTGAGCTTGAAGATTGTAGGGAAATCAATGTTCAAATGTCAAGAAATCAAAGGTAAAAGGTTGCAAAGAGTACACGGTTCCCCCATAAGCAAAACCTGCATTTGAGGCCGCAGGCAACTTTTCACGAAATTTCATCGAGTTTTCAACAGGTCGTGTTGGAAATGTTGAGAACTTTTCGTCCGTTTTCCAAAGTTTTCAACATGTTTTGAAACCTTGTCGAAAGATGAGAAACATTACGCGGTGAGCTACTATTTGTTCAAAACCTTTTGAAAGATTGCGAGCGGCATGTCTGACGACTTCTACACCATGGTCGATTCCGGTGATCCGGCACCCGACAACGAGCACATCACCGGCGTGCGCGAAAAACGCAACGAGGGTGAGCAGGTCACCGTACAAGCACCAAAGGCCATGTATGCAGCGCGCATCGCGGTCTACGACGACATGCTGTCGACACCGCGTGTCATCGTCATCGAACCGCAAGACGTCCGCACCTACTTGGAAGAGACAACCAACACCGTCTACCAGTGCATGAAAGAGCAGGGAGGACGCATCTCGCTGATGGTTATCCGCGAGATTGTCGAAAACTTTATCCACGCTCATTTTGCAGAGCCCATCATCTCGATTCTCGACGGTGGCGATACCATCCGCTTTGCCGATCAGGGTCCTGGCATCGACGACAAAGAGCGTGCCTTCGATTTTGGCGTAACCAGCGCAAACAGCAAGATGAAACGGTATATCCGCGGTACCGGCGCCGGGTTTCCCATGGTACAGGAGTACTTGGAAAACGCCGGCGGCGCCGTCTCCATCGAGGACAACATGGGCAACGGCACCGTCGTGACGGTAAGTCTGAACCCCAAGCGCGTGCAGGAAATCGAGCGTGCCGGCGGGCGCGGGGCAGCCGTGCGACCCGAAGCAGAGCAGCAGGCATATCCCCTAACCAACACGTTTGCACAGCAGCCTGCGGCGCAGCAGATGCAGCAGCCTGGAAGTTTCCCCATGCAAGACCCCCAGGCACCGCTGGGCAACGCAATGCAAAACATGCCGGAGAGCATAGGCTCGGCAGATCTGGACACAGGCACCGTGCAGCAGGCAGCGGCCATGCCAAACGCCCCGCAAATGGGCTATCAACCGTACCCGCAAGGGTATCCTCCCCAATATATGCCGCAGCAGGGATACGCCCAGCCGTATCCCCAACAGTATCCTCAGGGGTACCAGCAGCCGTACCAACAAATGCCCCAGGCGCAGTACAACCCATGGGCCCAGCAGATGCCTCCGCAGCCTTACCAACAGTGGCCGCAAAGTTTTCAACAACAGCCGCTGCCTATGCAGAGTTCTCAACAACCAGCAGCTCAAATGATGTATCCTAATGCGGCGAATCAATATGCACAGCCGCAGCAAAACGTATTTGTGAGCGAGCGCGGCGAAGCGGCACTGGGCTATCTGGCTCAAAACCAGGAGTGTGGCGCAACCGACCTGGCACGAGCGTTTGGAAACTCAGCGCCCACGTGGTCACGAACGCTCAACGACTTGGCACAGGCCGGCTTGGTAATCAAACATGGCCAGAAATACCATCTGACCGAAATAGGCAGCGCTCGCGTGCGAGCCCAAAGTTAAGGAACGGGAGAAACAGTGGACGAGGAAGCAAGCATCATCCTGGGAGATGCCATCGCCTTTTGTCAGCGCGACGGCCAAGATGCACGCCTCATCAATATGCTGGGACAATCGCGCGCCGTGAGTTTAACCGAGGACACTCTGACGATTGAGGCCCCTTCACGCTTTGCCATCGCTCAGCTCAAAAAGCATCAGCCGACCATCGAGGCGTACCTAGAAGAGATCGCCTTTGCACCGATTGCGCTCAATATCGTGGCACCGCAAGGCGCCTCGGCAAATACAGCCCCGGACACTCACCCGGTAGCGACCGCCACCGCAGCGGCGACGCCGGTGCCCGAGGCTCGACGCGACGATGTTTCCCGTGAAACCATGGCGCCGCAGCCGACCGCTTCGTTCGCACCGGCGGTAGAGCCAGCCCCCTCGCCCATCCCGACCGCATCGCATATGCCCGTCGCACACGAGGCGACACCCGGCGAGGAATCGGGCATTGCAATCAAAAACACGTTGTCCGCCGACGATTTCCGCCGCATGATGACCCAAATGAATGGCAGGCCACCGGCGAAAAGCGCGAGTTCGTCCGCAGCGCCGGCAGCACCTTCGGCGGCGGCACCGACGGCAGTCGAGAAAAACGCGGACGGGGCACCCCTCGCAGCGAATTCGAAATTCACGTTTGAAAACTTCGTCTTCGGACCGGAGAACAGCCTTGCCTACCGGTCGGCGCTCAAATTCGCCATGCTTGCAGACACGCCCGGCACCTGCACGTCGCTGTTCATCTACGGCAAATCGGGCCTGGGCAAGACGCACCTGCTGCTCGCCATCAAAAATGAGCTGGCAGAGAAATCGCCCGAGATCAAGGTGAAGTACGCCAACTCGCAGGCATATCTGGACGACTTGATGACGGAATTCGACCGCCAAAAGAAGAGCAACGCCCCCATTATGCAGGCGTACCACGGCGTCGACGTGCTTATCATCGATGACATCCAGAACATCATCGGCAAGCGCGCGAGCGTGGATTACTTCTTCCAGTTGATGGACGAATTCATCCGTAATAACAAGAAGGTCGTGATCGCCGCCGACCGCGCTCCCAAGGACCTTAATATGGACGAGCGCCTGACCAGCCGCTTTAATGCCGGCCTGCTGTGCCTGGTGGCAGAGCCCAGCTACGAGATGAAGTACAAGATTTTGCAGCGTTATTACGAGAACACGATCGCCGCCGCACCCGAGGCGGGCAACGACTCGCTGCTGGCGGCCTACGGGGGCGACGGCGGACATCTGACCGACGCGCACTTTAAACACATGGCCGAGGTCTCGGGCACCAACATTCGCGAGCTCGAGAGCTTTTGCGAGCGTTGTGCCGGCGAAGCGGGCGATCGCGAGCGCGAGGGCGGAGAGCTCACCTTTGACGACATCGACGCCATCGCCAACCAGTACTTCGACACATCAGCCAAGAAGATCAATGTGCAGACGGTCCAGTCCGTCATCGAGGAGCAATACGGTGTGACGCACGAGGAACTCATCGGGCCTCGCCGCAACGCCAATATCGCCAAGGCGCGCCATATCGCCATCTACCTGGCGATCGAGATGTGCGAGATGACGACGACGGCCGTGGGCGCGGAGTTTGGCAACCGCAACCACTCGACCGTCAGCACGAGCTATAAAAAGGTTCAGAAGATGATTCAGGAAGACCGGACTGTTACCGAAGACCTCAAGTCGCTGCGCGATAAAATTACACTGCGCTCGTAGGTAAATGGACACACCTGTTGAAAACTTGTCGAAACGGCGGTTATAAGGTGTCGAAAACTCGAGCCGCGGTGGTGAAAAGTTTTGCGCAGGTTTTGAACGTGGAAAACACACCCGGTTGCACACAGGTTCCTGTCGATTCTCTTTTTAGGGCTGACCTGCACTTTTAGGAGTAATCAACAGTTTCGTCAGTACTATTACTATTATTAAGATATTTATATCTATAGAAAGGTATTAAAAGATGAAGTTCACCGTCAGCCAGAGCTCGCTTACGCAAGCCATCGGCGTCGTTATGAAAGGCGTCGCTTCGGCATCCACCCTTCCCATTCTGTCGGGCGTGCTCGTTAAGGCACAAGACGGCATCTTGGAATTCCAGACCTCCAACTACACCATCTCGATTCGTCACCGCATTGCGGCCCATGTCGAAGAGGAAGGCGAGATGGTGATTCCCTGCAAGATGCTCTCCAACATCACCAAGACCCTTCCCGATGCCCCGGTCACCTTTGAGCTGTCCGAGCGCCAGGTTTTGATTGGCTGCGAGAAGAGCTCTTTCCGCCTCAACACGCTCGATGCCAACGACTTCCCCGAGTTCCCGGCATACGCCATCGAGAGCGCCGTCGAGCTGCCGACCGATATCCTGTCCGAAATGGTAAGCCGCGTATGGCGCGTAACCTCGACTGACAAGGCCCGCCCCATCCTGGGTGGTGTGCACATGAAGGTCGAGAACAACACTGTGCGCCTGGTGGCGACCGACTCCTTCCGCCTGGCCGTGTGCGATACGCAGGTCGAGACCTCGACCCTCGAGGGCTCCTTTGAGCTCAACGTTCCGGCTGACGCCTTTAACGACGCGCTGAACATCATGGCCAGCCAGGCGACCATCATGATCGGCGCCACCGACACCCAGGTTGTCTTTGAGGCCGGCAACACCACCTACGTGTCGCGCCGCATCGAGGGCGTATATCCCAATTACAAGCAGCTCATCCCCGATTCGTGCGTGACGAGCGTCAAGATCGACGTGGCCGCCTTTAACGCCGCCCTTAAGCGTGTGGCCGTTATCGCGAGCGCCAACCCCGCCGTCAAGTTTGAGATTGACGTCGAGAACGGCCAGATGGGCCTGTCCTCCATTTCCAACGACCAGGATCTGGCGCAGGAGACGATCGATGTCGAGGCCGAGGGCGAGTCGGGCACCATCGCCTTCAACTACCACTACATCTTTGGCTGCCTCAATGCCCTGTCCAAGGAGAAGGAGATCACGCTGGAGCTCAAGAGCTATTCGCAGGCTGGTATCTTCAAGTCCTATGACAAGATCAACTACCTGTACCTGGTCATGCCGGTACGCATCTAGCACTACCCATGACCATGTTCGCACGTGATCTTTCCGTTGCGCGCTATCGCAGCTTCGACAGTTACCGCCTTGCCCTGAGCGACGGTGTGACGGTGCTCGCAGGCCCCAATGCGGCGGGAAAGACCAACCTCATAGAGGCGCTGCAGCTGCTGACGAGTGGCGCCTCGTTTAGGCATCCGACCGCAACCGAGCTCGTGCACGACGGCGTGGGCTCATGCAAGGTCGAGCTGAGGCTCGAAGGTGATGGACGCGTGCTGGACATGGGTCTGAGCGTGGAAGATGGCAAGCGTTCGTTTAGCCGCAACGGCAAGCGCTGCGCTGCGTCCGGCGTGCGCGGGGTGCTGCCGAGCGTTCTGTTTTGCCCGGACCACTTGGATATGGTCAAGCGCGGTGCCAGCGTGCGCCGCACCGCGCTTGATGACTTTGGCGTTCAGCTGAGTGCGCGCTATGCCGATCTGGCTAGTGCCTACGGGCGCTGCGTGACCCAGCGCAATGCCTTGCTCAAGGAGACCTGGTGCTGCCGCGAGATGCTCGGTGCCTGGAACGAATCTATCGCCCGCGCCGGTTCGGCCCTGCTCGTGCATCGTCTGGCCCTGCTCGACCGGCTGTCGGGCCATGTGCGCGACGCCTATGGCCGCGTGGCATCTGGCGAGCCCGCCGGTGTGTCCTATGTGTCCACGCTTGGCGACCTGCCTCGCACCGAGGATCGCGACGAGCTCAGGGGCTGGGCGTATGAGCACATGCTCTCGGCGCTCGATGAGCGCGCCGACGAAGAGATCCGCCGCGGCGTGACGCTCGTGGGCCCGCATCGCGACGAGATCGAGTTTTCCGTCGCGGGTCGATCGGCCCGTTCATTTGCCAGCCAGGGCCAGCAGCGAACGCTGGTGCTTGCCTGGAAGGTGGCAGAAGTGGCCGTGGCGCGCGATATCCTGGGCACCGCGCCGCTGCTGCTTTTGGACGACGTGATGAGCGAGCTCGACGCCGGGCGCCGAGGCGCTTTTCTGCAGCTGATCGGTGATGATATCCAGACGGTCATAACCACCACCAATCTGGGGTATTTTACCGATGACCTGCTTGATCGAGCCAAGGTGGTGAGCATGGGTGAGACGTGCTAATTACGAGCGCGAGAACGGAACGGTGGCCTTTGGCGGCTTTTTGGATGCCGAGCGTCAGCGCATCCTGGCGTCCGCGACACCTGAGCGCCGCGCTCAGATGGAGGCTGCAGAGGAATCTCGTGCGGTCTATCGCGCCTGGAATGCGGTGTGCTCGGGCACGCGCGAGGGACGCCATGTGACGGGCCTGCGCTATCTGCCCGAGTCCAACGAACTGCTGGTGTACCTCGATTCGCCCTCATGGACGCAGGAGATGACACTTTTGCGCGAGATTATCCGCGCGCGCATGGAGCGCGCCGGCGCGCACGTAGACGGCCTGGTGTTCAAGACGACCGCCCCCGGCCACACACCGCCCGCTGCCAAAGAGCGCCTGCGTCCGGCCGTGGCCGAGCGTCCGCCGGCCCCGCATGCCGACCTAAGCGGTGCCGAGCGTGCCGAGATCGAGCGCCAAGTGGCACCCATCGAGGACCAAAAACTGCGCGAGGCCCTCGAGAATGCCATGAGAGCCAGTGCCGAGTGGGCCAAGGGCGTGCAGGACAAAAAAGAGCCTTAAATCGCATCTGGTGGCCTTGTAGAGCCAAATACCCTCGTCCCCGAGGGTATTTTTTTACGATAAACTAGTAAGGCTGTACACATTTTCTTAACTGAAGGAGGACGTGTGGCAAACGAAAACGATTACGATGGCGGCGAGATTAAGATTCTCGAAGGTCTCGAGGCCGTTCGTAAGCGCCCGGGCATGTACATTGGCTCGACGAGCGCCAGCGGTCTTCATCACCTGGTGTGGGAGATCGTTGACAACTCCGTCGACGAGGCCATGGCCGGTTTCTGCACCGAGATCCAGGTGACGGTCCACGCCGACAACTCCATCACGGTCGTCGATAACGGGCGCGGTATCCCCGTCGACGAGCATCCCATCAAAAAGATCCCGACGCTCGAGGTCGTCATGACGATCCTGCACGCCGGCGGTAAGTTCGATAACTCGGCCTACAAGGTCTCGGGCGGTCTGCACGGCGTGGGCATCTCCGTCGTCAACGCTCTGTCCAAGCGTGTGGTCGTACAGGTATGCCGCGATGGCAACATCTACGAGATGGAATTTTCGCGCGGCAAGACCGTCAAGAAGATGGAGGTCGTGGGCGCTTCGGAGGCGACGGGTACCACTGTCAGCTTCTGGCCCGACGACGAGATCTTCGAGACCTGCATCTACGATTTCGACACGCTGCACAACCGTCTGCAGGAGACGGCATTCCTCAACAAGAACCTCAAGATCGTGCTGACCGACGAGCGCGAGGCGACTCCCCATGTGGAGGAGTTTTGCTATGCCGGCGGCATCATCGACTTCGTCAAGTTCCTCAACGAGGGCAAGGATGTCCCCGAGGCCTTTAAGGAGCCCATCTATATTGAGGGCAAATCGGATCCGGATGCGCCCGTGACCAAGATGGGCGAGGTCGAGGTGTCCCTGCAGTGGAATAGCGGCTACGGCGAGAACGTCATGTCGTTTGCCAACGACATCTACACCCCCGAGGGCGGCATGCACCTCGAGGGCTTCCGTACCGCGCTTACCCGCGTGATTAACGATTACGCCCGCAAGCAGAACCTGCTCAAAGAAAAAGACGCCAACCTGACCGGTGACGATGTGCGCGAGGGCCTATCGGCCGTTATCTCGGTCAAGCTGCCCGATCCGCAGTTTGAGGGACAGACCAAGGCCAAGCTCGGCAGCTCCTATATGCGCGCGCTGGCGCTCAAGGTCGTGACCGACGGCCTTGCCGATTACCTCGAGGAGCATCCCAAGCCCGCTCGCGAGATCGTCAAGAAGGCCCAGCAGGCCTGCAAGGCGCGCAACGCCGCCCGCAAGGCGCGCGAGGCGACCCGCCGCAAGAGCCTGCTCGAGACGGCGTCGCTGCCCGGAAAGCTCGCCGACTGTTCGGTGCGCGACGCTGAACTCACCGAGCTCTTCATCGTAGAGGGCGACTCGGCAGGCGGCTCGGCCAAGGACGGCCGTCGCCGAGACATCCAGGCGATTCTGCCCCTGCGCGGCAAGATTTTGAACGTCGAGCGCGTGGGCGACCACCGCGCGTTCTCGAGCGACACCATCCAGTCGCTGATCACCGCGATCGGCTGCGGCGTCACGACGAGCGCCGGCGACGGCGGCGACTTCGATATTACCAAGGCGCGCTACCACAAGATCATCATCATGACCGATGCAGACGTTGACGGCGCACATATCCGCATCCTGCTGCTGACGTTCTTCTACAAGTACATGCGCCCGCTGATCGATGCCGGCTATGTCTATGTTGCCTGCCCGCCCATCTTTGGTATTAAGGTGCGCAACAAGATCCATTACGTGTATCCCAACGGCCGCCAGCCCGAAGACGAGATTTTGCGCGACACCATTCAGAGCCTGGGCCTGAACCCCGACGACAACGACGAGGACGGCAAGGCCAAGGACGGCAAAATTACCAAGAAGCGCAAAGGCTATACCGTCCAGCGCTACAAGGGCCTGGGCGAGATGGACCCCAAGCAGCTTGCCTCGACGACGATGGACCCCAAGACCCGTATCCTGCAGCGCGTGTCGATCGAGGACGCCGTGGTGGCGGACCGTGCCGTGCGCGAACTGATGGGTTCCGAGGTCGGCTATCGCCGTGAGTACATCGAGAAGCACGCCCATGACGCACGCTTCCTAGACGCCTAACCTGTTCGGCTTTCCCAGCCACCGCACCTTCGCCCTCAATCGTCGGTCGCGTACCCAAGTACGCTTCCCTCCTCTTTCGAGCGAATCTGCGGCACCTGGAAAAGCCGTCTCCGTGGTAGGGAACTAATGGA
Source organism: uncultured Collinsella sp. (assembly GCA_934630735.1). Lineage (GTDB taxonomy): Bacteria > Actinomycetota > Coriobacteriia > Coriobacteriales > Coriobacteriaceae > Collinsella. The sequence goes on along the minus strand of CAKTWK010000001.1, from coordinate 88,229 downwards.
CCACGCAAACCATGAGGAGGTAACGTGGCAGACGATATCAACAACAACGAGGGTATGGACGAGGCCGGCGACGCTGGTATGCCCGATGATCTGAAGCGCCTGCTTGCCCGCGCTGAGCAGGGCGAGGACGGCGATCCGGATGCCTATAACCCCGATGCCGATGATGATGAGGAAGAAGACGACGACGGTGAGCTCGAGGAGAGCTTTGGCGAAGTCGACCGTGGTGCCTCTGCCGGCGAGGATATAAACGGCGGCCAGCTCCAGATTTCGGAGTTCGGCCGTGAGATGAAGCAGTCGTTCATCGAGTATTCGATGTCGGTCATCACGGCGCGCGCCCTGCCGGACGTGCGCGACGGCTTAAAGCCGGTTCACCGCCGCATTCTGTACGCGATGAACGAGAGCGGCATCTACCCCAATCGTCCGCACAAGAAGTCCGCTTGGACGGTCGGCGAAGTTATCGGTAAGTACCATCCGCACGGTGACTTCGCGGTCTATGAGGCCATGGTCCGCCTGGCGCAGTGGTTCTCCATGCGCACGCCGCTCATCGACGGTCACGGCAACTTCGGCAACATCGACGGCGACGGCGCCGCCGCCATGCGTTACACCGAGAGCCGCCTGGCAAAGCCCGCCATGGAGCTCCTGCGTGACCTGCAGAAGGACACCGTCGACTGGCAGCCCAACTACGACGAGTCGCTCGCCGAGCCTCAGGCACTGCCCGCGCGTTTCCCCAACCTGCTGGTCAACGGCAGCCAGGGCATCGCCGTCGGCATGGCCACCAACATCGCCCCGCACAACCTCACCGAGGCGATCGAGGCCACGTGCTACCTGATCGACAACCCCGACGCCACCGTCGATGAGCTCATGCAGATCATGCCCGGTCCGGACTTCCCCACCGGTGCCATCATCATGGGCAGTGCCGGCATTAAGCAGAGCTACGAGACCGGTCGCGGCTCCATCACCGTGCGCGCCAAGGCTCATGTGGAGTCCACCAAGACCGGCCGTAGCCGCCTGGTCTTTACCGAGATTCCCTACATGGTCAACAAGGGCACCCTGCAGGAGAAGATCGCCCAACTCGTCAACGACAAGCGCATCGAGGGTATCTCGGATATGCGCGATGAGTCCAACCAGAAGGGTATCCGTCTGGTCATCGAGCTCAAGAAGGGCGTTATCCCGCAGGTCGTGCTCAACAACCTGTACAAGTACACCTCGCTGCAGACGACCTTCGGCGCCAACAACCTGGCGCTTGTCAACGGCGTTCCCAAATGCCTGAGCCTGCGCGAGATGCTGCAGCACTACATCGACCACCAGGTCGACGTCGTCACCCGCCGCACCCGCTTTGACCTTAAGAAGGCCCAGGCGCGTGCGCATATCCTCGAGGGCTACCTGATGGCTCTCGACCATATCGACGAGGTCATCAGCATCATCCGCTCCTCGCAGACCGACTCTGAGGCCAGCGGTCGCCTGATCGAGCGTTTTGGCTTTACGCCCGAGCAGACCACGGCCATCCTCGAGATGAAGCTGCGCCGCCTGACCGGCCTGGAGCGCGACAAGATTCAGGAAGAGCTGGACGGCTTGCGCCGCGCCATCGCCTACTACGAGGACCTGTTGGCGCACGAGGAGAAAATCCTGGGCGTCATCAAGGAAGAGATGCGCGAGATCTCCAAGAAGTTCGGCGACAAGCGCCGCACCGAGATCAGCCATGTCGAGAAGGACCTGGACGTCGAAGACCTGATTGCCGACGAGGACATGGTCGTGACCATCACCCACACCGGCTACGTCAAGCGCATCCCGGTGGCCGCCTACCGCGCCCAAAAGCGCGGCGGCAAGGGCGTGTCGGGCGTCAACCTCAAAGAGGACGATGTCATCGACGAGATGTTTATCGCATCCACGCACGAGTACGTGCTGTTCTTCTCGAGCAAGGGCAAGGTCTATCGCCTGAAGGTGCACGAGCTGCCGGTTGGCACGCGCCAGGCCCGCGGCACCGCGATCGTCAACCTGCTGCCTTTCGAAGAGGGCGAGAAGATCGCGAGCGTCATCAGCTGCCGCGAGTTCCCCGCCGACGAGTACCTGATGTTTGCCACCAAGAGCGGCATGGTCAAGAAGACCGTGATGAGCGCCTACGACCGTAGCCGCCGCGACGGCCTGATCGCCATCAACCTGAGGGACGACGACGCACTGCTCGCTGTACGTCGCGTGCGCGAGGGCGACAAGATCATCATGGCAACCACCGCGGGCAAGGCGATTATGTTCCCCGAGGACCAGGTGCGCGCCACCGGTCGCGATACCAGCGGCGTTCGCGGCATTGGCATGAAGGAAGGCGTGAGCGTTCTGGGCATGGAAGTCACCAACGGCAATGGCGACCTGTTCGTCATCACCGAGCGCGGCTACGGCAAGCGCACGCCGGTTGCGGACTACCCGGAGCAGAACCGCGGCGGTCAGGGCGTCTACACCATCCAGATGACCGAGCGCAAGGGTAACCTCGCAGCCATGAAGACGGTGGGCCCGCAGCATGAGCTGTTCATCGTGACGGAGGGCGCGACGGTCATTCGCGTCAAGACCGACGAGATCAGCCAAACCGGTCGCGCCACCCAGGGCGTCAAGATGATGACCGTCGACGATAACGACCGCGTATGCGCCGTGGCCCGCATGACAGCCGCCAAGGAGAAGCCCGAAGGCGAAGGTGCCGAGGCCGCAGCCGATGCCGAAGAGGCCCCAGTCGACCTAGGCGACGGCAACGACATGCCAGAGGATCTCCTCGACGAGTAAGAGGAACCGGTTGGTAGAAAAAATCAGACCCCATATATCGGCGGTCGGCGCACTGCGCGCCGACCGCTTTTTTGACAACCTTGGACTCCCGTGCCCGCCGAGTGGGCGAGATGGGTTAGGTTTGTCGCGAGTTCCGCACGCAAAGAAGGCCACTTAATGTGGCCTTCGTCTTGCGCAGGATTGTCCGAGCAGCAAACCTAACCCATCTCGCCCACTCGGCGGGCACCCTCCAAAGTTTTTCAAAAAAGTTGTTGACGCGCGCGTAACGACTCGTCTAATATATCCCTTGCGCGATGGACCTGTAGCTCAGTTGGTTAGAGCGTCCGGCTGATAACCGGGAGGTCACAAGTTCGAATCTTGTCAGGTCCACCACTTTCTTTCGCAATAAACACCCCAGCGAGAGCCGAGTCGCCGCTGGGGTGTTTATTACTTTCTCCGTGGGGGTTTAGCTCAGCTGGGAGAGCGCGGGCTTTGCAAGCCTGAGGTCAGGGGTTCGATCCCCCTAACCTCCACCATGATGGACCTGTAGCTCAGTTGGTTAGAGCGTCCGGCTGATAACCGGGAGGTCACAAGTTCGAATCTTGTCAGGTCCACCATCAAAACGTTAAGAGCCCTGGGGCATTGCCTCGGGGCTTTTTTCTTATCCAACAAAGTAGTCAAAATAGCCCCGTCCCAAATTAACTACTTTGATTTTGTGTGCTGGGCGAAAGATTGGGTAGTATAGCTATTCAATGCGGCGACCCTGCCGTGTGTTAACCGCTATGTACCGGAGGTGTTCCATGGTTCGTGTCGACATAGAGACCATCGTCATGGCCGCCGGTCCCGTGCCATCGCTTATCGTGCTTCGCGAGCGCTGCGGCAAGTCGGATTCGACGGCACCCCTGCGTTCGCTTTCCATTCAGACCGGCTCGTTTGAGGCCGCGGCCATTAGCCGTGGCATCGATAACGGTCGCGCCGAGCGCCCGATAACGCATGACCTGCTGCTTGACACCGTCGATGCCCTGGGCGCCAAGCTCGAGCGCATCGAGATCGTTCGCGCCGAGCCGCCGGTGTTCTATGCGACGATTGTCGTGCTGGTCGATGGTGGCGAGCGCAAGGTTGACGCCCGCCCCAGTGACGCCATTGCCCTTGCCGTGCGCAGTAATGCCCCCATGTTTGTGGAGGACGACATCATGAATCGCCTGGGTACCGTTTCTGCCCATGCCGAGGAAGTTGACGACGAGCAAGAGTTCGAGAAGTTCGACGAGTTCGTCCATACGCTCTCCCCCGATGATTTCTAAATGTCTGGTACGCGAGCGGAGAGGTCGCTGATGGGTACCCGCGTATCGGCTGAAGCGGCCGCCATCGCGCGTGAAGCCCAGATGCGCTCGGAGGCATCCGAGGCGGCTCGCATCGCCTATGTGACGCAGGCCCGCACGCTTCGCGAGCGCCGCGGCTCCTATATCAAGATGGTTATCATCTCCGCCCTTGTCGCGGTAATCTGTTCTCGTCTTCGTGGTACAGTTGGTGCGCTTGGGTTTTCGATTTCAACAGGCTTGGTAATCTGGGGTGTGGTCGATGCAGTAATGCTGACCAACCAGATCAAGGTGCTCGACAAGCGCGCGATGGATATGGTGCGCGCCCGCGACGCCGCCGCCAAGATCGCTGCCGAGGCACAAGAACTGTAACGACGCCGGATTCGATGGGAAGGTCTAGAGATGGCACAGGATATGCAGGACGCCGGTAACGTCTCCGCCGAGCTCGACGCCATGGTGTGTGACCTGATTGGTGCGTTCTTGGACGACCTTGCCGCCGGCGAGAATCCGGGCGTAGTTGTGGCGATCGAGGACGCTGCTTCCAACCGCTATCTGGCGGCACTCGACGAGGACGGCGAAGAGGCGTGCCTGGAGGCTGCCACCAACTTTATCTCCGAGCACAAGATGGGCCTTAAGGATGAGGGCCTGGGCCGTATCGCCCGCTATGCCATCGGCTATACCGGCTGCGTCGAGATTGACGGCGGCTATCACGACGCCCTGCTCGTGAGCTTCTTCGAAACCACGCTCGAGAGCGGCTTTTCGGCATATGTGCTGTATGAGGGCATGGGTGCCGGCGATGGTTTTATGTGGAGCGACCCTGAACCTGCAGGTGAGGAAACCCCTCTCATCTAAAATCGCTAAAATAAACGAGTTTTCGGTAAAAGGCTCAATATTCCCGCCGAGCGTTGCATTGCTGGGTGGGTCGCATACGCGTGCCGTTTGTATATGGATAGAAGATAGGGGAACTACATGCGCGTAGACAATCTGAGGAACATCGCCATCATCGCCCACGTCGACCACGGCAAGACGACGATGGTTGACAAGCTCCTGCGTGCCACGGACGCCTTCCGTGCCAACCAGCAGGTCGAGGACCGCGTCCTGGACTCTAACGACCAGGAGCGCGAGCGCGGCATCACGATTCTCGCCAAGAACATCTCTATCGAGTACAAGGACGTCAAGATCAACGTCATCGACACCCCGGGCCATGCCGACTTTGGCGGCGAGGTCGAGCGTGTGCTGCGTATGGCCGACGGCGCCCTGCTGCTGGTCGACGCCTTTGAGGGCCCCATGCCCCAGACCCGCTTTGTGCTGCGTCACGCTATCGACACCGGCCTCAAGATCATGATCGTCATCAACAAGATCGACCGTCCGGGTGCCAACCCCGAGAAGGCCTACAACGACTGCCTCGACCTTATGGCCGACCTGGGCGCCACCGACGACCAGCTCGAGTTCGCCATGGAGCACGTGGTCTACGCCAGCGCCATGAATGGCTTTGCCCGCCTCGACCCCAACGACGGCAACATGGATATGTACCCGCTGCTCGATATGATCATCGACGATATGCCTGCGCCCGAGGTTGACGAGACCGCCCCGCTGGCCATGCAGTGCGTGACCATCGACCACTCCAACTTTGTCGGCCGCATCGGCATCGGTCGCGTGTATTCCGGCGCCATTCACCAGGGCGACCAGATTCTGGTCGTCAAGAACGACGGCTCCAGCGCCACCGCTACCGTCAAGCAGCTCTTCACCTTCGACTACCTGGGCCGCACCGAGTGCCAGGAAGTCGGCGCCGGCGATATCGCCGCTGTCGTGGGTATCGACCGCACCGATATCGGCGATGTTTACACCGACCCCGAGCACCCCGTCGAGCTCGAGCCCATTGAGATCGACCCGCCGACCCTGTCCATCGTCTTTGAGGCCTCGACCTCCCCGCTCGTCGGCCGTGACGGCGACATCGTGGGTGCCCGTCAGCTCAAGGAGCGCCTGTTCAACGAGGCCGAGAACAACGTGACCATGAAGATCGAGGAGCTCGAGGACAAGAGCGGCGTCGAGGTCTCGGGCCGCGGCATTCTACACCTGTCCGTCCTGATGGAGTCCATGCGCCGCGAGGGCTTTGAGTTCCAGGTCGGCCGTCCCCGCGTTCTGTTTAAGAAGGACGAGAGCGGCAACAAGCTGGAGCCTGTCGAGCAGGCCGTCGTCGAGTGCCCGGACGAGTACTCGGGCAAGGTCGTCGAGGTCTTCGGCACCTCCGGTGGCATCATGACGAGCATGGACACCTCGGGCATCGTGACCCATCTTGAGTTCAAGATCCCGACACGCGGCATCATGGGTCTTAAGAACCGCATTATGAACGTCACCCACGGCGAGGGCGTGTTCTACCACACCTTCCTGGAGTATGGCCCCTACGCCGGCGAGATCGGCAATCGCCAGAACGGCGCCATGATCTCCATGACCACCGAGAAGGCCGTTGCCTACGCTCTGGGCACGCTGCAGGAGCGCGGCCAGCTGTTCGTTGAGCCGGGTACCGAGTGCTACGAGGGCATGATCGTGGGCGAGCGCAGCAAGGCCGGCGACATGGTCGTCAACATCGCCCGTACCAAGAACCTGGGCAACCAGCGTTCCTCGACCTCCGACATCTCCGTCCAGCTGGTGCCGCCTCGCACCTTCTCGCTGGAAGAGGCGCTGGAGTACATCGCTGACGACGAGCTGGTGGAGATCACTCCTAAGAACATCCGCCTGCGCAAGCGTCTGCTCAACGCCACCGACCGCAAGAAGGCAGCCGTCCGCGCTGGCCAGGTCAACAAATAAGTGCTGGGGCTTATAACCGCCAATAAGAAAGGGCATCGACCGCAATGGTCGGCGCCCTTTTTGTTTCAATGGGGTCAGGTTGCTTTGCGCCACCACAAAGGTGCCTGGCCCTTTTGTGGTGGTTGGCGGCTAGGCGGTGGGGAGTCCTGGCGTGTTGGAGGCTTGTTGGGGCTTGAGGTGGGCGTTGCGCCAGATGATCTGGATAACGTAGCCGAGCATAAAGACAAATGCCACGCCGCTGATGAAGTCGCCGATGAGGGGAAGTCCTGTGAGGGCGCCTGCGGCCACACCGCCGACGGCTGCCATGGCGTAGCGGTTCTGGTTGTGTCCGATCATGCGGGCGATTGCGCACCCCGCAAAGGCGGTGGAGACCAGCGCGACGCCGATAACGCCGCACAAGAGGGCTCCGGCAAGCGACAGGCCGGCGATAGAGATAATCAGCAGTAGGACGGCGGGGACGATAGCAATCGTGCCCAAAAGACCGCTCACCCACAGGGGCGTGGGACGCTGGTGGAGCATGCCGGCGGCGCTGACGGTCGCACGCGGAAAGACGAGCTCGAGCAACAGGGCGACAAAGCAGGTCGAGAGCGCTGCGGCGACGATGCCGCCGACGATATCGTTAAGGGTGGAAGTATCTTCGTCCTCGGTGCGGTCGATCTTGAGCGCGCCGACCTCGGCTCCTGCGGCGCGCTCGGGGTCCTCGGAAACATGCGCGCTCACGGTGCCGGTGATGTGCGCGTTTTTACCCAAGATGAGCTTGTCGGCCCAAACCTCGACATCGCCGTCGACGGTGCCATCGATGGTCACGGTGTCGCCCGCGAGCACTGCCGACTTGGTAGAACCGCGCAGGGCAACCGTCTCACCTATCGCATAGAAACAGCTGGCGGTGCTACCGGTGTTGAGCACGACATGCTGGCCAGCCACCGTTACGCTGCCATCAATTGCGGTTTTGGAGATATCGATGGTGCGCGCCGCAAGACGAACGGCGCCACCCACGGTGCAGTCGCGAATCGAGAGGGTCTCGCCCGCCGCGATGATATCGCGGCCGATGGAGGTGTCGTCCAGGTTGAGGCTCTGACCGGCCCAGTACAGGTCGCCTTCGACCCCGGACGGGGTGGAGCCTTCGTCGGTCGCGAGTACGTTGCCGGCGGTGTCTGTGCCGGCGAACGAAGCCGTGGGAAGTACGGTCAGCGCAAACACAATCAGTGCGAATAGGAGGGCGATGCGGCCACGCGCTTTACGGCGCCGGGACGACGGTGCTAGGTTGCAAGGCATAGTGAATCCTTCGTTAGATACTCGACATGTATCTAACAGGGTACCCAACGCGCGGGCGCTCTAAAAGAACCTCTCGGTTGCATTTCGGAGGGCTGTGCCGTGCTGTCTACTTTTTGCGATGCAAAAAACGTGCGATGTCGTCCTCGGTGGGACTTTTGATGTCAAAGCGCAGCGAGAGCCAGCGCAGACCCATGGTCACGACAACGCATACGACTAGCGCGGCGACATTGCTGACCAAGCCACTCATGACGAGGCTTACATAGCTTGCCGATCCGGCGATGGCCGCGATGGCATAAAAGTTAGTGCGTTGGAAAATGCCCGGAACCACGCCCATAAAGCCGTCGCGCAACATGCCGCCACCCACCGCGGTGAAGAAGCCCATCATGATGCACACCGCCGGCGCAAAGCCGTAGACCAGTGCCTTGTCCGCGCCGGTTGCCGCATAGATGCCGACCGAGATGATGTCGAGCAGGGGAATGAGTTTCTCGGGTTTATCGACGATTGCAGGGAAGATGTAGATGATGGCCGCCGTGGCGATGGAGAGCGGCAGCGCCATCGGCTGGTTGAGGATGTAGACGTTGCCGACCTGGAGTGTCATATCGCGCAAAAGACCACCGCCCAGGCCGCAGACCACGGCGAGTGCGACCGCGCCCACCAGGTCAAGCTTATGCTCGCGCGCGACCAACACGCCCGAGATTGATGCCGCGACAACAGCGAACATCTCGAGCCAAAAGGGGATAGCGACCATGGCATCCGAGGCATGTGAGGCAACGGTTATAGCAGCGACGACGGGCAAGATGGGGTCCTTTGAGTTGCGAGTTTAGACAATGCCCGTACATAGTACATGGTTGGCGGGCATCGCGCCCTCATTCCTCGGCAAACGGTCGGCAGCGGATGCTGGCGTGGCATTGCTGGAATGCCAGGGGTCCAAAACATGTACGCCACCCTCCAAAAATGACATTTTTCGACATCTTTGGAGGCTGACGTACATGTTTGGATTGAGCCCACGGCATGAGTGAGTTGATTTGCTCACATCCGGTATATTTCCCCACTTCAACGGACATAAGAGTTGGATACCGGCTCAGAGCGAGAGGCCCTCAATGGATACCCCTGTTCTCATTTCGCATAAAACCGCATGGCTTGTCCATCATGCACCCCAGAATTTGGTTCAGTCTCTTGCGCGGCACGACTACCAGATAGGCGCACGAGGCATCTCCACCCAGCAACGCGTTGCGCGCATACGACAGGCCCTTACCGACTGCGGCATTCCGTCCGATATGCTCAAGACTATCGATATTTCGGTTGTATTCGAATTCGAGCGAATTCGCGCCAAAGGCGTCATTTGCCACATTCTTGGACAAAATCTTCCCTACGAGCATATTGACGAGTTGACGCCCGGAATCTTCATCACCGACGAAGCCTTCACCTTCGTGCTCGCTGCCGAGTGGATGGATAGGGTCGAATATCTCGAATATGGCTATGAAGTTTGCGGCGATTATCGCATGAGGCTCAATCCCGCCGACCCTTATACCGAGCAACCAGCCACTACCTCCAAGGATGAAATAACCGAACTGCTCGATCGGCACCCCGGCAAACCCGGTGCCACACGTGCACGGCTCGCGCTCAGGCACATCTACGATCGCTCGGCCTCGCCTATGGAGACCGCTTCGGCAATCGCCCTCTCGCTCCCAACAAGCGAAGGCGGCGTTGGCATCCGAGGTATCGAACTCAACAAACCGCTCGAGATTCCTCAACGTCTCTGGCATTGCGCCAAAGCTCGAACGCTCAAAATCGATGCGCTTGTTACCTACAAGCGCAGGGAGCTCGGTATCGAATATAAGGGCGGCTTCCACGACGAGGTCGAGCGCAAGGGGGCGGATGCGGAACGAGAGGCAGTTCTCTCCCAAATGGGATATCGAATCGTTACGCTCACTTCGGCTCAGTTCAGCAGTCAGCTCGCCTTTCACCGCGCCATGAACAACATTCGCGAAGCACTCGGCATGCCTCGCTGTACTGACACCGGGTACCAGAGAAAACAAAACGAACTACGCAAGGCACTTATCCGCAACTGGAAAGGCATGCGAGACGAGGAGACACCTTCCGAATAGCGCCACTCCCGTGAGCTCAATCCAAACGTGTACGTCAGCCTTCAAAGATGTCGAAAAATGTCGGTTTTGGAGGGCACCGTACATGTTTTGAGGGAGGGGCGGGCTCGAATCCCTCCTCCTGCGCGTTATTGAGATGTGCCCAAAAGAAAAAAGCTCCCGTTGCTGGGAGCTTTCTCAACCAAAATGGCGGAGGAGGAGGGATTCGAACCCTCGTGACCTTATACAGGCCAAACGGTTTTCGAGACCGCCGCATTCAACCACTCTGCCACCCCTCCGCGTGGGGCAAAAACAAAGCAGGCTCGAAGGCCTGCTTTGGAATTAACTGGCGGAGAGTCAGGGATTTGAACCCTGGAGACGCTTTTGACGCCTACACGATTTCCAATCGTGCTCCTTCGGCCACTCGGACAACTCTCCGTTAAATGCGAAAGTCAGTATACACGAGGAATCGCAAAGTGCAAACAGAAAAGTTGGCATTTTTTGAAACGCCTGGCTTTGCGACGGGATCTAGGAGGCCAAAAACGGGCTCTGACCAGCATGGCTGCATACAACAAATTGTTCAAAATGGGTATTTATAGACGGCGTGGCAGCAATTTTAAAAATCTTTGAACGGTGTTGTGAGCCACTGGTATGCATTTTGCGACCAAAGCCTTGCAATTGCTGACCTGCAGTTTGATTTGGTTTGTCCCCGTGGCGCCGTATCTTGTCCACAGATCCGTCAAGCATTTGGTCAGCATTTGGTTGGAAGACGCATGAAGTGCCGTGTGAGTATGGACATATGTGGAGGTCATGAGGTTGTAGCTGCATATTCTTGCAGCCTGGGAGGTTGAAAGATATTATTACCAAGTCTTTTCCTGCTTCAGGCGCACCTTCACGACCTGAAGCCACATTTGCCCAGAGGAGGTGACAATATGAAGGCTTATGAACTGCTGTTCTTTGTTGACCCGTCGCTCGACCCCGAGACTCGTCTCGCTGTTATGAAGCGTATCGATACCACGATCGCTGAGGGCGCTGGCAAGGTCGACTCCGTTGACGAGTGGGGCAAGCGCAAGCTCGCCTACGAGATCAACGACCTCACCGATGGTGACTACACCCTCATCAACTTCCACGCAGATCCTACCCAGATCGCCGAGCTTGATCGCGTCCTGCGCATCACCGACGCTGTGGTCCGCCACATGATCGTCCGTCGCGACGACCAGGAGTAAGACTGTCGTTTTGGACTGGGCTTGTGCCCCAAGAGGAAGTAGTGAGTTATGAGCATCAATCGAGTGAACATCACCGGTAACCTCACGCGTGATCCCGAGCTGCGCGCCACCGCCGGCGGAACCCAGGTTCTGTCCTTTGGCGTCGCCGTGAACGATCGTCGCCGCAACCCGCAGACTGGCGAGTGGGAGGACTATCCCAACTTTGTCGACTGCACCATGTTCGGCACCCGCGCCGAGGCCGTGAGCCGTTTCCTGGCAAAGGGAAACAAGGTCGCGATCGAGGGCAAGCTGCGCTACAGCTCTTGGGAGCGCGACGGCCAGCGCCGGAGCAAGCTTGAGGTCATCGTCGATGAGATCGAGTTTATGAGCTCCCGTGGTGGCCAGGGTGGCTACGATCAGGGCGGTTACGCCCCCGCAGCTCCCGCGCCCGCAGCACGTCCTGCCGCACCGGTGGCCACGCCGCCCGCGGTCGACGTCTACGATGAGGACATCCCGTTCTAAGGGTTGTTCACCTATTTTTGAGTGAGAGGCGGCTTCGGTTCGCCGAAGTTGCCAAACGAAAGGTATTTTGACATGGCTAATGATTTTTCTGCACGTCAGCCGCGTCGTAAGTACTGCCAGTTCTGCAAGGAGAACACTGAGTTCATCGACTATAAGGACACTCAGCTTCTCCGTAAGTACATGACCGACCGTGGCAAGATCAAGCCCCGTCGCGTCACTGGCGCTTGCACGCAGCATCAGCATGACATCGCCAACGCCATCAAGCGCGCCCGCGAGATGGCTCTCCTGCCGTACACCGTCCCCGTGGTTTCCTCTCGTGGCAACCGCGACCGCGGCTAAGAAGGGAGACGCATCATGAAGGTTATTCTTCTCGATGAGATCAAGGGCAAGGGCGGCGAGGGTGACGTCGTAGAGGTCGCTCAGGGTTACGCTGAGAACTTCCTGTTCCCCAAGAAGCTCGCTGTTGCCGCCACCAAGGGCAACCTCAAGCAGCTTGACGAGCGTCGCAACAACATCGCCAAGCGCGAGGCCGTCCGTCTGGCTACCGCCAACGAGACCAAGGCTGCCTTCGAGGGCAAGACGGTCACCGTTGACGTCAAGGTCGGCGACGAGGGCATCCTCTTTGGCTCCGTTACCGCCGCTATGATCGCTGACGCCATCAAGGCTCAGCTCGGTATGGACATCGACCGCAAGCGCGTCGAGCTCGGTAAGCCCATCAAGGTTGCCGGTGCCCACACCGTTGCCATCTCGCTGTACCGCGAGATCAAGGCCGAGGTTGTCGTTCTCGTCGGCGTTAACGCCGAGGAGCTCGCTGCCGAGGCTGAGGTCGAGGAGGCCGCTGAGGTCGCCGAGGCCGAGACCGCCGAGGTCGAGACTGAGGCTGCTGCCGAGTAGCATTTGCTGCAACGCAACAATCTTGTTCTAAGAAGGGCGCTCTGGGAAACCAGGGCGCCCTTTTGTTTTATTTGCGCTGAGTGAGTGTCATGGTGAACGCTGCGTCGAAGTCCTATACACAGGACCGTTCATCCGTTTGGTTCGGTGATGATTGGCGGCGCGCGGCGCGTTTTGGGACCGTGGCTGATACTATGGATGCTCGCAAGCGATATGAATGAGGATGCTCATGGCATACGACGATAGGGAGACCGGGCTGACGGTTGAGGACCGCGGCTCAAAGTTGGGTCTTCCCCAAAACCAAGATGCAGAGGCCAATGTACTGGCCGCTATGCTGCTATCGCCCGAGGTGGTCGAAGAAGCCCAGGTCGAGCTGCAGCCCGATGACTTCTACCGGCCCATTCACAAGACCATCTATACCGCGATGGTCGATATGTACAACAGCCGCATTCCCATCGACTCCATCTCGCTGATCGATTACCTGCGAAGCATCAATAAGCTCGATGCCGTGGGCGGCGAAGCGTACATTTTGGAGTTGATGGGTCAGACCCTGTCGCTCGTCAACTGGCAGCATCATGCCGCCATCGTTCGCCGCGATTCGATGCTGCGCGAGCTGATCGGCGCCACCAACGAGATCAACGCGCTGGCCTATAACGCCCCCACCGACACCAAAGAGGTCGTGGAGCTAGCCGAGAGCAAGCTGCTCAAGGTCACGGCGCGCGAGGTCAAGTCGAGCTACAAGACGCTGACCGAGTTTATGGTCGAAGCCTATAACGAGGCCGAGGAAGTGTGCCAGGCCGGTGGACAGGCCGCGGGCGTGCCCACGGGTTTCCCGTCGCTCGACCGCATGCTCATGGGTTTTCGCGAGGGTCAGCTCATCATCATCGGCGCCCGCCCTGCTGTGGGTAAGACGTCGTTCGCTCTGAATCTGGCGCTCAATGCTGCCGCTGCCGGTTATACCGTCGGCTTCTTCTCTCTGGAGATGTCGGGCAAGGAAATTGCCCAGCGTCTGATTTGCGCCTACGCCATGATCTCGATCAGTGACTTCCGCATGGGCCGCATTAGCCCCGAGCAGTGGGCAAATATCAACGAGGCCACGCAGACCTTGTCCAAGCTCGATATTCTGATCGACGATACGCCCGGCACCACGGTGACCGAGATTCGTGCCAAGAGCCGCCGCATGCTCCACAACAAGGAGAAGGCCATCATCATCCTGGACTACCTGCAGCTGGTGAGTCCTCCGCCGGGACGCCGCTCCGAGAGCCGTACCGTCGAGGTCTCCGAGATGTCGCGTGGTCTGAAGATCATGGCCAAGGAGCTCAAGATCCCGCTCATCGCGCTGTCGCAGCTCTCGCGTCAGGTCGAATCCCGTACCGGCAAGCGCCCGCAGCTTTCCGACCTTCGTGAATCGGGCTCCATCGAGCAGGACGCCGATATCGTTATGTTCTTGGACCGCTCCGCCGACGAGGCCGAAGCCTCGCGCGACGATCGACCCGACGAGGGCGTTACGCGTATTGTCGTGGCCAAGAACCGTTCGGGCCCGATCGGCGACGTCGACCTGATGTTCCTGCCGGCATCCACCAAGTTCTATGAGCTTGATGGGGCACATGCCGAGGAGTAGGACAGGCGCCCGTTGCACGGGTATACTGGGAATGTTTTGTGCTTCTGCGTGCCGGCGTGGCGCGTAGACAGTCCATGAATGTAAGGAGTAAACATGCCGTCAACCGTTTTGGTCGGTGCCCAGTGGGGCGATGAGGGCAAGGGTAAGATTTGCGACCTGGTCGCCGGCGACTTCGATGCCGTCGTGCGCTACTCGGGCGGCAACAACGCCGGTCACACCATCGTCGTCAACGGCAAGAAGTACGGCCTGCACCAGGTGCCCTCCGGCATCATGTATTCCGACCACGTGTCGGTGATCGGTAACGGCTGCGTCGTCAACCCCAAGGTTGTCCTTGAGGAGATCGACATGTTCGAGGCCGACGGCATCACCACCAAGAATCTCAAGATTAGCGGCAACGCGCATGTCATCATGCCGTACCACATCGATCTGGATGGCGCCTTTGAGCAGAAGCTCGGCAAGAAGAATATCGGTACCACTAAGCGCGGCATCGGTCCGTGCTACCAGGACAAGATGGCCCGCATCGGTCTGCGTATGCAGGACATGCTGGATGAGGCGCTGTTCCGCGACAAGCTGGAGACCGCTCTCGCCCGCGTGAACCCCGAGCTCGAGCTCATCTACAACCTGCCCACCTACACCGTGGACCAGATTTGCGACGAGTACCTGCCCATGGCCGAGCGCCTGCGTCCCTACATCACCGAGACGAGCCTGCTGCTCAACAACATGATCGATGAGGGCAAGGACCTGCTGTTTGAGGGCGCCCAGGCGACGCTGCTCGACATCGATCACGGCACCTATCCGTACGTGACGTCTTCCAACTGCACCGCCGGCGGCGCCATCACCGGCTCCGGCGTGGGCATGAAGAACGTCGACCGCGTGCTGGGCGTCATGAAGGCCTATATCACCCGCGTCGGTTCGGGCCCCATGCCCACCGAGCTTTCCTATGAGTCCGAGGCCGGCCACACGCTGACCGAGGAGGGCTATGAGTACGGCGTGACCACCGGTCGCCGTCGTCGCTGCGGCTGGTTCGACGGCCCCATCGCCAACTACGCCTCGCGCGTCAACGGCCTCACCGATATCGCCCTGACCAAGCTCGACGTGCTTTCGGCTTTCGACACCATCAAGGTGTGCGTGGCCTACGACGTCGATGGCGAGCGCTACACCAGCGTGCCCGAGCATCAGGTGCGCTTTGAGCATGCCAAGCCCATCTACGAGGAGCTTCCCGGCTGGAAGTGCGACATTACCGGTTGCCGCAGCTTTGACGAGTTGCCGCAGGAGGCTCAGGACTACGTGGCGTTTATCGAGGATCTGGCACACACCCGCGTGACGTTCATTGGCGTTGGCGCCGGTCGCGAGCAGATTATCAACCGATTCTGGAAGTAATCGGGACTATTTGGTTATTGCGATATACCCCTTTGCAGCCCAAGCGGGCGGCCGAGGGGTATATTTGCTTGCAAAGGGCTCGCGCGGAGCGGGCCATTCATCCATAGAGGAGGCACCCTTGAAGGCGGACACTCAAACCATCGACATCCTGTTGTTGGGCAGCGGCGGCCGCGAGCATGCTTTGGCAGCTAAGCTCGCAGCATCACCGCGCGCCGGCAAGCTCTACATCGCGCCGGGTAACGGCGGCACCGCGAGCTGCGGCGAGAACGTTGTTCTCGACGACTGCGATCCTGCGGCCGTGGCGGCGTTTGCGCAGAGCCACGGATGCGGACTCGTGGTAATTGGCCCCGAGGCTCCGCTCGTGGCGGGCGTGGCCGACGCCGTGCGCGCGGCAGGTATTCCCTGCTTTGGCCCGGGTGCCGAGGGTGCCCAGATGGAGGGTTCCAAGCTGTTCTCCAAGCAGCTCATGGAGCGCGCCGGTATCCCGACGGCAGCCTATGGTTCGTTTACCGACGAGGCTTCGGCTCTCGCCTACGTGCGCGAGCAGGGCGCTCCGCTGGTCGTGAAGGCCGACGGCCTTGCCGCGGGCAAGGGAGTTATCGTGGCGACCGAACTTGAGCAGGCCGAGGAGGCCGTGCGCGAGTGCTTTGGCGGCACCTTTGGCGATGCCGGCAACACCGTGGTTATCGAGGAGATGCTCGTTGGTCCCGAGTGCTCGCTGCTGGCCTTTACCGACGGCAAGACCGTGCGCCCCATGGCCACCTCGCAGGACCACAAGCGCGCCCTCGAGGGCGACAAGGGCCCCAACACCGGCGGCATGGGCGTCTACAGCCCGGTGCCCATCGTGACCGACGAGGAGCACGCCACCATGGTGGCGGTCATGGAGCAGACCGTTGCCGAGCTTGCTGCCGAGGGCATCGACTACCGCGGCTGCCTGTATGGCGGCTTTATGCTCACGCCTGCCGGCCCCAAGGTGCTGGAGTTCAATGCCCGCTTTGGCGACCCCGAGACGCAGGTCGTGCTGCCGCGCCTTAAGAACGACCTGGTTGAGGTCATGCTCGCCTGCGCCAACTGCGAGCTCGATCAGATTGAGCTCGACTGGCGTGACGAGTGGGCTGTGGCCGTTGTCCTGACGAGCGCGGGCTATCCCGGCAGCTACGAGAAGGGCAAGGTCATCACCGGTATCGCCGACGCCGAGGCCATGGAGAACGTGACCGTGTACCACGCGGGCACCGCCGTGGTGGACGGTCAGCTCGTGACCAATGGTGGCCGCGTGCTTGCCGTGACCGCTCTGGGCGACACGTTCGAGAACGCTCGCAACCTTGCCTACGAGGCCTGCGAGAAGATTGATTTTGAGGGCAAGACCCTGCGTCACGACATCGGCCTGCGCGCGCTGCGCGGCCGTGACGCCTGGGATGCCTAAAGTCCGAGAGGAATGAGACGGATGGACGAGAAGAACGAAGAGCTCGTGGATGCGCAGATCGTTGAAGAGGACAGCCGCATGTATGGGCACGCCGAGGGCGAGCCTGGCGGCGAGGTCGCTGACGAGCCGGCGCTGGTGCTGGGCGACGACGACCCGCACGATGCCGAGCTGCACGAGAAGATTCTTTCGGAGGAGTGCGCCTGGAAGGGCAAGATCCTCGACGTCCACCGTCTTGAGGTTGAGCTGCCCAACGGTCGCCGCAGCGCCCGCGATATCGTTCGCCATCCAGGTGCGGCGGCCGTTGTGGCGCTGACCGAGAGCGGCAAGATCGTGCTGGTGCGTCAGTACCGCACCGCTATCGACCGCGTGACGGTCGAGATTCCCGCCGGCAAGCTCGATCCAGGCGAGGACCCGCTCGATTGCGCCAAACGCGAGCTGCATGAGGAGACGGGCTTTAGGGCTGGTCGCATTCGCTTTTTGACGTCGATTGTCACGTCCTGCGGTTTTTGCGACGAGATCATTCACATCTACTTGGCTACCAAGCTGGAGTTTGATGCGCCCAACCCCGATGATGACGAGTTTGTCAACGTGGACCTGGTGCCGCTGCACGAGTTGATCGACGCCGTACTCGACGGCAAGATCGAAGACGCCAAGACCGTCGTAGGCGCCTTGGCCTGTGACAGCATCGCACACAGGCTGGGCGGAACTGAGCTTTAAAAGCGAGGGCGACCCTGGGGCAAACACTACTGATTATTTGCCCCAGGGTCTTACGTTATTGTTTTATCTCCGAGGACTGCATGTTTAAGAGGTTTCTTTCGTATTACGAGCCCCAGATGGGGCTTTTTGTTGCTGATACTGTTTGTGCTCTGGTGCTTGCCGCCATTGACCTGGCGTTCCCCATTATCCTGCGCAATTTGACCGGTGGGCTGTTTACTCAGGGCCAGGCTGCCATTATGCAGGCGCTCGGCATGATCGCGGTGGGCTTGGTGCTGATGTATGCCGTCCGCTGCGCTTGTCGCTACTTTGTGAGCTATTGGGGTCACGTGATGGGCGCGCGCATGGAGTCCAAGATGCGCGAGGACCTGTTTGACCAGTATGAGCGCTTTAGCTTTGCGTACTTCGACCGCAACAGCTCGGGCGACATGATGAGCCGCGTGGTCAACGACCTGTTCGATATCTGCGAGGCGGCGCACCACGTGCCCGAGTGGATCATCATCTGCGGCATCGAGATCATCGGCTCGTTTGTGATCCTCTTTACCATCGCCCCGGTGCTGGCACTCGCCATGGCCGTGGTGACGGCAGCGTTTGCGGTCATCATGTTTTGGCAGAACATGCGCATGCGCGAGGTCTTTAGCGACAACCGCAAAAAGATCAGCGGCATCAATGCACAGCTGCAGGATTCGCTGGCGGGCATGCGCGTGGTCAAGAGCTTTGCCAATGAGGAGACCGAACGCTTCAAGTTCCGCGCCTCCAACAATCGCTATCTTTCGTCCAAGGAGAACATGTATCACGCCATGGGCGTCTACACTGCGACGTATGGCCTGCTCTCGGGCGTGCTATACGTAATCGTGGTGCTGCTGGGCGGCTGGCTGGTCGCCCAGGGGCAGCTGCAGGCGGTCGATATGGCGACCTTTGCACTCTATATTTCGCTGTTCTGCACGCCGCTCGAGACACTCGTCAATTCGGCCGAAACGTATCAGAAGGCTATCGCCGGCTTTAAGCGTATGGACGAGGTGCTCTCGACCGCGCCGGATATCCAGGACAAGCCGGGCGCCACGGATCTGCAGGTGACCGCCGGCGCCGTGGATTATCACGACGTGTGCTTTAACTACGAGGACGTTGAGCTGGGCGAGGGCGATGCCGACGAGCGTCCCGTTATCGACCATATGAATCTGTCCATCAAGCCCGGGCAGACCATCGCTTTGGTTGGCCCTTCGGGCGGTGGCAAGTCCACGACCTGTTCGCTGCTGCCGCGCTTTTATGACGTGGCTGCCGGATCCATTAGCATCGACGGCCAGGACGTGCGCGATGTGACGCAGCAGAGCCTGCGCCGTGCCATCGGCCTGGTGCAGCAGGATGTCTACCTGTTTGACGGAACAATCGGCGAGAACATCGCCTACGGCAAGCCGGACGCCACGGCAGAAGAGATCGCCGAGGCCGCCCGCCGCGCCAATATCGATGCCTTTATCGAGTCGCTTCCACAGGGCTACGACACCGTGGTGGGCGAGCGCGGCAGCCGTCTTTCGGGCGGACAGAAACAGCGCGTCGCCATCGCGCGTGTGTTTCTCAAGAATCCTAAGATCCTGATTTTGGACGAGGCGACGAGTGCTTTGGATAACGAGAGCGAGGAGGCGGTGCAGGAGTCACTCGAAGAGCTGGCACGCGGCCGCACCACGATTATCATTGCCCATCGTCTTTCGACCATTAAGCATGCCGATGAGATTGCGACCGTTGAGCATGGTCGCGTTGTGGAGCGTGGCACGCACGAGGAGCTTCTCGCCCGTGGCGGCACCTATGCCCGTTACTATCGAATGCAGTTCGAAGGTGCGCGTGCGCACGAGCTCGACTGATTGATATGACAGGAAGTTTATGGCTGACAAGAACCCTTTGACTCCGGAAGAAGTGACGGAGTTATTCTCCGAAATCGATGCATCCGGCGTCTTGGATCCCACGCTTGCCAAAAAGCGAACCGAGCGCATGCGTGAGAAGGAGGCTGCGGCCAAGCGCGGTGACAAAGCGGCGCTAGCGCAGCTGCGCAGCGAGGACCGCGCGAGCCAGGCAAAACATATCGACCCGCTGTCCGAGGACGATCCTTCGGGTTCGCAGGTGAGTCATACCATTACGAAGACCGCGATGGCCGTGGTCATTGGTATTTTGGTGCTGATCGTGGGCATGCAGATTGGCTACGGCGTGATGCGCCGTTTGAACACCGCCAACCTGTCCGAGAGCGTTTCGGTCGATACCGTTTCGACGGCGCTGAAGGGCGGCCTTGAGTGGGGCAACGGCTTTACGCAGTTCCCGCTCGACTTTACCGTCGATGAAGCCGATGAGCGTACGGGCACGGTCGAGGTGACGGTGTTGGACACGTCTTCTGCCAACGAGCTCGAGCTGCTGTCCAATGGTCAGATTCAGGCCGCGGCGCTTGCGACCAACGCGCTGCTCAACGATAAGATCGACCGCGTGGTGTATAACGTTCACGCCTATATCGACGAGGATAGCAACATTCAGCACGATTCCTTCTTTGGCATGTTTCCCGCCCAGGGCCACCAGAGCGCCATTTTGACGTTCGTGTGGACCAAGAGCTCATCCAACGCCACGAGTATCGACTGGAAGATGCGCATCGTGAGTATGGATGACACCATTGCCGAGCGCATTCAGAAGCAGGTGAACTCGGTGTCGTCGTTGATTGAGGACCCGGTGGTGAGCCAGACCAAGATTGACGAGGAAAAGGCCGAACGTGACCTAGAGCATCGTCTGCATGGCCGCGAGATTTTCCGCGGCGGCAAGCCCGACCGAACGCCGTCCGATCTGCTGGAACAGGACAAGAAAAAGTAAGACGCCATCATCCCGCGTGAGCCACAAGCCCCGCGGGATGATTTTTAATCCCCGTCCCAGAAAAATCATTATGCATAGAAAGTCATAATTATCATTTCGTAAACAATTTGATGAAATTAACGCCATGAGGCATGCTTGCGGTTACAATACCGCGAGGCCTAACTACACACCTTTAAGCCGGTCCTGTGAGACCGGGAAGGAGAATTATGGCGAACAACCATACCGCGAGCGCTGCCGCCCGCACCTTCGCGCCCAGCGAGCTTTGCCAGCGTATGCTGGCCAAAACCAGCAAGGGCACCTGCGGTCCCTGCATCCTGTATCTTGAGGATGGGACCATTTTTTATGGACGTGCATGCGGCGCCGAGGGCACCGCGACCGGTGAAGTCTGCTTCAACACCTCGCTCGAGGGCTACTTTGAGGTTATGACCGACCCGAGTTATGCCGGCCAAATTGTAACCATGACCTATCCGCAGATCGGCAATTACGGTATCGACGAGACCGATGTCCAGTCGGCCTTCCCCGGCGACGCCGTGCGCCCTGCGAGCGCTCCGGCTATGCGCGGCATGATTGTTCGCGACATGTGCGCCACGCCTTCTAACTGGCGCTCGGCCGTCAGCGTGCCGGAGTACCTGCGCGCTCACGGCATCGTCGCTATCGAGGGTGTCGACACCCGCGCTCTGGTGCGCCATCTGCGCGACAACGGCTCCAAAATGGGCATTATCTCGACCGAAATCTTTGACGTCGACGAGCTCGCCGAGCGCTTGTCCGCCGCGCCCACGCTGGTGGGCGAGAACCTGGTCAAGACCGTAAGTTGCCCCGCGCCTCACGAGTTTGTGGCCGCCGACCTGCCTGCCACGCATGACTTTGCGCTCACTGCCGCCGCTCCTGCCCGTCACAAAGTGGTCGCCTACGACTGCGGTGTGAAGCGCGGCATTCTGGAGGGGCTGGTCCGCGCCGGCTGCGACCTTACCGTCGTGCCGTGGGATACGCCCGCCCAGCAGGTGCTCGAGATGAATCCCGATGGCGTCTTTTTGTCCAACGGCCCCGGCGACCCCGACGCCGTGGTGGAGACCTACGAGCAGGTACAGCAGCTGATCGGCAAGGTGCCGGTCTTTGGCATTTGCCTTGGTCACCAGATGATCAGCTTGGCGTGCGGCGCCCAAATGGAAAAGCTTAAATTCGGTCACCGTGGCGGTAACCAGCCGGTTATGAATCTGGTGAGCCGTCGCGTGGAGATCACCGCGCAAAACCACGGCTTTGGCCTGCTGTTCCCCAGTCTGGGCAAACTGATTCCGGAGCTTTCCGGCGGCGAAACCGAGCATGCGGCTGATGGCGACCTGCGCGCCTGGGTGCGTCGCGGCATCGCGCCGGTCGTGATGAACGAGCGCTTTGGTCGCATTCGCCTGACACATGTGAACCTCAACGACGGCACCGCTGAGGGCATCCAGCTGCTCGACGCCCCGTGTTTCTCGGTCCAGTACCACCCCGAGGCTTCGCCTGGCCCCACCGATGCCCACTATCTCTTTACCGCCTTTACGCGACTCATGGACGGCGAGGAGAACTACCTGGACATCGACACCGCGAAGGACCGCCTCGCCGGCTGGAATTTCGCCGAGTCTGAGAACGCTGCGACCGAGGAGAACTAACATGCCTAAACGTACTGACATCAAGCGCATCCTCGTTATTGGTTCGGGCCCCATCGTTATTGGCCAGGCCTGCGAGTTCGACTACTCCGGCGCCCAGGCCTGCAAGGTGCTCAAGGAGGATGGCTTTGAGGTCATCCTGGTCAACTCCAATCCGGCGACCATCATGACCGACCCGGGCTTGGCCGACCGCACCTATGTTGAGCCTATCACCGCCGAGTTTATCGAGCGCGTGATCAAGAAGGAGCGCCCGGACGCGCTGCTGCCCACACTGGGCGGCCAGACCGGTCTGAACGCCGCCGTCGAGCTGGCAAAGGACGGCACGCTCGACAAGTACGGCGTCGAGATGATCGGCTGCGACCTGGCCGCTATCGAGCGCGGCGAGGACCGCAAACTCTTTAACGAGGCCATGGCCGAGATCGGCCTAGAGGTCGCGCGCTCGGGCTATGCCTACAGCGTGGCTGACGCCGAGGCTATCGCCGAGCGCGTGGGATATCCCTGCGTACTGCGCCCGAGCTTTACCCTCGGCGGCGCCGGCGGCGGCATCGCGCACACCCACGAGGAGCTCGTCTCCATCGTGAGCCAGGGCCTTGAGCTCTCGCCTGCCCATGAGGTGCTGGTCGAGGAGTCCATCGAGGGCTGGAAAGAGTACGAGATGGAGGTCATGCGCGACCACGCCGGCAACGGCATCATCGTGTGCTCCATCGAGAATCTCGACCCCATGGGCGTGCACACCGGCGACTCCATCACCGTGGCGCCGGCGCAGACGCTCTCCGACCTTGAGTATCAGCGCATGCGCGTGGCCTCGCTCGCCATTCTGGAGAAGATCGGCGTCGAGACCGGTGGCTCCAACGTGCAGTTTGCCGTGAACCCCCAGACCGGCCGCCTGATCGTCATCGAGATGAACCCGCGCGTGAGCCGTTCGTCCGCACTGGCCTCCAAGGCCACGGGCTTCCCCATCGCCAAGGCCGCCGCTCGCCTGGCCGTGGGCTACACGCTCGACGAGATCGTCAACGACATCACCAAGGCAACGCCCGCCTGCTTTGAGCCCACGATCGACTACTGCGTGGTCAAGGTGCCGCGCTTTGCCTTCGAGAAGTTTAAGGGTGCCGACCCCACGCTCACCACGCGCATGAAGGCCGTGGGCGAGATCATGGCGATCGGCCGCACCTTTGAGGAGGCCTTTGGCAAGGCCATGCGCTCGCTGGAGGACGGACATCAGGGCATTTGCGCCGGTGGCAAGGAGGGTGCCGACAAGCTGAGCGACGACGAGCTCGCTCAGGCCGTGGCAACCCCGACCGAGCACCGCATCTTCTTTGTGGTCGAGGCCCTGCGCCGTGGCTGGGACATCGCCCACATCCATGCCATCTGCGGCATCGATCCGTGGTACCTCAACCGCATCAACGACATGGTGCAGGTCCAGGAAAGCATCCGCGGCCTGCGCGTGGAGGATATCGACGCCGACGCGATGCGCCTGCTCAAGCAGTACGGCACGAGCGACGCCGAGATTGCCGCGCTGACCGGCTCCGATGAGCGCTTTGTGCGCGCCTACCGCAAGGGCCTGGGCGTGGTTCCCAGCATGAAGACGGTCGATACCTGCGCGGCCGAGTTCTCGAGCGCCACGGAGTACCACTACAAGACGTACGAGAACATCTACCGCACGAGCCCGGATGCCAAGAAGTGCGTGGCTCCCGACGAGACCACGCCGGCGGACAAGCCCAAGGCGATGATCCTGGGCGCCGGCCCCAACCGCATTGGCCAGGGTATCGAGTTCGATTACTGCTGCGTGCACGCGAGCTACGCGCTGGCGGCCCGCGGCTTCGAGACCATCATGGTCAACTGCAATCCCGAGACCGTCTCGACCGACTATGACACGTCCGACCGTCTGTACTTTGAGCCGCTCACCTACGAGGACGTCATGGACGTTATCGATGTCGAGCGCCCCGACGGCGTCGTGGTGACGCTCGGCGGCCAGACCCCGCTTAAGCTAGCGCGCATGCTCGAGGAGAGCGGCGTGAACATTATGGGCACCAAGCCCGATGCCATCGACTTTGCCGAGGACCGCGAGCGCTTCGCCGCCCTGCTCGACAAGCTGGGCATCATGTACCCGCCGGCGGGCCAGGCCACCTCGTTTGAGGAGGCCGAGGCCGTGGCCGCGCACATCGGCTACCCGCTGCTGGTGCGTCCGAGCTACGTGCTGGGCGGCCGCGGCATGATGATCGCCTACGATGCCGAGCATCTGCGCGATTACATGGCAGAGGCTGCGCGCATCAGCCCCGACTACCCGGTGTATCTGGACCGCTTCCTGGAGGGCGCAATCGAGTCCGATGTCGACGCCCTGTGCGATGGCGAAGAGGTATACATCGGCGGCATCCTGGAACATATCGAGGAAGCCGGTATTCACTCCGGCGACTCCGCGACCTGCATCCCGCCGTTCAGCTTTAGCGAGAGCCTGCAGGCGAAGCTCCGCGAGACCACGCGCCGCATCGCGATGGCGCTGGGAGTCCGCGGTCTGGTCAACGTGCAATATGCCATCAAGGGCGAGACCGTCTACGTGATTGAGGCCAACCCGCGCGCCAGCCGTACCGTGCCGTTTATCTCCAAGGCCACCGGCGTGCCGCTGGCCAAGTGCGCGGCGCGCATCATGGCAGGCGATTCCATCGCGAGCTTGGGCCTGCCGAGCGACGAACGTCAGCTGGACTGGTTCTGCATGAAGGAAGCCGTCATGCCCTGGGGTCGTTTCCCGGGCGCCGACGTCATCCTGGGGCCCGAGATGAAGTCGACGGGCGAGGTCATGGGCATCGCCAAGAGCTATCCCGAGGCATACGCCAAGACGCAGCTGGCGATCGACTACAAGCTGCCCGACCCGAGCGCCGGCAAGGTATTCATCAGCGTGTGCGACCGCGACAAGCGCCACATCCTTTCGGTCGCGCGTATCCTGCGTTACCTGGGCTTTGACATCTGCTCCACCGAGGGTACGGCGCGCGTGCTGCGTGGAGGCAACGTGACGTGCGAGATTGTGGAGAAGATTAGCGGCCCGCACGACGGCGAGCGCCCCAACATCGGCGACCTCATCGCTGATGGCAAGATCGCGGTAATCATCAACACACCGTACGGCCCGGGCTCTCGTGGCGATGGCTACCTGCTGCGTACCGAGGCCGTCCGTCGTGGCGTGACCTGCGTGACCGCGATGTCTGCGGCCAACACGTACGTGAGTGCCATCGAGGCCGTGCGCGAGGACCAGCAGGGTCACGGTAGCGCCAACGACATGGGCATGGACGTCATCGCCCTGCAGGACCTGCCGCAGCACACGGTGTAGTTGACCTGGCCGGCCGGGGCGGAGGGGCCGAGATTTCCCCCTTCGCTCCGGCTGCAAGCAGAGTCGCTCAGGAGGAAACTCGGCCCCTCCCGCCCCGGCCTGCGGTGACTTGGCTGCATCGTGTGCTGCCGAAGGAACTTTGCGCGATGACTAGGGCTGAATAAAAAGCGAGCGTGGGATCCGCCGTTCGTTCGAACGGCGGATCCCACGCTTTTATTGCAGCAAACGTACGTCATGGCAATCCCCGGTAGGTCGAGGGTGCCCCGCGGCGGTCTGGTGTTTTCATCTGAACGACTTTGCGAAGCAACCGGAGTGAAGATGAAAACACCAGACCGCCGCGGGGCACCCGCAGACCGCAGGGACGGGAGCAGCTATACTACTCTCAGTAGTTAAGGGTCGCGGATCCGCCGCGTCACCGCTCTCAACAGGAGGTCTTTGTTTATGGCAGATCAGAAGCCGGTTGTCGGGATCATCATGGGCTCCAAGTCCGATCTGGGCGTTATGGAAGGTTGCACCGCCGAGCTCGAGGCACTGGGCGTGCCCTATGAGCTCGTGATTGCAAGCGCGCACCGTACGCCGGCGAAGGTCCATGAGTGGGCCTCGACTGCTGCCGATCGCGGCATCAAGGTGATTATCGCTGCTGCCGGCAAGGCTGCTCATCTGGGCGGTGTCGTAGCGGCCTTTACGCCGCTGCCGGTCATCGGCGTGCCTATGAAGACGAGCGATCTGGGTGGTATGGACTCGCTGCTGTCGATGGTGCAGATGCCTTCGGGCGTGCCCGTGGCCTGCGTTGCCATTAACGGTGCCAAGAACGCTGCCATCTACGCCACGCAGATTCTGGGCGCCTGCGACCCTGAGTACCGCAAGGTTATCGAGAAGATGAAGCAGGAGATGGCTGACGCCTAAGCGCTCTGCCAGTCCATTTGCAGCATAAGGAGAGCCATGTCCGACTATCAGGGAAAGCGTTTTTCGGCTTCTCGGATTCCCGATCCAGCCAAGTCGGGAGCAGCCCGCGCGCCGCAGCAGGGTTGGACATCCTCTCCTCAGCAGCCGCGCGCGCCACGCCCCGTGACGCCGGCGAAGCATCGCCGTCAGGATACACCTGCTGCATATCGCCCTTCGTCATACGGTACCGCCAAGAAGTCACCTCGCTCTTCGACGCATACCGCGCCATCGAGCTATACCGAGCCGCCGCGCAAAAAGCGCCGCTCCGTTATCCCCATCTTGCTCATCATTATTGGCATCGGCCTAATCGTTGCTGCGGCCGCCATCTTTATCAACGCGCAGATTGGCTACAAGCAGGCGAGCGAGTCGTATCAAAAGATCGAAAAACAATATGTGAGCGACAAGGACGCCAGCGGCGTGCCGATTATCGACTTCAATGCGCTTGCCCAGACAAATCCCGAGGTTGTGGGTTGGATCTACGCGCCCGGCACTAACATCAACTACCCCGTGGTGCAGACCAACAACAACTCCAAGTACCTCAACACGCTGTTCGACGGCACCGCCAACGCGTCGGGCGCCATCTTTTTGGATAGCGACGACACTGCGCCGGGCATGGTGGATCAGCAGACCACGATTTACGGCCATCACATGAACGACGGTTCGATGTTCAATGTGATTTCGGATACGACCGATCAGGCGACGTTCGACAGCATGGAATACGTGTACTACATTACGCGCGATGCGACGTATAAGTTGCGCCCACTGGCGACCAAGGTGCTCGAGGACACGTATGCCAAGGCGCGCACGCCCAACTTTGAGGGCGATGACGGACTGAAGAATTACCTGTCCGAGATGCTCGACGGCGCTTCGGCGGTGGCGAGCGATGCCACCGATCGTGCCGCTTCGGCAACCAAGGTCGTAACGCTTGTGACCTGCCGCTCGCTGTCATTTAGCAATACGCGCGCCGTCATGGTGCTCACGCCGGTCGAGGAATAAGTTGTTCGAGAGTAGCTAAAAAGCCCCGTCCCAAATGAGCTACTCGACGACGGTAAAAAGGAGAAATGATGCTTGAAAGTGGCAAATCGATGCCTTCGGTTGATGCTTGGCTGCGCGAGGCCAAGGCCGATTCGTCGACGCCTGCGTGTGGTATGTACCTGACACACAACGGCGTGGTGCGTGCGACGCCTAAGTCCGAGGTGCGTGGGGTCGAGACAGATGGCGTGGCGCCTGGACATAAGGTGGGCGGCATGGTGTTTGGCTTCGATGCCGATAAGGTGCAGGCCGCTATCGAGGCAACGCGCGCGATGCCGGGTATCGGCTATGTGCGCGTGTGGCTGGCGAGCGGCGAGCTTACCGTGGGCGACGACATCATGCTCGTGATCATTGGCGGGGACATTCGCCCGCATGTGGTCGATGCTCTGCAGGCGCTCGTCGGTACCATCAAAAATGAGTGTGTGAGCGAGGTCGAGCGCGAGGCGTAATGCCGGCAGCAGCACTTGCCAACAAAAAGCCCGCTGGCAGTTCAAATCAGTCTGCCAGCGGGCTTTTCTGTGCGTTGGAAAATCTCGGCATTGCTTGGCGCTACACGCGCGTCGCATCCTTGGGACTCATGGTCATGCTCTGGAAGCGGTTCTCCATGTAGTCGTTATCGAAATACTTGCCGTAGAACTGCGCGACGGGAATATCCGGCTCCGTGCCGTTGACGCGCTGGTACCAGTAGTCGAGCGACTGCAGCGTCATGACGCCGTCGACCAGCATAATGACGGTAAAGATGACGGTAGCCGAGTAGCGACTCTTCCACGGAATCATGTTGATGAGCTTGAGTAGCCTCGGCAGCAGTAGCTTGATCCAGATAAGGCCGCCCAGGCCCCACAGGCAGGCAAAGCCCGTGCAGGTGCGTCCGCCCGTAAGGACGGCGAGTGGGTCGGGCATGCCAAACAGCTTCATGTGCGAGTAGCTCCATGAGACCACGCCAAATGAGGTCTGCATAAACCAGCCCACGAACACCTCGAAGCTCGCGCCGAGCACAGCGCTTACCAGGAAAATGATGATGGGGTTCTTTTTATAGAAGCGGTTGAGCACCATGGTCATGAGTACGGCGCCAAAGCCATAGATGGGGCTGAAGGGACCAAACAGCATGCCGGCGCGGTTCTGGTAGACGCCCGGGTCGTCGACCGTCATGTGCCAGATGTCCTCGGCGATCAGGCCGAGCACGCAGCAGACGAAGAATACCCAGAACAGGTTGAAGTAGTTGAGCTTGATATAGCCCTCGCCGGTTTCATCGCGGCCGAGCATGCCCTCCGCCGCGGCGTCGCGGTCGAGCATCTCCTGCAGGCGGCGCTGCAGTTCGCGCTCCTGGCGCAGCGTGGGGTCGACGGTGGCCGAAAGCGCGATGAGGATACCGAGCTGAATAGCGGGACGAAGCAAGAAGGGCCCGATGCCCTGGAGCATCACATCGACCAAAAGCTCGACGACGGTGAATGCAATAAGGATGTAGGACAGGCGGGCGGCATTGCGGCGCTGGTTCTTGATAAGGTCCAGGCCAAAGATGATTAGGATGACGGCACTTGCCGCAGAGAGCATGATGCCGGCGACGATAAGGCCGACCGCGACGAGTGTGTTGTCGCCGAGCTTGGCGGCGGCGTTGCCGTTGATGAGCGCGGTGATGACCTGCCACATAAAGGCGCCGACTGACGGGAGCGTTCCCACGCCGGACAGGATGCACAGGACGGCGTACACCTTAATGATGAGCGGGATCTTCTTGACCTCCGTGGCGCTGGGGACGCTGGGGTCGAGTTCGTTTCGATCCATACAGAACCTTTCTCGCTTTGTTGTAGGTTATAAGGATACGCTGCCGACCTGCCAAAAGACAGGGCGAACGTCCCAATTGCAACTTTGTAATCCCCAACGGTGGACGCGGCGGCCATCTGGGGGCGCGGGCGCTTGCACTGGACGGACCGATAAAATGTTTGGCCGCAAAACGGATTATTAGCTCGGTGGGCTTTTAAAAAGCGCTGCTCATGCGCTGGGGAGCGCGTCGCGCCGTGCGTATAATAAGGCGGGTAACGCCAAAATACGAGGCTCTGAGGGGATGCCATGTCTCAAGAAACCATCCGCGCGGCCGAGCGTGCCGCGGGACAGGTGAACGCCATGTCGACGTATGATCCGGACTCCGACCAGCTGCATGAGGAATGCGGCGTTTTTGGTGTCTGGGCGCCCGATCGCGACGTGGCTCGACTGACGTACTTTGGCCTGCGTGCACTGCAGCACCGTGGCCAAGAATCGGCGGGAATCGCCGTGGGTGACGGCGGCACGGTTATGGTCCGCAAGGATCTGGGCCTGCTCGACCGCGTGTTCTCTAATGCCGACTTGTCGACGCTCTCCGGTCAGCTGGCCGTGGGTCATGTGCGCTACGGCACCGCCGGCGCCAAGAGCTGGGAAGCCTCTCAGCCGCACCTCTCTACCATCAATAGCGTCATTATTGCGCTCGCGCACAACGGCACCCTCGTCAACACCGACGAGCTGCGCCGCCAGCTGATCGAGCTGGGCGTGCCGTTCCTCTCCAACTCGGATTCCGAGGTCGCGACCAAGCTCATCGGCTACTTTACCCAGCGTACGGGCCATCTGCGCGAGGGCATTCGCAAGACCATGGAGCTCGTGCGCGGCGGCTACGCCATGACGCTCATCAATGAGCAGGCGCTCTACGCTTTCCGCGATCCGCACGGCATTCGCCCGCTCGTGTTGGGCAAGCTGGTGGACGAGGGCCTGGACCAGGCCGATGCCGCATCCGTTTCGCAGCTGCCGTCGCAGGACGGCGCCGCGACGGTTAACGTTGCCACCCATGTCACCCGCGCCGGCGGCTGGGTCGTCGCCTCCGAGACTTGTGCGCTCGACATTGTGGGTGCCGAGTACGTCCGCGACGTCCGTCCCGGTGAGATTTTGCGCATCAGCGCCGAGGGCCTTGTGTCCGAGCAGGGTGTGCCTGCTGCCGAAGAGCCTGCTAACTGCATCTTTGAACAGGTCTACTTCGCTCGCCCCGATTCCATCATGAACGGCAAGAGCGTCTACGCCTGCCGTTATGACATGGGTCGTCAGCTGGCACATGAGGAGCCCGTCGAGGCCGACCTGGTCATCGGCGTGCCCGACTCCGGCCTGCCGCCCGCGGAGGGCTATTCGCACGAGAGTGGCATTCCCTTTGGTGAGGGCCTTATCAAGAACCGCTACGTGGGTCGTACGTTTATCGAGCCTACGCAGGAGCTGCGTGCCATGGGCGTGCGTATGAAGCTCAACCCGCTGCGTGACAACATCGAGGGCAAGCGCCTGGTCGTCATCGACGACTCCATCGTGCGCGGCACCACCATGGTGCAGCTCGTCAAGATGCTGCGCAACGCCGGTGCCAAGGAGATTCATATCCGCATCAACTCGCCCGAGGTCATCTGGCCGTGCTTCTACGGTATCGATACCGACGTGCAGTCGCAGCTTATCAGTGCCACCAAGACGGTCGATGAGATCTGCGAGTACATTGGCGCCGATTCGCTGGCCTTCCTTTCGGTCGAGGGTCTGCTGAAGGTCATGCCCAAGGGCGGCTACTGCGACGCGTGCTTTACCGGCCGCTATCCCGTGGCGATTCCCGAGAGCTTTGGCCGCGACAAGTTTATGGAGGGCTTTAAGCCCCGCAACCTGGACAAGCCGCTGCACTTTGACGACGACGCCGTGGTCGAGAAATACGATGACCGCAGCTGGGAAGAGGAGCACGGTGAGGCCTAAAACCTGCCATTTAGGGACAGGTTTATTTTGGTAGGTTTTACCTGCTGTTTTGTTGATATGACGGCGCGTGCTGTTATGGCGCGCGCCGAAATGAACGCAACTATGAGTACTGTTTGACGCCCGCGCGGCGCCACGGTAGTGGGAGAGGAAGGCTCAGATGAGCGACAACAAGCATGTGACGTACGAGGACGCCGGCGTCGATACTGCCGAGGGCGGCCGCGCCGTCGACGCTATTAAGCAGATGGTCAAAGACACCAACCGCCCCGAGGTCATCGGCGGCATCGGTGGCTTTGGTGGCCTGTTCTCGGCCGCCGCGCTCAAGGATATGGAAGACCCGATCTTGATCAGCGGTACCGACGGCGTGGGCACCAAGCTTGTGCTCGCCCAGATTATGGACCGTCACGAGACAGTGGGCCAGGACCTGGTCGCTATGTGCGTCAATGACATTTTGGCTTCGGGCGCCGAGCCGCTGTTCTTCCTGGATTACGTTGCCATCGGTCACATTGAGGCCGAGCACATGGCAAAGATCATCAAGGGCGTGGCCGACGGCTGCAAGCTCGCGGGCTGCGCTCTCGTGGGCGGCGAGATGGCCGAGCACCCGGGCGTCATGGCCCCCGCCGATTACGACCTCGCCGGCTTTACCGTGGGTGTCGTCGACCGTCCCAAGATGCTTGACCCCGCGAACGTTCGCCCCGGCGACGTGATTCTGGGCCTGCCCTCCACCGGCGTGCACTCCAACGGCTACTCGCTCGTGCGCAAGGTCATCGGTGTCGACGGTATCAAGCCGGGTACGCCCGAGGCTGCCGCTAAGGCCGAGGAGCTGAGCCGTCCGCTCGAGGAGCTCGGCGGTGCTTCGCTGGCCGACACCCTGCTGGCCCCCACGCGCATCTACGTCAAGCCGATTCTGGAGCTGCTCCGCGCCGGCGCCAACGTTCATGCCATTGCCCATATCACCGGCGGCGGCATCACCGAGAACCTCAATCGCGCGCTTGCCGACGATGTCGACGCCGTGGTCATCCGCAACGGCGCCGAGATGGGCTGGGATGTTCCGCCCGTCATCACCTACGTGTCGCGTCAGGCCGAGCTCGCGCCCAACGAGGCATGCAAGACCTTCAACATGGGCGTCGGCCTGTGTCTGATCGTCGCCCCCGAGGACGAGGCCGCCGTGACCGAGGCTCTGGTCGCGCTGGGCGAGAAGCCGTTCCGCGTGGGCGAGTGCGTCGAGGGCTCCGGTAAGGTCGTGTACTCCGATGAGCGCTAACGAGCAGATGGCTGCTGCCGAGGGCCTGGGCTATGTGCCCTACGCCCGTCCGACCGGCACCGATACTGCCGAGCCGCTTAAGATCGGCGTGCTTATCAGCGGTTCTGGTACCAACCTGCAGGCGCTGATCGACCTGATCGCCGCCGGCAAGCTCAACGCCTCGATTGAGCTCGTGGTGTCGAGCCGTCCTTCGGCCAAGGGCCTACAGCGCGCCGAGCGTGCGGGCATCCAGACACTTACGCTGTCCAAGGATGTCTATGCCGATCCTATCGCGGCTGACGAGATCATC
This sequence comes from uncultured Collinsella sp., assembly GCA_934630735.1. GTDB lineage: Bacteria > Actinomycetota > Coriobacteriia > Coriobacteriales > Coriobacteriaceae > Collinsella. The sequence goes on along the minus strand of CAKTWK010000001.1, from coordinate 55,180 downwards.
GCGCATGAGCTGCTCGAACGTGGCTGCGAGTACGTGGTGATGGCCGGCTACATGCGCATGGTGCACCCGCCGCTGCTGGCGGCGTTCCCCAATCGCGTGGTCAACCTACACCCGGCACTGCTGCCGAGTTTTACCGGTGCCCATGCGATTGACGATGCGTTTGCTCGCGGCGTCAAGGTGACCGGCGTGACCGTGCATTTTGCCAACGAGATTTACGACAACGGCCCCATCATCGCCCAGCGTGCGTTGGCTGTTGAGGAGGGCTGGGACGTCGACACGCTCGAGGAGCATATCCACGCGATTGAGCACGTGCTGTATCCTGAGGTCGTGCAGATGCTCGCCGACGGCCGCGTTCACGTGCTGGAGAGCGGCAAGGTCGCAATTGATGCGGCGCGTTAGTCGTGTGTAAAAGAGTCGCTGAGTTTTCTTTGTGACATAAGCAATCGAAATAGCCGCTTGGGGCATATGGAACCACATGTGACCCAAGCGGCTTTTACCATCTCTTCGATTTCGGGCTCCTGATGACGTGACAGGTGGGACCGAAAAATGGGGGTGGTTGGCTGCGCGAATGATATGGATATCAGCGGCGATTTCTCCATCTCGGTAAATAAAGATGGTTTCAAGTTCAGTATCGGTTCGGACTTCGAGGGAGCAACCCTGTTCAACGATTTTCTTACACTGACATCTATATCATGAGCAAGGATAGCTAGCCGGTATAGAGTCGCTTGAGCGGGTATGCGTCTGTTCAAGTGACCCATCGATTTGTTTAAGAAATAGTTAAACTACGAAACAAACGGCACGTGAGTAACTCACGACTCAGTGAGACTAAAAGGAATCGGAGAAGAAGGCTCATGTTTTGCCCCAAATGTGGTAGCAAAATCAGCGACGATGCGCGGTTCTGTACCGAATGCGGTCTGCCCTTGGGCGGGCTCTCGGGCAAGACTGCGGCCGAGGAGGGGCCCAAGGCCGAGCCGTCGGAGCGAGAATCACCGTCCGCTGAAGTCATATTGGAACCCACAGATACCAAAACGGACTCTGCGATAGGATCCGCGAATGCCGAGTCCACAGCGGAACCGAGCCCCGAGCCGGTCTCGAAGACCGCGAGTAGCGGTCACTCCCAGATGTACAACTTCTTTATGCGACGCTGTCAGGTCGGTAACCGCCTGGTGCCGCAGTTTGCTATCATGATCGCCGCTTTCATCGCCGCGGCAGGCATCGCTTACGCTGCTTTCATGCTCTACAAGAACGTCATCGAGCCCAATCTCCAGCAGCAATCCGTGCAACAGGAGCAAGCGACCGAAAGGCCCAAGAAGGACGAGAGAGCGGCCGAAGAAGTTGTCTATACGCTGGAGGAAAAGTCATTGACGGTGTCTGCTCCGGTCGACCCTATGCTCAACCAGGGCGAGCGGGCTAACATGGAATGGTCCTATCCGCAACTTAAGAGCTCCGCCAAAGACGACGTCGCAGACAAAATTAACAAGGCGATTCTCGAGCCCCTTCAAATTGATGCGGAGCGAACGAATCGGGCATCAGATAATGAGCAATCAGATGCAGAGTTATATCCCGATGGCGAATTTCCCTGCATATCGAGAAACGTGACGGTTACGTACATGGATGAGAACTATTTCTGTATCCGTGACGAGCGCTATTCGACGGGATGGGGTCCGCATGGCGACACGGTTGTGACTGGTGTTATTTTTGATTTGCATACGGGCGACACTGTTAGTCCTCAGGACATGTTCGGCATTGATACCGAGGATCTTGCCAGTTCTATGAGTTCGGCAGTTTGGCCGTATCTTACGGAAATGGGCAAAAAGTATCCGTCTGACTACAACTCTATGCTCATGCGGAGCAATTCTTCAGACTACTCAATCAAGGGTTCAACATGCTTGTATGTGACATCCAAGGGACTGGTGTATCGCACCGAAGACTATGAGCTCGGTACTTTTGCGGACGGCAATTGCGAGATTTTGGTTGCGTCCTGGGATGATGAGTCTCAAGTGGGGTCCGAAGTAACCCCTGATGAGGTCAAGGACGGTACAACGGCGAAAGTCGATAAGGAGGACTAACATGTTCTGTCCCAACTGTGGATTTGAGCTTGATGGCGATTTGCGATACTGCACCGAGTGTGGCTATGCACTCGAAGATGCGAAGGCGGTGCTGAACTCTGCCAGCAACGAAGTGGCAGAAGAGCCTTCCGTTATCAATGAAGCTGCGGAAGAGATTTTCGCTAGTGGCGAAACGGAGAAGGAGCCTTCCGCCGGTGCCGAGGCGGGGGAGGAAAAGTCGCCGGTGGAGAGCGAGCCCGTAGCGGACGAAGAAGACGACCAGCCCAAAGACGACGTGTCGTCCGGTGCAACGCCTTCGATTCCTGCCGTGCGCGCCGACCGGCCAAAACCGAGCAATCCGGTCGCCAAGCCCGTCGCGGCGCCAGCCCCTGTTTCTGCGGTGAATGCATCCGCACGGAAAAAGGAGCCCAAGGCGCTCTATATCGTTGGTATCGTCGTTGGTGTGGCAGTCATTGCCATCTTTAGCTATCTGCTGTTCTTTAGCAAGTCCGGCGACGTTGCCCATTACGGCCAGGACAAAGCCATCGTGGTGGTCCAAGAATCCAAGATCACCCCGACCGACGCAAAGGGCGAGAAGCTCAAGAAGTACTCGGTGACCCTGAACGGCGACTACGGCTACAACACCAACGCTGAGGTTAAGGGCGACGAGGGCTTCACGGTAAGCCAGTTTCCCGATGTTAAACCGGGGAAATATACTCTTACCGTTAAGGACTCTAATTCCAAAGTCGAGTGGGCTATCCCCGTCGAAGTCGTTGATAACTCTAAATCCGCTGATGCCGTAAAAGAGGTTTCCCTCGAGGTGCCTAAGGTCAACGAGGCCGATACAAAGACAGACGAAGGCGACAAGAAGGATGGAGGCACCGCGGCGGACAATACCGCTGCGTATGCCGCTTACAAGCAAAAGTGCCAGGAATACCTCGCGTGCTATGGAGAGCCACAAATTGTTGAGGTGACTGATTCTGTCTATGCGATGCGAGGGCTTTGCCTTGTCGACCTCGTTGATTTTGATCAGGATGGCCAGCCTGAGTTCTTGACCGTTGTGAACGGTATGAGCGATGACGAATTAAAGAGTGCTTGGAATGGAGATATAGAGGGACTTCAGAAGTCCTACACCGTAGAGGTTTGGTCGGCAGCTGATGGTGGCGTCAAGAGACTTTACAGTCAAAATTGGCTTGATAACAGCAACGGAGGAACGATGTTTCTTCCGCTGATTAAAGCGGATGGCGGCAGCATCCTCGTAAGCCAAAGAACATATGAGATGAGCAATGCGATTACGGCATTGCTCGCTGGCAGGCAGGCTTTGGCCGGGGACAATACTTCGGTATATGGCAAGAAAGGCGATGTTTTTTCGCTTGTAAGCAACTACGAGTCCTGGGGAGTTGCGCCTAGCGAGGGCAATGGCTACGAAGACTATTATGCGTCGGAGGGCAAGGAAATTTCCGAGACGGACTATAATGCTCTATATCAGCAATTTGGCTATGGGCACAATTACCGGACATACTACTTCCTTGATTTCTCAACCTCAGGTTACGGTTCTATTTCAGGGGAATCCCACGTCGATCCCAATCAAGTTGCGGAAGTCACCAAAGATACGCTCAAAAAGGTGGGAATCGAATAAAAACTGAAAGGAGCTTGGAAAACTGTTTCCAAGCTCCTTTCTTATAGTAGTTGCTCGAGCCCAACAAGCCTCGCGTTGCTTGTTTGAGCCGCTCTATTTTGACACGCTTTGGTAAATCCACTCTTACTAAACAAGAAGTACTGTTTGATCGGCCGACCCAGCAGCGCGCTGCGCCGCTCGAGTGTTTCAAGAACGTCGGTATCTACGGGCTCGTTTCTCCATTTGCACTCGCCAACGATGAGCTCCCCATCGGCGTCCTCAAGCACAACGTCAATCTCTTCTTGCCGGCGCGTGTTCGGGTTCGTGCCCCACCAAGAGCCGATTGCCTTGGGCAGCACATCCAGCTCGCTCTCAACAACCTGCCGCATCAACCACTGGCGGCATACTTCTTCAAATGCAGGACCCACAAAGGTGGACAAATCATGCTTGACGATACGCGCGGCCACAGCGGCTCCGAGCCCCTCATCAATTGTTCCCGCGTACTGTGGAACAAACCGATACCAAAACCTAAACAGGTTATCGCAGATCCGATAGACTACCTGGCGTTTTGTTGCCTTTACAACAGGCGTGACGCGCTCAACGATTCGCAGTTCGATCAATGCGTCGAGCAGTCGCGCGACCTGTGGCGTTGCGAGGTGGGTAACATCGGCAATCTCTTTGGAGCGTACACAGCCGTTGGCAATGGCGGTTATGACGGCATTGTAGATAGCTGGGCTGCGGACCTCTTGCAGCAGATAGTTCTGGGGTTCGGCATACAAAAACGCATCTTGACGCAACAGCGCATGCTCAAGGTTCCATTGAGTGGAACGCGTGCCATCGAGCTGCGATAGATAGAGTGGCATCCCGCCAACAACGGAATACAGCTCGATGACCCTTTCGATGGGTGCATCGGGAAGCATGAGAGCCACGTCAAAGATGGTGAAGGGGTCAATGCGCAGCTGCATGGTGCGGCGTCCATAAAGAGGGCTTTGGTGTCCTAGTACCTGGTGTTCCATAAAGCTCATGGACGATCCGCAGAGCACGAGGAACAGCTTGCTCGTGTCTTTATGTCGATCGATAAGCGTTTGCAGGCACGACGAGACGCCCGGATCGCTCTCGGCGAGGTAGGGATACTCGTCAATAATCAGAACGATTCGCTCTGTTTTGGCGTGTTCGAAGACGGATTCGAGTGCAACCCGGATAGAGGGGAACGCTGCTCCTGCGGCGCTATCGCCAAGTATCTCGCGGCTGAGCAGCGCGAGGTTTTCGCTTACAACGGTTTGCTGTCCGGTAAAGAAGATCACATGGGGTTTGCCCTGTGTAAAGACGCGAAGCAGGCTGGTTTTACCCACGCGACGCCTTCCATAGACTACGGCAAGCTGAAAGGAACCTTTTTGATAGGCGGTTTCTAGGGATTCAAGCTCTTCCCGACGTCCAACAAACATGATGCGCCTCGTTCATATATGTATTACTAACATATATATTACTAACACGTATATGAGTAACTTTCCACCCGTCAATCGGATGGCAAAGAAATGACAGCGTTTCTACTTAACGAGGCGCTTGAGTTTGGCATAGTCCTGAATCTGCTTTTTGCGCTTGGCGTTGAGGAGGTTGTTGAGGTCGAGCTTCTCAATGGTGCAGCGTTTGAGTAGCTCGGAGCTGTCAAAGCCGTTTAACTCAATGTCTTCATCCAGATCGTGCTTGAGCTTGGTCCATTTATTGAGCTGCGAGCGCACGTAGGCCGCGGGACGTTCTATCTCGTTGGCGATGTCGCGTACGCTGGCGCCCGTTCCAAACAACTCGCGTATCTTTGCCGTCTCCTTGCGCGTGCGCTCGTTTTTGGCATCGGTCTTGCATCGATCGCTGCAGTAGTGCCGTTTGACGCCACGATGCCCGGCAAGTGAGTAGGCGCGTCCGCACTGCTCACAATAGCCAATCTTGACGGTGCTCAGCTTGCGCGAAAAATCAAACCAGAGCCACGAGAGATAGCTGTCAAACGAGAGGAACCCTGTGGATTCGTTGCCCTGGAACACATCCACGTGCGCGCCCGAGAGATGCGAGATCACGAGCGCCTGCACCAAAGCGGTGAGTGCATCGCGGTCATCGTTGTCGAGTTCTTCGCGGCGCTCCTGGATATCTGCTTGAGGGTCGATTACATAGAAGCTCTCTTCGCTATTGCTGACCTTGAGTCGCGCTGAAATCTCCGAGCTGGAGTCTTCGTCCATGTAGAACATCGCCTGCAAAACACTGAAGTCATTGGCGGTGAGCTCGTGTTCAAAAGAGAGCACGTTGAGTGCAACGAGGGATTCTTCCTCGTCGATCATAAACATAAAGGCGTAGAAATATCCCGCATCGGATTCGATTTTGCGCACGATGGGCAGGCTTTTGAATGAGTCGGTATAATCTCCGCCCGCCCTCAGGATAGTGGTGTAGATCTTGAAGGATGACCCGTTTGCCGCGCAGGTTACCACTGATTTCTCGATTCTTTCCAATGCGGAGACCTTTGCGATGGTGCAGCTCCCGTTGAGGTATTCCTGGATGCGCATGGCAATAAGTGCTGCCATCGCGGCATTGGCCCAATCGCGTACGGATTCTATTGCGTGCTTGCCAAAAAGCGGCCCGGTCTGTTCGGCGTAATCAAGTACGTTAAAGAGGCTTGCGCGGAAGGGCTGCTCTTTAACGGCGGTGGGTTCGATGCATGATGCCAGCCTGATCAGATCGGCATGGCGCTCGCTGTGTGCGGGCCCTTCGTTGCTTTTGCTGCCGGCCAGCTCGGTGGGCATGTAGAGTTCAAAGACAAGCTGGGCCTCGCCAACGGGCCTATTGGGTTCGTTCTCTATGAGGTTGACTTTCTTAAACGGAATCGAACCTTCAACGGTGCGTGTTTGGGAGAACTCAAACATTGTTACCCCTGTCTCTAGCTGCATGTTTAATAGCGTAACACGTTTAGGAAAATTACCCGGTCAAAATCTCTATATCGGATAAACGACAAATCGTATCTTGTGATCGTCAAGAAAAGGGGTAACGAGAAAGGACCCGATCATGCATTGCAAACAGTGTGGAGCAGAGATTAACGACGGCGCCAAGTTCTGCGGCGTGTGCGGAACGCCTACGGTCGCGGCTGCGGCCAGCACGGCGGGAGACGCGATTTACGTCGAGGCCCGGCCGATTGAGAGCCAGTCTGTCGAGGCTCAGTTTCAAGCGGCGGAGGATGCAGAGGCCGCTGCTTGCCTGCAAGATTCACTTCGCGAGTCCATCGGGTCCCTTACGCGAGCGTCAGTGATTTCGTTGCTCTATGTGCTCTTTTTCAATTACGTGCTGGGAGGGGGCTCACTGGGGCTCGACTATATGATTCTGCTGGCGCTGCTTCTGATTGGTCCCTGGAAGGTGATTATCTCGCTGTACCGCAGCGGTGTAAGGCTTCCCTTTGTCTATGGTGGCGGCATTATCGGTATCACGATTATGCTAATCGAACTTGTGGTTCTCGTGGGCCTTCCTGTCGTTGTTCTGATGCTTTTTTACTGGTTGGGCAGCGTGATTCACGGAGCGGTTCCGGTTGTTCCCGAATTAGCCCCGATGACGATAGTGGCACTTTGGCCTATCGTCTCGGTTGCCAACATCATCTTCAAGGCAATCAAGCTGCACATGGCTCGCGCCTAGCAAGTAGCCCGTCGCATGCCTTCCGCGTGGGGTCAGGCGAATTTGAAAGGTGAAAGAAAAGGTTTACAGTCGAGCAAATTGTCCTGGGCCTTTTCTGTTTGCAGGCTGTGGACTATCGTTTCGATATGCTGAAGTTCTAAGGGGGGGATATATGTACTGCGCAAGCTGCGGGGCAAAGATCAAAGATGGGGCGCGATACTGTTCCGCATGCGGAAAACCGTTGGATGTGGATGACGCGCCGGCGAATGCTCAGCAGCCGCTTCCTTCAGGTACACCAAAGGCGCCTGCTGATAGAAAAGCGACGAGCGATCCTGCTGCATCTCGCGCAGAGAGCGCTTCTCCGGCGCCCTCTGAGCATATGTCCTTTGCGGCCTTTATGATGCAGCGTCGTCAGGTTGGTCGTTTTGCGGTGCCTACGTTTGTCGCCATTCTTGCGGCAGTCATCTTTACCGCCGGTGTCGCCTACGCCCTGGTCAAAGCTTACGAAGCCTTTGTGCTGCCTCAAGCGCAGCAGCGGGAGCAGCCGGCTGCAGTCGAGAATAAGTCGTCTAAAAAGAAGGTCGCGGCAGCTAACAAGAAAGCGCACAAGGCCTACGAGGGCGTGGTTGCGCGTTACGAGGACTTTGTGAGCTATTGCGAGCAGAAGGGAGCTGGTACTGCCAACTACGACGACTGGGCTCTGGGGCGCGGCGATGATTCTGGGCTGGGGCAGATATTCGTTTATGACAGCCAGAATGCTCCCGGCTTTTTAAACTACTACTATGCTTTCGATGATTTGAACGGCGACGGAATTGACGAGCTGCTTATTGGGTCTGTCGATGCGCAGAACGATATTTCGGCGATTGTAGGTGCCTACTGCTTTGTTGGTGGAAAGGCCGTTTCGGTTATGCCTTCGTCAGAGATGGTAGAAGGCTCCAGCAATATGACGAATCAGTATGACGGTTTTATTGCTCAGGGTGAGAGCCAAGTCATTACTGTCTGTAAGGACGGCATCGTTAAATTTACTTGTAGTCAGGATTGTAACCAGGCAGATTTCTATATTTCGCTTACTGCAAAGGGTCCTGAGGTCGCAGACGCGGTGCAAATTCAAAATAAGGAATTCGATAGACAGAATGGCGCCTACTTGGTGAGGACCGTCGAGGATGGTGGCAAACCACAGGAGACGATGGTCCAGGGGCGTGAAGAAGCGTGCAAAATTCTTGACGAGATTGCCGGGGAGCATCCGGAGGCCGACATTGAAAAGCCGTCTGCAAGCAGCGATATGTGGAAGGCATTCAAAGGAGCGGAGCCTTCGGAGAGCTCTTTGAAGGACGGCTCTGGCACTGCAGACGATCGAACTGGCGCATCTCAAGCACCATCTGAAGCGGCATCCGATAGCGGCGACGATGGGGAGGCCACTGCGGGCGACGATGGCGTGATCGCCGACATGGATGCGTTCATTGCAAACGCCAAGCGCGAGTTGATTGTGCCAGATGACGCCTCTATTACGTACAAGGTCGCTGATGGGCCAAGCTATTGGGAGGGGGCGGCAACGTACGTTTGGTACGTCGAGTTTTATAAAGACGGAAAGGTCGTAGCGTCTGCGGAATGCGGCTCTGAAGGGTATCCGTGCCGGTCGATTATGGCCTATCACGAGAGCTAGTAACTTTAGCCGAGACATGTTGGCATTACGGCGTGCGCGGCTCCTATACCTTTCCCCTTGTTCCATCCGACGAGTTTAGTTACAGCTAAAACGGCCGTTACGAAGAGCTGACCGAGAGGCCGAAGACACTCGCCCGCTAAGCGGGTATGCCCCAAAAGGGTATCTGGGGTTCGAACCCTCCCGGTTCTTCGTCAGTTGACCAGAGGTGCGACATTATTACCGCTCGCCGGCGGGTGACTAAATGCGATGACTTGAGGGCTATAATTAACCGAGCTAAGTTGGGGGATAGATTGAGACGCACGGGCTTTCGATGCGCCTGTCGGCTCGGCATTTCGCAATTCATTAGACACGCGGAGCGCGTGGTTTGGGATTAACGAAAGGAATCAGCATGTCTCTGTTCCATAGCGATAACGAAAAGGAAGAAAAGCACAGCGGAATACTCGGTGCCTTTTCTGTCGACAATATCAAATGGGAGCCTGGCAACAACGAAGATGCCTCGCTTGTCTCATTCCGCTATCCCTACGAGGATTTCCCCAACGGGTCCTATCTTCAGGTTGCGCAATCGCAGATTGCCGTTTTTACCAACAATATGGGGGCGGGCAGTTCTACTGACGCTACGGGTGCCGGCGATTCTCAGGTAAGCGTGTTTGTCGGTCCGTGCAAGATCAAGCTCGACACGGGAGACAGCCGATTCGCCCCGTTCCGCAATGCCGCTCATTCGCTTACCGGCGGTAGCTCGGCGTTTCATTCCGTTGTGTACTTTATCAACACCAACTACATGAACGAGCTACGCTGGGGCACGACCGAGCCCATCATCGTTCAAGACCCTGAGGAAGACGTCAACGTTCACGTTCGCGCCTTCGGTTTGTTTGGCGTGCATATCGAGCAGAACGACTCGAGTCTGGTTCCCATTCAGGCGAGGAAGTTCCTTGTTAAGGTCGTGGGCACGCGAGATCGCTATACGCGAGAGGAACTTACCTCCTTTATGCGGGCAAAAATCCTTGAGTATGTTCCCGACTTGCTTGCTAAGGCGATTGTTGACCAGGAGGTTTCCGTTCTTAAAATTGCGACGCATCTGAGCGACTTCTCGTCTCAGATGCAGGTAAAGCTCGTTAACTATTTCGATGAGTTTGGTCTCACACTCGATAACTTCTCGTTCAACAGCATCAAGCCCTTCGAAGAGGATCTTGCCGCCATCAACGAGATGAAGATCCAGCGTAAGCGGAGCATTCTCGAGGCACAGGGTAACGCTGCCCAGATGGACATCGAGTCCGAGGCACTAGCCAGGAAGCGTGCGCGCGAAGGCTACAACTATCAGCAGGAGCGCGGCATGGACGTAATGGAGAGTGCTGCGGGCAATGAGGGGAGTGCCGCATCGGGCCTCATGGGAGCCGGCATGGGACTCGGCATGGGCGTTGGCATGGGCGGTGCATTTGGAGCTGGCTTCTCCAACTTGGCCAACCAGACCATGGGCACTGTTGCTCCCATGGTTGGAACGGCTTCCGCGTCCGCAGGTATGCAAAACGGTCCCGTGTGTCCCAGTTGCGGAAACGTTAATCCGATGGGTGCTAAGTTCTGCCTGGAATGCGGACAAAAGCTCGAGCAGGGTGTTGCGTGTTTGGCGTGTGGGCATCTTAACCCGGTCGGTGCCAAGTTCTGCCTTGAGTGCGGGAACCGGTTGACCTCGCCAAGGTGCCCGAGCTGCGGAGCCGAGTTGCCCGAAGGGACCAAATTCTGCCCCGATTGTGGAACTAAGATCCAATAAGGAGAAACAAAGATGAACGGTTCTGTTAAACGTGTCATTTTGGGCGAGGCAATCGTCTTGGTGGCGTGGCTTGTAATCATGTTTGTCTGCAAAAACGCGCTGATGAACCCTATCGTCTTTGCTATGTCGCTTGGTTTTGGGGTTTTGGCTTTTGCGGTGGCTTCGATTTCGGCTACCATGTCCGATAAGCAGTCCACGGTCAAAAGCACGACCGAAATCCATTATTTGCCGATTGCATCCAGCTGTGCCTATTTTGTTGTTGCCCTTCTTGCCAATACGTACTTTGCGTTTGTGGCGTATGGGTGGGGCGGCAGCACGATCCCGGTTGTCGCAAACGTTGTTCTTCTCGTTGTGCTTGTCCTTGTGCAGATGGGTCTTGGCTCCTATGCCCGCCGGGCAGACCAAAAGGTTGCCGCCGCCGTCGCAAAGACGGTTCAAACGGCGCAGTTCGGATCGTATGTGGGGCAGCTTCTTGCCGTAGCGGAGGACGCTCAGGTTAAAGCCGAACTCAAAGGGCTCAAGGATGACATCTCCTTTAGTTCCAACATGTCGCAGCCCCATGTTCAAGAGATCGAGAGACAGTTCTCCGCCGCGCTTGAGGCGGTCTCGAATTCCATGAGTGCCGATGAGCCGGCAGATGTTACGGTTGGCCTTGTCCATGATGCGCGCAATATCTGGAAAAAGCGCAATGCGGCGCTGACCGCTGTCAAATAAGGGCTCGCGCTGCTTTTTGCCAGGGCACTTTGATGGTTGAAGTGGGGGAAGCTATTGGAAATCAACGGAATAACTTGCGAGGGCTGCGGCAGCACCGATGTCGAGTTTGACCCCGCAACTCGAAAGGTTCATTGCAACCAGTGCGGTCGCGAGATGTACTATTCGCGGGCGCGTCTGGGGGCCACGGGCAAAATCGCGTTTGCCAAGGACAATGCCATCAAGTTTTTTAAGGGCGGCAACTTCCCGGAGGCCCGCAAATTTGCCGCGGACGTGCTCAATATGATGCAAGACAACGCGGCGGCACAGTTTATGGTTGCGTACTGCGATGAGTTTTGCGAGGGTCTTTCGGGTTCGATGACGGTTTTCTTTAAAAGGGCCGAAGATATCCCTCTCGAATATGATGAGGTGCGTGACTTGATCGACTTGTTTGAGTCGACGCTCTACAACATGCGTGACTTTGAGGTTCAGATGGTATCGCTCGTGGTCGCCAATATGCAGAGCATGGAGGATCGGCCTCGGCTTGAGAGTTTTATCGATGCTGTGTGCCCGTTCTGCATAGCGCGGTATGCTTCGGAAGACTTTATGACCGCAGAGCGGGAGAGTTTCTATCAAGATATCGCCGCCAACTGCAACATACCCAAAACGTGTCTCGCACTACTCAAGGGCATTAGAGAGAACCCCGGGTCCCCCTATAAAACTGGTTCGTTTGCGTTACAAAGAAGGACCTCGTACTTTCTCGAACACTATGTGGAGCCCGTCGGGCGCATCGTCAATTCGATGAAGGCAAGCCAATACAAACAGAAGTTTCTTGTGGCCTATCAGCAGGTGTCCGAGCAATACCGAAGCATGGCCTCTCAATAAAGCGGATGTCGGGTGCTTACTCGCTTAAAGCTATTGGATGATCTAAACAGTTCAAACTGAAAGGTGGTACAGATGAGTGATTCGGGATTAGATACTGCCCTTATCGAGCGCAGGATCGCCGCTATTGGAACAAAAGTTGACCAGATGACCACGAAGGTCGATAAGGTCGAATCGCAAATGGAGGAAGTGCGGAAGGACCTTAAAAAGCTCCGAAAGGACTTTCTCGAGATGATGCTCGAACAGCGTCGTACCGCCGCACTTGAGCAGGCGACTACGGAGCTCGTGAGCGTCCGGCAGGAGATGGACAAGAAGTTCGGCAACTACTCGGTGGTTCGAAACACCATGGTCGGTATTCTCCAGGCAACCGATGCAGCGCTCGTGCGCAAGGCGACGATTTCGACGGTCTCCGAGGAGTTAATGATTTCTACCCCGGACTACTGGCTGGCACCTGTCCTGGTTGCCCTTGCGGCATGGATCAACAACAACCGAGATCTTGCGGAGCGCGCAATACGCGAGGCTGTCAAACGTGACAACGAGCACACGTCGCTTGCGATGGCTCTGATTTGCAGACGTAATAACCGCACAGCTACGTGCTACGAATGGCTCGCACGCTACTTCTCGACGCAAAACGCCGCCCGTATTGATGCCGATGCGATGGTCTACATCGATGCCTATATCAACGGCATCTTTGGCACCGACGAAAAGCACCTGTGCGATGACTATATGGCGGGCTGGATCGAGCAGATCAGAAATCAGAGCCCTGAGTTCGAAAACGAGCAGTCTAAGTCATGGGCGGAGTATTTTATCGGCTACGAGGAGGATATGAGTTCGAGATATCCGGCGCTCAAGGTGGTGGTCAAGGAGTTTGACTACATCAATAAGTATCTCGGAAAAGTCGAGGCAATCGAGAGCATCTCCAATGACTTCACCGCCCTCAAAGCTTCCGATGTTGACGAGAGGACGCTTGCCGAGCAAGTTGACAGGCATCTGATGGAGCTCGTTAACTCCGATGACTCCAAGGAGCGAAATTTGCGTCGTCAGGAGGAGTATCTTCTTGCGGTCAAAGCATTTGGCGGAGACGTGGACCGCGCCCGAGAGCTCGTCAATCGTCGGCGTGATGAGAAGCGTCAGCAGACGATGAACATCATCGACCAGATGACACGCTCGATGCGCGACCAGAGCGCGTCCGTGGATGTGCATAAGAAGAAGACCGCGATTCAGTTTTTGGGTTCCTATATCAACGGTGGTTTCAACCGGTATCGCAAGAGCGATATCCCCGAATTTCCGCAGGCGATCACCCTTGACTTCGACGGATGGACAAGCAGGGCGGTTACCGGCGATGAGGGTAATGCGCTGCGCGGCGATTATGTTCGCTATGTCGGTGAAGAGAAGAAAAAGGAGCTCGCTGAGCTTGACGTCAAGGTTGCGAAGGGCAACAAGAGCCACAAGATAGCGGCCGTTGTCCTCGCTGTTTTGGGAGTAGCTTTCTTTGCGTTTGTAAACCAGGTTATTGGCATTCTGCTTCTTGCGGGGGCTGGCTATTGTCTAGTAAAGACGAGCCTCTCGGGCAAGCAGCGCGCTGCGGAGGCAGAAGAGATTGAGGCCAAATACTCCAAACGCATCCAGGAAGGCTGTTCCGAGATCGATCTGGCGCTTAATCAGTGGAAGAGCGCGAAGGAAGCTGCGGCCGAGCGCAGCGACCTGCTTAAGCTTGAGAAGGTTGCCTAGCCGGTAGGATTTGTCTCGATAATCCATGAATGGAGTGAAAAAGATGGCTGATGAAGTGACTGATTTCGACCATAACGATGCTGCAATGCAGGACCTCGATGCATTGAGCGAGCTCGATAGTCTGTTTGAAGAGGACGAGCGACTGAAGCAAGCTGAGAACAATGTTTTGACCCAAAATCTCACGGGCTTTGCAAACTGCTTTCCCGATTGGGATTTGCATCCGCCGGTAGCGTAGAAAAGCGCCTGAAACACAAGCTGCGATCATTTGGAAACATCGATGTTTCTGCGGGCTAGAAGCCATGGGGCTTTTGGCCCGCTGTCTTTCATATGCCGGTCGACGGTATAGGGCATCAACCGTATTCTTGGTTCTAGGACGCCAGGCCGACTCGCTTCGGATCGGGCGCTACGCCAACTTTCTCGACACTACCCGTCCGTGCTCGGGCGGGGCCCCTTTGTGCGGCCTAACAGTTTTGCTATACTGCTAGCAGGTAGAGAGGAGCCGCTATGGGTACAGCAACGGTGCAGCTCAACACACGAATCGATCCTATGCTCAAGGCTGGTGGCGATGCGGTCCTGACTCGCAATGGATTGGGGCCGAGTGATGCCATTCGCGCGCTTTGGGCCTATCTTGTCGAGCATCAAGCGTTGCCGGGATTTATGGTGGCGGATAAGCGTGAGGTGTCCCGCGCGAAGAGCCTTGCCGAGCAGGGGTGTGGGCTAGCTTTTTCCTCGTTGGGGCTAAGCGCTTCGGATTTTGCGCCAGCTGAATCGTCTGCGGAAGACTGGGATGCCGTACGCGATGATATGTATGACGCGGTGATTGCCGACATGGAGGCGAATTGCCGATGATCGAGGCAAAGCGCCTGCTTGTGGATACGAATGTGTGGCTTGATTATTACCTGCAAGAGGGGGCATTCGACGAAGCGAAGCACCTGGTGGAGCTTGCCGAGGCAGGAAAGATCGACCTTCTGTATACGCCAACGACGGCAAAGGACGTGTTCTATATTTTGCCTCGGCGACTAGCCCGGCGGAATGCGAACGGAGTAAACGTGTCGTTTGCTCCGGCATCATGGGCCTGTATCGAGCATATGATGCAGGTGGCAACCGCTTCTCCGCTTTCGTTGGCGGAGTGTGAGATGGCACGAATGCTTGGCAAGCGCATGCCGGATCTTGAGGACAACCTCATCATCGCTTCGGGCGAGACGGCGGATGTTGACTATGTGGTCACGAGTGACCGACGCATGCTGGAGGCAATGCCCGAGGTGTGCCTGACGCCCGCCCGTGCACTCGAGATGATCGGGATCCTCGACTAACCTTGCCTGCCTCGTTTCGCTATCATATGGGGCATTGTGAACCTCATGCAACTTTGGAGGACGGTATGGCGGATAACGCCGAGATGCTATTCTCGCCCGATCTGGTGTTTTTTGATTGGGAGTGTGCGACGCCGGATGAGGTGTTTGCGCGCCTCGAGGGTGAGCTTGCCCCGCGCGGCTACATTGCCGAGGGTTGGCTTGACGCCGTCCGCGCGCGCGAGGACGCCTATCCCACGGGTCTCGCTATGCCGGCGGCAAACATCGCCATTCCGCATACCGATCCGGGATTTGTGGCCAGGCCCTATATCGCGGTGGTAAAGCCCGCCGCACCTGTGACGTTTAACGCGATGGCGGGTATGGGCGCCCCGGTGTCGGCGCAGATCGTCATCAATCTGGGCATCGCCGAGCCGGGCGGCCAGGTCGAGGCCCTGCAAGCGCTTATGAATATCTTTATGGATGCCGACGCTGCAGCCGATGTACTCGGCCAGACCACGCCCCAGGGCATGGTCGACGCCATCCGCCGCCACTTTTAAGGCCGGCACTGGGGGACTGTCCCTAACCGCCGGCAGAAAAGGAACGTCCCTAACTGTCAACTGCCAGACCTGTCCCCTTTGCACCAAAATGGTGCAGATTAACCCGTCTCCCATGCACCAGGTGTGTCGCTGGGGCTGCGTTGTGACACAATGGCGTTTGTTCGATTCGTGATGCGAAAGGCCAAACATGGCAAATAAGAAAAAGAACCCCGAGGTCGCGCCGACGCCCGAGCAACGGTCCCGCGCCGCCTCCAGCTCTCGCAAGAAGCAGCGCAAGACCTATGTGTCCAAGACCGTCAAGATTGTCCTGGTGGTCATCGGCGTGCTGGCGATGCTGCTCTCCGTCTCGGCCATGGCGTGCTCCGGCCTGATGTCGCAGACCGAAAGCGCCAGCTCGGGCTATAAGCTCACTGGTGGCGTGGCTGCCACTATCAACGGCACCAACCTCACCGAGGACACCGTGACCAAGCAGATTATGAGCATGCGCACGTCCTACGGCTACACCAAGGACAAGGACTGGGCACAGTATCTGGTCGACAACGACCTCACGCCCAAGAAGTACCGCAAACAGCTCATCGACTCCTACACGCAGCAGATTCTGCTTCAGCAGGCGCAGAAGGAAAACGGCGTGACGGTGTCGGACAAGGAGGTCGAGAAGGCTTGGAAGGACGCGTGCAAGAGCGCGGGCGGCGCCAAGACCTTTAAGAAGACGCTTAAGACCTACGGCTACACCGAGGACACCTACAAGGATTCGCTCAAGGAGAGCCTGGCGCAGCAGAAGCTCAAGGATGCCGTGGCACCCACCAGCAAGCCCAAGGACAGCGAGATTGTCGATTACATCAATGAGAACCTGTCCAAATACAATGACGCCCGTCGTTCGTCGAATATCCTGATCAAGGTCGATTCTGACGCTTCCGACGAGGACGAGGCCGCCGCCAAGGCCAAGGCGCAGGAGTGCCTGGACAAGATCAACTCCGGCGAGCTGAGCTTTGAGGACGCCGTAAAGCAGTACTCCGACGATACCGGCTCCAAGGATAAGAAGGGCGATGTGGGCTGGGACAAGCTCACCACCTTCGTCGACAGCTATCAGGCGGCGCTCGAAGGCCTTAACAAGGGCGACGTGAGCGACGTCGTCGAGTCGACGTATGGTTACCACATCATCAAGTGCACCGACTACTTCCATGTCGATAGCCAGGTCGATGACATTAAACAGGTGCCCAAGGACATCAAGAAGTACGTCTCCAACGTGGTGAAGACGCAGGCGGCAAGCGCCGCGTACAGCGATTGGCTGGAGCAGTACAAAAAAGATGCCGACATCACCGTCAACCCCATGCCCAAGGATGTGCCGTACAACGTCAGCCTGAAGGGCGTCACCAAGAGTTCGACCGACGATTCGTCGACGAGTAAGTAATCATGGGGCGGCGCTCGTGCGAGTGCCGCCCGCACTATTGAGGAGGATTTGCAGATGACCAACGAAGAGCTGCAGAAGGAAATGATTGCGGCCATGAAGGCCAAGGACAAGGTTCGCCTGTCTATCATTCGCCAGGTCAAGGCCGAGGTGAAGAATATCGAGGTCAACGAGCGCCGCGATGTGACCGAGGAAGACGTCAACAGCATGATCAAACGTCTGATTAAGCAGACGAGCGAGACGCTGGAGATGTCCATCAAGGCCGGTACCGACCAGGAGCGTACCGACAATCTGACCGAGCAGGTCAAGATTCTGGAGAGTCTGCTGCCCGCGCAGGTTTCGGGCGAGGAGCTCGAGGCTCTGATCGAGCAGGTTATCGCCGAGCTGGGCGCCACGTCCAAGAAGCAGATGGGCCAGGTCATGGGCGCTCTGGGCAAGGCCACTGGCGGCAACTTCGATAAGCCGGCGGCAGCAAAGATCGTCGGCGCGAAATTGGCGTAATTTGTTACGCGGTTTTACCAAACCGCGTAACGGCTCGACGCTGCAAACCCGCACACGCGAGCAATCTGACGTTCAATTTCAAGGGCGCGACCATAAGGTCTGCGCCCTTTCATTTCACGTCACCTTGCTCGCGTGTACGGGTTTTCGCTGACTTATGCTCAACAAGGGCGGTTGTATTATTTTTGGCGCTCATTGGGGACAGACTTAAATGAGTGCCCGCTCGTTGGGCACTCATTTAAGTCTGTCCCCAATGAGTGGGTGGAAGATTGCGGGTTCTTTACGGGAATGCAGTGTGGGCTGCGGAAACGTGGTTCTTTCCGTACAATAGTTCAACTCGTGTAAACGCAGGGAAGGGACATTCATGGCAGACATGATCGAGATCAAGCATCTCAACAAGTACTTTGGCGACCTGCATGTGCTTAAAGATATCAACCTTACCGTCAAGCGCGGCGAGAAGCTCGTAATGATCGGGCCTTCCGGCTCGGGCAAGTCGACGCTCATCCGTTGCGTCGATTATCTGGAGGAGCCTACGTCGGGCGAGGTCGTCATCGACGGTACGCCGATCACCAAAAAGAACCACTTGGAGATGGCTCGCAAGTATAGTTCCATGGTGTTCCAGCAGTTCAACCTGTATCCCAACATGACGGTGCTCGGCAACCTGACGCTCGCGCCCATCAAGCTACAAAAGAAGAGCAAGGAGGAGGCGACCGAGATCGCCATCGCCGCGCTCAAGCGCGTCGGCATGGCGCATAAGGCCGGCGAGTATCCGCAGAATCTCTCGGGCGGTCAGCAGCAGCGCATCGCCATCGCTCGTGCCCTGTGCACCAAGCAGCCCATCATCCTGTTTGACGAGCCGACCTCGGCGCTCGACCCCGAGATGGTCCAGGAGGTTCTGGACGTTATGATTGAGCTCGCGCAGGAGGACATCACCATGATCTGCGTGACGCACGAGATGGGCTTTGCGCGCCAGGTGGCCGACCGCGTCATCTTTATGGAGGACGGCCGCATCCTGGAAGAGGGCACGCCCGAGCACTTCTTCGATAACCCCGAGAACCCGCGCTGCCGCGAGTTCCTGTCCAAGATTCTGCACTAGGTGCGGTGATGGACATGACGGATATGACGAGGGCGGCCGTGTCGCGCCGTCACTTTTTGCAGCTGGCGGGTGCCGGCATGCTTGCGCTGACGGGGACCGCGCTTACCGGTTGCGGCAATTCCACCAGCGGCGAGGGCTCCGACAAGGGGTCCAAGCTTGCGGCCATTAAGTCGCGTGGCCATCTGAATGCCGGCGTTAAGAAGGACGTTCCCGGCTATGGCTATTACGACACCGCCAAGGGCCGCTTTGAGGGCATGGAAGTCGATTTGTGCTACCAGATCGCCGCTGCTGTCTTTGGCGTGAGCTACAAGGAAGCCCGTGCCCAGGAGCTTGTCGAGTTTACTGACGTAACGCCCAAGACACGCGGCCCGCTGATCGATAACGGCCAACTTGACGTGGTCGCGGCGACCTACACCATCACCGACGAGCGCAAGAAGAGCTGGGATTTCTCGACGCCGTACCGCACCGACTACGTGGGACTCATGGTCAAGAAGCGTTCGGGCTTTACCTCGATTGAGGACCTGGACGGCAAGGTTATTGGCGTGAGCCAGGGTGCTACCACGCAGGGACTGATCGAGCAGATGATCAAGGACAACGGCTTTAGCTGCAAGCCCGAGTTTAGGGCCTTTAGTGGCTACCCCATCATCAAGAGTTCGCTCGACGCCGGCAATATCGACGTCTTTGCCATGGATCGCTCCACGCTGGCCGGTTACATGAACGAGACCGTTGAGCTGCTGCAGCCCGAGGTCAAGTTTGGCGAGCAGGGCTACGGCGTGGCGACCAAGAAAGGCTGCGACCTTTCGGCCGTGGTCGATCAGGTGATTTGCGATCGCCTGGCCGACGGCTGGCTCGACCAAGAGGTCAAGACCTGGGGTCTTGTATAGGCGCATCGTCCAAGGAAGGAATCAAATGCTCGAAGGATTATTTGACGCCGACCGTTGGTCGACGACATTTCAAAACATGGGGCCCTTCTGGGAGGGCTTTGGCGTGACGCTGCAGGTGGTCGTTGCCGGTCTGTTGCTGTCACTGGTGCTGGGCACGTTGCTGGGCGTGTTCTCTACCACCCGTTCGCGCGTGCTGCGCGCCATAAGCCGCGTGTACGTGGAGTTTTACCAGAACACCCCGCTGCCCGTGCAGGTGCTCTTTATGTACATGGCCGGTCCGCAGTTTTTGCAGGCCATAACGGGTGCCGACCAGCCGGTGCGCATCGCGCCGTTCGTGCTGGGCTTCTTGGGTGTGGGCCTGTATCACGCGGCCTACATTTCGGAGGTCATCCGCACTGGTATCGAGGCGGTTCCGCGCGGTCAAATGGAGGCGGCCCAGAGCCAGGGCTTCACCCGTGCGCAGGCATACTGGTACATCGTGCTGCCCCAGACGTTCAAGATCATTTTGCCGCCGCTGTGTAACCAGGCGCTCAACCTGGTCAAGAACACATCGGTGCTGGCGCTTGTGGCTGGCGGCGACCTTATGTACCGTTCCGACAACTTTGTGAGTCTGTACGGTTACCTGCAGGGATACATCGTCTGCTGCCTTATGTACTTCATCATCTGCTTTCCGCTCGCCATGCTGGTGCAGTGGCTCGAGCGCCGCTCCAAGGAGCGTCCGCGCGGCGTGAGCCTGGCCGAGCTGGGGCTCGACAACGTAGAGGAGGCCTAGCGCATGGAAATCTTCAACGCGACCAACCTGCTCTACATTTGGGGCGGCTTCGTTAAGACCATAGAGATCTCGGCGCTGTCGATCTTTTTCTCCCTCATCTTTGGCACGGTGCTGGCGCTCGTTAAGAGCTATGCGCCCCGCCCGTTCCGTATTTTGGTGAGCGCCTATATCGAGCTGTTCCGCTGCACGCCGAACCTGCTGTGGATCCTGTTTATCTACTTTACGGTGCAGGGTTTGGACATTGTGATTTCGACCATCGCCTTTACGCTGTTTACCAGCGCTGTTATGGCCGAGATTGTGCGCGGCGGCCTCAACTCGATTCCGCGCGGCCAGTTTGAGGCAGCGCAGAGCCAGGGCTTTGGCTTCTTTGCCACCATGCGCTACATCATTCTGCCGCAGACGTTTAAGACGATCATTCCGGCGCTGTTTAGCCAATGCACGACCGTCATCAAGGACAGCTCGTATCTTTCGGGCATTAACGTGGCCGAGCTCATGTACACGGCAAACGTCGTGATGGCCCACGCAATCGACCTGTCGCAGGTACTTATGCTCTACGGCCTGGTGTTTGCGATGTACTTTATGCTCAACTTTGGTATCTCGTTGTTGGTGAGGGCATATCAACGTCGTATCGTAGCCGCATAGTTCTGCTTCCCCAAGCACGGCACCTTGCCCCTCAATCGTCGCTTGCGTACATTTAGTACGCGGCGCTCCTCTTTCGGGGCAATCTGCCGCACTTGGGAAACCAGGACGGTCGTAAGTGACAAAATGGGAATCAGGAATCGCCTTTTTTCATTTGTTAGAAAGGAATCGCGATGAGCGATCTGGAGAACAAGAAGAGCCCCGTGGTCATTACCATCGCGCGCGACTTTGGTGCCGAGGGCCACGAGATCGGACGCATCCTCGCCAACGAGTTGGGGATTCCTCTGTACGACAACGAGCTACTGGTGCGCGCGTCGCTGCGCGCGGGCGAGTCGCTCGATAAGATGGCCGCCTATGACGAACGTCTGGCCGTGGAGAACATGGCGTTCCTGCCCGACCGCTACGATGCGCGCTCGTACTCGGACAAGTTGTTCCAAAAGATGAGCCAGGTGATTTTGGACCTGGGCGAGACCGAGAGTTGCATTATCGAAGGCCGCCTGTCCGATTATCTGCTTCGCAACAACCCCAACCACATTGCCGTGTTGGTGACCGCACCCTTTGAGGACCGCGTCGAGATCGTGCGCAAGAAGCGCGGCCTTAACAAAAAGAAGGGCGCCAAGCTGGTCAAGCAGCAGCAGAAGGCGCGCGAGGCGTTCTACAAGCGCTACAGCGCCGGAAAGTGGAAGATGACGAGCGGCAAGGACATCGTCGTCAACCGCGCCAAGTTGGGCCGCGAGGGCTGTAAAGACGTCATCGCCGCAGCCTACCGCTATAAAGTGGCGCAGCTCGAAGGCTAGCCGACCAAAACCACCACAAAGGGGACAGGCACCTTTGTGGTGGTTTTTGTTTTAGGCTGAGGGGAAGGCCTTGGTGAGACCGGCGCGCGTCTGCGTGTCGGTCTTTTGGTAGATAGAGCTCAGGTGGCGCTGTACCATGCGCATCGAGATGCCGAGCTCCTCGGCGATTTGCTTGAGCGGACGTTCGTCCTGGGTCACGGCTATGAGCACATCGACTTCGCGCGGGGTGAGAGCGTGATTGGCGATGAAGGCCTGGCGTTGCTCTTCGATGGTGGGGGCGGCGAGCGCTTTCTCGGCTCGTTGCTGGTGTTCGCGCTCCTGCTCGGTTTGGGGCAGGCGGAACAGGCCCGCGGCTACAAACGCCACACTCGCCGCTACAAGCAGCATGAGTGCGCCGATCATGATGAGGGCGACATTGCCCGAGGTCACAAGTGCCAGCGAGATGCCCGACGTAGTGAACGCGCACACGTTGTTGGCTGCGCGGCCCATGCCAGCCCACAGTGCGGGCGTGTGCATGCGCGGCGCCAGCTGCGTAAACGTGGCGGTAAAGAACGTGACAAAAAAGCCCGAGCTCAGATAAAAGACGATGAGGCCCAAGTTGGGATCGGCGCCGGCTTCCACGGCCAAGATCGAGATGGTGGAAAGTACCGTGACGCCGAGCATGATGAGGCCCATGTAGCGACGCTCGGCAAGATCAAAGACGATACCGGCGACGAGACCGCTCGCCGCCAAAAAGAGGCGCGGCCAGGTCTGTACGGCGATGGTGCCGTGGGCATTGGAGAACGTGACGACGTTATCGAGCGTCGAGAACAGGCAGGCGAGAATCATGACGAGCGCGATACTCCAGCACGCCTGCTTGGCGAGGGCGTGCGAGGGCTCGGCAAAGGGATTGATGGTGGGGCTGGGGCCCTCGTTTGCCTCTTGGGTAGTGGCGCTGAGGGCGGAGATGGCGATAGTCGCTGCGCCAAGAATGATGAGCTCGGCGATGCCACCGCAATCAATCAGGTTGGTGACGAATTGCATCAGGATGCCCGCGGCATAGGCTGCCCCTGCGCCGGTGGCGAGTTTGGAGTCATTCTGGAATGCCAACGAAAAGGCGTGGTGAGCAGCGGCACCCAGCAGACCGAGCCCGAGGAATGCGAGGCACCCCAGAATCTCGAGCGCAAGCGGGCTCGTGGGGGACTGAATCTGAGTCAGCCCCAAGATGGCGATGGGGACGGCGACGCTGACAGCTGCCTGGGGCTGGCCTTTGCGCTGTGCGAGCCCGAGCAGCGGCGCGTATCCGATAAAGCCGAGTACACTCGCGCCCAGAATAAAGCCCTGTGCGATCACAACGCGTTCGGCACCGGCGAGCAGCCCGACGTTGACGTCGAAGCGAAACTCGGCGGCAAGGAAGGCGAAGGTGAAGAGCGCGAGTGCCAGAAGCGCGTTGATTTTAGGCTTGCTTAGGTTCAAGGACGGTCCTTTGGATGGACGAATGATTGTGCCCTCGATTGTAGACCATGACGTTAGGGGGCGGGCCTTTCGGGGGCGGGGCGCGCTTGGCAATCGCATGCTCGTTGCCTTTTGCGCTGGCAGATGCGTCACTTGAGAATTTGTGCCCCGGGATCCGGCTATCTTCCCGTAACATGGTGTTACAGAAGCACCCCTTACGACAAGGAGGCTCATATGCGAACGCAAATCCATGACAACCCAATCGACCACGGCCGCGCGTGCTCGCTCTCCCACGGAACATGGCGCCGCGTGGGCGCAAAACTCGCCTGCGCGGGGGCCTGCGTGCTCATGGCCGGCCAGCTGCTGCTGCCGAGCGTGGCGCTCGCCGCCGACTGGGTCAACGTGGGCGGCACGCAGTACGACGCGGGCACCGCTGCCGGCGACGAGGCAGGAACCTGGTCCTGGAACGGCGCCGACGACATGAAGCTCAACGGCTACGACGGCGGCTCCATCGGCGCCAAGGGCAACCTCACCATCGGCGTGACGGGCACCAACACCGTCACGGCCGACGCCGGGCAGAGCGCCATTGCTGTTAAGAACGGTAACCTTGCCATTACCGGCGACGGCACCCTGAATGCGACGGCCCAGAACGATGTAATTACAGCGTCGGGAGACGGCAGGACCGGCGGCGATGTGACCATCAGCGGCGTCAGCGTCAACGCGACGGCTTCGGGTGCAGCGGAAAACGTGGCGGGCATTCGCGCGACGGCCGGCAGCGTGACAATCGATAAGGGCGCTGATGTCAAAATCGAGGCGAAATCGGCTGAAGGATCTTGGCGTCCAATGGAGATCATCTGCGGTATCCATGCTGATAACATTCCAAACAGACACGCTGCCCAGGAAGGCGAGCAGGAAGAGCCGGATTCCGCTTATGAGCACGGCGGCGATGTCACCGTCGATGGCGCCAGTCTGTCGATTAAGACTGGCGATGCCTCGTGGGCTTCCATGTGCATCAATACGTTTGGTATCAAGAAGAATACCCTCATGAAAATCGTCAACGGAGCCGATGTCACGCTTTCGGCTGGTAGTGCGGCTTCACTCTCGGCGGGTATCATCGCACGCTCGCAAGACGGTGCGGTGTGGATGCTTGTCGAGAAGTCGAACCTCACGTCTCGAAGCCTGTCTGCCGCAAGCGGCATCGACGCCGATCGCAATCAAAGTTTTGGAATCATGGCAGAGGCAAATACCAGGTTTGAAACGCCTCGTATCCAGATTTTCAAATCGAAGATCGAGGCTTCGGGCGCGACTGCGGGGATTTATGCGATCAACCGCAACGTCGTGAATACGACCCTGTACCATGCCGCGATGATCGATTTACGAGGGAACGCGACGATTACGATTCCGATGGACGGTGCCGTGCGCAATGTGAAAAAGGATGTCGATACGGGGCAATGGCCGAGTTCCCAGAGCGGGCAGGTCATCGGTGTTGCCGGTTCGTCTACGATTTCGGATATCGTCGGTTCTGCCGAGGTCGCCCATGATGTGGTGATTGATTTTGGAGACGGGCAGGAGCCGGACCCAACGCCGGACCCCGAGCCGGCTCCGGAGCCCGATCCCATGCCCAATCCCGAGCAGAAGCCTGACCTCAAGCCCGTAGACAAGGATGCAAAGACCACCAAGACCGTTACGACCAAGACTGCAGCTGGGGCCAAAAACGCTTCCGGCGCCCTGGCCGCCACGGGCGATAGCGCCGCGACGACGGCGGCAGCCCTCGGCATTGCCGGTGCGTCCGTCATCGGCGCCGGCTTCGTCGCATCCAAGCGCCGCAACCGCTAGTGCAAGCTTTCATAGCCATTTTCAGCCGCCGCGCGAGCATAAATGCCCTCGCGGCGGCTCTTTGTATTTCCGCAGGTAGAGGCCTAGGTTCGCATCTACGAACCTAGGCATACGGAGTCATTTGACACATCTTGGTGGTACAGGACCACCACAAAGGGGACAGGCACCTTTGTGGTGGTATGCCCCTACGACCAAGGAGGCCGTTATGTGCGGAAGCCACTTTGGAAAGCAAACCCAGCGCGAGCGTACCTGCTCGCTGGTTCACGGTACCTGGCGTTGTGTGGGTGCCAAAATAGCTTGCGCCGGCGCGTGCGCGCTTATGGTCGGTCAGCTGCTGCTGCCGAGCGTGGCGCTGGCGACGGAATGCGCCGATCCCGCCGCTGGGACGGATGAGGTTGCCGCAGCTCCGGTGACGCCGACGGTTGCGGGGGATACGGCTGCAACGACCGCACCAGCTGCTTCGACCGCGCCTGCAACCGATGCTGCTCCGGCGGCGCAAGCCACCGTTGAGCCTCAGCAGACGGCCCCGACTGGCGCCACCGATGAATCCAACGATGCGGCACCCGCTGAACAAAATACTCCCAGCGACAACGCCGCCACGCCGGCGAATGACGCCATCATGCCCTGCGGTGTGACCGATGTTGTTGGCGGCAGCGGCGTTAGGGTCAATACTACGGTGCGGAACAATTACACCGACATCAAGAAAGAAGAAACGATTGAGTATGTGGAGGGGATTGCCCTTGTAGATGGAGACCAGTCTGCTCTCGATGGTGGCGCTTTGACTTTTATCGGCCTGGGGGACTTGATCGTCCATGCGGCGTATGACAGTGCGAGCAATAAAACAACGCTTACCCTGGATATCAGCAAGATTCAGAGACAGAAGGAGGAGCAGAAGTACTTTACGGAGTACAAGGAGAATAAGTCCAAGATGACGACCACCTATGATGGATCCAAGCTTACGTATACGGGTACAGAGCCCGGGAATATCATCATCGGTGATCCGGACGACGCCTTTAAAGGAGACACCGAGGCGACCGGGAAACCCACTATTAACGAGATCCGGGATGACTACTACACCCGCACCCATGTCTACGAGAGGGCGTGCCTTGTTATCCCGGCAGCGGAATCAGAATCGGAATCCATCTCCTTTGCCAATGTTCAGAATACGAACTTCAATTGGCAGCTGGATACTGGTCCGCAGGCGACGGCAGGTGTCCCTAACTACGATGCAGATAAATACGAAATCGCTTATGAATGCTGGCAGGAATTTGAAAACAACGAACCCGTTGCTGCCTGGTATTCCGATAACGGCTCACATGGTTCCCTGCCGACTATTACAAAGTTTAAAAGCGGGAAAGAGTACGTGTATTCTCTTATGCTGAAGCCAAAAGACGGATATTCCTTCAGCGATGAAACCGTTGTTACCGTAAACGGGGAAACCGTAAAGTCGAGTCTAAGCGGAGAATTCCTGTATGTCCCTGCTATTAAAACAATTACGATGCCTGCTTCGTCGGAAAACGAAGCTCTTGAGAATCTAAACGTCAACGATGTGAAAATCGACTACGCGCCCGGCGAGGCGCCGCGTGCGACCGCGACGATTCCTGCCGCCGATGCCGACAAGTACGAGATTGCCTACGAGTGCTGGGAAGAAATGGAGCTCGATATGGAATCCGGGGAGTCGGTACCCGTCGCCTTCTGGTATTCCGATCCCGCGGAGTACAAGCCGGGCATGAAGAAGATTGACCACTTCGAAGAGGGCAAGTTCTACATGTATTCCGTCGAGCTGAGGCTCAAGGGCGACAATACCGTGGCCGATGACTGCAATATGAACGTCAACGGTCATTGGGCGCACCACATCAAGACCGACAACGGCGTCTTCGCGCCAAAAGCTGACAATATGCTGTGCGAGCAGCCGATCGACGAATGGCGTGCCATCGACGTTATCGAGGTCAACGGCGCCACGACCACCTTCAAGGCAGGCGATAAGCCGGTCTTTACGGCGGGCACTCCGGCGGGTTCCGACTCTATTCTCCAGTGTGAGTTCTGGACGGGCAGCGACGGCAGCGACGTAAATTCCGTTGAGTTCTGGGACCAGAACATCACCAACCACATCGATGCCTTTAAGCCTGGTGTGACCTATCGTTACGGCCTGTACTTTAAGCCGGCGCGCGGTTTCTACTTTACGCCGAACACTAAGCTGATGGTCAATGGCGTGGAGTGCGGATATCAGGCGAGCGAGGCAAGCGAGATCGATCCCGACAGCGGTTGGATCTACACGCTATGGTTGAGTACCAATCTGACGTTTACGCCCGAGGCCACGCCGGCCCCCGATCCGCAGCCTACGCCGGATCCCAAGCCGACGCCGCAGCCTGAGGTGAAGCCTGAGACTAAGCCCGAGGTGAAGCCCGAGACCAAACCCGCGGCCAAGTCGGCCACGACAACCGCCACGACCAAGACGGTTGAGAAAACCACGCAGGCCAAGAAGGGTGATGCTGTCCTGGCTACCACGGGGGATACCACCGCGATGACGGTCGCCGCCCTAGGCATCGCCGGCGCAACCGTAGCCGCCGCCGGCCTCGCCGCGACCAAGCGCCGCAAGCGCTAGAGCTGGGTGACGGCTTTCGTTCTCGGCCTCAGCAAAATCTCAATCTGTAACACCAAACTGCCCAAAACGGCTCTAGATGTTACAGATTGAGATAAATCGAATGGCCGCCAATCTAATGTCTCGATCTGTAACACCAGGCGGGGAATTTGACCTCTAACTGTTACAGATCGAGACAAACTGGCCGGCCAAGTCCAGAACCACCGCAAAGGCGCCTGTCCCCTTTGTGGCGGTTTGCGCAGGTAGAACGGTAGGTTCGTATATATGAACCTACCGTTCGCTTTGTTTTTGGACGACGATTACGCTGGATGACTTTTGGTTTGCAGGAAAGGAACGACCATGAGGTGGACTACTGTTCGAGCGCTTTGCCGCCGCCTGACCATTGCCGCGGTGACCCTCACCATGGTAACGGGCTCGTTGCCTGTGGGCGCGTTTGCCGAGGTGCTCACCACCGATAGCACCTTTGTGCAGACGGATGTCGACCAAGTAGACGATGCCGACCCCGCCGACGCCGCGCCCGATGCCGACCCCGCCGACGCCGCGTCCGATGCCGACGCTACCGACCCCACAGTGCTCGATACCGGTGACGCCCCTACGCCCCCGGCCTCCGAGATTGCATCGGCGGCGGGCCTGACGGGCGCCGGACAGACCGAGAGCACACCTGCGGGTACGCTTGCCACCGATCTTGTCGAGGGCGAGGAGCTCGCCGAGCAGCAAAAGCAAGAGGAGGCTTCCGGCACCGAGGCGACCTGGAACGAGGAACTTGAACTCTGGGCAACCTCGAAGGGCACCACGGGCGTAAAGGGCGAATACGACGATGGCTACGTGGCCGGCGAGCAGACCCCCGCGCAGTACTACTTCTCGATCGATAGCCTCACCAACGAAATTTCTATCGAGTATGGCGACGCAGGCATTACCACGTTGGAGGTGCCCTCGACCATCGACGGCAAAAATGTCGTGAGCCTTAAGGGCATGGGAAACGCCGCTCTCACATCGGTCACCTTCGCCCCCGATTCGCATGTCCGCACCGTTGGCGGCCTGGGAGGCAGCAGCATCAAGGAAATCGCACTGCCCGATTCGGTCGAGGAGTTGGGCTGGAATGCGTTTACCGGAAGCAAGACACTTCAGACGGTGACCTGGCCCAATAACGCGGCCTTTACCACGATTCCCGAGCAGGCCTTTGAGGGCTGCGAAAAGCTCGATGACAACGTGGTGGCAACGCTGCCGCCTTCGGTTAAGACTATCGACTATCGTGCCTTCGCCAATTGCGGCGTGCCGCAGTTCTATGTCTCGGATACAACGGTACTCACCTTTACGCAGATCAACGTGCCGGGTACGGTGGAGCGGATTGAGCACTACGCCTTTGATGGGTGCTCGCATGTGTCGTCGGTGACGATTGGTGATGGTGTCAAATCTATCGGGGCGCTCGCGTTCGCCTCTCTTGATCCTGCGATTGCCGGCAAAGAGATTGTGCTACCCAAAAGCGTGGAAATGATAGAGTGGGGAGCTTTTGAGAACACGAGATACGGAAACGAGACGAACCATAATGCCGTTGCCCTGCGCGTGATGAACCCCGATCTTCAGTTTGGTGAGGCGGGCTATCCGGGCGACTATAATGAGCGCGTGACAATCGATGGCGTAACGTATGCGATTCCCTTTAGTGAAGGCCAGGCCGTCTATGCCTATGCGACCGATTCGGCTGGCAACCCCTCGATGGTCAAAAAGCTTGCCGATGCCGTGGCCGATCGCAAGGACTCCGTCGATTCCTCGAAGCCTGCCTACACGTTTGAGTGGATGGGCGAGGCGGCCCAGGTGACGGGCAAACTTCCCCAGAGCGCGACGGCTACACTCGTGCAGGCGGGGCAGTCCACGCTGCTGGCGGTTGGCGATGACGGCAGCTTTACAGCGGACGCTCTCTCCAAGACAGCAGCCACCCTGCGCATTTCGCTCAGCGGTTACTATGACATGGTGCTGGCGCGCCCGGGCGACCAGATGACGGGCACATGGAATATCGGAGAGATTAAGGCGGAGGACTTTACCAAGATTCCGGCCTCGCGCGCGATTGAACTCAATGTGGCCTATCTCGAACCGGTCGCAGGCCAGGATAAGACCGAACGCATTGAGCTCGATAGTCTCGATAACATCGATCTGACGGTGAAGAGCGGCGGCAAGACGCTCAAACCTGCCAAGGGTGACAAGGAAAACGACTTCCGTATCCAGGGCACAGCACTCGTGGTGTCGCAGGCCATTGCCGACGCAGACCAGGATCTGGAGATAACGCTCGAGCCCAAAGACAGCCTCAAGCTGGGTGGGGCGACGGCGACGGTGAAGCCCTCGGCTGGCAAGGTCGATATCGACTTGAAGCCTTGGGGTACGGCGACGGTCACGACCAAGGGCGACTACCAGGGAGCCAACCGCGTGCTGGTGTTCCGTACGTCAGACGGCAAGCTAGTTGCCGACGGTGTCACCTATCTGATGGGTTACGAAGACGATGGCACCACGCCTATCATGAAGGCCGAGACGCCGCGCCTTAAGGCCGGTTCGTACACCATCGTCGCCTTTAACAAGACGAGCTACGACATTCAAGCGACGAGCTATTCCACGTTTAGCCGCCTAGGGCTGACCGTGGGTAAGCATATCGCGCAAAAGCAGGTGAAGATTAAGGACGGCAAACAGCTCGACGTGACGCTCGACGTCCCCGCGTTTGACGTAGAGACGTATCGTGCCGAGCGCGGGCTGACGGCGGGCTCGGTTATCGCCGATTCTTCCGCGGTCGTTGGCGTGGAGACCGAGCTGCGCATTCATTACGAGCTCAAAGACAGCCAGGCTGCCAAGATTGAGATTCCGCTGGCAAAGGATGCCGCCGAGGATGTGTCCGCAGGCTCTCGCGACCCCGGTGATAGCTCCCGTACATGGTGGACTGACGCGACGTGGGAGGGCGACAACCTCGTTCTCGACATGAAAGAGGGCATGGGCGCCGATGTGTTTGTGCGCTTTAAGCCTAAGGCCGCGGGCATCTATGCCATCTCGCCGCTTATTACGCTGGGCGAGGTGACGTTGCCGCTGGGGAGCACCACACTCGAGGTTAGCGGATCGCGCATCGAGGTCGACAACACCGACGTTCACAGCCTGCTGGGCAATGTGGCCTACGTTTATGCGGCGCCGGGCAAAAGCGTGCAGCTTACCGTGGGCGCGGGCGCCTCGGCTGCAAAGTACACCGGCAAGACCAATAAACTCGGCCGTGCCAAGATTGAATACGACCTGCCGCAGGATACGCTTGCCGCCGAGCGCGTGACGCTCGAGGCGCGCGTGGGCTCGACCGACGTCGCCGCCGCTGCCGCAGAGGTGACGGCTCGCAATTATGTGCGCTATGTTCCGGGCGCTTCGGTCTGGAACTTTGATGTGACGTATCGTGGCGGTACGCAAAACCTGGTCAAGGACGGCAAGGACACCGGCAAGAGTCTGTGGACCTTCCATCATCTGCCGCAAAAGAAGAACGCCTACTGGACGTTCGATATCACACTCGAGGTGGGAAACGAAGAGGCCGCCGACACGCTCGACCTGTATGTGGACTGCGTGGATGGCAAGACGGTGACGATTCCTCTGACTCAAAAGTCGCGCGAGGGCACCCATGTGCGCTATGTGGCGGAGTATGTGGACGAGGGTTACCTTAAGCTGCTCGACGAGTTTAACAAGGCGAATGATTCAACCTATGTGAACTGCGGCAACTTTGAGCAGATCTTTATGCCGCAGACCTACCGCATCTCCAATGCTCAGCTTATGACCATGCTGAGTTTTGACGCCAACGCTTCGGCCAAAAAGCATTCCGCCGCGGCCGAGGAGCGCCAGCAGGAGTTCTCGAATGCCGTGCAGCAGTGGCACGAGTATATGATGGATAACTCGTTTAACGATGTCGACGAGGCCTTCAACGACGCGATTGACCAGATGGTCGCCGATGCGTTTGCCGAGGAGGACGGGGACGGCAAAGAGGGCGAAGCACAAGGTGGAGCCGCCCGTAAGGCTCGTCGCGCCCCTGCCGCCCGCGACGGCGAGGGTGATGATGCTGGCAACGACGAGGCCGCGCAGGTTGCGGCCGAACTCAAGGCTGCGGTCGGCGGGTCGTCGGCGCTGTTAACCCAGCAGGGCGACAGCTACGGCGTCAATGTGGACAAGATGATCTTTGAGGATGCTTATGGTACCAGCGAGGATTGGTATCAGGAACTTGCGGCGGCCCAGGGCTCAAACGCTGCGGATGCGGAGGCCATCAAGGAGCTTGTCGACCATGCGTCGCGAGCGGAGTTTATTGCCCAGCAGGCCGAGGATCTGGTGGGCCAGTCGATGGGTATCGGCCGGCTCAACCAATACGGAAGCTGGAATGACGCAAGCGCTGCGGCGCTCAACAAGTGTGCGGGCATTAAGGCCAGCGAGTACAAAGGCCAGTCGACGAGCGGGTTTAACGATTTGGGCCAGGCGCTCGGCAGCTCGCTGAGCTACAAGGCGGCTGACGACGATACCGTCAAGGGCTTTAAGGTCGCCGCGCCCGATGGCGAGCAGACGGCCTATATCGAGTCGGAGTTTATCGAGAACTCCAATAACAACAAGAACCAGGCGCTTCTGTTTAACTCGATCGCTATGCAGTGCGACATTCTGGACAACCTGTACGACAACTGGAATGTGGTCCATAGCCTCAATAACTCTACGATTCGCGGCTGGCTTATGGCTTGGAAGCGTAACGGCGACGTGAGCGCCCATATGAAGCTCATTCGCACGATCCGTTCGCTCAAGAGCTATAAGATTGAGTGCGAGATGTTCGGACAGGTCTTTAAGACCGATGCGTGGAAGGCGGCCGGCCAGGCGTTTCCCGCGGCGACCCAGGGCATCGGCATCTTTACCGGCATTTACGGCGTGAACGATGCCAGCAAGAACTGGGAGAACGTGAACGTCCGTATGCAGAAGGTGAAGGGCGAGCGCGAGGGCTATGAGCTTCAGCATACGCGCTTGCTTGCCAAGCCCGAGAAGACCGAGGACGACTGGAAGTGCATTTACGCGCTGCGCGACGCCATGGAGAAGGCGCGTGCGTTTGAGGATCTGCTGTATCGCCAGCTCTGCCACGACAGCACCGATGTGGCAGTGGGCTCCATTATGACAATCGCCGGCGTACTGACGGCCGGTTCGGCGGGTACCGTGGTGGGCGCTGCCTATGACGCGGCTTCGACCAGCGTAGGTTCGGAGCGCGCGATTAAGCTGACCAATGCCGAATGCGCCTACGATGTTGCCTGCGAGCAGGTGGAGCGCGCGTGCCAGAATCGTATTACGGTCAACTGGGGCGAGCTGACCGATGCCGAGGTCTATAACGCCAACAAGGACGGCTTGATTTCGGACGAGAAGATGCAGTCGATCTTTGAGGCGCGTTATCGCAACGTGGCTGCCAAGGCGGCACCCGACCCTGCGGGCGTGGTGTACGAGGGCCTGCTGTCTAATACGGTTGAAGGAGCGACGGTTGAGCTGTGGAGCGCCGACGATGCGGCCGGTACCAATGCCGTGCGTTGGGATGCCGAGGAGTATGAGCAGGACAATCCGCTTGCAACGGGTGCGGACGGTGCGTACAACTGGAATACGCCGACCGGCTGGTATCAGGTGCGCGTGACCAAGGACGGGTATGAGGAGGCGCGTTCGGCTTGGCTGCGCGTGCCACCGATTCAGACTGAGGTGAACATTGGCTTGGTGTCGACGGCGGCGCCCGAGGTGGCTTCGGCCCATGCCTATACCGATTGCGTCGAGGTTGAGTTTACGCAGTATATGGATGCGAGCGACGATGCCCTGGCCGCATTGTGCGCGCAGGGCTTGGGCGACGTGACGTATACGTGGCTCGACAAGCAGGACGATCCCAATGGCAAGCCGCTGTCGCGCGTGCTGCGTATTCGCTATGCCGATGCGCGTGAGGCGGGCTCGACGGTGGCGTTTGAGCTCGACGGTGCTCGCAACTACGCCGGCACGGCCATGGCGCGCTGGGCAAGTGGCGAGCTTGTCGTGGGCGTTCGTGCCGACAAGCTCAAGCTCAACGTGGAGCAGGCTGTGACCATGCTTGAGGGCAGTGATTTTGAGCTGGTGGCGCACGTGACCGATAAGGCGGGCAAGCCGTTTGCGGGCGCCAAGGTTAGTGTTGGGCTGGAGTCATCGGCTATCTGCTCTGTCGATGCCACCCAGGCCGTGACGGGCGAGGATGGCGCGGCGACGTTTGCGCTGCATGGTGCTCTGCCCGGTTTGACGACGTTGACGGCGGCGGTGGACGGCACGGCGCTGTCCAAGCAGATCGACGTTCGCGTGTCTGCCGAGGCAGTGCGACCGGCGCGACCGGTGGCGACGATTGGTGCGACGACGTTTGGTGCATGGTCGCCCAAGGAGAACTACATTACGGTGCCCAAGGGCACGAAGCTGGAGCTTTCGGCCGAGGATGGCACGACGATTTGGTACACCACCAACGACACCTGCCCCTGCCGTGACGAAGGCCGCGTAAAGTACACCGAGCCTATTGCGCTCGATAGCAACATGTATGTGCGCATTGCGGCGCAGCGCCTTGGCATGTCGTACAGCGAGTATTCCGAGCGTCTGAACATTACGATTACGGTCACCGATGAGGCGACACCCGAGCCCAAGCCGGAGCCCGGGCCCAAGCCGGAATCCAAGCCGACGCCTGGCGGCGGCGAGCAGGGTGGCGGTACGGATGGCTTTGGTGGTGGCGGGGTCCCTGCGGGCAGTTCGACTTCGACGACGACCACGGTGACGACGGGTAAGTCCAAGGGTAAGAGCGAGAACGGCAAGAAGTCCGGAGGCACGGAGCTCGCCAGCACGGGTGACTCCGCCGCGATGACGGTCGCCGCCCTGGGCATCGCCGGCGCAACCGTAGCCGCGGCAGGCATCGCTGCGACCAAGCGCCGCAAGCGTTAGGTTTTGGCGACGGCTCTCGTTCTCGGCTTTAGGAAAATCTCAATCTGTAACACCAAGCTGCCCAAAACGGCTCCAGGTGTTACAGATTTAGATGAACCGAATGGCAGCCAACCTAACGTCTCGATCTGTAACATGTAGCGAGGAATTTGGCCTCTAACTGTTACAGATTGAGACAAAGCGGAGGCGGTTGGAGCAATATCTCGATCTGTAACAACTACAAGGCTCAACGGGCTCCAGGTGTTACAGATCGAGACAAAACGACTGGGCAAGTCCAAAACCATCACAAAGGTGCCTGTCCCCATCGTGGTGGTTGGGGCGGTCGGCATAGAAAAAGTCCCCGCCGGGCGTGTGCTCGACGGGGACTTTGCCGTTTGGTGGCTAGCGCTGTAGGTGATTACTCGCCCAGCAGGCTCTTGGTAATGGAAGCGGCAGCCTTCTTGCCGGCACCCATCGCCAGAATGACCGTAGCGGCACCGGTGACGATGTCGCCGCCGGCCCAGATGCGGGGATCGGTGGTCTGGCCGGTCTCCTCGTCAGCGACGATGTAGCCCCACTTGTTGAGCTCCATCTTGCCGCCGATCTTAGCAGCGAAGGGGTTGGCGTTGGTGCCGATAGCCGAGATCGCGACGTCGCAGGGGATCTCCTCGATGGCGCCCTCGATGGGCACCGGGCGACGGCGGCCGGACTCGTCGGGCTCGCCGAGCTCCATCTTCTGGACCTTGACGGCGCACACGGAGCCGTCCTCGCCAGCGACAAACTCGAGCGGGGAGACGAGCGGCAGAACCTCGACGCCCTCGGCCTTAGCATGGTGCAGCTCGGCGCGACGGCAGGGCATCTCGTCCTCGGTACGACGGTAGGCGATGATGGCGTGCTCGGCGCCCAGGCGCTTGGCGGTACGGACGGCGTCCATAGCCACGTTGCCGCCACCAAAGACGACGACGTTCTTGCCGTGCTTGGTGGGGGTGTCGTACTCGGGGAACTTGTTGGCCTTCATCAGGTTCACGCGGGTGAGGTACTCGTTAGCGAAGAAGACGTTGGGCAGGTTCTCGCCGGGGACGTTGAGGAACTTGGGCAGGCCAGCGCCGGTCGCCACGTAGATGGCGTCGAAGCCCTGCTCGAACAGCTCCTCGGCCGTGGCCATGTTGCCCACGACGGAGTTGTACTCAAACTTGACGCCCATGTCCTCCAGGCCGTCGATCTCGCGCTTGACGACCGCCTTGGGCAGACGGAACTCGGGGATGCCGTAGACCAGCACGCCGCCGCCGGTAAAGAAGGCCTCAAAGACGGTGACGTCAAAACCGTTACGGGCGAGCTCGCCGGCGCAGGTGATGCCGGACGGGCCGGAGCCGACGACGGCGACCTTCTTGCCGTTCTTGGGGGCCATCTTGGGCGTGGAGGCGAGCTCGGGGCGGTCACCCAGGAAGCGCTCGAGCTGGCCGATGGCCACGGGCTCGGACTTCTTACCACGGATGCACTTGCCCTCGCACTGGTTCTCCTGCGGGCAGACGCGGCCGCAGATAGCGGGAAGCATAGAGTCCTCGCGGATGGTATCGAGGGCGCCGCCGAAGTCCTTCGCGCGGATCTGCTCGATAAAGCGGGGGATGTTGATGTTGACGGGGCAACCCTCAACACAGAACGGCTTCTTGCAGTTGAGACAGCGCTCGGCCTCGGCCAGCGCCATCTCCTCGGTGAAGCCCTTGTCGACGGGGCGGAAGTCGCAGGCGCGCTCGGCAGCCGGCTCCTCGTTATCGGGGGTGCGGGGCGACTTCATATCGGCAACGAAACGACCGTTAACTAGTGGCATGCGCAGCTCTTTTCCTCATAGGCCTTGAGGGACGCGCCCTCTTCGGAACGGTAAGCGGCCTGGCGGGCACGAAGGTCATCCCAGTCGACCAGGGTGGCATCGAAGTCGGGGCCGTCGACGCAAGCGAACTTGGTCACGCCGCCCACTTCGACGCGGCAGCAGCCGCACATACCGGTGCCGTCAACCATGATGGGGTTGAGGGACGCGGTGATGGGTGTGTCGTACTTCTGGGCGGTGAGGGTCGAGAACTTCATCATCGGAACGGGGCCGACGCAGAAGACCTGGCTCACGGCCTTGTCCTGCAGCAGGCGCTCCAGCGGAGCGGTGACAACGCCCTGCTCGCCGTAGGAACCGTCGTCAGTGGTGATGTGGATGTGGTCCTCGTCGAGGAGCTCGCGGAACTGGTCCTCCATGAGCAGGAGGTCCTTGGTGCGGGCGCCCATGATGGCGTGCACTTCGTGGCCGGTCTCGACCAGGTGCTTGGCGACCGGGAAGGCAATTGCCAGGCCGACGCCGCCGCCAATGACGGCGCAGGGGCCCTCGGCCATCTCGGTGGGAACGCCCAGCGGGCCCACGACGTCGCGCAGTGACTCGCCGGCCTCGTAGGTGGAAAGCATCTCGGTGGTCTTGCCGATCACCATGAAGATGAACTCGACCCAGCCCTCGTCACCGTTCCAGCCGGCCAGGGTAAACGGGACACGTTCGCCCGTCTCGTTGGCGCGAACCATGAGGAACTGTCCAGCGTGCGCATGCTTGGCGATTGCAGGCGCCTCGATGCGGAACTTGAACACCTTCTCCGAGAACTGCGTCTTCTCCAGGATCTTATACATAGAACCCCTCTCTTGTTAGGGCCGCCGAACCGTGCCTCCACGGAAATGGACGGTAGCCCGAATAAAACCGTACGCGCACAGGCGTTGTGCAGACATACGGTGCAAATTATACCCTCATGGACATGTCGCTTACGTGTGTCTTCGGCGGTCGGGAAAAGTGACCTACCAAAAAGGGACAGGTTTATTTTGGCAGGTTTTATCAGGCAAAACGGCAAAGGGGGCCGGCCTCGCACATCGGTGAGGCCGGCCCCCTTTGGAGCGCTGCATATGTATTGCGGCGCAGGGTTTATTGCGGTGCGGCCGTCGCGGCGTTTCCGCAGATAAAACCTGCCAAAACAAACCTGTCCCTAAATGGTAGGTTTTAGTGCTTGCCGTTGGCGGAGGCGGCGCCGTTGACGTGGTCGCGGGCATAGATCACGCCATGCACGATGGCGAGACCTGCGGCGTCGGCGGCGCGGGCGCAGGTGTCCTGGAAGTCATCGGCCTCGCGGGCGCGCAGCTGCTTGAGCACATAGTCTGCCACGGCCATCTTGCCGGGAGGGTTGCCGATGCCGGTGCGGATGCGGCTAAAGTCGCGGCTGCCCATCTTGTCGATGATGGAGCGCAGACCGTTGTGGCCGGCGTGGCCGCCGCCTACCTTAACACGTACGTCGCCGGCGGGAATGTCGAGCTCATCGTGGATCACGAGCAGCTCCTCGGCCTTGATTTTGTACTCGCGGCAGAGCTTGGAGATGGGGCCGCCCGAGGTGTTCATGTACGACTGCGGCTTGACCAGCACAATCTGGCGCTTGCCGCCCTCTTCCTCGGGGTCGTTGATGTTGATGAGCGCGACCTCGGCGCCGGCCTGGTTTTTCCAGTACGTGACGCCGGCCTGACGGGCCAACTCGTCGACTGCTTTGAAGCCAGCGTTGTGGCGGGTCTCGGCATACTCATCGCCCGGGTTGCCAAGTCCGGCAACCATGCGAATCTTAAGCGGCTGTGCAGCTGCCATATTTATCCTTCCGTTACACAAAAGTTCAATCAACGACAAAGGCTACCACGCCCGCCGAAGGCGAGGAAAGGTTGCAGCAAAGTCATTTCAGAAAACAGCTGCCCCGAGACAGCAGGAAGCCCCGGACACGCCGGGAGGGGTTATCAAAGCGAACATCCCGCAGCCGCAAAGCGGCGAGGACGTTCGCGTGATAACCCCGCAGGCGTGTCCAGGGCTTCCGGAGGGATGCGAGGGTCGAGCGACTACAGCGCGAAGTCGCCGCCGACGAGCGTGGAGACGGGCTCCTCGTGGTAAACGGCGGAGATGGCCTGAGCGAACTCCTCGGCGACCGAGATGGTCTTGATCTTGCCGCCGACCTCGACGGGGATGGCGTCGGTGACGACGCACTCGACGATGGGGGCATCGTTCAGGCGCTCGATGGCCGGACCGGAGAAGATGCCATGGGTGGCGCAGACGTAGATGTCGCCGGCGCCCATAGCCTTGAGCTCCTTGACGTTGGCGCACAGGGTGCCAGCGGTGTCGATCATGTCGTCGTTGATGACGCAGGTCTTGCCCTTGATGTCACCGATGATGCCCATGACCTCGGCGGCGTTGTGGCGCGGACGGCCCTTGTGGGCGATGGCCAGGTCGCAGCCGAGCATGTCGGACAGCTTCTTGGCGGCCTTGGCGCGACCCACGTCGGGGGAGACGACAACCAGGTTGTCGGTGTCGAAGTGCATGTTGTTGTAGTACTGGCCAAACAGCGGCAGCGCGGACAGGTGGTTAACCGGGATATCGAAGAAGCCCTGGATCTGGCCCTGGTGCAGGTCGAGGGTGATGATGCGGTTGACGCCGGCGCGCTCGAGCAGGTTGGCGACGAGGCGGGCGGTGATGGGCTCGCGCGGGCCGGCCTTGCGGTCCTGGCGGGCATAGCCGTAGTGGGTGATGACGGCGGTGATGGAGCGGGCGGATGCGCGCTTGGCAGCGTCGGTGGCGATGAGCAGCTCCATGAGCATGTCGTTGACGTTGCCGCCGGCCACGGACTGAATCAGGAAGACGTCGGCGCCGCGGACGGTCTCGTCGTAGCGGGCGTAAATCTCACCATTGGCGAACTGCTTTAGCGTAAGGCCCGAAAGCTCGACCCCAAGGTACTCAGCGATCTTCTGAGCGAGGGGACGGTTGGAGGAACCGGAATACACGCGGATGGACTTGCGCATATTCTCCGACTTCTCGGGATCATTAATCGGCATTACCCTTCTCCTTTATATCGAATGCCATATAGATGCCTTGTTGCATTGTAACCGCGCGGCGGGGTTTATCGAGTCTTGATAACGTCTTTACCGTCAACGGACACGAACCGACCACTCATCTGGCCGCGCAGGTCAGCATAGAAAAAGGAGCCGTCCCCATGGGAACAGCTCCTTAGATGCTTGATAAAACGTTATACCTCGTCGTCCTCGTGCAGGCGGCGGCGGTAATCGGCGGCCCAGCCCTCAATATTTACCTGACGGGCACGACCCAGACCGAGTGCGTCGGCCGGGACCGGCTCGGTGATGACGGAGCCGGCGGCCACGAGCGCACCGTCGCCAATCTGGGCGGGCGCGACCATCATGGTGTCGGAACCGATGAAGGCATCCTTGCCGATGACGGTCTTGTGCTTGTGCACGCCGTCGTAGTTGCAGGTGATGGAGCCCGCGCCCACGTTGACGCCGGAGCCCATGGTGGTGTCGCCGATGTAGGACAGGTGCGGCACCTTGGAGCCCTCGCCGATCGTGGACTTCTTGATCTCCACGTGCGTGCCGGCCTTGGAACCGTCGAGCATATGGGTACCCGGGCGCAGGTAGGCGCGCGGGCCGCAGTCGACGCCGTTCTCGATGACGGCCTCGATGGCGATGGTCTCATCGATGGTGCAGCCGCTGCCGACGGTGGTGTCGGTGAGGCGGCTGTTGGGGCCGAGCTGGCACTCCTCGCCCACGGTGACGTGGCCGATCAGGTGCGTCTGCGGCCACACGACGGTATCGCGGCCGATAACGG
Organism: uncultured Collinsella sp.; assembly: GCA_934630735.1. Taxonomy (GTDB): domain Bacteria; phylum Actinomycetota; class Coriobacteriia; order Coriobacteriales; family Coriobacteriaceae; genus Collinsella. The sequence goes on along the minus strand of CAKTWK010000001.1, from coordinate 14,743 downwards.
CATCGGGGCCGATCCAGGCCTGCGTGGGATCGATGAAGGTAACACCCTCGGCCATCCAGTGCTCGTTGATGCGGTCGCGCGCAATGGCGGTAAGCTGTGCGAGCTGGATGCGGCTGTTGACGCCCAGGCCGTCGCGGTAGTCGTCGCAGTGGAAGATGGAGACTGCCTGGCCGTGACCCTTGAGGATCTCGAGCATGTCGGGCAGGTAGTACTCGGACTGCGCGTTGTCGTTGCCGATCTCGTCAATGTGCGCGGCGAGTTGCGCGCCGTCGAAGGCGTAGCAGCCGGCGTTGCACTCGAGCAGCGTGGCGGCCTGCTCGGGCGTGCAGTCCTTCTGCTCGATGATGCGCTCAATCTGGCCGTCGGCACCCAGCTTGATGCGGCCGTAGCCGAAGGGGTAGGGCGGGGTCATGGTCATGACGGTGCAGGCGAGCTCGCCGGTAGCGACGGTCTGCGCGAACTTGGCGACGGTGTCGGCGGTGATGAGCGGCAGATCGCCGTTGAGCACGACGACGGGGCCTTGCGTGATGCCGCAGGCCTCGAGCGCGACCTTTACGGCGTGGCCGGTGCCCAGGCGCTCGGTCTGCTCGACGCACTCGACCTTGGTGGCGCTGTTGGCATAGGCGCCGTCGATAAGGGCGCGCATCTCGTCGGCGTGGCTGCCGATGACAACCACGACGCGGTTGCAGCCGGCCTTGATGGTGGCGTCGACGATCCACTGGACCATGGGCTTACCCAGGATCTTGTGCGAAACCTTGCAGTGGTTCGACTTCATGCGGGTGCCCTCGCCGGCGGCGAGGATAATTGCGGTTGCGTCCATGTGATCTCCTGTTACGTTATAGAGACGTGTGTTTGGAAACGATACACGGCGCAATATGATACCGCAGGCATATGATGAGCGCGTAGCGATTGACGCGTGGCGGCCGATGTCGCTGCCGCCGGCGTGGTGTTTGCGCTGGTTATGCATGGCGGCGGCCCTGCGGCGTTGGCGTTTTGCGCGAGGGGTGGGAGGTGCCCGTGGATATCATGCGAGAGGAATCGGGCAACGAACCCGTCGCGGCATTTTCGATGTCGCATCCGGCGGTGCCGGCGCTCTACATGGTGCTGACGCTGGGACTCACCATGTTCTCGATGCAGCCGGTGCTGATTGCGCTGTCGCTTGCGGGCGGGCTGGCGTACGGGCTTGCGACGCGCGGCGCCGCGCGCACGTTGGGGGCGCTTCGCTGGCAGCTGCCGGTGATTTTGATCATCGCGGTGCTCAATCCGTTGTTTAGCGCCTCGGGCTCGACGGAGCTGTTCCGTATTGGCATGCGTGCGGTGTATCTGGAGAGCATGGTTTACGGCCTGTGCATGGGCGGGCTGTTTGTGGCGAGCGTGCTGTGGTTTGAGGCGGCGGCATCGATGCTCGAATACGACAAGGTGCTTGCGCTTTTGGGTAACGCCGCGCCGGTGATCGCGCTCATGATCTCGATGTGCATGCGGCTTATCCCGCAGTTTTTGCGCCGCGGTCGTACGGTGCTGGCGGTGCAGGATGCGATTGATGTGCCTGGCCGCGCGCCGGCCGACCCCGTGCGCTCGCGCCTGCGGGCGTCGAGCGTGTTGATGGGCTGGGGCATGGAGGATTCGCTGGAGCGCGCGGACGCCATGCGCTCCCGTGGATGGGGCGCCGCGACGCGTCGCACGACGTACGCGCGGTATCGGCTGGGGCGCGGCGATGTTGCCGCGCTGGTTGGGCTTGCGCTGTTTGGCGTGGCCACGACGGCAGCGGCGTGGACCGCGACGACGCAGTATTCGTTTTACCCGCAGCTATCGGTGCCGGCGCCGTGGCCAGGCTATGTTGTATACGCGGCCTGGATGGCGCTGCCCTGTGTGTTGCACGCGATTGACGAGAAGAGGTTTGGCTGATGACCCGGTTGGACGGAAGCATGATGGCGGGCATGGTGTGCGGCTCGGATACGCCGGCGATTGAGGTGCGGGGTCTGTGCTTTGCATACCCCGGGGCCGAGGCGCCAGTGTTCGAGGAGCTTGATTGGCGTGTTCCCCAAGGGGCGTTTGCGCTGCTCGTTGGCGGTACCGGGTCGGGTAAGTCGACGCTGCTTTCGCTGCTCAAGCCCGAGATTTCGCCGACGGGCGAATGCTCTGGCGAGCTGCGCGTGCTGGGCGAGAGCGTTGCCGACATGGATGTTCGGGCGTCCGCGGAGCGCGTGGGCTATGTGTTTCAGGACCCCGAGAACCAGATCGTGTGCGAAACCGTGTGGCACGAGATGGCGTTTGGCCTGGAAAACTTAGGCATGTCACGCGACGAGATGCGCCGTCGCGTAGCCGAGACCAGCTATTTCTTCGGGCTGGAGGATTGGCTCCATCGCGATACCGATACACTTTCGGGCGGACGCAAACAGCTGCTGTCGCTGGCAGCTGTGCTGGCGTTGCGCCCACGCGTGCTGTTGCTCGACGAGCCCACGTCTCAACTGGACCCCGTTGCCGAGAAGAGTTTTCTGCATGCGCTGTTCCGCGTGAATCGCGAGTTGGGCTGCACGGTTGTCGTGGCAACGCACCAGCCGCGTCCAATGCTCGAATACGCGACGTGCGCGTACCGGATTGAAGGCGGACGCGTGCGCGAGGTGGCTGACCTGGCGAGTTTGGGTAGTCGCGAGGGACTTTTGGCTTTGGACTCTTGCCGGCCCGCGCAGGGGGCGGCGACGAGCGCGGCGGCAGCTATTCGCGAGGGCTGGTTTCGCTACGACCGAGCTACCGGCTGGGTGCTGCGCGGACTCGATGCGGCGTTCTCGGCTGGCGCGGTGCATGCGATTGTGGGCGGTAACGGCTGCGGCAAGTCGACAATGCTTTCGGTGCTGGCCAAGACGGTCAAGTTGCAGCGTGGGCATATGGAGCGCGGGGCGGCCTCGGCAGCGCTGCTGCCTCAGAATCCCAAGGCGTTGTTGGTTGCCGAGACGGTGCGCGACGAGCTGATGGAATGGGCTTCGACCTGCGGATATGACGAGGCTGTTGCGCAGGAGTGCGCGGCGAGCCTGGGGCTGTCGAGCCTGGATGGGCGCCACCCGTACGATCTTTCGGGCGGACAGCGCCAACTACTTGCGTTGGCAAAGCTGCTTCTGATTGGCCCTGAGCTGCTATTGCTCGATGAGCCCACCAAGGGTCTAGACCTGGCCAGTCGCCGCATCATCGCTCGCGCCCTGCGTGACCATGCGAAGGCTGGCGGCACCGTCATCATGGCCACGCACGATCTGGATTTTGCCGAGCAGGTTGCCGATGACATTGCCATGATGTTCGACGGTGAGGTTGCCTGCATGGAGCCGCCGGCCGATTTCTTTGCCGACAACGTGTTTTATAGGGCGTGATGGGATGACGGATTATCGCGTCGCGCGCCTACTCACAAAACTGGAGATCCCGCTGCTGCTGGTGGTGCCGGCCGTGATGGTTGCGGCGTTGCTGGCGGGCGTTGAGCAGGCGGCGCTTGCCATGCTTGTCGTGGTAGCGCTGGTGATTGCGCTGTTCTTTGCGGGCTACGAGGCGTCGCGACCGGGCCTGCGCCAGATTATGCCCACGTTGGTGTTGGCAGCGTTGGCCGCGGCGGGGCGTATTCTGTTTGGCCCCATTCCCGACTTTAAACCCGTGAGCGCCATCGCCATTATCGCCGGGGCGACGCTCGGGCGTCGCAACGGCTTTATGGTCGGCGCGCTGGCGGCGCTGACCAGCAACTTCTTTTTTGGGCAGGGCATGTGGACGCCGTGGCAGATGTATGCCTGGGGGCTTGTCGGCTATGTTGGCGGCGCGCTGGCGCATGCGGGCGCGTTCGACCGTGCGGATGGAACCGTGCGCATGCCGGCGCTGATGGCGTACGGCTTTGCATCGGGCCTGCTCTACGGCGTTGTAATCAACGCATACGACATCATCGGTTTTGTGCAGCCGCTCACGTGGGCGGGCGCCGTGGCGCGTCTTGCCACGGCGGTGCCGTTCGATATCACACACGGCCTCGCGACCTGCGTGTTCTTGGCCGCCCTCTACAAGCCCTGGTGTCGTCGCATCAACCGAGTCGTCGTGAAATACGGGCTGTAGAGCTGGTTGCGCCGGGGCGGGAATCAATACTGCCGAAGTACCATTCCAAAACTATGCCGGTTTACGGGGCTAGATTGGCACAGGCAGACCATACCGGCTTTTTTCGAAATAGAGCAAGCCGTTTACCTGCGGTTTTATTATCTCGGAATTGCGTATGGTTGGGGGTTCGCGATTCAGCCCCGTAAACCGGCATAGTTTTGGAATGGCCGGCTGATATGACGGGCGTCGTGGTCCTCAGAGAGCCAAATCGATCCGTTTTCTTCCGTCCCCAGACGTCCCCAAGGAATCAGTTGACGGCGCTTGCCACGAAACTGGCCCATCTACTACGTTTAGCTTGATACCCCCGACCATGACCGCGTTTTATGAAAAACCGCAGGCTTTCTACCTGCGGTTTTCTTTTTGCGTTGTTCGCTGTGGTTGAGGGTGGTGACTTAAACGTAGTAGATGGGCCAGCTTCGTGGCGGGTGGGCCGCGTGGATGCCCTCGCGAGGTGAAAATGATCCCTTTTCCTCCGTCCCCAAGGGATCAGTTGGGCTAGAGCTCTAGTGTGAGGGTGACGGGGCAGTGGTCGCTGCCAAATATATCGCCACGGATACCGGTGTCGCGAACGCTTGCGGCGATTGAATCACTTACCAGGAAGTAATCGATGCGCCAGCCGGCGTTGTTCTTGCGAGCATTAAAGCGGTAGCTCCACCAGCTGTAGACGCCCTCGACGTCGGGGTTTGCCGCGCGCCAGGTATCGGTAAACCCGGCGTTGAGCAGCTCGGTAAACTTGCCGCGTTCCTCGTCCGAAAAGCCGGCGTTGCCGCGGTTGGACTTGGGGTTCTTAAGGTCGATCTCCTCGTGCGCCACGTTAAAGTCGCCACAGGTCACCACGGGCTTGCCGGTCTCGCGTTCAAGCGCGCTCAAAAAGCCGCGATAGGCATCGTCCCAGGCCATGCGCACGTCGATGCGGGCGAGCTCGTTTTGGGCATTGGGCGTGTAGACGTCGACAAACCAAAACTTGTCGAACTCGAGCGCGCAGACGCGGCCCTCGGTTGCGGCTTGGGCGACGAGCTCGGCCGCCTCGCTCTCGCCGGCGTAGGGTAGCAGTGCGTCGGCCCGCAGCACGCGCAGCGGTTTCTGGCGGCTAAAGACCGCAGTGCCCGAATAGCCTTTACGCTCGGCGTAGCTCCAGGTTTGGTGATAGCCGGGCAGGTCAATATCGACCTGGCCCTCTTGCAGCTTGGTCTCTTGCAGCGCCAGGATATCGACGTCGAGTTCTTGTGCGATATGGATAAAGCTCGGGTCCTTTTTGAGCACGGCGCGTAGGCCATTGACGTTCCACGAGGCAAAAGTGTAAGTCTGAGGCATGGTGTCCTTTCGACGGGGTTGGCAGGCTTAAGATTAGCGCAACAGGGGCGGGGTAGGCTCCGCGCATGCTGATTCAAAGGCCGCGTGCTGGGATGTCGCCCAACGCTGCCCGACCAACGAGGACGGAGAACTCATATGACGCAGGCAATAACGGATTCCAAGCAGGCCTCCGCCGCGCTGGCGGAGCTGTTCGGCACCCACAAGCGCGTGGTCTTCTTTGGCGGCGCGGGTGTTTCCACGGCGAGTGGCATCCCCGATTTTCGCAGCGTGGATGGCCTGTATCACCAGCAGTTTGCCTATCCGCCCGAGACCATGCTCTCGCATAGCTTTTATGAGGCGCATCCGGCCGAGTTTTTCGACTTCTACCGCACCAAGATGATCGCGCTTAGCGCCAAGCCCAACCGCTGCCACACCAAGTTGGCCGAGCTGGAGCACGCTGGCAAGCTAAATGCCGTAGTGACGCAAAATATCGACGGTCTGCATCAGATGGCAGGCTCGCGGCGCGTGTTTGAGCTGCACGGCTCGGTCCATCGCAACATTTGCCAGTCATGCGGCGCGGTCTATGGCGCCGAGTGGATTTGCTCGCGCGAGCACGAGGACGCCGCGGGTGTGCCCGTGTGTCCTGCGTGCGGCGGGCGCATTAAGCCCGATGTGGTGCTCTACGAGGAGCCGCTCGACGAGCATGTGCTGGCCGGCGCCGTTGCCGCCATCGCCGCGGCCGATGCCCTCATTGTGGGCGGGACCTCGCTCGTGGTGTATCCGGCGGCGGGCCTTACGCGTTACTTTACCGGCGATACGCTGGCCATTTGCAATCTTGCTCCCACCGATCAGGATGCAAATGCCGACCTGCTGATTTCTTGCGACATCGCGGCCGCGTTTGTGTTCTAGCCCGTGTGCGCGGATACAATAGAAAGACTAATTGCAAAGCGACCCCGCCGCCCGCGCCCGAGCGCGGCGGCGCGGGCATTTGAGGAGGATGTTCATGGCGAACGATAGCAAGACATGGCGGTGCGGAAAGTACGAGCTCAGCTTTGACCGTCCGCGCATCATGGGCGTCCTCAACGTGACGCCCGATTCGTTTAGCGATGGCGGGGAGCACTTCGACCCGGATGCCGCCATCGAGTACGGCCTGGCGATGCTCGACGCCGGCGCCGACATCATCGACGTGGGCGGCGAGTCCACGCGCCCCGGATTTACCCCGGTCAACCCCGACGAGGAGGCTCGCCGTGTTCTGCCCGTGGTGCGCGCGCTGGCCAAAGAGGGCGCCATCGTCTCGATCGACACGCGCCACGTGGCGGTTGCCAAGGCGGCCGTGCGCTGCGGCGCCTCGATCGTCAACGACGTGACGGGCTTCACCGACCCCAAGATGGTCGAGTTTGTCGCGACGAGCACCTGCGGCGTCATTGTGATGCACGCCGGCGAGGTCGCTGCGCCCACGCGCACGCACGCGACGGTGCAGCTCGATACCTCTGCCGCGGCGTTTGTTGCCGAGAAGGCGCGCGAGGCGGCTGCCGAGGCCGCGCGCGAGGCCGAGAAGCCTGCCCGCCGTCGCCGTGGCAAGCTGCTGGGCGAGCCCAAGACGGAGGCCAAGCTGCCGGGTGGCGTGGTGCAGCCCTCGCTGCCGTTTGGCGATCCGGAACCCGCGCCCGAGCCCACGGACGAGCAGAAGCAGGAGGCACCGGCCGCCGAAGAGGCCGCCCGTGCTGCCGAGGCAGGCGCGACCCCTGAGCCCGCGCCGGAGCCCAATGATCACCTGGCGGCCATGATGCGCCGCAGCGCCCGCCGCGAGGAGGCCTACGTGCCCACCTCTCAGCTCCGTCGCTTCACCCTGCCCGATTCGGCGCCCATCATGCGCCGTGTCATGGGCTTTCTGTCCGACCAGGCCCGCACGCTTATCCATGCCGGAGTATCGCGCGACCGCATCTGTATCGATCCCGGCCCGGGCTTTGGCAAGACGGCCAACGAGGACATCGTCATCCAGCGCGAGACCGCCAAGATGGCGTCGCTGGGCTATCCGCTCATGTGCGCCGTGTCACGCAAGCGTTTCGTGGGCTCCGTCTCGGGCGTGACCGAGGCCGCCGCGCGCGATGCCGCCACGTTTGGCGTGTGCCTGGGCGCTATCCAGGCCGGTGCCAACATCGTGCGCGTGCACGACGTCACTGGCTTTGCGCAGTTCCTGAACGGTTACTGGGCTGTCGCCAAGCCGCAGCCGCGCCGTGCGTTTGTGGCCGTGGGCTCCAACCTGGGACATCGTTGCGACAACATCCGCGCCGCGCGCGACATGATCGCCGAGATTCCGCTCACCTGCGTGTCCAACTGCTCGCGCATCTACGAGAGCGAGCCGGCCTACGAGACGCGCCAGGACGCGTTTGCCAACGCCGTCATCGAGATCAAGACCGAGCTGGCGCCGCTGGTGCTGCTCGACGAGCTCATGAAGATCGAGGCCGAGCTGGGGCGCGACCGCTCCAAGAAAGCCAAGGTCAACGGTCCGCGCACCATCGACCTGGATCTGCTGTGGATGGACGGCGAGACCCACGGCGGCAAAAAGCTGCGCCTGCCGCATCCGCTCATTGGCGAGCGCGACTTTGTGCTGGTGCCGCTCGAGGATCTGATGCACGACCCGGCGCGGTTCTTCCGCTACAACGGTGTCGAGGTCAAGGAGCCCGAGGACCGCGTGGGCCATATCGTGGGCGAATTGGGGCGTATGTAGATGATTGAGACGAATGCTGTAGCCGCCGGTACCGAGCTTGACGCCGCGCGCGATGCGGGCCGCGAGGGTGCGTCCGCGGGCTGGTGCGCTTGGAGCGCGGGCGAGGCGTCGTTGACGTTTTCGCTGGTCGTGCGGCCGGACGTGAACATGCATGCCTTCCACGGCCTGCCGTTTGTGGCGGCGATGGGCATGATGGACGCGCTCGTGGGCACGGCGTCGACACCGGGCCTGGGCCTTGCCGGCAAGGTGGGCATCCAGTGGCCGAGTGACATCGTGTGCGGCGCGCCCACGTTTGAGACGTCGTGTGCGCGCGTCGCCGTCAACGGCGGCGCCGGTGCCGCGGGTATGTTCGGTGCCGCAACGGTGGATATTGAGCGTTCGGCGCTGAGCGAGCTCGGTGTGGATGTGGCTGACGAAGCGCTGGTCGAGGCACTGGCCGCCGCCGTGCTGACCCGCGTGGACGCCTGGGCGGCTGTTGCCAACACGCCGCAGGGCGCTGCCGGTCCGCTGGCCCCCGTGCTGGGCGAGTACTTCGACATGGTGCCGCTGCTGGGCCGCCAAGTTGCGGCGGTGTCGCCCAACGGCCTGCCACTCGCGGTGGGCGTGTTCGCGGGCCTGGACATCTGGGGCCGCGCGACTATCAAGACCGATGCCGGCGAGCAGGAGTTTCCGCCCGAGGCCGTACGCATTCGCGGGCTGTAGCGCGGGGCGCCAGCGCTCAAAGATAACGATGACAGCGAAGCCCTCCTCGGCCTGTGCCGGGGAGGGCTCTTGCGTGACTGCAGGGTGGCATCTTGGTCTTATTCCTCAAAACTGAAAAATTTTCGTTTTTGAGGAATAGGCTTGGCGAACGTTTGTGGGGGCTGTGGCATCGGGCGTGCTCGACTTTAGCCCCCGCCTTATCCCAGCTCCTGCATGCGGCGGTAGATTTCGCAGATGCCCTTGATGGTGAGCTGTCCGTCGACCACGTCGAAGGCATCGGTCGAATCGGCGACGATGCCGGCGAGACCGCCCGTGGCGATAACGGTGGCGTCCTCGCGTCCCAGCTCGCGCTTCATGCGCGCGACCAGGCCTTCGGCCATGGCAGCGGCGCCCACCACGGCGCCGACCTTGATGCACTCCTCGGTATCGCGGCCGATGGCGTGCTCGGGCGCCTCGAGCGGAACGCTGGCGAGCTTGGCGGCACGGGCGGCAAGCGCGTCCATGGAGATGCGGATGCCCGGCGCGATCGCTCCGCCAATGTAATAACCGTCCTCATCGATGACGTCGATATTGGTCGCGGTGCCAAAGTCCACCACGATTGCCGGCGCGCCGTAGAAGGTCTCGGCTGCGACGGCGTTGGCGACGCGGTCGGCACCTACGGCCTGGGGACGCGCCGCGCGCAGCTTGGTCACCGCGGCCGTCTGCGGCCCGATGACGATGGCGTCCGCGGCAATGCGGTCGGCCACGGCGTGCCACTCGCGCGAGAGCTGCGGCACCACGCCGGCAAAGGCGATCGCGTCGACCGCGTCGAGCGAAAGGCCGTACATCTTAAAGAAACCCATCAGGCGCACGTGGATTTCGTCGGCGGTATAGGAGCGGTCGGTGGGCATGCGCCACGACTGCACCAGCTCGTTTCCGTCAAACAGGCCCATGGCCGTCTGCGTGTTTCCCATATCGATAGCGAGCAGCATGTCTACTCCAGGTGTCGGCGTAAAAGGACGCGCACCATTGTATACGCGCCGCCGACGGCGCTAGGCTGCGATTTGTTCACGGTGATATGGGCTGAGGGGTTTAAATATGAAGGAATTATGCTCTACGAGATTTTCCTTGCCGTTTACCGAACTCCCACGTAATATTCTTTCTTGCGCACATGAGGCGCCCAGACATTGCGGGGTGGAGCAGTCTGGTAGCTCGCCGGGCTCATAACCCGGAGGTCGTAGGTTCAAATCCTGCCCCCGCGACCAAGAACTTGCAGCTCGTCGGCCTAGCCGGCGAGCTTTTTTGTTATTCCGGGACCGTGTTTTCGGTCCAATTCTCGGCCTTTCAAACAACATCTCGATCTGTAACATCTAGACCCGATTTGGGCGGCTAGGTGTTACAGATCGAGATGTTTCGGCAGGACGGTCTTCGTTTGTCTAAATCTGTAACACGAGGGACGGATTTTGCCGAGTTGTTGTTATAGATTGAGATTTTCCGACAGAGCGGTCCCGTTTGTCTCGATCTGTAACAGCAAGACCCGGTTTTGCCGAGTACCTGTTACAGATTTAGATCTTTCGGCAGGCTAGATTGGTTTGTCTCAATCTGTAACAAGTAGGGGTCAAAAGTGGGTCTAGATGTTACAGATCTAGATTGTTAGGGATGGGTTGAGAGGAATGTATCGATCTGTAACAGTTGCTCGGCAAAATAGGGTCTTACTGTTACAGATCGAGACAAACCGACGGGCCGCCCTGCCCCATCCACCTGCCGCCACCTGCTATCCGCCGATTTCCGTTGCGCTGTTGTATTCCCATGCCATATCCTCTAGACAACTACGCGGCATCATCGCCGCCGCGCCTACAAGAGAGGAATGTCCATGACCGCACCTGCATCCAAGCTGCTCCAGCCCATTACGGTTGGCCCCCTTGAGCTCAAGAACCGCATTATGTTCCCGCCGCTTACCACCGGCTACGAGGAACGCGACGGTTCCATCGGCGAGCGCAGCCTGGCTTTTTACGAGCGTCTGGCCCGTGGCGGCGTGAGCTACATCGTCATCGGCGACGTTGCCCCCGTCATGACCGCAAGCCCCACGCCCAAGTTGGCAACCGACGCCCAGATCCCCACGTTTAAAGCGCTGGCCGACGCCGTCCATAAGCACGGTGCCAAGGTTGCGCTGCAGCTGTTCCACCCCGAGTACGATGTGCCCGGCGTCGGCCGCATGGTCATGGGCTCCATGGCTGCCGCCAAGGCCGCGCAGGAGGCCAAGGCCGCCGGCGACGAGGAGACCTTCGCCGCCAAGATGGCCGAGTCCAACGAGATCCGCAAGCAGGCCTACGCCAAGCTGCACCACGACATGCAGCACTTTGTGAACGAGGCCACCGTGGAGCAACTCACCCAGATCAAGGAGGCCATCGCCGCCTCGGCCGCCCGCGCGCAGCAGGCCGGCATCGACGCCATCGAGGTCCACGGCGACCGTCTGGTGGGTTCGCTGTGCTCTGCCATCCTCAACAAGCGCACCGACGAGTACGGTGGTTCGTTCGAGAACCGCGTTCGCTACGCGCTGGAGGTCGTCGCTGCCATTAAGGAAGCCGCGCCGCAGCTGATGGTGGAGTACAAGCTCCCCGTGATCATGGAGAACCCCGACGGCACGCCGCGCGGCAAGGGCGGCCTGCAGCCCGACGAGGCCTGTGAGTTCGCCAAGCTGCTCGAGGGCGCGGGCATCGATATGATCCAGGTCGCGCAGGCAAACCACACCGGCAACATGGGCGACACCATTCCGCCCATGGGCGCCATGCCCTACAACTGGACGCTGCCGGTGGCCGAGCGCGTCAAGGCCCTGGTCTCCGTGCCGGTGGCAACCGTCGGCCGTGTTGTCTCGGTCGAGGCCGGCGAGAAGATTCTGGAAGACGGCACGGCCGACATCATCGCCTATGGCCGCTCGCTCATGTGCGACCCCGACATTGCGCTGAAGGCCGCTACGGGCGAGCCCATTCGCGAGTGCCTCAACTGCAACAAGGGCTGCGTCGACGCGATTCAAAACCGCAAGTACATTTCGTGCGTGCTCAATGCCGAGAACGGCGACGAGGCGACCATCGCCATTAAGCCGGGCGAGGGCGACAAGAAGATTGCCGTGGTGGGCGGCGGTATTGCCGGCTTGGAGGCCGCGCGCGTGGCGGCCAAGCGCGGCTACGACGTGACCGTCTACGAGGCGAGCGATCATCTGGGCGGCCAGATTGTGCTGGCGGCCGCGCCTCCGCGCAAGGATGAGATTATGCGCTCGGTCGAGTACTACGAGAAGATTCTGCCCGGCCTGGGCGTGAAGGTCGAGCTCAACCATGCCGCTACCGCTGAGGACCTCAACGCCGCCGACGCTGCGATTGTGGCCGTGGGCGCGCACGACGTGGTCATTCCCGTTCCGGGCGCCGATTCGGAGAAGGTCGTCTCGAGCTGGGACGTGCTGGCCGGCAAGGTGGAGCTTACGGGACGCGTCGCCGTCATTGGCGGTGGCCTGGTGGGCACCGAGACTGCCGAGTACTTGCTGCAGCACGGCTGCGAGGTGGCGATCGTGGAGATGCTCGACAAGATTGCCGCGGGCGAGTCCGAGACCATTCTGCCGCTGATCATGAGCGACTTTGCAGAGCACAACGTGGAGCAGCACGTGAAGACCCGCCTGACCGCCATTACCGACGAGGGCGTGGAGGCCATTCGCGCCACCGAGGACGGCGCCGAGGAGCCGGTGAAGATCGCCTGCGATTACGTGGTGATGGCCGTGGGCTCCAAGGCCAACGCGTTTGACCTGGACGGCGTGACGGTGCCCGTGACCTGCGTGGGCGACTGCTCGGGCGAGCGCACCGCCGACATCGCGAGCGCCATCCGCACGGCGTATCACGCGGCCAATGAGCTCTAAGCAAGAAAACTATCGCGTATTGAGTGGGCGGGGAGTGCCGTTATCGGTGCTCCCCGCCTTTTTACCAATAAGAGCGCCCCTGGTTCCCTTGCACCAAGGATTTGACTTTTAAGACATCATTAAGGCTTGCGTTGTGGAGCAAACCGCAGGTCAATGCTATTCTTTTACCTTATCGTACGGTGTTGTGTTCTGTCTGAATTCTCTACCTGCGAACAACGGACAAACGCGACCGAGCGGAAAAGGATGGCAAGCCCGCAAGCAGGGCAAACGTAAGCGATGAGTGGCATGGACCGACATAGCGAGCCCCAGCAGCACAAGACGGTGGCCGAGTACCGCCAAGCTGCCGACGAGCACGTGCGGACCCTCAAGGATTTCTGGAAGGATTTCCTGGTGAGCGGTCTGTTTGTGCTGGCCGCTATCGTTGCCATCTTTGCATGCCTGGCCTGGTTTGCCGCGAATAACCGAGTGAGCGCCACGGGGAGTACGATCGGGGCCAAAGCCGCGCGCTATAGCCTTACCGCCGCAGGCGAAGGCGACGACGGCGCCCATGTGGGCTATTACGAGCGCACAGACGCCGAAAAGCAAAACATTGCGAAGCTCGATACGACCGACGCCATGACGGTAACGCTGGGTTCCAACCTCAACAACGAGTCCGCTGGCTCCCTGTATCCGGGTGCCCGTGGCAAGATTACGTTTACGGTGACGCCGCTGGTGGATAACCTGAACGGGGTCACGATCAACTTGTCGCGCGTGCTTAAAGTCACGGGCAATGACGTTGTTGGGGACGGGGGAACGCTGGCGCCCAAGGCAGCGACGCTCCTTGGCTTGGTTAAGGGCCATGTACTGTTCTTTACGAGCTGCGACCAGAATGGGTACTACTCGAAGCGCGTGGATGATAACAAGATCGAGATTCACAAGAGCGTATTTTGCGAAAACGGCGATGTGACCAAGCCAACGAAAAAGGCCGTCACCATCGACCTGTACTGGGTGTGGCCGGAGTACTTCCAAAACTTCGTCCTTACGGGTAACACGAATTACTACAAGAATCTGTTTGCGGCGGCGGGCGACGCAAAGTCTGACTACGGCGCTCTGCAGGCAGATATGAACGCGCATAAAGCGAACTACTTTTACGGCACGGCAAGTAGTGTGGAAGCCGCCAACGCTCCTGCGGTTTCGGCTGACATGTCCTTCAACGACACCGCCATCTGCTCGGCGCTGTACAACAATGCCGACGAGCAGATCGGCAATAAGGTCAAATACATCCAACTTAGAATTAGCGCTCAGGAGGGCGTGAGCTCATGAGCACCATGCAAACGCGCCTCGGCGATGCCCGCAATTGGATAGAAAGCCACCGCGCACAGGCCCTTGCGGTCCTGATATTGCTGGCGGCAATCGCTCTTATCATCGGCTTATCGCTCTCGTGGTTTGTGGGCAGCAAAAGTCTGTCTACGGTGGGCAAGATTCAAACGCCCGCGCAGCTCAAGATCATGGGTCCCAACCAAACGAGCATCGAGCCCATCGAGATTTCGTATGACGAGTCACGGGGTGATGTGAAAAACTCCAACGGCATCGTGACCGTTCGGCGCGCGTTTTGCGTGCGGAGCGACAATGGCGATCCCGCTGCCGGCGGCCAGGCGTTTGAGCTGCAGGTTGCCAACACTACGAATATCACGGGGCTGACAATCAACGTGTACCACGTGACGGTCAACGACCCGTCGGCAACGACGGGCGATGTGGTCGGTCTCGACGGGCTCAACAATCCGTATTCGTGGAGTAAGGGCAAACTAATTTCGTTCGACTTTATCAATAGGGATGAGACAAACGGCCTGGCTAAAGAGCTCGCCAGCAATGATCCAACGTACGGTACTTATAAGGACGTCCAGAAAAACGCCCGTCCGCTGTATCGGCACCACGTGTTCCAAAAAGACGATCTAGACGGTTGGAATGGCGCGAAAGCCAACGATGCCACCAACTTTATTGTTGAGTGCACGTGGAACGCGGATGGCGTAACCGTGGGT